>NZ_JBICWF010000002.1:187787-788261 GCF_043199595.1 Streptomyces sp. NPDC048584
GCGACGCGTGGCATCCGGTTCGGCGGGTGATCGGACCCCGGGCTCCGGTGCGACACGGGCCCGGACTCCCGGTTCGGGTGCGGCATGGTGGCGACGCGTGGCATCCGGTTCGGCGGGTGATCGGACCCCGGGCTCCGGTGCGACACGGGCCCGGACTCCCGGTTCGGGTGCGGCATGGTGGCGACGCCTGGCATCCCGTTCGGCGGGCGATCGGACCCCGGGATCCGGTTCGGTGCCGGACAGCGCCTCGGGGCCGGGTCCGGTACGGGACTGTGCGCCGGGGCGTGGCACGGCGTGGTGGCGGCGCCTCGGCTCCCCCCTCGGGGCCGGTACCGGACGGGGCCGGAACCCGGAGCGGGATATGGTCCCGGACCCGGGTGCCGCACCCGCCCGAACCCGCGCCCCCGAGGGCGCGGGTTCGGCGACGTACGTTCTCTTTCCGGGCGACGACCTCGGCGAGCCGTACCCTCACGGCTCCCGGGAAGCCCTCGCCTGGGACTGGGAGATGCCCTTCGGGGTGCGGGACGTGCGGGACGTGCGGCCCGGGGAGGGGGACGGGTGAGCGCCGGGGTCAGTCGCTCGTGCCCAGCAGGTCCCGCAGCTGCTCCGGGAGGAGGTCGTCGCAGGCCTGGCGGGCGTCCTGGGTGAGGGCGTCCTGCGTGCAGGTGTAGTAGTCGCTGTAGACCAGCTGCGCCGCGAAGGACGCGGCGACCAGCGCCAGCGCCAGCGACCCCGTGACCAGTCCGCTCACCGCGGCCGTGGTCTGCGGGCGGCCCTTCTGCTCGGGCGCCGGGGAGTCCGGGTCCTGCGCCGCGGGCTTGGCGCGCAGCGCGCTGATGCCCCAGTACAGGGCGAGCGCGCCCAGCAGCAGCGCCACGTACGGCCAGCTGAACAGGCCGAAGAAGAATGCCCACATGCCGGACAGCAGCGCGTACCGCGCACGGCGCTGGGCCGGGTCCGTCGGGTCCCAGCGTGTGCCGGGCCCCTGCTGTCCGCCGCCGCCCTGCCCCTCGGGGCCGCGCGGGCGCTCGCCGAAACCGCCGGGGGAGCGGCCGGGCTGCCGGTCGCTCCAGTTCCGCCCCCAGGGGGAGCGGCCGCCGCCCTCCCCGCCGGAGCCCGACGGGTGCCTCGGCTGCCAGGGCCGGTCGGGCGTGCCCTCCGGCGGTGGCGCGAACGGATTGTCGTCCTTGGGTTCCCGGGAACCCTCGTCGCCACCCTCGCCCCGGGGCGCGTCCGGCGGCGAGGCGGGACGCTCCCGCAGCAGCACGGCGCCCCGGTCCCCTCCGTGGGCGGACTGCTGGGGGAACGTGAGAAGTCGCAGGCTGCGGTCCGGCATCAAGTGAGCGTCTTCCCCTTAATGAAGCACGGCGTGGTCCGGCGTGACCGCCTCGCACGACGTATCGACTACGACTGGGCTGGTGAGCCGGCGCGTTCCCGTCGGCTCTTCGCGGCCCGGGCCCGTCGTCCTGTGAACGCCCGGTGCACGGTTCGCGTTCCCACGCGCGCCCCGACGTCCCAGGACCGGCTCTTCCCAGACGCTACCTTCCGGCCACGCCCCCGTCCCGTGGGGGCCGCCGGGTGTGCCGGTATCGTTGCTGACGGTCGGCCGCTTCGTAGGCTTCCCCGTATCCGGGGACACGAAGCATTCGTGGGAATGTACAAAGCGCTGTGCCGCCGGCCGTACAGACGCTCCCCGAGAAAGGGCCCCACCGTGGCCGCCAAGCCCGTGGCCGATCGCGCCAGGCGTCTCGTCGTGCTGGTCTCCGGATCCGGCACCAATCTCCAGGCGCTCCTCGACGAGATCGCCGCGACCGGAGCCGAGGCGTACGGGGCCGAGATCGTGGCCGTCGGCGCCGACCGCGAGGGAATCGAGGGGCTGGCCCGCGCCGAGCGCGCCGGACTGCCCACCTTCGTGTGCAAGGTCGGGGACCACGCGACCCGTCAGGAGTGGGACACGGCGCTGGCCGAGGCCGTCGCCGCCCACGAGCCCGACCTCGTGGTGTCCGCCGGGTTCATGAAGATCGTGGGGAAGGAGTTCCTCGCGCGCTTCGGCGGGCGGTTCGTCAACACGCATCCCGCCCTGCTGCCCAGTTTTCCCGGAGCCCACGGCGTACGGGACGCGCTCGCGTACGGCGCCAAGGTCACCGGCTGCACCGTCCACTTCGTCGACGACGGCGTCGACACCGGTCCGATCATCGCGCAGGGCGTGGTGGAGGTCCGGGACGAGGACGACGAGAGCGCTCTGCACGAGCGCATCAAGGACGTCGAGCGAAGGCTGCTCGTCGAGGTCGTGGGGCTCCTCGCCCGCAACGGCTACCGCATTGAGGGACGAAAGGTAGTTATCCAGTGACCGCCGAGAGCAACAAGCGGGCCATCCGACGGGCGCTCGTCTCCGTCTACGACAAGACCGGCCTCGAGGACCTCGCGCGCGGCCTGCACGCCGCCGGTGTGGAGCTCGTCTCCACCGGGTCCACCGCCGCGAGGATCGCCGCCGCGGGCGTCCCCGTCACCAAGGTCGAGGAGCTCACCGGCTTCCCCGAGTGCCTGGACGGCCGCGTCAAGACCCTGCACCCCAAGGTCCACGCCGGCATCCTCGCCGACCTGCGGCTCGAGGACCACCGCAACCAGCTCACCGAACTGGGCGTGGAGCCGTTCGACCTCGTTGTCGTCAACCTCTACCCGTTCCGCGAGACCGTCGCCTCCGGCGCCACGCCCGACGAGTGCGTGGAGCAGATCGACATCGGCGGCCCCTCGATGGTGCGTGCCGCCGCCAAGAACCACCCGTCGGTCGCCGTCGTCACCAGCCCGGCCCGCTACGGCGACGTCCTCGCCGCGGTCGAGGCCGGCGGCTTCGACCTCACCACCCGCAAGCGGCTCGCCGCCGAGGCCTTCCAGCACACGGCCGCGTACGACGTCGCCGTCGCGAGCTGGTTCGCCTCCGAGTACGCCCCGGTGGACGACTCGCGGTTCCCCGACTTCCTCGGCGCCACCTGGGAGCGCAAGAACACCCTCCGCTACGGCGAGAACCCGCACCAGCCGGCCGCGCTGTACATCTCGGGGACCGGCGGTCTCGCCGAGGCCGAGCAGCTGCACGGCAAGGAGATGTCGTACAACAACTACACGGACACGGACGCCGCGCTCCGTGCCGCGTACGACCACGCCGGACCGGCCGTCGCGATCATCAAGCACGCCAACCCGTGCGGGATCGCGACCGGCGCGGACGTCGCCGAGGCGCACCGCAAGGCGCACGCCTGCGACCCGGTCTCCGCATACGGCGGCGTGATCGCGGTCAACCGGCCGGTCTCCAAGGAGATGGCCGAGCAGGTCGCGGAGATCTTCACCGAGGTCATCGTCGCGCCGGACTACGAGGAGGGCGCCCTCGAAGCGCTCACCAAGAAGAAGAACATCCGCGTCCTGCGCGCCCCCGGGGCCCCGTCCGCCCCGGTCGAGGTCAAGCCCATCGACGGCGGAGTCCTGCTCCAGGTCACCGACCGGCTCCAGGCCGAGGGCGACGACCCGACGACCTGGACGCTGGCCACCGGCGAGGCGCTGAGCGAGTCCGGACTCGCCGAACTCGCCTTCGCCTGGAAGGCCTGCCGGGCCGTGAAGTCCAACGCGATCCTGCTCGCCAAGGACGGCGCGTCCGTCGGCGTCGGCATGGGCCAGGTCAACCGCGTCGACTCCGCGAAGCTGGCCGTGGAGCGGGCGGGCGCCGAGCGCGCGGCCGGTTCCTACGCCGCCTCGGACGCGTTCTTCCCCTTCCCCGACGGCCTGGAGATCCTCACCGGGGCCGGTGTGAAGGCCGTGGTCCAGCCCGGTGGTTCGGTCCGTGACGAACTGGTCGTCGAGGCCGCGAAGAAGGCGGGCGTGACGATGTACTTCACGGGCACGCGCCACTTCTTCCACTGAGACTCCGTCCGCCCGGCCGCCCGCAGGGGCGGCCGGGCGGAGGTGTCCTACTGGTCCACCTCGTACCGGCCGGTCTCCAGGAAGTACCGCAGCTCCTCCGGCGTACCGTCGATGACCTCCAGCGCGGCCGCGCGCAGGGCGGCGCTGATGTCCGGATCGGCCAGCAGCCGCGCGACCGCCACACGGTCGTCCTCGGCCTGCGCGAGCCGGTAGCCGCTCTCCAGCCAGGTGCGGAGCTTCTCGGGGGTGGGTGCGTCGAGGAGTGCGTTGATCTCCTGCTTGACGCGCTTTCCCGCGTAGGGCTTGCCGAGGATGGTGACGACGGCGACCTTGTCGTCCTCGGCCTGCGCGAGCCGGTAGCCGGTCTCCAGCCAGGTGCGGAGCTTCTCGGGGGTGGGTGCGTCGAGGAGTGCGTTGATCTCCTGCTTGACGCGCTTTCCCGCGTAGGGCTTGCCGAGGATGGTGACGACGGCGACCTTGTCGTCCTCGTACTGGGCGAGCCGGTAGCCGGTCTCGAGGAAGGCGCGGGCGGCTTCCGGGGTGCCTGCGTCGAGGGCCTCGGTGGCTTCGCGCTTGACGCCCCTGCCGGATTCGGGCTTGCCGAGGATGGTGAGGATGGCGACCCGGTCGTCCTCGAACCGGGCGAGGCGGTAGCCGGTCCTGAGGAACTCGCGCATGTCCTCCACGGTGCCGCCGAGGGCCTCGTTCGCCTCCCGCTCGACGCCCCTGCCGGAGTCCGGGTCGGCCAGGATGACGGCGATGGCGGCGCGCAGTTCCTCCTCCGACATCTCGTCCACCGGCGTACCGGGGTCGGCCGCCGCCGAGGCGGCGACGGGAGCCGGCGCCGCGTCCGCGGCGAACGCCGGACCGGTGAGAAGGAGGGCCGGGGTGAGCGCAGTGGCGGCCACCGCCAGAACACCGCGGGTCAGTCTCATACGTGAACCTGCCTGTTCGGTAAGGGCTTTCACGGAGGGCGGCGACTGCCGCCTCGAACACCCTTTCACCCTCCCGCCCCGAGGATCACTGCCGGACACAGGCAGTCCTGACGCTCCGTCATTGCCGGGAAGTCCTCGGACCGTGACGCCGTTGTCAGACAACGCGGCGGGGCCCGGCATCAGTTGATCGGCTGATGCCGGGCCCCGCCGCGCGCGTCCGTCTCGATGCCGTCGGGCCGGGCCGCGCCCGGCCGCCCACCCGGATCAGTCGCAGGTGTTGGAGGTGTAACTCGTGGTGTGCCAGGTGTCGTTGTGGTAGATCCGGTACTTTCCGGCTGTCCGGTAGACGTCGAAGTAGTACTTCGCCCCCTGGTAACGCAGGTCCAGCGTCCCGCCCGAGGCCGTGCTGCCCGACAGGTAGCGCAGCTTGCTGTCGGCATAGCCGAAGGTGTTCGGGCCGACCTTGCCGTCCGCGTCGCCGAACGAGTCGGCGAGCCCCCAGCTCACCTGCAGCCGCTTGGTGGCGTGCTCCGTGTTGGGCCCGAAGTGGCCGTCGATGTCCGACATGTCGAAGTCGGTGCCGTCCGACTCGTTGGCGCCCTCCGCCAGGAGAATGATCTGCCACAGGCAGGTGGCGTTCGAGCTGCTGTAGGAGGACGTGGACAGGACGCCCTCGTCGCCGAAGTCGTCGGTGTACGTATCGGCGCCGCTGACGTATCCGCTGGAGGCCGAGGCGGAGGCGGGCGAGGCGCCCAGGGCCAGAGCACCGGCGGCGAGCGCGGCGACCGCGGCGGCGCCCAGGCGAGTGCGTGTGGTGCGGAGGTACATGGAGGTTCCTTCCCTGTTGGTCCGGCGGTACGGGTGTTTCGTCATGGCCATGCTGGGCGGAACAGGCGATCGGAGGTACCTGCAGAGTTTCAGGTGTGCGGGGCGGAACAGCCGTGTATCCGGACTCCCCTCAGCCCGCCCTGCGCAGGGCGCGCCAGGTGGCCGGGTCGACCGTGCCGGTCGGGGGCAGGCCGGAGCGTCGCTGGAAGGTTATGACGGCGTCCCGGGTCGGGGGGTCGAAGGTGCCGTGGAGGTGGCCGGGGCCGGGGATGCCGTGGAGGTGGCCTAGGAGGCACTGGACCTCTCGGACCTGACCGCCGCCGTCGCCCTGCCGGACGGTGAAGTCCCAGGTGCCGTTCTGGCCCGCCGTGAACGCCCGGCCGTACGTCACGTCCTCGAACACCGCCGGACGTTCGCAGGTGGGCGGGGAGTAGGCCGCGGGGGTCCCGGACCGCAGGGTGGTGTACGTGATGCCGGAGCTCACGAGTTCCAGCGCGGACAGGACCGCCGCCACCGCCACGGGGCGCAGCCAGCCGCGCGGGCGCGGGGCGTGTGCCGCCCGCTCCACGCGGCGCAGCAGGGCCGCCGCGTCCGTGACCCGGTGCTCGTGGGCGGGAGCCAGACAGTCCCGTACGATGTCCCGCCACTCCTCCGGGAGTTCGGGGGACAGCCGTAGTTCCTCCGCCCCGCGGGCGTAGCGTGTCAACGCGTCGTCGCGCGCCTGGACGGTGCCGCCCGGCATCGGGAACGAACCCGCGAGGACGACGTGGGCCAGTACGCCGAAGGCCCAGACATCGGCGCTGGCCCGGATCCGGGTGCCCCGCGCGTCCGTCTCGGGCCACAGGAGCTCGGGCGGGGTGTAGTCCGGGGTGGTGAACACGGGGGCCCAGGCATGGGTGCCCTCCAGTTCGGCGGCCGTGTGGAAATCGGCGAGCCGTACCGAACCGTCCGGCATCAGCAGCACGTTGGCCGGTTTCAGATCACCGTGCACCCACCCCGCCCGGTGCAGGTGCGCCAGCGCCTCGCAGATCTGCCGGAGCACGGCACCGGGCGACGGCACCGGACGCGGTACGGCGTCCAGTGACCGTTCGGCCCGTTCCAGTACGAGCACGGTCGCACCGTCGAGCTCCGGGTGGTCCGGGTCGTCGACGGTGAGGGTCTCGTACATCCGGATCAGCCGCGGCGAGTGGAGCCGACTGAGGAAGTCGGCCTCACGCTCCGCCAGTTCGCGTACATGATGCCGCCGGCCACGAGCGCGGGTGCCGGTGGGCAGGACCTTCAGCGCCGCCCGGCGGGGGAGTCCCGCCGGTCCCTCCCCGACGCGTCGCCCCGCGTGGACGGTGGCGAACGCGCCCGAGCCCAGGGGCTCGCCGACCTCCCAGCGTCCGATGCGGTAACCCTCCGGGACGGTGAGGGCGTGCGGCCGCCCGCTGCTCACACCCGTGCCTTGCCGGTGGCCGCGGCGAGCACGACGAGGTCGTCCTCGTGGACCAGGTCGAAGCGGAGCGCCAGCGACACGAGGGACTCCTTCTTGCCGCTCAGACGCTGGGTGGGCTGCGCCGTGTCGGGGCCCGGCCGCAGCCGCAGCTTGAGCGCGAGGTAGTCGATGTTCCAGTAGACGGTGGAGCGGCTGACCGTCGGCCAGACCGGGGCCAGACGCTCGACGAGCTGCTCGACGGTCGGCAGCGGGGCATGGGGCTCGCCCCGCAGTCGGGGTTCGCACAGGGCGGCCAGCACCGCGAAGTACCGCCTGGTGCGGTCGAGCGTGAACGCCGGAGCGGTGAGCGCGCCGGGGACGTCGTGCCGGGTGACGCTGCGGAAGGTGTGCCGCGGCGCCCAGACGTCGAAGGTCAGCAGGTCTCCCGCCGCGGGCAGGACGACACGGGCGAACTCGAACGGTACCGGCGCGTCCGTACGTCCCGGCGCGACCTTGATGTGCTCGCCGGCGCCCTCCGGGTTCTCGACGACGTAGGTCTGGTCCTCGCTGCGGTTGGTCAGCAGCCAGAAGTTCCGGTGCGCGGTGATCTCCCCGGCGATCCGGGGCACACCCTCGTGCGCGATGGTGAGACCGTGGGCCTTCTCGCCCCGGCCGAAGGCGAGTTGCTCGCCCGTGGCGATCCTGATCTGCTCGGCCGGGCTCGCGTCTGCGGGCGGCACGACGATGATGCTGTACATGGATTCGTTCCCCCTGTCGGATCCACTGCGGTCACGCGGCCTGGGGCCGCTCTCCTCCGGATCGGTCCGTTCTGTCGGACGACTGCCGGGAGAGGGCGGACCCAGGCCGTTCTGACGGTAGGAGTGTGGTGCACGGCTGCCAATGCGCACGGTGCGCAGTCGCGGACGTGCCGCTGTTCACGGTGCACGGTCCGCGATGCGGAACGCGTGGGCCAGTTCGTGGGTGCCGGGGCCCGGGGTCAGCAGGCTGCGGCGCAGCAGTTGTTCGGCGGTGCCCAGCCGGGCGCGGACGGTGGTGCGGCTGATGCCGAGGTCGCGGGCCGTCCGCTGGGCGTCCGCGCCGGCCTCGATCCAGGCGCGCAGGGTCCGGTGCACGCTGCCGCCGGTGACGGGCCGCAGGGGCTCGAGGAAGGCGTGGGCCCAGGTGACGGCCGCCTCGGTGGAGAGCAGGCAGTCCGTCGTGGGGGGCGGCACGGCCCCGGTGTCGCCGAAGGGCTCCGGAAGAGCGGTGATCTCCAGGGCGAGGGCGAGATCGGCGCGGCTGTGGGGGTCGCGCAGATCGAGGCCGAGGCTGTCCTGGACCTGTGTGAGGTGGGCGGCGACGGTGTTGCGGCTGACGTCGAGCAGCCGCGCCACACCCGCGCGGGGAAAGTGCAGGGCGAGGCCGGCGATGTCGACGGTGAGCCGGGGGGCCTCCCTGAGCGGCTCCAGGAAGGCGCGGGCCCAGGCCAGGGCCTGCCGGCGGGGAAGCAGACCGGCGAGCGGCGGTCTGCCGTGCTGGTCGGTGACCCGTTCGGGTGTGTGACGGGCGACGGCCAGGGCATGGCGGGCCTGGTCGTAGGCCCGCGCGGTGGCCGCCAAGGGCGCGGGCGCGCTGATACCCAGCGCGTAGTGGGGGTTGCCGCGCACCAGCTCCCGCAAGGACGCGCCCAGGCCGGTGGCGTCGCCGTCGTCGTCCGTGGGCAGCAGGCAGATGAGATGGTCGTCGTAGACCGGGCAGCGCACCATCAGGCCGCGGCCGTGATACCCGGACGCGTCCTGGTGGGCGTCGATGATCCGGCCGCGGTCCGGCGGCGGACAGCGCAGCAGATGGACGCGCAGGCGCTGCGCGACGAGCAACGGCGGTACGGCACCGGCCGTCATCCTGCGGGCCAGCGTCGCTTCCCCGGTCATCAGGGCCATGAACACCGCCAGGCGCAGCCGGGCCGCCGCCTGCTGATGCCGGACCGCGAGATCGTCGGCCTGGCGGGCACGCCGGGCCATCTCGGCCAGCGTGCCGACATGGGACGCCAGCGTCAGCGACTCCGGTGCGAGGGGCGAGGGGCTGACGACGGCCAGCACCGGACGCGGCACCTGCCGTCCCAGCGCCTCGCACCACACATGGACCGCACCGGTCCGCGAAGCCACGGCGGCCAGACGTCCCTGGGACAACCGCGTCAGCGTGGACCGGACGCCGGCGAGGACGTCCGGTGTGAACCCGGCGGTGCACAGCTCCACCTCGCCCGTGCGGCCGACCAGGGCGACCTCCGCGCCGATCTGCCGCCCCAGCCAGTGGAGCAGCGCCCGTGTCCCGTCCGCGGTGTCCTGCCCGCCGCGCGGCCTCAGCCGGCGCAGCAACTCATCGAGCACCTGAGATGTCGGCACAGCTCTTTCTCCCCCCGGGCCCATTCCTTCCCCGCTCGCCCGCGTGTCGATCCATGCCGGCGATGATCGTCGCGCCGGCGGGGCGGGGCGGAGCCGGGCCACGCCGACGCGGGGCGAAAGCCGCCGGAGACCCCTCAACCACCTTGTTGAGCCCCCGTATAGGAGCCGTTGATTCCCGCTTCCTACGATCGCTCAGCCGACGAACCCCGGCCACGGCATTGCGCTGCACCGCAAAAGCTCAGTCCACAGGGGAGGAACGAGATGCTCCGCATCCATTTCAGCGACGTCGACCTGGCCAGAACCAAGGTCGCCGCGGCTCCGGACCCCCTCTGGGAAGCCGCGGCCAGCCTGCACCGGTTGCAGGTCCGGCGCGGGCGCTGGGCCTATGCCGGGTGGTATCGCACGGCGCGGGAGCGGATGCAGGCGCAGGGGCTGGAGCGCCTCGTACGCGGCGTGCTCCTTCCGCTGTACCCGAGGGCCGCGTACTTCCCGGACTTCCTGACCCCGGCCCAGAGCGCGGGCGACTGGGACTCCGGGGCCGAGGCCCTCCTGGCCACCCCGCCGCGGCGCGTCCATGAGGAGATCACCCTCCTCGACCGGACCGTCGGAGCGCCCGCCTGGGCCGCGCGGCTGACCGGTCTGAAGGAACGCAGGGAGTTCGTACGGGTGCTGCGCACGTACTACGAGGCCGTCGTCCTCCCGCACAAGGAGCAGATGCTGGCCCGTGTCGAGAGCGAACGGGCGGCGCGCCGCCACGGGCTGCTGGACGGAGGTGTGGAGGGCATGCTCGCCGGCCTCGGGCCGATGATGCGCTGGCGTCCTCCCGTCCTGGAGGTCAGTTATCCCAAGCAGGCGGCGGACCGTGATCTGTATCTGAAGGGGCGGGGGATCACCCTCGTCCCCTCCTACTTCAACTGGGGCGAACCGGTCGCCTACGCCGATCCGGGGCTGCCGCCCGTGCTCTGGTACTCGCTGCTGCACGAGCCCGAGGCCCGCCGCCCGAGCGGGGGCGAGCCCGGACGGCCCTTGACGAACCTGCTCGGACGGGCCCGCGCGATCGCCCTGCACACCGCGTCGACCGGGGCCACGACCGGTGAGATCGCCCGCGCCGCCGGGGTCTCGGCCTCCGCCGCCAGCCGGCACGCCGGCGCGCTGCGCGACGCGGGACTCGTCACCACGGTCCGCAACGGCCCGTCCGTGCTGCACACCCTCACGCCCACGGGCGCCGCCGTGCTGCGGGCGGCCCTGCGGCCGGCGGGCGAGGACACGGGCCGGGGCGGAAGCACCAGGGCCGCGCCTCCCCCGGCGGGGTGAGGCACGGCCCTGTGACGGTGGGGGTTCGCCCCGCTCAGTACCTCGGGCGCCTGAACCAGTCCGCGGTGGCGCGCTTCGCGGAGAAGACGATCAGCAGGATCGAGATGATGATGATGACCAGGCCGAGACCGTACGCGGCGATCGTGAAGATGCCGCTGACGATCGCGAACGAGCCGTAGACGATGGAGCAGACGCGGACGCCGTTGCCGCCCTTGGCGTACTGCAGCACCAGCACCAGGCCGAGGACCGCGAAGACGGCGGCCAGGCCCAGGAAGAAGACGACGACGCCCTTGCCCAGGTCGGCGAACGCCTCGGCCTCGGAGTCGCCCGTGATGCCGGCCTCGACCATCGTCTCGTCCCACTTGGACAGCGCGTAGCCGTACATCCCCGCGATGATCACGTGGGCCAGGACGATGACGCCGAGCATGATCTGCGCGGCGCGGGTGATGCCGGGCATCTGCGAGAGGACGGGACCGCCGCCGTACGGCTGCGACATCGGCGGGGCGGCGGGGTAGCCGTAGCCCTGCTGCGGAGCGCCGGGCTGCTGCGGGTAGCCGTAACCCGGGGGGCCGGCCGGGGGCTGCTGGGGCGGCTGCCCGTAAGGGTTGTTCGGGTCGCCGAAACTCATGGCGGTTCTTCCTCCGTTGCGCATCAGGTGCGGGGACGACGCGAGACTCGGCGCGGAGGAAGTTCTACAGATGCGGTCCGTCCCCCCGGTTCTGCCCGCGGCACTGTGTCCTCATCGTTCTTGACCGTTCCTTTCCTTGTCCAGGCGTAGGCCGTATGTGTTGTGCAAGTGCAACATCAGTGATCTTGGCCGGAAACGGTCGATACGGGGCAGGGGGCGCCAGGGCCGCCCGTCATGCGGGCTGATTGGAACCGGGGCCCGGTCATCCGCGAGGATGGGGCCATGACCGCCCAGATTCTCGATGGCAAGGCCACCGCAGCAGAGATCAAGTCCGATCTGACCGCCCGTGTGGCGGCGCTGAAGGAGAAGGGCGTCACGCCCGGCCTCGGCACGATCCTCGTCGGGGACGACCCCGGCAGCCAGAAGTACGTCGCCGGCAAGCACCGCGACTGCGCCCAGGTGGGCATCGCCTCCATCCAGCGCGAACTGCCCGCCACCGCCACGCAGCAGGAGATCGAGGCGGTCGTCCGCGAGCTGAACGAGGACCCCGCCTGCACCGGCTACATCGTCCAGCTGCCGCTGCCCAAGGGCATCGACGAGAACCGCATCCTCGAACTGATGGACCCGGACAAGGACGCCGACGGCCTCCACCCGATGAACCTCGGCCGCCTCGTACTGAACGAGCCCGCGCCGCTGCCGTGCACCCCGAACGGCATCATCACCCTGCTGCGCCGCCACGGCGTGGAGATCAAGGGCGCCGAGGTCGTGGTCGTCGGGCGCGGTGTGACCATCGGCCGTCCGATGCCCCTGCTGCTGACGCGGCGCAGTGAGAACGCGACCGTGACCCAGTGCCACACGGGTACGCGTGATCTGTCGGCGCATCTGCGGCGCGCGGACATCATCGTGGCCGCGGCGGGCAGCGCGCATCTGATCCGGCCCGAGGACGTCAAGGCCGGGGCCGCCGTTCTCGACGTCGGTGTCTCGCGCAGCGCCGAGGGGAAGATCGTGGGCGACGTCCATCCGGGTGTGGCCGAGGTGGCCGGGTGGGTCGCTCCCAACCCCGGTGGTGTGGGTCCGATGACGCGGGCGCAGCTGCTGGTCAACGTGGTCGAGGCGGCGGAGCGCAGTGTCGGCTGAGCGAGGTGCCTCGAACGTCTCCGGGGAGCCGGAGCAGGGTGACGAGATCACGGTGCGTGATCCCGTCAGTGCCCCCGACGCCGAGGGGCGGCCGCGTCGTACGACCCGGCGGTTCCCGTTGTTCACCAGGGACACGGCGCGGCCCGAGGGCGGGGGCCGGGCCGCACCCGGTGACGCGCCCGCGCCCGCCCGGCAGTGGCCGATCCTGTGTGTGCTGCTCACGGTGGGGCTGGGGCTGCTGCTGACCGCGCTGGATCAGTTCCGGCTCGGGACGCTGCTGGTGGGGGTGGCGCTGCTGGCGGGGGCGTTGCTGCGGTGGGTGATGCCGCATGTCGGCATGCTCGCGGTGCGGTCGCGGTTCACGGACATCGTGACGTACGGGGGGCTGGGGGCGGTGATCGTGCTGCTGGCGTTGATGGTGCAGCCGCATCCGCTGCTGGAGATCCCGTTCCTGAAGGACACGCTGCACTTCACGGTGGACGGCTGAGCGGGGTTCCGGTTCGTGGTGGCGGCGGCCCGTCCACACCCCCGTGAGAGGACGGGCCGTCGCCGGGGAACACGTTGCTGCACGGTGGAGCGGGTGTTCAACGGGGGGTTGGGCGCTGTGGCACGGAAGTGACCGTTCCGGTACGGGGTGCGGAATCCTCGGACAGGTTGGCGATGTGTCCGGGGCCTGGTGTGGGAACGGGCCCGGGAGGTGTTCGCGCGGCCCGGCGCTTGCGGGGTGCCTCCCCCACTCTCGGCTTCGCTCGAGCGGGAGGTACCCCCACCGCCCACCCGTGCCGCCCTGCGGCACGATTGCCCGCGGGAGCGGGAGCGGGAGCGGGAGCGGGGGTGGGGGTGGTGGGAGACTGGGGTGGGGAACTGGGACGCTGTGTGACGGCATCCTTTGGGTGGGGGAAAGACCAGCACCATGTGGGGGGAAGAGGGGGAGAACAATGCCTCGTTGGAAGGCCTTGCCTGATGAACTCGATCCGCAGATCAGGGAGTTCACGAGCCAGCTCAGGCGGGTCGTGGACCGCAGCGGCCTGAGCGTCGCGTCGGTCTCCGACCGCACGGGCTACAGCAAGACGTCCTGGGAGCGTTATCTCAACGGCCGGCTGCTCGCCCCGAAGGGCGCGATCGTGGCCCTGGCCGAGGTCACCGGAACCAACCCGCTGCACCTCACCACCATGTGGGAGCTCGCCGAACGTGCCTGGAGCCGTTCGGAGATGCGTCATGACATGACCATGGAGGCGATCCGGATCTCGCAGGCGCGCGCCGCGCTCAGCGAAGTCGCCGGACCGTCCTCCGGCGGCAGGGGCAACGCGAAGGGCGCCGGGGCCGCCGTCCGTCCGGGCGTCGCCGGCCCGGCCGGGGTCTCGCCCGGCGTGCCGCCGCAGCCGACCGCCTCGGAGGTGAACTCCTGGGGCGTCACCCCGCCGGACGACTCACCCCAGGCAGGCGGGCGCACGCCGGGTGGTCGCGGCACACCGCCCGCGGCCGCGCCCGGCCGCGGCCGCCCCGGCGGCAAGCGGCGGATGTCGACGTTCATCGTCGGGGCGCTGGGCGCGCTGGTGGTGCTCGCCGCCGGCCTCTACGTCACCGGGACCGAGGACGACAAGAAGAAGGACGACGCCGGCAGGTCGCCGTCGCCCACCGCCACCGCCACGGAACTCCCCCCGGGCGTCAAGTGCAGCGGCGACGCCTGCGCCGGCAAGGACGCCGAGGTGATGGGGTGCAGCGGCGACCTCGTGACCACCACCGGGACCGCGACCGTCGGCGCCACCACGGTGGAGGTCCGCTACAGCGAGACCTGCGCCGCCGCCTGGGGACGCATCACCCAGGGCGCTCAGGGCGACAAGGTCGAGATCGACGCGGGTACGGCCGAGAAGCAGACCGACACCATCACCGCCGCCGGTGACACGGCCGCGTACACCCCGATGCTGCCGGTGAAGAAGGCCGCGGACGCCAAGGCCTGCGCGATCCTGGCCGCCACCGGCGAGAAGGGCTGCACCGGCTGACCCGCCTCGCATCCCGCCCGATACGTCACACATATGAGCCCATTTGGGCCATATACGTGGGGAATTCGTGGGGAGGTGAATGCCGAGCCGAAAGGCGGGCAGGCGGAAGGTACCCCCACGGGAGTCCGGCACGGGCGGCCCCGACGGCGGCCGCCCCGCCCCCACCTCTCCCGGACGGTGCGGCCGCCCCTTCGTGTGCCCGCCCGCGTACCCGCGTACGCGGGCCGTCACTCTGTGGGGCGGGCCACAGGGAGCCCGGCCGTCCGCCGTCGCGGATGCGCGATAGCCTGACCGCTGGATCTCTCTTGACGCCAAGAGATCGATCATGCGAACCGATGATCGATCATCCTGGACGCCGGTCACGAGCCGGAGCGGGATCCCGCACCCCGGGGCAGGGACCGCCCCACCGCCAGCTGTCATACGGAGAACGCCATGACCCGCACTCCCGTGAACGTCACCGTCACCGGCGCGGCCGGCCAGATCGGTTACGCCCTGCTCTTCCGCATCGCCTCCGGCCAGCTGCTCGGCGCGGACGTGCCGGTCAAGCTGCGCCTGCTGGAGATCACCCCGGCGCTCAAGGCCGCCGAGGGCACCGCGATGGAGCTGGACGACTGCGCGTTCCCGCTTCTGCAGGGCATCGACATCACGGACGACCCGAACGTGGCCTTCGACGGCGCCAACGTCGGTCTTCTCGTGGGCGCCCGCCCCCGCACCAAGGGCATGGAGCGCGGTGACCTCCTCGAGGCCAACGGCGGCATCTTCAAGCCCCAGGGCGCGGCCATCAACGCCCACGCCGCGGACGACATCAAGGTCCTGGTCGTCGGCAACCCGGCCAACACCAACGCCCTGATCGCCCAGGCCGCCGCGCCGGACGTGCCCGCCGAGCGGTTCACCGCGATGACCCGCCTGGACCACAACCGCGCGCTGACCCAGCTCTCGAAGAAGACCGGCGTCCCGGTCTCCGAGATCAGGAAGCTGACGATCTGGGGCAACCACTCCGCCACCCAGTACCCCGACATCTTCCACGCCACGGTCGCCGGCAAGAACGCCGCCGAGGTCGTGAACGACGAGAAGTGGCTGGCCGAGGAGTTCATCCCGACCGTCGCCAAGCGCGGTGCCGCGATCATCGAGGCCCGTGGCGCCTCGTCGGCCGCCTCCGCCGCCAACGCCGCCATCGACCACGTGCACACCTGGGTCAACGGCACCGCCGACGGCGACTGGGCCTCCATGGGCATCCCGTCGGACGGCTCCTACGGCGTCCCGGAGGGCCTGATCTCCTCCTTCCCCGTCACCGTCAAGGACGGGAAGTACGAGATCGTCCAGGGCCTGGACGTCAACGAGTTCTCCCGCGCCCGTATCGACGCCTCCGTCAAGGAGCTCGAGGAGGAGCGCGAGGCGGTCCGCGGCCTCGGCCTCATCTGATCGAATCCTCCCGCAGGGGCCCCGCACCGGCCGTACCGGTGCGGGGCCCCTCGCGTTCCCGGCCCCGACGGGCAGTGACCGTACGCCTGTGAGGCGGGCGATTTCCTCCGTTCCGCCCTTGCTTTCCGTGACACACCGCACTTCGGGCCTTTGGTTCCGCATGCATACGGGACTCAAGGGCAGGAGCCCACCCGGCCCCGTGGATGACATCTGTGTGACTCACGGGTGGCTGAACAGGAACGGAAGGCAGCGGACCGATCATGGCGGACAGTACGGAACTCCAGGCACGCGACACCATTCACGCGGGAGGCGAGTGGCGGGCGGCCGTCTCCGGCGCCACCCGCGAGATCCTCGACCCCGCGGACGGCCGGCCCTTCGCCGTGGTCGCGGAGGGCGCCGAACGGGACACCGACCTCGCGGTGGCGGCGGCCCGCCACGCCTTCGACGAGGGCCCCTGGCCGCACACCCCCGTCGCCGAACGCGCCGCGCTGCTGCGCCGGGTCGCCGGCCTGCTCGTACGGGACCGGGAGAAGCTCGGCCTGCTGGAGAGCCGGGACGCGGGCAAGACCGCCGAGGAGGGGCGCGTCGACATCGACTGTGTCGCCGACGCCTTTCGCTACTTCGCCGACCTGGTCGCCGGGGAGGCACCGGGCCGGGTCGTCGACGCGGGCTCGCCCGACGTCCACAGCGTCGTCGTACACGAGCCCGTCGGCGTCTGCGCGCTGATCACCCCCTGGAACTACCCTCTGCTCCAGGCCAGTTGGAAGATCGCTCCCGCCCTCGCGGCCGGCAACACCTTTGTCGTCAAGCCCAGCGAGATCACCCCGCTCACCACGGTCGCCCTCGTCGACCTGCTCACCGAGGCCGGACTGCCCGCCGGGGCCGCCAACATCGTCACCGGACCCGGCCACACGGTCGGTGCCCGGCTCGCCGAACACCCCGGCGTCGACCTCGTCTCCTTCACCGGCGGACTGGTCAGCGGCACCAAGGTCGCGCAGGCGGCCGCCCCGACCGTGAAGAAGGTGGCCCTCGAACTCGGCGGCAAGAACCCCAACGTCGTCTTCGCCGACGCCTGCGCCACCGAGGAGGGCTTCGACACCGCCGTCGACCAGGCTCTCAACGCCGCCTTCATCCACAGCGGCCAGGTGTGCTCGGCCGGCGCCCGGCTGATCGTGGAGGAGTCCGTCCGGGACCGCTTCGTCACCGAACTCGCCCGCCGTGCCGAGAAGATCAGGCTCGGCCGGGGCACCGGGGACGGCGTCGAATGCGGCCCGCTCGTCTCCGCACAGCAGCGGGCCAAGGTCGAGGAGTACGTCGAATCCGCCCTCAAGGAGGGCGCGGTGCTGCGCTCCGGCGGCAAGCGGCCCACCCCGTCCGCCGAACGCCCCGAGTCCGGCTACTTCTACGAGCCGACCGTCCTCGACCGCTGCCACCGCGAGATGCGGGTCGTACGCGAGGAGGTCTTCGGCCCGGTCCTCACCGTCGAGACGTTCCGCACCGAGGACGAGGCCGTCACCCTCGCCAACGACACCGAGTACGGGCTGGCCGGCGCCGTATGGACCGCCGACCCGGGCCGTGCCCGCCGCGTGGCCGGACGGTTGCGCCACGGCACCGTGTGGATCAACGACTTCCACCCCTACCTCCCGCAGGCGGAGTGGGGCGGCTTCGGCAGGAGCGGAGTGGGCCGCGAACTCGGCCCGGCCGGTCTCGCCGAGTACCGCGAGACCAAGCACGTCTACCAGAACCTGGCGCCGAAGCCGGTGCGCTGGTTCGCGGGCTGAACCGCGGCCGTCCCCGCCGCGCCCATTCCCCCGAAGCCGTACGGCGATCCACCCACCTCTCCCGAGTCCCCGGAGGAGTACCACCCAGATGACCGCTCACACCCGTGAACATGAACCCGAACACGTCTACGACTACGTCGTCATAGGCGGCGGCACCGCCGGTTCCGTCATCGCCTCCCGGCTGACCGAGAACCCCGATGTCACCGTCGCCGTCATCGAGGGCGGCCCCAGCGACGTCGGCCGCGACGACGTGCTGACCCTGCGCCGCTGGATGGGCCTGCTCGGCGGCGAGCTCGACTACGACTACCCCACCACCGAACAGCCGCGCGGCAATTCGCACATCCGGCACAGCCGCGCCCGCGTCCTTGGCGGCTGCTCCTCGCACAACACGCTCATCGCGTTCAAGCCGCTGCCGTCGGACTGGGACGAGTGGGAGGGGGCGGGCGCCAAGGGCTGGGGCGCGGTGCCGATGGAGGCGTACTACGCCCGGCTCAAGAACAACATCGTCCCCGTCGACGAGAAGGACCGGAACGCCATCGCCCGCGACTTCGTCGACGCGGCCCGGTCCGCGCTCGGCGTGCCGCGCGTGGAGGGCTTCAACCAGCAGCCGTTCAGCGAGGGCGTCGGCTTCTTCGACCTCGCCTACCACCCGGAGAACAACAAGCGCTCGTCCGCGTCCGTGGCGTATCTCCACCCGGTGATGGACGAACGCCCCAACCTCACGCTCCTGTTGGAGACCTGGGCATACCGGCTGGAGCTGAACGGCACCCGCGCCGAGGGCGTCCATGTGCGGACCCAGGACGGCGAGGAGAAGCTGGTACGCGCCCGGCGCGAGGTCCTCCTGTGCGCCGGCGCGGTCGACAGCCCGCGCCTGCTGCTGCACTCCGGCATCGGTCCCAGGGCCGACCTGGAGGCGCTCGGCATACCCGTGGCGCACGATCTGCCCGGCGTCGGCGAGAACCTGCTCGACCACCCCGAGTCCGTGATCGTCTGGGAGACGAACGGCCCCCTCCCCGACAACTCCGCGATGGACTCCGACGCGGGCCTGTTCGTGCGCCGCGACCCCGAACACGCGGGCCCCGACCTGATGTTCCACTTCTACCAGATCCCGTTCACGGACAATCCCGAGCGGCTGGGCTACGAACGCCCGGAGTTCGGCGTCTCCATGACCCCGAACATCCCCAAGCCGAAGAGCCGGGGACGGCTCTACCTCACCAGCGCCGATCCGTCCGTGAAACCGGCGCTGGACTTCCGGTACTTCACCGACGAGGACGACTACGACGGCCGTACCCTCGTCGACGGCATCCGCATCGCCCGCGAGATCGCGAAGTCGGAGCCGCTGGCGGGCTGGCTGAAGCGCGAGGTCTGCCCCGGCCCGGACATCACCGGCGACGAGGAACTCGGCGCATACGCCCGCAAGGTCGCCCACACCGTCTACCATCCGGCGGGCACCTGCCGTATGGGCGCGGTGAACGACGAACTCGCCGTCGTCGACCCCGAGCTGAGGATCCGCGGACTGGAGGGCATCCGGATCGCGGACGCCTCCGTCTTCCCGACGATGACCGCCGTGAACCCGATGATCGGAGTCCTGATGGTCGGCGAGCGCGCCGTGGACCTGATCGGCGGTGACGCGCGATGAGTGCTTCTCCCGTCTTCTCCGTGGACGGCCTCTGGAAGGTCTTCGGCCCGAAGGCCGACCGGATCCCCGCCGACCCCGCCCTCACCGCCCTCGACCCGGCCGAACTGCGCTCCCGCACCGGCTGCACGGCCGCCGTCCGCGATGTGTCCTTCGACGTCCGCAAGGGCGAGGTCTTCGTCGTCATGGGCCTGTCCGGCTCCGGCAAGTCCACCCTGGTGCGCTGTCTGACCCGGCTGATCGAGCCGACCGCCGGCACCATCGTCATCGACGGCGAGGACGTCCGCGCCATGGACCGGTCCCGGCTGCGCGCACTGCGCCGGCACCGTGCCGCGATGGTCTTCCAGCACTTCGGCCTGCTGCCGCACCGCACCGTCCTCGACAACGTCGCCTACGGCCTGGAGATCCAGGGCATGGGCAGGGCGGAACGCCGCGAGCGGGCCGCCGAGGTCGTCGCCAAGGTCGGACTGGAGGGCATGGAACAGCGCAGACCCGCCCAGCTCTCCGGCGGCCAGCGCCAACGCGTGGGCCTGGCGCGGGCGTTGGCCGTCGACCCCGAAGTCCTCCTCTTCGACGAGCCGTTCAGCGCGCTCGACCCGCTGATCCGGAGGGACATGCAGGAGGAGGTGATCCGGCTGCACCGCGAGGAGGGCCGCACGATGGTCTTCATCACCCACGACCTCCAGGAAGCCCTGAAACTCGGCGACCGCATCGCCCTGATGCGCGACGGCGGAGTGGTCCAGCTCGGCACCCCGGAGGAGATCGTCGCCTCCCCGGCCGACGACTACGTCCGCGCCTTCACCCGCGACATCCCCCGAGAGCAGATCCTCACGGCCCGCACAGCCATGCGCCCGCCCATCTCGGCGGAGGAAGCGGCAACAGGCCCCGCGATCCGCCCGGAAGCCACGGTCTCGGAAGCGATAGAAGCAGTGGCCCGGGCCGGCACTCCGGCCCGAGTGATGGACGAAGGCAGATGCCTGGGCATGCTCGACGCAGCCACGCTACTGGACGTGGTAGCAGGCACCACAACCCCGACCGGCCCCGTAGCTGCGGGCAGTCGTGCCGCTGGGGCGGCACGGGTGGGCGCAGCGGCACCGGCGCAGCTCGGCGAGCTGGAACCCCCACCGGCCACCACCAGCGAGGAGCCGGTGTGATGGCGACGCTCACGGCGACACCCCGCAAGAACGCACCGCCGGGCATCTCGACCAACCCGGCCGTACGCAAGCTCCTGACCCTCGCCGCCCTCACCGCGATCCTCGCCCCCCTCGCAGCCGCCCGCTGGGCATCCGGCACCTGGCCCGAGGAACTCACCGTCAACCTCTCCACCCCCCTGGCCACCGCCAGCGACTGGATCATCGACAACAGGGACACCCACCCCCTCTTCCTCCATTTCCTCGGCCACGTCAGCAACGCCGTCGTCATCGCCGTACGCGCCGTCTACCTCGCCCTCCTCGCCGTCGGCTGGGCGGGAGTGACCGCCGTATCGGCCCTGATCGCCTGGCGCACCGCGGGCATCCGCCTCGCCCTCGGCACAGCCGCCGCATTCCTCACCTGCGGCCTCCTCGGCATGTGGGTCCCCACGATGCAGACCCTCGCCCTGATGGCCGTAGCGGTCGCCGCATCCGTCGCGGTGGGCGCCCTCCTCGGCCTCGCCGCCGGCCTGTCCGACCGTATGCACCGCATCCTGCGCCCGGTCCTCGACACCATGCAGGTCCTCCCGGCGTTCGCCTACCTCCTCCCCGTCGTCCTGGTCTTCGGCATCGGCGTCCCCGCCGCCGTCCTCGCCACCGTCGTCTACGCCGCCCCGCCCATGGCCCGCCTCACCGCGCTCGGCCTGCGCGGCGCCGACAAGGAGGTGCTGGAGGCGGTCGACTCGCTCGGGGCCACCGCCCGCCAGCGCCTGCTGACCGCCCGGCTCCCGCTGGCCCGCAAGGAACTCCTCCTCGGGCTGAACCAGACGATCATGATGGCGTTGTCCATGGCCGTCATCGCCTCCGTGATCGGCGCCGGCGGTCTCGGCGACCGCGTCTACCAGGCGCTGGCCTCGGTCGACGTGGGCGCCGCGCTCGCCGCCGGCATTCCGATCGTGCTGCTCGCCGTCGTCCTCGACCGGGTGACCGGCGCGGCCGGCGCACGCCTCGGACAGGCGCCCCCGCCGAACTCCCGCGCACTGTGGGCGTACGCCGGGATCGCCGCCGTGGCCGTAGCGGTCGCCGGACGTCTCGCGGACCGCCTGGAGTGGCCCGACGGCTGGGTCGTCGGCATCGCCGAGCCGGTGAACCGGGCCGTCGAGTGGATGACCGACCACCTCTACTCCGGCGTCCCCGTCGTCGGCGGTACGGCCGACTGGGCGGGCCGCTTCACCACCTGGGTCCTCGACCCGCTCCGGGACGGTCTGCAGTGGCTGCCCTGGTGGTCGGTGCTGCTGATCGTCGCCGCGCTGGCCTGGCTGATCGGCACGTGGCGCACCGCGCTCACCGCCGTCCTCGCCATGGCCGCCATCGGGGTGCTCGGCGTGTGGAAGCCGTCCCTGGACACGCTCTCGCAGGTCCTCGCGGCCGTCGCCGTCACCCTCGTCATCGGTTTCGCGACCGGTGTCGCCGCCGCCCGCAGCGACCGCTTCGAACGGCTGCTGCGTCCGGTGCTCGACGTGTTCCAGACGATGCCGCAGTTCGTGTACCTGATCCCGGTCGTCGCCCTGTTCGGCGTGGGCCGCGCCCCGGCCGTCGCCGCCGCCGTCGTCTACGCGCTGCCGGCCGTCGTCCGCATCACCGCCCAGGGCCTGCGCCAGGTCGACCCGGCCGCCCTGGAGTCCGCCCGCTCGCTCGGCGCGACCAGCACCCAGCAACTTCGGCAGGTCCAGCTCCCGCTGGCCCGCCCCGCGCTGCTGCTCGCCGTCAACCAGGGCGTCGTCCTGGTCCTCGCCGTCGTCATCATCGGCGGCCTGGTCGGCGGGGGCGCGCTCGGTTACGACGTCGTCTTCGGCCTCGCCCAGGGTGATCTGGCGACCGGTCTGGTCGCCGGGGCCGCGATCGTCTGCCTGGGTCTGATGCTCGACCGGGTGACGCAGCCCACCGAGCGCCGTACGGCGAAGGGAGCCTGAGATGTCCCGTACACGGATCACGGCCGCCGTAGCCGTACTGGCGCTGGCCACCGGCTGCGGCGCCGCCGACATGACCAAGCAGGCGTCGCCCTTCGCCAACGCCCAGGGAGCCCGGACGGTCACCCTGTCCGTGCAGTCCTGGGTCGGCGCGCAGGCCAACGTGGCCGTCGCCCAGTACCTGCTGGAACAGGAGCTCGGCTACCGCGTCGACACCGTCCAGGTCGACGAGGTGCCCGCCTGGGACGCGCTCAGCCAGGGCCGCGTCGACGCCATCCTGGAGGACTGGGGGCACCCCGAGCAGGAGCGGCGCTACGTCGACGACAAGAAGACGATCGTGAACGGCGGCGACCTCGGTGTCACCGGGCACATCGGCTGGTTCGTGCCGACGTACTTCGCGAAGGAGCACCCCGACGTCACCGACTGGAAGAACCTCGACAAGTACGCCGATCGGTTCCGCACCCCGGAGAGCGGCGGCAAGGGCCAGCTCCTGGACGGCTCCCCGTCCTACGTCACCAACGACAAGGCGCTGGTGAAGAACCTGAAGCTGGACTACCGGGTGGTGTTCGCCGGCTCCGAGGCCGCGCAGATCACCCAGATCAAGCGGTTCGCCAAGGAGCGGAAGCCCTTCCTCACCTACTGGTACACCCCCCAGTGGCTCTCCGCGAAGGTGCCGATGACCGAGGTGAAACTGCCCCCGTACGAGGAGGGCTGCGACGCCGACCCGGCGGAGGTCGCCTGCGCCTACCCGGTCACCCCGCTGCAGAAGTACCTCAACGCGGACTTCGCACGGCACGGCGGCGAGGCGGCGGAGCTGCTCAGGAACTTCCACTGGACGACCGAGGACCAGAACGAGGTCTCCCTGCTGATCGCCGAGCAGAAGCTGTCGCCCCGGGAGGCGGCGAAGAAGTGGGTGGACGGCCACGAGTCCACCTGGCGGGGGTGGCTGCCCTGACCACCCGCTTCACCAGTCGGTGGCGCCCGGCGGGATCCGGCGGGCGACCATCAGCCGGTTCCAGCTGTTGATCGCGGCGATCAGCGCGACGAGGTGGGCGAGCCGGGCGGCGTCGAAGTGCGCCGCCGCCCGCTCGTACACCTCGTCGGGTACGAACCCCTCGGTCAGCAGGGTGACCGACTCCGTCAGCTCCAGCGCGGCCCGCTCCCGTGCGTCGAAGATGTCGTCCCCGGCCTCCGCCCAGGCGCTCAGCAGATCGAGCTGCGCCTCGCGCACCACCCCGCCCCCGCGGGCGAGCGCGAGGTGCATGTCGAGGCAGAACGCGCAGTGGTTGAGCTGCGAGGCCCGGATCTGGACCAGCTCGGCCAGACCGGGATCGCCGAGGCCCTTCTTGGCGGCGGCGCCCATCGCGCGCAGCGCGCCGCGGACACCGTCGTCGAGGCGGGTCGTACGAGCCGTCACGCGTACTGTCCCGGCGTGTAGTGGCCCGGGGTCAGCCGGCAGGTCACGCCGAACCGGTTCCACGCGTTGATCATCGCGATCGCGGCGATCAGATGCGCCAGTTCGGCCTCGTCGAAGTGCTTGGCGGCCGTCTCGTACACCTCGTCGGGTACGAAGCCGTCCGTCAGGACGGTGACCGCCTCGGTCAGTTCGATCGCCGCGAGCTCCCGCTCCGTGTAGAAGTGCCGCGACTCGTCCCAGGCGGAGAGCTGCACGACACGCTCCACGCTCTCGCCGGCCGCGAGCGCGTCCTTGGTGTGCATGTCCAGGCAGAAGGCACAGTGGTTGAGCTGGGAGGCGCGGATGTTCACCAGGTGCTGCAGGCCGGGGTCCACGCCGTCGGAGGCGGCCTTCGAGAGCCGCAGCATAGCCTTCCAGACCTCGGGGGCGTGCCGGGACCACTCCAGCCGGGGGGCCCGCTCGGGTGCGAAGGAGCCGGTGGCGGTGTCGGTGTGTGTCGTCATGCCACCGAGACTAGAAGCGGGGCGGCCCAGGAGTATGGTCCACTTCCATGGCAGAACGCTGGGCCACTTTCGGCATCGACCTCCACCTCGAACCGTCCGGTCCCGGCCTGCGCCGCGGCCTGACCGACGCCCTGCGCGAGGCCGTCCGCACCGGCCGGCTGGCACCCGGCACCCGGCTGCCGTCCTCCCGCTCCCTCGCCGCCGACCTGGGCCTCGCCCGCAACACCGTCGCCGACGCCTACGCCGATCTGACCGCCGAGGGCTGGCTCACTGCCCGCCAGGGCTCCGGCACCCGGGTCGCCGACCGCGCCGTGGCCGGCCCGCCCACGCGCCGGCCGGCCCCGCGCCGCGCCCCCGGCCGGCTTCCGTACAACCTGGTCCCGGGCACCCCGGACCTCGCCTCCTTCCCCCGCGCCGCATGGCTCAAGGCCACCCGCCGCGCCCTCGCCGCCGCCCCGCACGAAGCCTTCGGCTACGGCGATCCGCGGGGCCGCCCCGAACTGCGCACGGCCCTCGCCGACTACCTCGCCCGTGTCCGGGGCGTACGCACCGACCCCGAACGGATCGTCGTCTGCTCCGGCTTCGCCCACGGACTCCAGCTCCTCTGCGAGATCCTGCGCGCCCGCGGCGCCCGCACCCTCGCCGTGGAGTCCTACGGGCTGGACCTCCACTGGGACCTCGTCGCCCGCACCGGCCTCACCACCACCGCGCTCCCCTTCGACACCCTCGGCACACGCGCGGGGGACGTGGGCGCCGCCGACGCCGTACTGCTCAGCCCCGCCCACCAGTTCCCCCTCGGCGGCGCCCTGCGCCCCGAGCGGCGCGCCGCCGTCGTCGACTGGGCGCGCCGCACCGGCGGACTGATCCTGGAGGACGACTACGACGGCGAGTTCCGCTACGACCGCCAGGCGGTCGGCGCACTCCAGAACCTCGACCCCGACCACGTCGTCCACCTCGGCACCGCCAGCAAGTCCCTCGCCCCCGGACTGCGCCTCGGCTGGATGGTCCTGCCCCCGTCCCTGGTCCCGGACGTCGTCGCCCACGGCGGCGGCCGCTCCGTGAGCGTCGTCGAACAGCTCACCCTCGCCGAGTTCCTCACCTCCGGCGCCTACGACCGTCATGTCCGCGCCGTCCGGCTGCGCTACCGCCGCCGCCGCGACTCCCTGGTCGAAGCCCTCGCCACCCGGGCCCCCGACGTCTCGATCACCGGCATCGCGGCCGGCCTGCACGCCGTCCTGCGGCTCCCGCCCGGCACCGAACGGTCCGTGCTCCAGGCCGCCACCTGGCAGAACCTCGCCGTCCACGGCCTCTCCCGCTACCGCCACCCCGGCGCCGGGGCCACGGAGGGCGACGCCCTGGTCGTCGGCTACGCCACCCCGCCGGACCACGCCTGGGCGGCCACCCTGGACGCCCTGTGCCGGGCGCTGCCCTGACCACATACCGCATACCGTGCCAATACCCGCAAATCGGCTGCGGGGACGGGGTCTTGGCGGGGGGCTCCTGTGCGGGGCGGCCCGACGGTCTCTAGGCTGTCCGCCGCGAGCCGGGAGAGGTGCACCCGGGGGAAGTGCCTGCGAGGGGGAGCTATGGCGGAGTCACGGCGGCGGTTGCGGTCCAGCACGGTGGTGCTCGGGGGCATGGGTGTCCTCGCGGCGGCACTGACCTCATGCGGCTCCGACCCGGACCGGCGGTGCGTGGACCGGGACAGCTACGACTACCTCAACGGCTACAAGGTCGTCTCCGACAAGAACTGCAAGTCCGGCACCACCACCTCCGGTTCGCTGGGCAAGAGCCGCTCGACCCGCGCCGACTGGTACTACGACTCCGACGTCAGCAACGGCTACGCCGACTACGGCACCTTCAGCCGCAGCGAGGCCGTCGACCGGGGCGGCTTCGGCTGCTCGGGCTCCGGCAGCAGCGGCGGCTGAGCGGCCCATGGAACGCCGTACGACCGAGCCCCGGCCGGGCTGGCAGGAGACCGTGGAGGAACAGGGGCTCATCTACCCCCTCACCCGCTACCCCGACGACTCCCTGCGCCCCTACTGGGACGAGAGCGCCTACTACGTCTTCACCCTGGACGAGGTCGAGGCGCTGGAGGAGGTCGTCGAGGAACTGCACCGCATGTGCCTCGCGGCGGCCGACCACATCGTCATCGCCGACCGCTTCGCCGACCTCGGCATCACCGACCCGCGCATCGCCCGCCTGGTCGCCGAGGCCTGGCAGCGACGGGCAGAACTCCCCTCCGTCTACGGCCGCTTCGACCTCCGCTACGACGGCACCGGCCCCGCGAAGCTCCTGGAGTACAACGCCGACACCCCGACGTCCCTGGTGGAGGCCGCGTCCCCCCAGTGGTTCTGGATGGAGGAACGCTTCCCCGGCGCCGACCAGTGGAACTCCCTCCACGAACGCCTCGTCGACGCCTGGAGGAAGCAGGCCGCCCTCCTCCCGCCGGGCAGCCCCCTGTACTTCGCCCACTCCTCCGCCGACGAACTCGGCGAGGACCTGATGACCGTCGCCTACCTCAAGGAGACCGCCGAACAGGCCGGCCTCGACACCGACTGGATCTCCGTGGAGGAGATCGGCTGGGACCGCCTCTCCGGACGCTTCGTCGACAACGGGCTCCGGTTCATCCGCAGCATCTTCAAGCTGTACCCGTGGGAGTGGCTCACCACCGACCGCTTCGCCGACCACGTCCTCACCACGCTCGACAACGGCGGCGGCACGGGCACCACCCTGTGGATCGAGCCGGCCTGGAAGATGCTCCTCAGCAACAAGGCACTGCTGGCGATCCTCTGGGAGCTCTACCCCGACCACCCCAACCTCCTCCCGGCCCACCTCGACGGTCCCCGCGACCTGGCCACCACCACCGGCTGGGTGGCGAAGCCCCTCCTGGGCCGCGAGGGCGCGGGAGTGACCCTCCACCAGCCCGGCTCCGACCCGACCCCGCGCACCGACCCCTGCTGCTACCAACAACTGGCCCCCCTCCCCGACTTCGACGGCAACCACGTGGTCCTGGGCGCATGGGTGGTGGAAAACGAGTCGGCTGGCCTGGGCATCCGCGAGTCGTCGGGCCTGGTGACGGACGAGTACGCCCGCTTCCTCCCCCATGTGATCCTTTGATCAAGGCCCAGGAGGAGCGTCCCCAAGGGGCGCGGGGCCGCGACATGTGCCGCTCCGCCGCATGGGCGCGCCCAGCCCTCCGGCACCCGCGGTGCACCACCGGCATCCACCAGGCAGCCGCCGTCGCCCGCATGGCGGACGCCACCCCCTGGCACCCCGTGCCACCCGGTACCCTGACGGCGGGCCGTGACTGGCGTGCAGGGATGGGAACAACCATCGGGAAGCGGCCCCGGACCCTTCGGGTCCGAAACATGTGCCGCGCGCCTGGGCCGCACCGTGAACGCCGAACGCCACGTCCGGAGGTCCCCATGTCAGCCCCTGAGCAGCCGCTCACCCCCGCTTCCACCGCCTACCGAGCCGCGCTCGACGTCATCCGCACGGTCGAGCCCCGCGTAGCCGACGCGATCACCCAAGAGGTCGCCGACCAGCGCGAGATGCTCAAGCTGATCGCCTCCGAGAACTACGCCTCCCCGGCCACCCTCCTCACGATGGGGAACTGGTTCAGCGACAAGTACGCCGAGGGCACCATCGGCCGCCGCTTCTACGCCGGCTGCCGCAACGTCGACACCGTCGAGTCCCTCGCCGCCGAGCACGCCAAGGAGCTCTTCGGCGCCCGCCACGCCTACGTCCAGCCGCACTCCGGCATCGACGCCAACCTGGTCGCCTTCTGGGCCGTCCTCGGCGCCCGGGTCGAGGTCCCCTTCCTGGAGAAGACGGGCGCCCGCCAGGTCAACGACCTCTCCGAGGCCGACTGGGCCGAGCTCCGCCAGGCCTTCGGCAACCAGCGCATGCTCGGCATGTCCCTGGACGCCGGCGGCCACCTCACCCACGGCTTCCGCCCGAACATCTCCGGCAAGATGTTCGACCAGCGTTCCTACGGCACCGACCCGGCCACCGGCCTCATCGACTACGAGGCCCTGCGCACCTCCGCCCGTGAGTTCAAGCCGCTGATCATCGTCGCCGGCTACTCCGCCTACCCCCGTCTGGTGAACTTCCGGATCATGCGGGAGATCGCCGACGAGGTCGGCGCCACCCTCATGGTCGACATGGCGCACTTCGCCGGTCTGGTCGCCGGCAAGGTCCTCACCGGAGACTTCGACCCGGTCCCGCACGCCCAGATCGTCACCACGACCACCCACAAGTCGCTGCGCGGCCCGCGCGGCGGCATGGTGCTGTGCGACGACTCCCTCAAGGACCAGGTCGACCGCGGCTGCCCGATGGTCCTCGGCGGCCCGCTCCCGCATGTCATGGCCGCGAAGGCCGTCGCCCTCGCCGAGGCCCGTCAGCCCGCCTTCCAGGACTACGCCCAGCGCATCGTCGACAACTCCCGCGCCCTCGCCGAGGGCCTGATGCGCCGCGGCGCCACCCTGGTCACCGGCGGCACCGACAACCACCTCAACCTGATCGACGTCGCCACCTCCTACGGCCTCACCGGCCGCCAGGCCGAGGCCGCCCTGCTCGACTCGGGCATCGTCACCAACCGCAACGCCATCCCCGCCGACCCCAACGGTGCCTGGTACACCTCCGGCATCCGCATCGGCACCCCCGCGCTGACCACGCGCGGTCTCGGCACGGCGGAGATGGACGAGGTCGCGGGCCTGATCGACCGGGTCCTGACGACGACCGAGCCCGGCACCACCAAGTCCGGTGCCCCCTCCAAGGCGGCCCACGTCCTCGACGCGAAGATCGCCCACGAGATCTCCCGCCGCGCCACCGACCTGGTCGCCGGCTTCCCGCTCTACCCGGAGATCGACCTCGGCTGACCCGGCCCAGCCAAGCCCGGCCCAGCCCCGCCTCGTACGGCGGTCCGGTCCCGCACCGGGCCGCCGTACGCGTGCTCAGGTGTCCAGCAGCTCCTGCCTCGGCCCCGAGTCGCGTTCCCGTCCACGGAGCAGCGGCAGCCGCGCCACCTGGGGCCGCAGCACCAGAGCCAGGCATGCTCCGGCCACCACGCCCGGTATCGCCCACCACCAGTCGGTCCCGTCGTCCTTCACCGGCGCGGCGCGGGTCTCGGAGGAAGCCGCCACGGCCGGCTTCGCCGGCTCCGTCTCCCACGGTGCCGGGTAGATGCCCGAAGCCGATCCGGTGCCCGTCCCCTCTCCCATCACCCCCAGCGAGTACAGCAGCTTGTACAGCCCCGACGGGTCGGTGGCCCGGTGCCAGAGGCCGTTCGGCGTCTCGTTGAACCGCTCCGCCGTATGTATCCAGGCGTCCTGGCCCGCCTCCGCCATGAGGACCCGGTCCACCCGCCACGGCGTCACGTCGTGCACCATCCACGTCACATTGATCAGCCGCTCCCTCGCCCGTATGTCATCCGGCGGCCTCGCCCGCGTGCCCTTGCCGACGGGGCCGAGCAGCCGCTCCAACTCGCCGTACTCGCTGTCGGAGTAGTACACGGACGCCGTCTCCTCGCTCTCCGGCGACACCACCAGCGCGCTCGTCGGCCCGCCGGCGGAGGCGGGCGCCGCCCCCCACACCATCAGGGCCAGCGCCGCCGCCAACGCACCCAGCCCTGCCGTCAGTTGTCGAACCCTCTCCGTCCACCCACGCATCCGGACCCCCACTCGGCCGGTCGATCTCCGAACGGCCCGCCCACGGGCCGCCTGTCACTTCTGGTACACCGCCCGACCCGCCGGGGTTCCCACTCGGTCCGCCCCGATTCCGCGGATTCCTCCGGGAGCCCGGCCGCTACCGGCCGCCCGTCTCCTCGCCCGCCTCCTCGACCCCTTTCGCGATCTCCAGCGCCCGCGCCTTCGACGCCACCCCCTCCAGCCGCAGCGTCACCCCGTCCGCGGCGGGACCTTCGCCGGTCACCGCACCGCGATGCGGCCACAGCAGGGTCGGCCCGGCGGTGCGCTCCTTCCGGGTGAACCGGTGGCCGTCCGGTCCCACCAGCCAGAAGCTCAGCAGATGCGGCCGCGGGAACCACAGGGCCGGATCGGGAACGGCGCCCTTCTCGTCCCCTTCACTCAGCAACAGCCACTGAGGCTGCTCGCGCACGCTCTTGACGAAGGCGAGGTCCAGGCGGCCCGGGAACTCGTCGAGCCGGATCGTCCGCCCGTCCTCCCGCCAGCACAGGCTCATCAGGAACCGCCCCCGAGGCAGCGCCCCCACCGTCACCGCGTCCGGGACGCCCAGCGCCTCCGGCACCACCGGCGCGAACCCGGCCCGCCGCTCCGCCTCCTCCAAGGACAGCAGCGACCGCCCGCAGCCCGGCACCTTCGCCCCCGGCGAGGGCACCGCCGACGGGTCGTACCGCACCACGACCCCGCCGAAGCCGAACCAGTCGGTCACCGCCGCCCGCACCGGAGGCGTCAGCGTCAGCACCGTCAGCAGCCCGCACAGGGCCGCGACCAGCGACCGCCACCGCGCCCGGGCCCAGCCCCGCAGCCGCGCGCCGGCCCCCGGCGGCTCGGTGACCGGTACCGGCAGTTCCTCGGCGAGTATCCGCCCCAGCACCCTCTCGACCATCGACTCGGACCCCGCGGCCCCGTCCGGCCCGTCCAGGGACCGGCCGAAGGCCCGCAGCTCCTCCCGCAGCCGGGCGGCCTCGTCGTCGTACCGCTCACCCACGCCTCTCACCCCCTTCCCCGGGGCCGGAAGTCCGGCAGCAGGCGCTCCAGCTTGCGCAGGGCGCGGTTCAGCCGCGACTTCACCGTGCCCCGGGGCCAGCCCAGGGCCTGGGCGGTCTCCCGCTCGTCCATCTCCAGCAGATAGCGGTAGGTGACGACCAGCCGGTGCTCCTCGCTCAGCTTCTCCAGCGCGGCCGCCAGCACCCCGCGGCGCTCCGACTCCAGCGTCGCCACCGCCGGATCGGCCGACTCGGGTATCACCGGCTCCGCCTCCACCAGCGCCGCCTCCCGGCCGGCGAGCGTGTTCCGCCGCATGGCGGCGCGCACTGTGTTCCTCGTCTCATTGGCCACGATCGACAGCAGCCACGGCCGGAACGCCATGTCGTCCCGGAACCGGCCCAGCGCGCAGTACGCCTTCACGAAGGCCTGCTGCACCACGTCCTCCGCGTCCGACCCCGCCCCCAGCGCGGCGGCCGCCCTGAGCGCGATTCCCGTATGGGCCCGCACCAGCTCCGCGTACGCCTCGGGCTCCCCGGCGCGTACGCGTGCGATCACCGCGGCCTCATCGGTGATGCGGCCCCCCTCCCGCGTCCTCACATTCTTGTTACACCGCCGGGGACGGATCGGTTCCCATCTGTTTCCGGTCCGTTCCGGACCGCCTCGCGGGACCTGAGAGAATGGTGGGCATGGCGACTGACCGACCCCGCGTGCTCTCCGGAATCCAGCCCACCGCAGGCTCGTTCCACCTCGGCAACTACCTCGGCGCCGTCCGCCAGTGGGTGGCCCTGCAGGAGACCCACGACGCGTTCTACATGGTCGTCGACCTGCACGCGATCACGGTCCCGCAGGACCCGGAGGAGCTGCGCGCCAACACCCGGCTCGCCACCGCCCAGCTGCTGGCCGCCGGTCTCGACCCGGACCGCTGCACGCTCTTCGTGCAGAGCCATGTGCCCGAGCACGCCCAGCTCGCCTGGGTCATGAACTGTCTCACCGGCTTCGGCGAGGCCTCCCGCATGACCCAGTTCAAGGACAAGTCCGCCAAGCAGGGTGCCGACCGCGCCTCCGTCGGACTGTTCACCTACCCGGTCCTCCAGGTCGCGGACATCCTGCTCTACCAGGCCGACGAGGTGCCGGTGGGCGAGGACCAGCGCCAGCACATCGAGCTCACGCGCGACCTCGCCGACCGGTTCAACGGCCGCTTCGGCGAGACGTTCACGATGCCGAAGCCGTACATCCTCAAGGAGACGGCGAAGATCTACGACCTTCAGGACCCGTCCATCAAGATGAGCAAGTCGGCGTCCACGCCGAAGGGCCTCATCAACCTCCTGGACGAGCCGAAGGCCACCGCCAAGAAGGTGAAGAGCGCGGTCACCGACACCGACACGGTGATCCGCTACGACGTCGTGGAGAAGCCCGGTGTGAGCAATCTCCTCACGATCCTGTCGACCCTCACCGGGACGGACATCCCCGTCCTGGAGGAGCAGTACGCCGGCAAGGGCTACGGCGCGCTCAAGACGGACCTCGCCGAGGTCATGGTCGAGTTCGCGACCCCCTTCAGGGAGCGCACCCAGCAGTATCTGGACGACCCCGAGACGCTCGACTCGATCCTGGCCAAGGGCGCGGAGAAGGCGCGTGCCGTCGCCGCGGAGACCCTCGCGCAGGCGTACGACCGGGTGGGCTTCCTGCCGGCCAAACACTGACCCGCCGCACGGATCGCACCAGCGCCGGGCGGACGCCTCGCACCGGCGCTGAACCGGTCCACGCCCCCGGTCCGTACCACCGCACAGCGCTGCACATCACTCCGGTTGCGCCTGCCCGCATCCGGGTCGTGGTCGTACAGTCGATAACCGGGTGACCGTTTCCGCGGTCACCCGGTGCTCACCGCAGTTCCACCCGCCACGCTTCACCACCACAACGACAGGAGACGACGTGGGGACCGTAACGATCGGCGTGTCGATCGCGGTCCCGGAGCCTCACGGCAGCCGGCTTCAGCAGCTGCGCGCGGGTTTCGGCGACGCCGCGGCTCACGGTATCCCCACGCATGTCACCCTGCTCCCGCCGACGGAGATCGGTGACACCGACCTCGCGGCCGTCGAGGCGCATCTGAGCGAGATCGCCGCGGCCGCCCGCCCGTTCCCCATGCGGCTGTCCGGCACCGGCACCTTCCGGCCGCTCACGCCGGTGGTGTTCGTCCAGGTCGTCGAGGGCGGCGCGGCGTGCGCCTGGCTGCAGAAGCGGGTCCGGGAAGCCTCCGGGCCGGTCCCGCGCGAGCTGCAGTTCCCGTACCACCCGCACGTCACCGTGGCGCACGGCATCGAGGAGGCGGCCATGGACCGCGCCTACGAGGACCTCGCCGACTACGAGGCCGCGTGGCCCTGCACCGGCTTCGCGCTGTACGAGCAGGGCGCCGACGGGGTGTGGCGCAAACTGCGCGAGTTCCCCTTCGGTACGGCGGTGGTGCCGCCGCAGGGCGGGAGCGTGGACCGGGGATCCGTCTCCGCCCACTGAGCCCCCGGCCGCCTCTCAGACCGGCAGCCGTCGGAACACCCCGCGCGGGAGATGCCGTAGCGCCGACATCACCACCCGCAGCGTGCCCGGCACCCACACGGTCTCCGCACGGCGCCGCAGTCCCAGCTCCACGGCCGCCGCGACCGCCTCCGGGGTGGTGGCCAGCGGCGCCTCGGGGAGCCCCGCCGTCATCCGCGTACGGACGAACCCGGGGCGCACGACCATGACATGCACCCCCGTGCCGTGGAGCGCGTCGCCGAGCCCCTGGGCGAAGGCGTCCAGGCCGGCCTTGCTGGAGCCGTAGATGAAGTTCGCGCGGCGGGCCCGCTCGCCGGCGACGGAGGACAGCACCACCAGGGAGCCGTGCCCCTGTGTCTGGAGCGCGCTCGCGCACACCAGGCCCGCCGAGACCGCGCCGGTGTAGTTGGTCTGCGCGACGTGCACCGCGGCCCCGGGGTCCCGTTCGTCGTGCGCCTGGTCGCCGAGGGTGCCGAAGGCGAGCAGCACCATGTCGACGTCGCCTTCGGCGAACACCTTGCCGAGAGCGTCCTCGTGGGCGTCGGGGTCGAGCGCGTCGAAGGCGACGGTGCGGACCACGGCGCCGAGGTCGCGCAGGTGCGCGGCGGCCTCGTCCAGGCCGGGGGAGGGCCGGCCGGCCAGCCACACCGTGCGGGTCCGGCGGGCGATCAGCCGCCGCGCGACGGACAGCGCGATCTCGGACGTGCCGCCGAGGACGAGCAGGGACTGGGGGAGGCCGAAGGCGTCCTTCATGACAGCTCCTAGGGGGTGGCGTTCGGATCGTGCCTAGAGATGGAGGCGGCGGGCCAGGTCGGAGACGAACACCCCGCGCGGGTCGATGCGGGCGCGCAGCGCGCGGAAGTCGTCCAGGCGGGGGTACATGGCCGTGAGCAGCTCCGGGCGCAGCCGGGAGTCCTTGGCGAGGTAGACGCGCCCGCCGGCGCCGGCCACCTCCTCGTCGAGTTCGTCGAGGAAACCGCCGAGGCCGGGCAGGGACGCCGGGATGTCCAGGGCCAGCGTCCAGCCCGGCACGGGGAAGGACAGCCAGCCCGGGTCGGACTCCCCGAAGCGTTTGAGGACGGCGAGGAAGGACGGGCATCGGCGCTCCGAGATCCGGCGCACGATCCGGCGCAGGGCGTCCTCCCGGCCGTGCCCGACGACGAACTGGTACTGCACGAAGCCGCCCCGGCCGTAGACCCGGTTCCAGTGCGGTACGCCGTCCAGGGGGTGGAAGAAGGCGGGGATCCGCTGGAGTTGCCCGGTCCGCGCGCGGGGCGCCTTGCGGTACCAGAACTCGTTGAACAGTCCCACGGTGGTGCGGCTGAGCAGGCCCTCGGGGACGAAGGACGGGGCGGCCGGGAGCCGGGAGGTGCGGAAGGAAAGGGGCTCCCCGCGTGTGCGGACGCGCCGGGGCAGGGCGTCCAGGGGGGCGTGGTCGCCGCGCGTGAGCACCGCGCGGCCGGTGGCCCGGCCCCTGGCCAGCAGGTCGATCCAGGCGACCGAGTAGCGGTAGCGGTGGTCGGTGTCGGCGAGGCGGGCCATCAGGTCGTCGAGGTCGCCCGCGCGTTCGGTGTCGACGCACATCAGCGAGGTCTCGACCGGCAGCAGCCGGACCGTCGCGGTGAGGATCACCCCGGTCAGGCCCATGCCGCCCGCCGTCGCCTCGAACAGCGGCGTGCCCGGCACCACCGTACGGACCTGCCCGTCGGCGGTGAGCAGTTCCAGGGACAGCACATGGCGGGAGAAGGAACCGGAGACGTGGTGGTTCTTGCCGTGGATGTCGGCGCCGATCGCCCCGCCGACGGTCACATAGCGGGTGCCGGGCGTGACCGGCACGAACCAGCCGAGCGGCAGCAGCACCTCCATCAGCCGGTGCAGGGAGACGCCCGCGTCGCACAGCACGGTGCCGCCGTCGGCGTCGATCGCGTGCACCCGGTCCAGGCCCGTCATGTCGAGCACGGCACCGCCCGCGTTCTGCGCCGCGTCCCCGTAGGCCCGTCCCAGCCCTCGCGCGATGCCCCCGCGCGCGCCGCACTCCCGGACCGCGAGGGCGGCCTCCTCGTACGTCCGCGGGCGGATCAGCCGGGCGGCGGAGGGAGCGGTGCGGCCCCACCCCGTGACGGAAACGGTGTCGGCAGGCATGACGGTGACCGTATCGCCCCTATGTGACTGGTTGGTTTTGAAACGTCAATCCCGTCCCCGAAACGGGTGATTAATGGGATGTCGCACCATAGGGGCGGGAGTTCCGCCCGCCGGGGGTGAACAGTGGGTCCACATGGACCACCTCCACGACCGCCCCCAGGGGCCGTACGGCATGGACCACCGGATCGTCTCGGCCCTCAGGGCGTGCGGCGCCGACCCCCGCGTGGCCGGTGCCACGCGGATCCTGTCCTGGGCCGGGGAGCACGGGGCGGTGTGGCTCGTGACGGGGATCGCCGGTGCCGTCGTGGACCGGCCGCGACGCGGTGCCTGGCTGCGCGGCACGGTGCTCACCGCGGGCGCCCACGCCGCCGGCTCGCTGGTGAAACGGGTCGTGCGCCGCCCCCGCCCCACGCATGTCGAGCCGTTGGTCGGCACGGTCGGCCGGCATTCCTTCCCCAGCTCGCACGCCACCTCGGCGGCGGCCGCCGCCGTCGCCTTCGGCGCGCTGGGCTCCCGCGCGGTGCCCCCGCTCGCCGCCGCCGTGTGCGTGTCCCGGCTGGTCGCCGGCGTGCACTACCCGTCGGACGTGGCGGCCGGCGCCGCCCTGGGCGCGCTGACGGCCCGCCTCGGCGCCCGCTGGATGGCGGGAGGCCGGGCGTGACCCTGCTGCGCGAGCGCATCGACCGGCGACAGGCCGCCCCGCCCGGCCGGGGCGGGGGCCTGCTCACGGGCCTCCTGCTGACCGCACGGCCCAAACAGTGGGTCAAGAACGTCCTGGTGATCGCCGCCCCGGCCGCCGCCGGTGAACTGTTCACCCCCGGCACGCCGACCCGGCTCGCCCTGGTCTTCGTCCTGTTCACCGCCTGCGCCGCCGCCGTCTACCTGGTCAACGACGCGCGCGACGCCGAGGCCGACCGCGCCCACCCGGTCAAGTGCCGCCGCCCGGTCGCCGCGGGCCGGGTCCCCGTACCGGCCGCCTACGCCGCCGGGATCATTCTCGGCGTTCTCGCCCCCGTGGCCGCCGCCCGGCTGTGCCCGCCGGAGGTCGCCGCGCTGCTGACCGCCTATCTGGTCATGCAACTGGCGTACTGCGTCCGCCTCAAGCACGTCCTCGTCGTCGACCTCGCCGTCGTCACCACCGGCTTCGTGATGCGCGCGGTGATCGGCGGACTCGCCCTCGGCATCCCGCTGTCCCGCTGGTTCCTCATCACCGCCGGGTTCGGCGCGCTGTTCATGGTCGCCGCCAAGCGCTACTCCGAGGCCGTGCAGATGACCGGGAAAGCGGGCGCCACACGCGCGCTGCTCACCGAGTACACCACCGGCTACCTGCGCTTCGTATGGCAGCTCGCCGCCGGCGTCGCCGTCCTCGGCTACTGCCTGTGGGCCCTGGAGGAGGGCGGTGTGCCGCACACCAGCGTGCTGCCCTGGCGGCAGCTGTCCGTGGTCGCGTTCGTCCTCGCCGTCCTGCGCTACGCCGTCTTCGCCGACCGGGGGACCGCGGGCGAACCCGAGGACGTGGTGCTGGGTGACCGCGCCCTCGCCGTCATCGGTCTGGTCTGGGCGGCCATGTACGCCCTGGCGGTGGCCGACTGGTGAGCCCCCGTTCGCGTGAGCTCCTCGGCTTCGCCACGGCCGGACTCCTCGCCTACGCCGCCGACCTCGCCGTCTTCACGTATCTGCGCGGCCCCGTCGGACTCGGCCCGCTCACCGCGAAGGCCCTCTCCTTCCTCGTCGGCTGCACCGTCGCCTACGCCGGCAACGCGCACGGCACCTACCGCGGCACACGCGTGCGCGGCCCCCGCCCCTACGCCCTGTTCTTCGCGGTCAACCTCGCCGGCGCCGCCGTTCAGCTGCTGTGCCTGGCCGTCAGCCACTACGGGCTCGGCCTCACCTCGCAGCGCGCGGACACCGTCTCCGGCGCGGTCGTCGGCATGGCCCTCGCCACGGTCGTCCGGTTCTGGGGTACCAGGACATTGGTCTTCCGCAACGGGGGCAGAGTCGGATCATGGACTGGCTGAGAAGGCTTCCGGTCGTCGGACCGTGGACGGCGCGGCTGATGCTCACCCACGCGTGGCGGTCGTACGAGCGGCTGGACCGGGTGCACTGGGCGCGGCTGGCGGCCGCGATGACGTTCCGGAGCTTCGTCGCGCTGTTCCCGCTGCTCACCGTGGCCGCCGCGATCGGCGCCGCCACCCTCGGCGAGGAACGGCAGGAGGCCCTGCAGGACAAGATCACTGATCAGGTGCCCGGCATCTCCGACCAGCTGAACGTCGGCGAACTGGTGGACAACGCCGGCACCGTCGGCCTCATCGCCGGTGCCGTGCTGCTGTTCACCGGTGTCAGCTGGGCCGGCTCCATGCGCGAATGCCTGCGCGCGGTGTGGGAGCTGCCCGACGAGGAGGAGAACCCCGTCCTGCGCAAGGGCAAGGACCTGGGCATCCTCGTCGGGCTCGGCGGAGCGGTCGTGATCACCCTGATCGTCTCCACCGTCGCCTCCGCGCTGGTCGGCCGGATCAGCGACGCCATCGGGCTGGAGAAGGGCGGCTGGGGCGGTCTCGTCCTGCACATCGCGGCGTTCACCGTCGCCGTCGGCGCCGACTTCCTGCTTCTGCTGTACGTCCTCACCCTGCTGCCCGGCGTGGAACCCGCCCGGCGCCGCCTGATCGTCGCGGCGCTCACCGGCGCGGTCGGCTTCGAACTGCTGAAGCTGCTGCTCAGCGGCTATATGCAGGGCGTGGCCACGAAGAGCATGTACGGCGCCTTCGGCGTCCCCGTGGCCCTGCTGCTGTGGATCAACTTCACCGCGAAACTGGTGCTGTTCTGCGCCGCCTGGACGGCGACGCCGGGCAAGGAGGACGAGGCCCCCGACCTCATGGACGCGAACGGCGGCGCACCAGGTCCGGCAGCGGCCAGCGCCGGTTGACCAGGAACGCGCCGCCCGCGAGCAGCACGACCACGCCGCCCGCGATGCCCAGCGCGACGCCCGCGCCGTCGGTGCCGTCGCCCGAGGCGGCACTCGCGACCGGCTTCGACCCGCCGGCCGCGGCACCGCCCGCCTGACCGGGCGACGCGGACGGGCCCGGCTGCGCGTCGGTCTTCTCCGCGCTCCTCGGTGCCACCAGTTCACCCACCGGCTCGACCTTGCCGGCCGCCTTGAAGCCCCAGTCGAAGAGCTTCGCGGTCTCCTTGTAGACCTCGTTGCTCTCGTTCTTCTGCGGGTTCATCACCGTGACGAGCAGGACCTTGCCGTCCCGTTCGGCGACACCGGTGAAGGTGGCGCCGGCGTTGGTGGTGTTGCCGTTCTTCACACCGGCTATGCCCTGGTAGACCGGCACGTCGAAGTCGCCGGCCAGCAGCCGGTTGGTGTTCTGGATCTCGAAGGACTCGCGGACCTTCTTGCCCTTCTTGTTCTTCTTCGTCTCACCCGGGAACTTCGCCCTGACCGTCGAGCAGTACTCCCGGAAGTCCTTCTTCTGCAGCCCGGAACGGGCGATCAGCGTCAGGTCGTACGCGGACGACACCTGCTTCGGGGCGTCGTAGCCGTCGGGGCTGACCACGAACGTGTCGAGCGCCTGGAGCTCCTGGGCGTGCGCGTTCATGTCGTCGACGGTGTCCTCGATGCCGCCGTTCATCGCCGACAGGACATGCACCGCGTCGTTGCCGGAGCGCAGGAAGACACCCCGCCACAGGTCGTGGACGGTGTAGGTCTCGTCCTCCTTGATGCCGACCATGCTGGAACCCGAGCCGATCCCGGCCAGGTCCGACGGCACGACCTTGTGCTCCGTCGTCTTCGGCCACTTCGGCAGCAGCGTGTCGGCGAACAGCATCTTCAGGGTGCTCGCCGGGGCCAGCCGCCAGTGCGCGTTGTGCGAGGCGAGCACCTCGCCCGACTCGGCGTCGGAGACGATCCAGGAGCGGGCCGACAGCCCCTTCGGCAGCACCGGCACCCCGCTCGCCAGATTGACCTGCGTCCCCGGCTGCGCGAGCCGGGCACCGCCCACGACGGACATCTTCGCCGGAGGGGTGGCCGAGGGACTCGTCGACGGCTTGGGGGCCGCGAGCGCGACGGGCGACGTCAGCGCGGTGGACAAGAGGACGGCGGAAGCGATCAGCAGCGGTCGCCTGGCGGTGTTCTTGGGTGCGGGCACGGTCGGAAACGTACATGCCATGTCCGGTGAAGTCCCGGGCAGGTCCCCACCCCGGGCAAGGATCCGGACACCGGACGGTGATACTGGGGGAATGAAGCTCAGCCGCCCCGTCTCCTGGTTCCTGCTCGCCTTCGGGGTGTGGAGCTGGGTCATCTGGGTCACTTTCGTCAAGAACCTGGTCAAGGACAGCAGCGGACTCGCGTTCGAGAACGGGCACCCGACGGCGTACTTCTTCGTTCATCTGACGCTTGCCGTCGTCTCCTTCGTATGGGGGACGGTCATCGGGGGCATCGGGTTGCGCGGACTGCGCGCACTGAGCCGGACGTCACGCACGTCCTGACCGGGAACAGGGGAACTCCGCCTCGTGGCCATCGTTTTCGTACTCATCGCGCTACTGGTCGTGGCCGTCCTGGTGACGGGCAACTGGTACGTGTGGCGGCGTCTGTTCCGGGACACCACGAGAGGGCCGGGCGCGGTGCGCCGCGCGGGCGCCGTCGTGATGATCGGCGGCTGGGCGCTGACCGTGGGGGCCCTTGTCGCCGAGCGCGGCGGGGCGCCGTTCTGGCTGCAACAGGTGCTGGCCTGGCCGGGGTTCCTGTGGCTGGCGCTCGCGTTGTATCTGCTGCTGGCGGTGCTGGTCGGTGAGCTGGTGCGGCCGGTGCTGCGGCGGGTTCTGGAGCGGCGGGCGGGGGCGGCCGCGGAGGTGCCGGTGCCGGTGCCGGCCGAGCCGATAGCGGCGGGGGCGGGGGAGAGGGCCGCGCCGAGCGGGGTGACGGCCTCCAATGACGAGGGCGACGGGTCCGGTTCGCAGGTGTCCGCCGCTCCCTCTCGGCGGCTGTTCGTCTCCCGCGTGGTCGGCGGGGCCGCCGCCGCGGCGGCCGTGGGGACGGTCGGCTACGGGACGTACGGCGTGCTGCGGGGACCGAGCGTGAAACGGGTCACCGTGCCGCTCGCCAAGCTTCCCCGCGCGGCGCACGGGTACCGGATCGCCGTGGTCAGCGACATCCATCTCGGGCCGGTGCTCGGGCGCGGCTTCGCGCAGAAGGTCGTCGACACGATCAACTCCACCCAGCCGGATCTGATCGCCGTCGTCGGGGACCTGGTGGACGGGAGCGTCAAGGATCTCGGTCCGGCGGCGGCTCCACTGGCGGGGCTGCGGGCGCGGCACGGGGCGTTCTTCGTCACCGGTAACCACGAGTACTTCTCCGGGGCCGAGCAGTGGGTCGAGGAGGTGCGGCGGCTGGGGCTGAATCCGTTGGAGAACGCGCGTACGGCGTTGCCGCACTTCGATCTGGCGGGGGTGAACGATGTCGCCGGGGAGAGTGAGGGGCAGGGGCCGGATTACGCGAAGGCGCTGGGGGACCGGGATCCGGGGCGGGCTTGTGTGCTGATGGCTCATCAGCCGGTGCAGATTCATGACGCGGTGGATCACGGGGTGGATCTGCAGTTGTCCGGGCATACCCATGGGGGGCAGTTGTTTCCCGGGAATCTGGTGGCGGGGCTTGCGAATCCGACACTGGCGGGGTTGGAGCGGTATGGGAATACGCAGCTGTATGTGAGCCGGGGGGCCGGGGCCTGGGGGCCGCCTACCCGGGTGGGGGCGCCGTCGGACATCACGGTGATCGAGTTGGCTTCCCGGCAGGCCTGAGGTTTGTCTTCGGCGGGGCGGGGCGGGTTGCGCAGCCCGGCGTTGGCGGGGTGCCGCCGCGCCCACCCGTGCCGCCCTGCGGCACGATTGCCCGCGGTTGCGGGTGGGTGGGTTGAGTAGTCCGGTGTTTGTGGGGTGTCGGTTGCGCCTACCCGTGCGGCCGTGCGGCACGTTTGCCCGTGGTTGCGGGTGGGTGGGTTGAGTAGTCCGGTGTTTGTGGGGTGTCGGTTGCGCCTACCCGTGCGGCCGTGCGGCGTGATTGCCCGTGGTTGCGGGTGGGTGGGTTGAGTAGTCCGGTGTTTGTGGGGTGTCGGTTGCGCCTACCCGTGCGGCCGTGCGGCACGTTTGCCCGCGGTTGCGGCGGGGCGGTGGCGTTGCCGGCGGCTGCTCGTGGTTACGGCGTGCGGCGGGGCGGTAGCGTTACCGTTACCGTCAAGCCCTTGTCGGGTGCCGTGTCCACCTCCACCTCGCCTCCGTGTGCCCGCGCGACGCCCTGCACGATCGCCAGGCCCAGTCCGCTGCCCGCGCCTCCGCCCGCCCGGAAGAAGCGGTCGAACACACGGGCCGCGTCCTCCGGTGCGAGGCCGGGGCCCTCGTCCGTCACGCACAGGCGTACCACTCCGTCGTCCCCCCGGCCCACCCCCAGCCGTACCGGCACTTCCGCCGGTGTGTGCGTGCGCACGTTGCCCAGCAGGTTCCCCAGTACCTGCCGCAGCCCCGCCTCGTCCGCGCGCACCAGCACCGAACCCTCCGCCTCCACGGACACCGCCCGCTCCGGCTGCTGGACCCGCAGATCCTCCGCCGCGTCCCGCACCAGCCGGCACACGTCCACGCTCCGCAGCCGCAGTTCGGGACGCTGGTCGAGCCGGGCCAGGACCAGCAGTTCGTCGACCAGCCGCCCCATCCGCTCGGACTCCGCGATCATCCGGTCCCAGGCCCGCTTCCGCTCCGTGGGCTCCCGCAGCATCCCCCGGTCGTACAGCTGGAGATAGCCGCGTATCGCCGCCAGCGGAGTGCGCAGCTCGTGCGAGGCGTCCGCGACGAACCTCCGCAGCTGCGCCGCACTGCGCTCGCGCGTGCGATACGCCGACTCCACCTGCTGCAGCATCGAGTTGAGCGCCAGCCGCAGCTGCTCCACCTCCAGGATCGGATCCTTGCTGGACGGCACCCGCCGGGTCAGATCGCCCTCCGCGATCGCCGACGATGTCTCCACCATGTCCTCCAGCGGCCGCATCCGCCGCCGTACGCTGAACATGGTCAGACAGGCCAGCAGCAGCAACAGCAGCGTGCCGATGGCCAGGTCGAACTTGACCGCCTTGGCGACCCCCTCGTGCACCGCCTCCGTCGAGGTCGCGATCAGGATGTACGTGCCGTCCGCGAGCCGTGTCGCGGTCACCCGGTAGGCGGCGCCGCGCACGGTGACGTCGTGCGGCTCCGGGTCCCGGAGCAGGGTGCGGGCGTCCCCCACCGTCGCCGCCAAGTCGCGCTGGGCCTGCGTGGGTTCGAAGCCGAGAATGCCGACCGGCTTGCCGCCGCTGTCCACCGCCGCGAAGATCGAGTCCGGGTCGACCTCCCGTTTCCAGTCCGGATCCACCCGGTCCCGGAAGAAGCTCAGCACGCTCAGCGAGTCGATCTGCCGCAGCGTCAGCTCCGAGCCGCCCAGCGAGTCACGTGTGTGGGTCAGTTCCGTGTCGATCTGGTCCAGCAGGTAGTAGCGCATGCCCATCACGCTCACCGCGGTCGCCGCCACTATGCCGAGGGCCAGCAGCACCACGTTCGCCAGGGTGAGTGCGCCGCGCAGCGAGTGGATTCCGCGCCGGGGGCCCCTGTTCCGGATCGGGAGCCTCATGTGAGGCCGTATCCGACGCCGCGCCGGGTGGTGATCACCGGCGCGCCCAGGGTCTCGAGTTTGCGCCGCAGATAGCTGATGTACGTCTCGACGACGGTCGATTCGGCGGGGGCGTGCTCGTACTGCCAGACATGGCGCAGCAGTTGCTCCTTCGGCACGATCCGGCCGCCGTTGCGCACCAGGAACCGCAGCAGCGCGTACTCGGTGGGGGTGAGCTCCACCGAACGGCCCCCGCGGCGCACCGAGTACGTCGTCTCGTCCAGCTCCAGATCGCCGTGGCGCAGCGGCGCCCGCTGCGGAAGGACGTCGGCGGGGCGGGTGCGGCGCAGTACGGCGGTGATCCGGGCGACGACCTCGTCGATGTTGAACGGCTTGGTGATGTAGTCGTCGCCGAAGCCGAGCGCGCCCACGATCTCGGCGGGCGCGTCCCGGGCGGTGAGGAAGACCAGCGCCAACTCGGGCTGTCGAGCGCGCAGTTCGCGGCCGAGGGCGCGACCGTCGCCGTCCGGCAGCATGATGTCGAGCAGGGCGCAGTCGGGACGGGTGTGCTCGGTCAGGGCGAGCGCCTCGCGGACCGTGCCCGCCGTCATGACCTCGAAGCGGTGGAAGCGCAGGGCGATGGCGAGGACGTCCGCGATGCTCTCCTCGTCCTCCACGACCAGCACGGTGCCGGGAGCTGTCATGCCTCCAGTATCGGCGCGACTCCCCGCCGTCGCCCGGGTCTTCCCTTTGGAGTTCCTTGAGAGTCCCGCGCCGGTCGTGTTCCCGCACGGGTGCCGCCGCCGATCCTGCTGTGCAGGACCTGGGGGACCGACCGAGCGACAAGGAGCGGGACAGTGGCGGTATTGGCACGCTGGTGCTATCGGCATCGGCTGGTGGTCCTGTTGGTGTGGGTGGGGGCGCTGCTCGGACTGGGGGTTGCGGCGAGCGGCGCGGGCACGAACTACGCGAACGTCTTCTCGCTGCCGGACACCGACTCCAAGCGGGCGTACGACCTGATGGAGAAGGCGTTCCCGGAACGCTCCGGCGACACCGACACCGTGGTGTGGAAGGTCGGCGAGGGGTCCGTACGGGACGAGTCCGTACGGTCCCGGATCGAGCCGGCGCTGGAGGAGATCGGGCGTATGGCGGGGGTCGGCGCGGTCTCCGGACCGTACGGCGAGCAGGGCGCCGCGCAGATCAGCGAGGACGGACGGATCGCGTACGCGCAGGTCACGTTCGCCGAGCAGGCCGACGCCGTACCCAAGGAGCTGGTGCAGGACGTCGTCGACACCGCGCAGGACGCGGAGCGTGACGGGCTCGAGGTGGAGCTGGGCGGCCAGGCCATCACCCGGGTCGAGGAACCGCCCACCGGTACGGCCGAACTGGTCGGCGTCCTCGCCGCCGCGATCGTGCTGTTCGTGGCCTTCGGGTCGCTCTTCGCGATGCTGCTGCCGATCGTGGTCGCCGTCTTCGGCGTCGGCACCGGCCTGTTCGGCACCCAGCTGATCAGCCATGTCACCGACGTCCCCGAACTCGCCTCGCTGCTGTCCACGTTGATCGGGCTGGGCGTCGGCATCGACTACGCCCTGTTCATCGTCACCCGGCACCGGCGCGGCATCCTGCGCGGCGCCGACCCGGAGGAGGCCGCGGTCACCGCCCTCAACACCTCTGGGCGCGCGGTGCTGTTCGCGGGCGGCACGGTGTGCATCGCGCTCGCCGGAATGCTGGTGACGAACCTGCGGTTCCTGGACGGGGTCGTCATCGGCACCTCGCTGACCGTCGTCCTGAGCGTGCTCGCCGCCGTCACCCTGCTGCCCGCGCTTCTCGGACTGCTCGGCCCCCGGGTGCTCAGCCGCCGCCAGCGCCGCAGGCTCGCCGCGGCCGGCCCGCAGACCGAGGCCGTGAGCGGTCTCGCCGCCCGCTGGTCCGCCGGCGTCCAGCGCCGCCCGCGGACGGTGGCCGTCGTCGCCGTCGCCCTGATGGCGGCGCTCGCGATCCCGCTGCTGTCGCTGCGCCTGGGCACCGTGGACCAGGGCAACGACGAGGCCTCCACGACCACCAGGAAGGCCTACGACCTGCTCGCCGAGGGCTTCGGGCCCGGCTTCAACGGGCCGCTCCAGGTGGTGGTGGACGGGGAGGCGTCCGACGGTCTGGTGACCGTCCTGGAGAAGACCGACGGTGTCGCCGCGGTCGCCGCCGTACCGCCCGCGAACGGGGTCAGCGTCATCCAGGTCGTGCCCACCACCTCACCGCAGGACGAGGAGACCGACCGGCTCATCGACACCCTGCGCGACGACGTCCTCCCCAAGGCGGGTGTCCAGGGCCATGTCGGCGGGGTGACCGCCGTGTCCAAGGACTTCGCGACGGTGACCGGTGACCGGCTGCCGCTGTTCATCGGCACCATCATCGGGCTCGGTTTCCTGCTTCTGCTGCTCGCGTTCCGCTCCCTGGTGGTGCCGCTGACGGCCGCCGTGATGAACCTCCTCGCGGCGGCGGCCTCCTTCGGCGTCCTCGTCGCGATCTTCCAGTGGGGACACGGCCTCGAACTGCTGGGCCTCGGCAAGGAGGGCCCCATCGCGGCGTTCCTGCCGATCATCATGCTGTCGCTGCTGTTCGGGCTCTCCATGGACTACCAGGTGTTCCTGGTGAGCCGGATGCACGAGGAGTGGGTGCACACCCGCGACAACGCCCGCGCGGTGCGCGTCGGCCTCGCGGAGACCAGCCGCGTCATCAACTCCGCCGCCCTGATCATGGTCTGCGTCTTCCTCGCCTTCGTGCTCAGCGGGGACTACGGCGCGGCCATGGCGGGTGTCGGGCTGGCCGCCGCGGTCGCCCTGGACGCGTTCATCCTCCGTACGGCGCTGGTGCCGGCCGTGATGCATCTGCTCGGGAAGTCCAACTGGTGGCTGCCCGCCGGACTGGAGAAGCGGCTGCCGCATCTCGCGGTCGAGCCCGGCGAGGACGCCCCGGAGCCCGAGCCGGTTCCGGGCGGACCCTCCTCCGTCGTCCACGGCTTCGTCCGCGCCCCCGACGGTGAGGCCGTCGAGGGTGCCGCGGTCACCCTGCTGACGCCGGGCGGACGCCAGTTGGACCGAGTGGTCTCCCTCGCGGACGGCGCGTACATCGTCGCCGTACCGGCTCCGGGTACCTATCTGCTCGCGGTCACGGCGAGTGCGTTCGGCTCGCGCGCGGCCCAGGTGACCGTCGCGGGCGGTCCGCTGGTGCACGACGTGGAGCTCACGCCCGGTGAGGTGGACGCCGTCAACTGACGGGGTCGGGGCGCTCGTCGTCGGCGGGCGCCCCCTTCTCCTTCTTCGCCGGGTCCGGGAGCGCCTTGGTCATGCCGGGCAGGAACTCCGTGAACAGTTCGTGCACTTCGCGCACCAGCGGCCGCAGCACCCGGAAACGGGCCAGGGAGATGCCGCGCGCGGTGATCCGGGCGCCGCGTTCGGCGAGCCGGTAGCTGCGCTCACGGCCCTCGGTGCGGTCGAAGATCCAGTACAGGACCAGGCCCATCTGCGACAGCCACATCAACTCGGGCAGGATGTCCCGCAGTTCGTCGGGCACCTTCGTCTTCGTGCCCGCGAGTACCGAGCGGTGGACGCTGATCGCCTCCACGCGCGCGTGCTCCGACTCGGGGGAGAAGGGGCTGAGCGGGCTGTCCGGGTCGGCGGCGTTCTTGAAGAACTGCACCGCGAACTCGTGGTACGGCGTCGCGATGTCCAGCCACGCCTTCAGTACGCCCGCCAGCCGCGCCTCCAGGTCGGTCTCCCGGCGCAGGACCTCCCGGGCCGCCACCTGGTGCTCGGCGGCGATCCGGTCGTAGAAGCCCTGGATCAGGTGTTCCTTGCCCTCGAAGTAGTAGTACGCGTTGCCGACGGAGACCCCGGCCTCCTTGGCGATGGCCCGCATGGTCGTCTTGTCGTAGCCGCGCTCCTGGAACAGCCGCATGGCGGTCTCCAGGATCAGGGCGCGGGTCTGCTCGGACTTGCTGAGGGTGGCGCCGTCGTCGGGGCCGTCGTTCTTCACGGGCACGGAAGGAGCCTAACGCCAGCGGGAGGCGGGCCTACGGTGCGGTGCAGGTGCCCGCCTCGCAGTCCGGCGGGGTGTAGTTCCAGCCGTCGCGCGGGTCGTACGTCCAGCCGTCACCCCGGCGGTACACACTCCCGCCCCACCCGGACCGGACCCCGCGCCACTTGGCGGCGGCCAGCACCGCGCCCTTGGCGAGCCGCAGGCCGGACGGCGTGCTCAGCCGGTGGGCGAGGCGCCGGTACTCGCGCAGCGCCCACAGGGTGACGATCCAGGCGTGGGCGCCCCGGTACACCTGCCCGGCGTCCCCCACGACGGTGATCTCCTCCAGCGTGGAGCGGTGGTCGAGGCCGGGGAAGCGGGCCCGCGCCTCCTCCGACGCGGCCGGGACCGGCTCCAGGGGCACCAGCTGCGGCTGGCGCACCAGCCAGTCCCGTACGAAGGCGCACAGCGAGCAGTCGGCGTCGTACAGCACGGTGAGCCGGCGGACCGGGACGCGCACGGCGCCCCGGCCCCGGACAGTGGCCGCCACGCCGCTCACACCCCGGCCGTGGGCGCCGCCCAGCCCTGCGGCGGCACCGGCGGAACCTGCTCGCGCTCCATCATTCCGCGCCGCCGGATCTTGTTGAGCACCCACACATTGCCCAGGTGCATCACACCGAGCACCAGCAGCACCACGCCGAGCTTGGTCGACAGGGCCTCGAAGATGCCGCGCGTGTCGGCGATCGTGTCGTCGTCGCTCAGGTACAGCGCGACGAAGCCGAGGTTGACCAGGTAGAAGCCGACCACCAGGAGATGGTTCACGGCGTCGGCGAGCTTCTCGTTCCCGTGCAGCACGTCGGACAGGAAGATCCGCCCGTTCCTGCTGAGCGTACGAGCCACCCACACGGTCAGCCCGATGCTGACGACGAGGTAGATGACATAGGCGATGACGGTACGGTCCATGCCCCCCAGCCTTTCTTGAACACGTTCAAAACGCTGACAGGGAGACTCTAGGCCTATCTTTTGAACGTGTTCAACTCGTGGTCGTGGTGGCCTGCGTCACAGAGTGCGCCACGAGCCCGGGCGTGGCCGCGCCCGTGGTGCCGGGCGGCCCCGGCACCACTCCGTCAGGGGCGACGCGCCCCCGGGCACGCTCAGTCGGACGTGCGAGCCTGCCCGGCCCGGAGAACCTCGGCCACGTCCAGCGTGACCTTGGCGCCGATGGAGTCGGGGAGGGTGACCTGCTGGCCCGGGGAGTGGAAGCGGTGCGTGGCGTACTCGCTCTCGACCGGGTCGGTCAGGACGTGCAGGCGCTGGTGCTTACGGTCGACGACTACGTAGACGGGGACCTTCGCCTCGGCGTAGGCGGCGACCTTCGTCTTGAGGTCGGTCTTCCAGTTGCTGGAGGTGACCTCCAGGACGAGGCGGAAGCAGACCGGGTCGTAGGAGTTGTTCTCGACGAGGTGGTCGTGGAAATCCGCGTCCACCAGTGCGAGGTCGGGAATTGCGTAGTCCTCGGTGTCGGTCGGTAGCCAGAGGCCAATGCCCTGCACCACCTTTGAGTCCGCGCCGTGCAAGCCGGCGGTCGCGAACGGCAACATGAGGTCGGTCAGGACTACGGCGTGCGGGCCGTCCGGTGGCGGGGTCACGAGGAGCTGGTCTCCGATGATCTCGACGCGGTAGCCCGGATTGCGGTCCATGAGGAGGTTCGCCTCCGCGATCAGCGGACGCTCGTCGCGGGACCGCTCGTAGTGGGGCCGCTCGACGGATGCTGCGGACATCGCGTGCCTCCTAGGGGCTGGTGTCGAGACCATCAGCGTAGGGCGGATGACGCCCTCACGTCCGTCTCGGGCACGTTCACCCGAACGTGTGGCATATGCCAGAGGGCCCCGTCTCCAGCGGAAACGGGGCCCTCACGGACGTACGAACGACGTACCTCAGTAGCGGCGGGTGATCAGGGCGCGCTTCACTTCCGCGATCGCCTTCGTCACCTCGATGCCACGGGGGCAGGCGTCGGTGCAGTTGAAGGTGGTGCGGCAGCGCCAGACGCCGTCCTTGTCGTTGAGGATCTCCAGGCGCTGTTCGCCGGCCTCGTCACGCGAGTCGAAGATGAAGCGGTGCGCGTTGACGATCGCGGCCGGGCCGAAGTACTGGCCGTCGTTCCAGAACACCGGGCACGAGGACGTGCACGCGGCGCACAGGATGCACTTGGTCGTGTCGTCGAAGCGCGCGCGGTCCTCGGCGGTCTGCAGGCGCTCGCGCGTCGGCTCGTTGGTCTCCTTCGTGATCAGGAAGGGCATCACGTCCCGGTACGCCTGGAAGAACGGCTCCATGTCCACGACCAGGTCCTTCAGGACCGTCAGGCCCTTGATGGCCTCGACCGTGATCGGCTTCTCGGGGTTGATGTCCTTGATCAGCGTCTTGCAGGCCAGACGGTTCTTGCCGTTGATCCGCATGGCGTCGGAGCCGCAGATGCCGTGGGCGCAGGAACGGCGGAAGGTGAGCGTGCCGTCCAGATCCCACTTGATCTTGTGCAGCGCGTCGAGAACGCGCTCCTTCGGGTCGATCTCCAGCTGGAAGTCTTCCCAGACCGCCTCGGCGGAGACCTCCGGGTTGAACCGGCGGATCCGCATGGTGACGGTGATGTACGGGGAGTCGGCGAAACCGGGCTCGGGGGAACCGGCCGCGTCCGCCTTGTCCAGAACAGGGGTAGCCATCAGTACTTACGCTCCATCGGCTGGTAGCGGGTCTGGACGACCGGCTTGTAGTCCAGGCGGACGGTCTCGGTGCCGTCGGCGCCGACCTCGCGGTACGCCATCGTGTGACGCATGAAGTTGACGTCGTCGCGGTTCGGGTAGTCCTCGCGGTAGTGACCGCCGCGGGACTCCTTGCGGGCCAGCGCCGAGACGGCCATGACCTCGGCCAGGTCGAGCAGGTTGCCCAGCTCGACGGCCTCGAGGAGGTCGGTGTTGAACCGCTTGCCCTTGTCCTGGATGGCGACGTTCTTGTAGCGCTCGCGCAGCTCGGCGATCTTCTCGACCGCCGTCTTGATCGTCTGCTCGGTGCGGAACACCATGACGTTGGCGTCCATGGTCTCCTGCAGCTCCCGGCGGATGGTGGCCACCCGCTCGGTGCCGGTGGAGGTCCGCAGCCGCTCGATCTGCTCGACGACCAGGGATTCCGGGTTCTCCGGCAGCTCGACGAAGTCGGCCTTCTGGGAGTACTCCGCCGCCGCGATACCGGCCCGCTTGCCGAACACGTTGATGTCCAGCAGCGAGTTGGTGCCCAGCCGGTTGGCGCCGTGCACGGAGACACAGGCGACCTCGCCGGCCGCGAACAGGCCCGGTACGACGGTGGTGTTGTCGATGAGCACCTCACCCTCGACGTTCGTCGGGATGCCGCCCATCGCGTAGTGCGCGGTGGGCTGGATCGGGATCGGGTCCGTGTACGGCTCGATACCGAGGTACGTCCGCGCGAACTCCGTGATGTCGGGCAGCTTGGCGTCCAGCTGCTCCGGCGGGAGGTGCGTGAGGTCCAGGTAGACGTGGTCGCCCTCGGGACCGCAGCCGCGGCCCTCCCGGATCTCCGTGTAGATGGAGCGGGAGACGACGTCACGGGACGCGAGGTCCTTCATGACCGGCGCGTACTTCTCCATGAAGCGCTCGCCGTCCTTGTTGCGCAGGATGCCGCCCTCACCGCGGGCGCCCTCCGTCAGCAGGATGCCCATGCGCCAGATGCCGGTCGGGTGGAACTGGAAGAACTCCATGTCCTCCAGCGGCAGCCCGCGCCGGTACACGGCCGCCTGGCCGTCACCCGTCAGCGTGTGCGCGTTCGACGTCACCTTGAAGAACTTGCCGGTGCCGCCGGACGCGTAGATCACGGACTTCGCCTGGAAGACGTGGATCTCACCGGTCGCCAGCTCGTACGCCACCACACCGGCGGACTTCTTGACGCCGTCGACCTCGGTGATCAGCTGGTCCAGGACGTAGAACTCGTTGAAGAACTCCACACCCTCCTTGACGCAGTTCTGGTACAGCGTCTGGAGGATCATGTGACCGGTGCGGTCGGCCGCGTAGCAGGACCGGCGGACCGGCGCCTCGCCGTGATTACGGCTGTGACCGCCGAAGCGGCGCTGGTCGATGGTGCCGTTCGGCGTCCGGTTGAACGGCAGGCCCATCTTCTCCAGGTCGAGGACCGAGTCGATGGCCTCCTTCGCCAGGATCTCGGCGGCGTCCTGGTCGACCAGGTAGTCACCGCCCTTGACCGTGTCGAAGGTGTGCCACTCCCAGTTGTCCTCCTCCACGTTGGCCAGCGCGGCGGCCATGCCGCCCTGCGCCGCGCCCGTGTGGGAACGCGTGGGGTAGAGCTTGGTCAGGACGGCGGTGCGGCTGCGCTTCGTCGACTCGATGGCCGCGCGCATGCCGGCGCCACCGGCGCCGACGATGACGGTGTCGTACTTGTGTACCTTCATGATTCTCGCAGCCCCGTGCCTAGCGGATGTTCGGGTCGAAGGTGAAGATCACCAGCGTGCCCAGCAGGATGGTGAACACCGTGGCGGTGTAGAGCAGGCCCTTGAGCCACAGCCGGGTGTTCGGGCGCTCCGCGTAGTCGTTGATGACCGTGCGCAGGCCGTTCGTGCCGTGCAGCATCGCCAGCCACAGCATCAGCAGGTCCCAGACCTGCCAGAACGGCGAGGCCCAGCGGCCCGCCACGAAGGCGAAGCCGATCTTGGAGACGCCGCCGTCGAGGACGAGCTGGATCAGCAGGTGGCCGATGACCAGTACGACCAGCACGACACCGGACAGGCGCATGAACAGCCACGCGGCCAGTTCGAAGTTGCCCCGGGTGGACTTCGGGGTCTTCTTCGTCCGCCGGCGCGGCGGCTCGATGACCGGTGCCGGGTTGTCGACGGAGTAGAGCGAGGCGCCCTCGACGGGGCCGATGCCCGAGGCGGTGGTTTCAGTCGTGGACATGGTCGTCAGCTCCCGAACACTTCACGAGCGGCGTGGCCGAGCACGGGGTAGATCGCCCCGAGCATGAGCACGACCCAGATGGCGACGACCGTCCAGAGCATCTGCTTCTGGTAGCGGGCGCCCTTGGCCCAGAAGTCGACGGCGATGACACGCAGGCCGTTGAGCGCGTGGAACAGGATGGCGGCGACGAGGCCGTACTCCAGCAGCGCGACGATCGGCGTCTTGTACGTGGCCACGACATCGTCGTAGGCCTCGGGGGACACTCGTACGAGCGAGGTGTCCAGCACGTGAACGAACAGGAAGAAGAAGATGAGGACGCCGGTGACTCGGTGAGCCACCCAGGACCACATTCCTTCCCGGCCGCGGTACAGCGTTCCAGCCGGCACGGAAGTTTCCTCCGGGAGCGGGGGTCGGGGCCGCGCCGGCTTTCCTTGTCGGTCGGGCCCGGCCGGGTACGGTCCACCGGCCCCCAGCATGTTAGCGACGGATGCCCGCGGTGCTTGCAGGGGGCCTGCCGGTGTGATCAAACTGGCACGCTTACGGGCTATCGGGGTGGCATCCGGGATGAATTGTCCGGTTGTGTGACGGGTGCGGCGTCGTGAGAGCCGGTCGCGCGGTGCCCCGCGCCCCTGAGGGGTGTGTCCTGTGCCCCCAAGAAGTTGAGCAGCCGCTCCTTCGCGAGGCGGCGGAGGTGGTCCGCCGACACCGCTCGTTCCTCGTCGGGATCGTTGGCCAAACGTGAGCGGATGCTTTCCAGGAAGCGGTCCAGGATCTCTTCCTCGGGGACGCCGTCCAGGGAGATCACGAAGACATGCCCGAAGGTGGTCTCGTACGCCGTGTGGGCCGCGGTGAGGGCCGTGTGGGCGGCGGAGTAGGTGTCCTCGGGGAGGGTGGGGCGGGGCTCGGCCGTCAGGGCCTCGGTGAGCTCCTTGGGGGAGAGGTCGTACGCCGCCTCGTCGGAGGCCGCGAACAGGGACGGCAGATCCGGGTAGGGGCGGTGGCCGGACAGGCGCAGGGCCCAGCGCGGGCTGCGCAGACAGGCCAGGAGGAGGCGCTCGGCGTCCTCGGCCGGACCGGTGTTGAAGCGCTCCAGCGCGGACGGCGTCCCGGGCGTGCCGCGGGACTGTCCGGGTATGGCGACTCGGCCGGGGAGGTCTGGGAGACGGTGCGCAGGCAGCGTGGGTCCTCGTGGGCGTCGCGTGTGTGTCGGTGGAAGATGCTGTGACAGTTCTGACGTCACGTTATCGAGTGAGTCCGAGACGTGTCCGATCGGTACCCCGAATTCACCCGGTCGGCAGAGTTTGAGAACGGCTCGATGACGCCCTTCACTCGTTCGGGTCGTACGTTGGCCGGGTGAGTCACCACAGGCAGCACAGGCAGCACCGGCGGCGCTCCGTGAGGGAGGCGGTGAGGCGGCGACGGGTGCTGATCGGGGCGGTCACCGCGGGCACCCTGGTGGCCGCGGCCGGCGTGGGCCTCGGGCTCTGGGTCACCTCGGGCGACGACGGCGCGTCCGGCGGTTCCGACGAGGCCGCCGGTACGGCGGGCCGGAGCCCGAGTCCGAGCCCCACCCGCGCCTACCCGCTGTCCAAGGCGCCGCGCACCATACCCGCCGTACGCGAGCACAGCGCCGAGCGCGGGCCGGGGTGGCGGCCCGCGAAGGACCACCGGGTGGTGGTGGACGATCCCGCGCTGGCCGACGAGGGGCGGCTGACCGCCGGCGAACTGGGGATGACGTACGCGGGGGAGCGGGACGACGAGCGGGCCGGGGATCTGCGGCTGGAGCTGAACCGGGACGCGGGCGTGAACCCGGAGTCCTACACGATGACCGTGCGGGACGGCCGGGTGACCGTGGCCGCCCCCACCGACGCGGGCGTGTTCTACGGCACCCGCACGCTCAAGCAGGAGGTGAAGGCGGACGGCACCGCCCCCGAGGGCGTGGTGCGCGACGAGCCGGCCAAGCAGCGGCGCGGGCTGATGGTGGACATCGCGCGCAAGCACTACACCGCCGACTGGATCGAGGACCGCATCCGTGAGCTCGGTGATCTGAAGTTCAACGAGCTCGGTCTGCACTTCTCCGACGACCAGGGCTTCCGCGTCGAGTCCGGCTCGCACCCGGAGATCGTGTCCGACGACCACCTCACCAAGGCGCAGGTGAGGAAGATCGTCGCACTCGCGGAGAGCCGGCACATCACCGTCGTCCCCGAGATCGACTCGCCCGGACACCTGGGCGCGGTCATCGCCGCACACCCCGGTCTGCAGCTGCGCGACGTGAACGGCGCGGCGGTGCGCGGCGCGGTCGACATCGCGAACCCCGAGTCCGCCGAGATCGTCGACGACCTGCTGAAGGAGTACGCCGGGCTGTTCCCCGGCGGGCAGTGGCACCTCGGCGCGGACGAGTACCAGGCACTGGTGGTGTCCGACCCCGAGGCGTCGTTCCCGGGGCTGGCCGCCGCCGCGCGGAGGAGGTACGGCGCCGGCGCGACCGTGGAGGACCTCACCACCGGCTGGCTGAACGACCGGGCCGCCACCGTCCGCGCCCTCGACCGTACGCCCCGCGCCTGGAACGACGGCTTCTTCCGCGGCGGCTCCGTGCAGGCCGCGAAGGACATCCAGGTCGCCTACTGGACCGGCAAGGAGATCGGCGCGCGGCAGCCGGCGGAGTATCTGCGCGAGGGCCGCAAGGTCATCAACTACAACGACGAGTTCCTCTACTACGTGCTCGGCGAGCCGCTGACCTTCGTCTACCCGACCGGTGAGCGGATATACGAGCAGTGGACGCCGCTGGTGCTGCGCGGCACCACCCCCGTCCCGGAGCGCTACGACGGCCAGATACTCGGCGGATCCTTCGCCATCTGGGGCGACATCCCCCGGGCGCAGACCCAGGAACAGATCGCGGCCGGGATACGGCTGCCGCTGGCGGCGACCGTCCAGAAGCTCTGGGATCCGCGTGAACCGGCGCTGTCGTGGGCGGAGTTCAAGGTCCTGGCGGACGAACTGGACTGACCGCCCCGGTTGGGGTGAGAGCGGGGCGTGCTCTGGGCCGAGGTGCCGGCCGTCGCCCCCGACCCGATGGCCGAAAACCTCCGCTCCCGGCTGCCTGGCCGGCTCGGCCGGTGCCGCTGTGACACTCCGGGTGAATCGCACGCAGTAAGGGGAGATGCGGGCTCCGTGAGAAACGGGGCACGTGAGGGCCTCGACGGGGGCCCGCGAACCATCCCTTGGGGAGGCGTGGATGAGCCTGGTGGAACTGATCGCACGGGCCGACGAGCGCGGGCTGGCCGCGAGCGGGCTGGCTTGTTTGGATCGGTGCGTGCCCTTGCTGGGCGGTGACGACGAGGTGCTGCGGCCGCTGTGGGCGAGCCTTGCGGAGGGCGCGGCGGCCGGTGAGTGGGCGGAGCGGCTGGAGCAGACGCGGGGGAAGCTGGACGCGGTGGGGGAAGGTGAGGACGAGGCTGTGGGGCTTGCTCACGGGATGCTTGCCGCCGCGCCGGGCGAGTGGTCCGCTGCCGCGTTGCGGGGGTGGGCCGACGACTGTTCCGTCGCCGCGCTGCGGGTGCATCGGCTGTTGGACGGGGGTGGTGACGGCTCCGGTCTTGTCGATGTCCGCGGTGAGGTCGTCACCGAGGGGCTTTCGCCGTTGCTCGCCGCTGAGTTGCGGCGCCAAGTGGCGGTGCTGGAGCTGCTGGTCGCCCATGGGGCGGGGGGTCTGCGCGGGGCGCTGGAGGTTTCCACGGAGGGACGGCGGGTGTTGCGCGCGGCCGTGTCGCGGCGCAGCCGCAGGGATGGGTGAGGGGCCGGTGTGATGTCGCCCTCCCCCACTCTCGGCTTCGCCCGAGCGGGGGACCCCCATCGCCCCAGCGGCACGAATGGCCGCGGCTGCCGGGGTGGGTGATGGAACGGTCTGGGTTTGCGCTTAGCTGGGTGTGACGAGTGCGACGAGTGTGACCACACAGCAGGGGTCCAGGCCGTCCGCCGCGGCCAAGCCGGCCCGCTGGGCCGCGGACGCGGTGGCGGCGATGCGGGAGGGGGCGCGACTGCGGCTCGACTACTCGGCGCGCAGTCTGTGGAGCGTCGACCGGACCATCGGGGAGATACGCCGGGAGGCGGCCCCGTACGCCGCCGTGGAACTGGTGCTGCGCGGCTTCGGGGCCTACGCCGGTGAGGTGATCGTGCGTCAGACGGGCGGCGAGTGGTCGGCGTACGGCGGTGGCCACTGGGTCCGCACGCCCGACGGCCGCCTCTGGGACCCCATCGACGAGGCCCGCCGCTGCTACACGGGCGACGGCTCCCTGCGCCTGCTGTGCCGGGACGCGTCGGACGCGGGTCCCCGCCCCTAGGGGGTGTCGTTCGGATCAGGCCGGGTCCAGGCAACGGCGCCCTGCTGTCGACCCGAGCGGGGTCTGGTGCGTGCGGCGGAGGAGGGCGTCAACGCGGAGCGTCGGCAACCACCTGACGCCGCGCGGCCCGTCCTTCGGGCGGGCCGGGAATGTGACGACAGGACCCGGGCCGGGGCCCGCACACCGTGCGGGCCCCGGCCGTCGTCGTCACCGTGTCACGGGGTCAGCGTGTTCCCCAGCCGGAGGTCCGCCGCCAGGCCGAACGAGCCCCTGCCGTAGAACACCGTGTCGCCGTACCCGAGTCCCGAGCCGTTGCTCGGGAGGTAGAGGACCGCGCCGTCCCACGTGTCCTCGCCGTCCGCGCCGAACGTCAGGTCCGCGCGGCCGTAGCCGGACAGGTCCGTCAGGGACACCGCGGAACCGAACCGGTCACCGGACTCCGTGGCGCCGGGGATGCCGGAGGTGTCCTGGGACACGAACACCGCGCCGGAACCGGTGAGGCCCGAGGAGGTCCCCCGGACCAGGATCGCGCTGCCCGCGTCCTTGCGGTTGACGCCGGCGCGGCTGAGGTCCTCGCCGGGGGCGCCGGCCAGGACGTCCGCGTAGCCGTCGCCGTTGTAGTCGCCGACGGACACCGACGCGCCGAGGTCGTCACCGGACTCGTTGCCGCCCGGGACCCCGGTGGTGTCCTGGTGGACCGTCTTCATGCCGGTGGTGGTGAACCCGGACGACGTGCCCAGCAGCATGGTGATCCGCCCGCCCGACGTCGTACCGCCGGACTCCGCGGCCGCCGGCTGGCCGATGACGATGTCGTCGTAGCCGTCGCCGTTGATGTCGCCCGCGGCGAGGGCGCGCCCGCCCTTGACGGAGATGACGCCCGCCTTGGTGAGGCCGGACGCGGAGCCCGCGAACCGGACGACACGGCTGATGCCGCCGGTGTCACGGTAGTTGAGGGCGATGTCCGCGTAGCCGTCCCGGTTGAAGTCGCCGCTCGTGGCGTCCAGGTGGGCGAGGGCCCCCGTGGCGGAGGTGAGCGTGCCGGATCTGGTGGCGCCGCCGGTGTGGCGGGCGTTCCAGTTGCCGCCGTTGCCGGAGCCGGCGGCGAACACGTCCGCCTTGCCGTCGCCGTCGAAGTCACCGACGGCGACCGTAGTGCCGAGCTTCGCGCCCGTCTCGGTGACGCCCGACGTGGTGTAGCCGAAACCGGTGTTCAGCCCGGGGCCGTACATCACCACGACCGAGCCGCGGTCGCGGTGACCGCTGGTGTCGTCCTCGCCGGGGACGCCGATCGCGAGGTCGGCGTGGCCGTCGCCGTTGACGTCGCCCCAGGCGGTGGAGGTGCCGAAGGCGTCCCCCGACTCGTCGTTGCCGGAGACGCCGGGGCTGCTCTGCATGAGCGTCCTGCGGGCGCCGGAGGCCGGACCGCCGGTTGTGCCCGGGAGTACGGAGACGCTGCCCGCGCCGCTCTTCACCCGTGGGGTGCCCACGGCCAGGTCGGCGAGTCCGTCCCGGTTGAAGTCCGAGGTGGCGAGGGCGTGCGAGATGCCCGGGGCCTTGGCGAGCGCGGCGATCCTGGACAGCTTCGGGTACAGGTTCTTGCCGGGGCAGGCGGTGTTGTTGGTGTCCCGGTGTCCGAAGACCCGCGGGAGGGTGACCGACTCCCCCTTGTCGATCTTGTTGCCGGTGACCCCGGCCTCCGTGCCGGAGGTCAGCGTGACCTTGCCGGCCGGGTCGATGCCGTACATGCCGAACTTCCAGGCGACGACCCGGGCGATCGAGTCCAGGGCGGCCCGGCTCGGCTGCGCGCTCTCGAAGTTGCCGATGTAGGAGATGCCGAGCGTGTCGGTGTTGAAGCCGACGTCGTGGGCGCCGGTCACCGGCAGGTCCATGCCGCCGCTGCGGCCCTCGAAGATCTGCCCGCAGCGGTCGACGACGAAGTTGTAGCCGATGTCGTAGTAGCCGCGCGCGAAGTGCTCCTGCTGGATGGAACGCATCCGGGCCCGCGAGTCGGCGCACGAGACGCCGTTGTCGCCGTCGACGCCGGTGTGGTGGACGACGGCGGCCTTGATCCCGGTGCCGTAGGCCGGCGTGCCGTCGTAGTCCGTGGAGGCGCCCCACTCGGCCTGCGTGATGACCGGCGGCTTCACGACCGTCGAGGGGCGGGGCTCGGGGACGGTCGGGGACGGCTCGGGGGAGGCGGTGCCGGTGGCCGTCTCCGACGGGGTGCCGGTGGGCTCCGCGGGCGTGGTCGTGACCGTCTCCGTGGGCTCCACCGAGGGGGTCTGCGCCGGGTCCGTGGTCGCCGGGTCCGTGGTCGCCGGGTCCGTCGTCGTCGGGTCCGTGGTCTCCTCCGCGAACGCGGCCGGTTCCATGGCGGCGACCGTCGGCGCGCCCTCGGGGTCGGTGCCCGGGTCGAGGAGCTTGACGTCCATACCGGCCGGCTGGCCGCCGACCTGGGTGCCGGCGGCGTTCACCACGCGCACCTCGACACCGTCGGAGTCGTCGGTCCACACCGACGCCGTACCGCCGCGGGCCGCCGCGCGTTCGCCCTCCGCGCCGTCGGCCTGGCTCGGCTCGTCCGCCAGCCGCTGCCAGCCGGACCACTCGCCGGTCTCCAGGTCCCGGGTGCGCACCTCGGGCGTGCCCTTGGCGTCCGCCTCCGGGTTGTCCCAGGTCACCAGTACCGCGCTGAATCGTTTCGTCGACTGCCGGTCGAGACCGCGGCGGCCCGCGCCCCGGTTCTCCAGCTCCAGCGTGTGCATGCTCGGCTTCCGGGCCTTCGCCTCGGCGGGCGGCTCGGACGACGGTCCGGCGACCGCGTACGTGGCGACCCCCGCGCCGCCGACCACGACGGCTCCGATGGTCAGCCAGGCTCGCCGTCTCAGGCTGAGCGGCCTGTACGCATGGGTCCTTCGAGGACTCACTACCCCACCCCTTGGAATGCAACATGGACACCACCTGTCACACAGGTGGCACTCATCCAGCGCCGTGCGGGCACCGAACGTCACACATGGCCCCGGCCGTCCCCCGCGCCGTACGAGGCCTGTGACGAGCTGTGACACTTTCGTGGCGGCGGACGCTGATGACCGTGGGGGTGCGGGCGCGTGTGGGACGGGCTCGTACCAGGCGACACGGGCGCGCTGCGCGCCCGGTACGGACGAGGACGGTTCTTGGGCCACGGAGGGGAATCCCGCCGCGTAAAGGCGTACGACGGGGAACTGGGCGCGGCCGTCGCGCGGGCCCAGGAGGGGGACGAGGCCGCCTTCGCCGTGGCCTACCGGTTCGTACAGCCGGGCCTGCTCGCCTATGTGCGCGGGCTGGTCGGGGACGACGCCGAGGACGTCATGTCGGACGCCTGGCTGGAGATCGCCCGCGATCTGGGGAGGTTCAAGGGCGACGGGGCGGGTTTCAGGGGCTGGACGGCGACCATAGCGAGGCACCGGGCGCTGGACCATCTGCGCCGGCAGCGGGTACGGCCCCGGCCGTCGGCGCTGGAACAGGACGTACTGGACCTGCCCGGACCGCAGAGCACCTACGACCAGGCGATGGAGTCCCTGTCCACCGAGTACGCCCTCGAACTGGTCGGCGGGCTGCCGCGGGACCAGGCGGAGGCCGTGCTGCTGCGGGTGGTCGTCGGCCTCGACGGGCCCGCCGCCGCCCGCGTCCTCGGCAAGCGGCCGGGTGCCGTACGGACGGCCGCGTACCGGGGGCTGAAGCGTCTCGCGCGGCAGCTCGGCGCCGACGGTGTGACGGATGAGGCCTCGCGGACGCTGGGTGAGTCGACATGAACATCGGCCGGGACGGCGGACACGGCGGGCGGCGCGACGGCGTCCGGCCCGGCCCTGCGGCGCCCGGCGGTCCACGACGGCCCCCCAAGGCCGCCGGCTGAACAGGCCGGACATGCGGAACGTATCCGTCGGTCCGGGCGGTACCGCCCCCGACGGCCGGCCGGCCGGCCCGTGCGTGCGGGCGGGCGGACCCCGCGGGTATCCGGTGGAACGAGCAGGAACGGGAACGGACATGGGTGAACGGCAGAACGACGGCGGGCCCGCCGGCCGTCGGCGTGCGCACCCCGAGGGCACGCCGTCCGGCCGCCGGGGTCCGGGTGCCGCCACCGCCGGGCCGGACCTGGAGGCTCTGCTCGCCGCCGCGCTGATACGCGAGGGTGTGGACGCCGGGGCCGAGCAGCGGGCCGTCGCCGCGTTCCTGGCCGCCCGCGAGGCGGGGGCGCACGGCACGCGCACCCGGCGCCGGGACGACTGGCGGACCCGGGGCGGGCGGCTCGGCCGCCGCTCGCTGAAGGCCACGCTGTCCGTGCTGATCGCCGGTCTCACACTGAGCGGTGTCGCGGTCGCGGGCATCGGCGTGGTGGGCGGCCCGTCCCCGGACGGACCGGCGAGGGACGCCGGCGGCACCCGGACCCCGTCATCCGGTACGGCCACCCCGTCGGCCGGCGGCTCCGCGGCCCCGGAGACCGGCTCCGGCCGCCCCGGCCGTCCCGCTACCGCCAAGGACACCGAGGCCCACTGCCGGGCCTACGACCGGGTTCGGGGCCGGGGCAAGGCGCTGGACTCGACGGCCTGGAAGCGGCTCGTCGAGGCGGCGGGCGGGGCGGCGAACGTCGGCGCCTACTGCGCCGAGCGGCTGGAAGCGGACGCGCCGTCGGGGCAGCCGGGGAACGAGGGCAACGGCCGGTCCGGGCGGAACGGAAACGGCCCCACCGGCGACCCGGGCGACAACACCACGGGCAACGAGGGCATTTCGGGCAACCAGGGCAACGGCCGGGCCGGCGCCACCGGGAACCCCGGTAAGCCGGAGAAGCCCGGAAACCCGGGCGCCGACCGCCCCTGAGCCCGGTGTCGTACGGGACCGCTGGGGCTCGATGCCGGTTTTGAGACCAAGGTTATTCATTTCCGGCCGAAAGGCTTTCGGTACTTTCCGAATGTAGCCACCACTGATCGAGGATGAACTCGGAAGCAGCATGCCCGATTCATCGCGTGGTGGTGCCGAGCACTCCGCTCACGTTCAGGACCTCATGGCACTCGGACGCCTGACGACCGGTGGCCGGGGTACCGGGCTTCGCGCAGGTCACGCTGATGGTCACCGTGTCGTTCTCGGGGATCTCGATGGGAGTGACCCAGTGGTAGTCCTGGTTGCGGAACGTCTCCAGCGCGATCGTGGTGATCTTGCGGTCGCCGAAGCTGATCGTCAGTACGCCCTCGTCGCCCTGGAAGTTGGCGACGACGATGTCGGTGACGCCGAAGACGCTGTCCGCGGGCACCTTGTAGGTGCCGGCCTCGGTCCTGCCCGTGCCCGTCTTCAGGTCGATCGTCTCCGAGTGCTGCGCGCCACCGGCCGCCGTGCCGCCCCCGGCCGAGGAGGCGCTGCCGTCGCCGCCCGTGCCGGGCGCCGCCGCCCCCGACTCCTGGCCGCCGCCCCCGGGCCGGCTGTCGGCCCCGGTGCCCGGGGCCCCTCCGCCGGCCTCCTGCTCACCGGCCGGTGTCGGCCGGGGCCGGACCGCCTCGGTGGCCGCCTCCTCGGCGGCGCTGCGCACCGCCGGACGGACCAGTGTGAACCAGGCGAGCAGCAGCGCGAGCAGCGCGGCGAGCAGGATCAGCAGCCACTTCGGGAAGATCGGGATCTGGACGAACTCCGCGTCCAGCGACGGCTGCACGACGGGATCGCCGGCGCGCGTCTCCGCCGTCTCCTCCTGCTCGACGGCCTCCGTGGTGTCCATGGTGAACGGCCACACCACGGGGTTGCCGAACCACACGGGCTTGGCGGTACGGACCCGCAGCCGGACCTCCGCCGACTCGCCGGGCTCCAGCTTCGGCTGCGCCGGGTCGAAGGCGAACGCCAGCTCCTCGCCCGCCTGTCCGGGGGTGAAGCGCACCCGCACCGGGGTGTTGCCCTGGTTGCGTACGGCCAGCAGATAGCGGCCGCGCAGCCAGCCGCGCCGGCGGCGCGGGGACAGCTCGGTCCGCAGTTCGTGGAACTCCCCGACGTGCACGGTGGTTTCGAGGACCCGTACGGCGTCGGGGTGCTCGTTCGGCAGGACCCGTACCCCGAGGGGCATCTCGCCGGCCCGGATCTCCGGGGAACGCGGCGGCTCCAGCCGGAGCGTCACCGTCTCGGAGGTGCCGGGATACAGGGAGACGCGCGCCGGTTCCACCGTGGTCCACGCGGCGCAGTCCCCGACCACCTTCAGGTCGTAGGCCTCGACGATGTCGCTGTCGTTGCGCACGGTCAGGGTGGTGGTGGCGATGTCGCCCGGAGTCACCGTCACGGCCGGGATGTCGAGGCCGGGCGCACCGGGACCGGAAGAGGCTGCGGAAGGCGTCACGCCCTCACCGTAGGAGCCCGCCCGGGAGTACGGCGAGGAACGCGAGGGCAATGTGCGGGCAGTGACAGTGCCCGGACAGCCGGAGCCAACTCACTTGTAACGGCGGCCGCTTGATGTGGCGAGCCGCCTCCCGCGCACCACCCCGCCTGTGATCACCTCACGTTCTCCCCTCACCTCCCACCGACTCGTACGAAGCAGGTAGCCGTGTTCCGCGCCGAAGAGATCCGACCAGAACTGTCCGACACCTCACCGCCCGGCCCCGTCCGGGCGGGCTGGATCCACCGCACCCCACCCGACGGGCCCCCGTCCCGGGTGACCCTGGCCGTCTACGCCGCCGACCCGGTGCTGCGGGTGGGCGTCGTCCAGCAGTTACGGCACCGACCCGAGGTCGACCTGGTCGACGCCGACGACATGGGCTCGGCCCGGGTGTCCCTGGTGGTAGCCGACACCGTCGACGACGACGTGGCCGCCCTGCTGGGCCGGCTGCGGCACAACAGCGCCACCCGCACCGGCCTGGTGATCGGCACCCTCGGGGCCGGCGGGCTGCAGCGTGTCATCGAGTGCGGGGTCGCCGCGGTGCTGCGCCGTGCCGAGGCCGATCAGGACCAGCTGCTGCGCCTGGTCCTGGCCACCGGCAACGGCGAGGGCATGCTCCCCGGCGATCTGCTGGGCGAACTCCTCAACCACGTCGGCAGCCTGCGGCGGTCCGCACTCGACCCCGGGGCGCTGTCCCTGTCCACCCTCACCACGCGCGAGGCGGACATGCTGCGCCTGGTGTCGGAGGGCCTGGACACGGCGGAGATAGCCCGCAAGACCTCGTACTCCGAACGCACCGTAAAGAACGTCCTGCACGAGGTCATCACCCGGCTGCAACTGCGCAACCGGGCCCACGCCGTGGGCTACGCGCTGCGCAACGGGCTGATCTGAGGGACCGGCCGGGCGCCCCCGCCGACGACGCCGGGGAACCCGCGCTGCCCGAAAGCACACCCCGTGCTTCCCCCGGGTGCGGCCCCGCCGCCCTGCCGCCGTGCGCGCGGCCGGTGCACGGTGGGCGAGGGCACATCCAGCTGCCGCACCAGACCGTGAAGGGGACCCGATGGAATCCGCTGGCTCCGGCGGGCGGTACCGCCTGGGGAGACTCGGCATGTCGCTGCTGCTGTTCCTCCCGCTGCTCGGGGTGACGGCGGCGGCCGGTCCGGGCAATGCCGAACCGGGGGACACGGACGCGGCGGACGCCGCGCAGACCCGGATCACCTACGCCGGCACCGGACACCGCAGTCTCGGCGGCGTCGCCTCCACCACCTCCAGCCCCGCCCTGTTCGGCGAGGGCCCGACCCACTACGACACGCAGCCGTCCGCCGTCGAGGACCAGCTGGTCTTCGCCTCCCGGCGGGACGAGAGGAACCCGCAGATCTATCTGCGCGCCGCCGACGGCACCGTACGGCGGCTGACCACCGGCATGGACGCCGCGCACCCCCAACTGACGCCCGACGGAGAGTCCGTGATCTTCGACGCGGGTGAGGGGGCGCAGCGCGACCTGTGGCAGGTGTCCACCGACGGCGGCGCTCCGACCCGGCTCACCGACACCCCGGCCGACGAGACCGACCCGGCGGTCTCCCCCGACGGGGAGCGCATCGCGTACGCGTCCGACGGTGACCCGGTCGCCGGGCGGCAGATCTACGTACGAGACCTGGACGGCGGTACCGCCACCCGGCTCACCGGCTCCGCGGGCGGTACGGCCTCCGAGCCGGCGTGGAACCCGGTCGACGACGACGTCAACCGGGACTGGATCGCCTACACCGTCACCACGACCGAGGACGGGCGGTCCGTGTCCCGGCTGCGGATCACGAACGGTGCCGCCGACGAGCCGCTTTTCGCGGGCGTGGCGGCCGACTGGCGTGCCCACGGGGCGGCGTGGCTGCCCGACGGGGACGGGCTGGTGTTCCTCAGTCCCGAGATCACCTGTGAGTGCGAGGGCGACTGGGACCATGTGTTCCGGTCCACCGCCCACTCGGACCAGGTTCCCTCGCTGGTGCTCGACGAGGACCGGGACGTCCTCTCGCCCACCTGGCTCGGCGCCGTCGACGGCGGCCGGGCGGTCGTCGAGCGCACCTCCGCGGCCGGCCCGCACGTGGCGACGCTCCAGGACATCCGGGCGGACGGCTCCGACCCCCGCGACCTCGGGCCGACGATCCTGACCGAGGACCCCGCGGCCGACACCAACACGGACCCCGCCAAGGACCCCCTGTTCCAGCCGGGCCCCGGCTACGACCCCTGGACCGAGCGGCAGAACTACACGCCCGACGGCCGCCGGATCGTCGTCACCCGCTTCGAGGGTGAGGCCGGACAGCGGAGCCAGCGGATCTGGACGGTCGACGCCGACGGCTCCAAGGCGGCACCCATGGAACTCGAGGGCCGCGCCGCCACCGACTGGGACACCGACCCGACGTTCTCCCCGGACGGCACCCGCCTCGCCTTCACCCGTGTCTCGCCGGGCGCCGTCGGCGGGGCGGGACGCATCCTCGTCGCGGACGTCGCCGACGGCGCGATCACCGGCGAGATCGTCCCGCCGGCCGGAGAACTCACCGGCCGGGACGCCCAGCCCACCTGGTCCTCCGACGGCGCCACCCTGGCCTTCACCCGCGCCGAGGAGATCGACGGGAGCGGCGGCAACAAGCACGTGTGGACCGTGCCGGTGGACGACCTGACCGAGCAGAACGACCTGAGCGAGACCAACTGCCCCGGCGACTGCGAGGTCATCGACGACAGCCCCGCCTTCTCCCCGGACGGCCGCGGTGTCGCCTTCAACCGAAAGAACGGCGCCGGCCGGGTCGACGAGCGGAACGGCATCCTGCTCACCTCCCCGACCGGCGACACCTGCCGGGTCCTCCTGCCGGCCGCCGCCCGCGGTGTGCCCGGCGCCTGTGACCGGGAACTGCCGGACACCACCGTCACCGGACCGCACCAGCCCCGCGACGCCGCCTGGACCGCCGACGGCAAGGGGCTCGTGTTCAGCTCCCGCGCCGAGGCCGCCGGCAACAGCCCCGAGAAGCTGAGCCTCCTCGACATCGCCTCCGGTGACCTCACCCCGCTCACCGCCGGCCTCGCGGGACGGCAGAAGGAACCCTCCGTCCAGCAGTCCGTGGACCTCGCCGTCCGGGCGCCCGGAAGCACGCCGCGGGTCACCGTCGGCGACACCGTCACGGTCACCGTCGACGTGGTCGACAACGGCCCCGCCGCCTCCCCCGGCACCCGGCTCACCATCGCCCCGCCGCCCGGCGTGCGGATCACCCGGATCACCCCGCCCGAAGGCACCTGCGACGCCGAGTCCCTGGAGTGCGACCTCGGCGTGGTGGAGCCCGGCGCCACCGTCCCGGTACAGGTCACGCTCACCGGCCTCGTCCCCGGCGACGCACCGGTCGACTGGTCGGTCACCGGTACGGTCATCGACCCGCAGCCCAGCGACAACGCGGGCCGGACCGTGGTGCCGGTCGTCGAGGCGACCCCGACGCCCTCGCCCACCCCGACCCCCACCCCGACCCCGACTCCCACGCCGCCCGCGCCCCCCGCCCCGACTCCCACGCCCACCGTGCCCCCGGAGCCGGCGGCACCCGAGGCCGGTCCCGGGGTACGGGTCACCGCCCAGCCGAACCCCGGCTATGTCGGCGGCCGGGTCGTGGTCACGTACACCGTCCGCAACGGCCGCAACGCCCTCGCCACCGGACTGCGGCTGCGCATCGGCCTGCCCGCCGGAATTCCCCGCGGCGGGACGCCGGCCGGCTGCGACCGCGACCTCGAGTGCGCGCTGCCCGACCTCACACCGGGCGCCAGCACCGTCGTACGGGTCGTGCTCAGGCCCGCCAAGGCGCTGGCCGGGCAGGTCACCGGCCGCCTCACCACCACCGGCACGGACGCCGACCGGAGCGACAACACCGCCCGGCAGCGGCTGCGCATCCTCCAGCCGCGCATCGTCGCCGTGCCGGAGATCGGCAAGCCCGGCTTCGTCACCTCCGTACGCGGCAAGGACTTCCCGCCGGCGGTGCCGGTGCGGTTCAAGTGGAAGCCGGGGACCACCGCGGCCGCCGCGCCGACCGTCCCGCTCGCGGACGGCACGTTCATCGGCCAGCTGCTCATCCTCGCCAAGGACCAGACCGGACCCCGCGTCATCACCGCGAGCGGCCCAGGATTCTCCCCGGTGAAGACCGACTTCCTGGTCGTCAACGGCAGTGTGCAGCCGCCGGACGAGGTGACCCGCCGGTGATCCACGAGGTCGACGAGGGGCTGCGCAGGCTGCTCGCCGAAAGCGGCCTGGAGGCGTCGGGCGTCGACGTCGTCTTCGACGCCCCCACCCGCGACTGGGCGGCCCGGCGCAGCGCCCCGACCGTCTGCGTCTTCCTCTACGACATCCGGGAGGACGCCCTGCGGCGCGGCGCCGGCGCAGGGGAGGTGTACGACGAGGACGGGCACGTCGTCGCCCGGCGCTCCCCGCCGCGCTGGTTCCAGCTGACGTACCTCGTCACGGCGTGGGCGAGCCGCCCGCAGGACGAACACCGGCTGCTGTCGCAGGTGCTCGGCACCCTGGTGGCGTACGACGTGCTGCCCCCGGCGCTGCTCACCGGCTCGCTCGGCGAACTCGGCCTGACCGTCGGCCTGGACGCCGCCGGGACCGGCATGGACGCGCCGGCCGCCGCCGACGTGTGGTCGGCCCTCGGCGGAGAGCTGAAGGCGTCCCTCGGAGTGCGGGTGCGGGCGCCCCTCGCCGGGGTGACCCGGGTCGCCGCACCGCCGGTCACCGAGGGTCTCGTCGTCCGCACCGCCGCCGCCCGCGAGGGCGAACAGGCGGGCTCCGGGCGCCGGTTGCGGTACACCGAGGTCGGCGACCCCGGTGCGGACGGCTTCACCGGCCCGCGTGAACGCCCGCCGGCCCCGGCCCGGCGCCGCCGCAAGGGAGACCGCCAGCCGTGACACACACCGAGGAGTCCGCGCTCTGGACGAGGCTCGGGGCGGTCGAGCGGCGGGTGCGGGAGGCCGTGGCCGTGCGGCGGGACGCCGACCCGGACCCGGACGACCCCTACCGCGGCCAGTACCTCACCCCGGAGGCGGCGGCGCGGATCCTCGACGAGCCGGGCGGCCTCGGCGTACCCGCGCCGGAGCCCTGGCAGCCGCCGGACGGCTCCGAACTCAGCACGCTCGCACAGCGGTTCGGGCTGACACCGCTCGATCTGGATCTGCTGCTCGTCGCCCTGGCGCCCGACCTGGACGCCCGGTTCGAGCGGCTCTACGGCTACCTGAACGACGACCTGACCCGGCGCCGGCCCACCGTCGGGCTCGCACTGGAACTGTGCGGGATCGGCGGCGCGTCGCCCGCCCGGTTCCGGCTCGCCCCGGGGGCACCCCTGATCGCGGGCGGTCTGCTGGAGATCACCGAACCGGAACGGCCCCCGCTGTCGCGCGTGCTGACGGTCCCCGACCGGGTGACCGCCCACCTCCTGGGCGACCCGACGCCCGACGCCCGGCTCACCGGAGTGCTCGGCGAGGTCCTGGAGGACCCCACCGCCGAGCCGGTGGAGGTCCGCCGGGCGGCCGCGGCGGCCGGTCTCGTCCATCTGCGCAGCCGGGGCGGCGACGCGGAGGGGCTGGCCGTCGCGGCCCTGCGCGCGGCGGGCCGGGGCCCGCTGGTCCTGGACCCGGCGGCGCTCACCCGCCGCCCGTCCGACATACCGGCACTGGCCCGCGTCCTCGCCCTCGAGGCCCGCCTGACCGGCGCGGGCGTGGTGCTCGGACCGCTGGCGGCACTGCCCGGCGAACCCGGCGAACGCTCCCGCACGCTCCGGAGCCTCTGCACCGAACTCCGGGGCATCCCCCTCTACACCCACGACACAACCCCCTGGGACCCCACCTGGGCCCCCGTCACCCCCGTCACCCTCACCGTCCCGCCCCCCGCGCCGGAGCGCCGGGCAGCCCGGTGGCACCATGCGCTCACCAGGGCCGCGAAGGCGGCCGGGACCTCACACCGGCCCGCCGACGAGGCCGGGTCACCGAGCCCGGCGACCGCCGGCACACCGGGGCTGCCCGGGACCGTCGGTTCCGCCGAGGGCTCGTACCGGCCCGGCGCCGAGGCCGAGCCGTCGGGCCCGGCGGCCACCGTCATACGCGGGACGCGTCGGCCCGTCGATCCCCTCGGTGACGTCGAGGCGCTCGCTCGAGCCGTCGGCGCGCATCGGCTGGACGCCGGGCAACTGCGGCGGGCCGCCGACGTGGCGGTGCGCACGGCCGCGCTCGACGGGCGCCCCGTCGGACCGGACGATCTGCGGGTCGCCGTACGCGCCCAGAACGGCGCGGGCCTCGACCGGCTCGCCCGGCGGGTGGAACCGGGGGTCGGCTGGGACGACCTCGTGCTGCCGCCCACCACCCACCGGCGGCTGCGGGAGCTCGCGCTGCGCGCCCGCCACCGTGAGCAGGTTCTCGGACAGTGGGGGATGCGGCCCGGCGGCGGCCGGGGGCGCGGCGTCATCGCGCTGTTCGCCGGCGAGTCCGGCACCGGCAAGACCATGTCCGCCGAGGTCGTCGCCGCGGACCTCGGCATGGACCTGTACGTCGTCGACCTGTCCACGGTCGTCGACAAGTACGTCGGGGAGACCGAGAAGAACCTGGAGCGCATCTTCACCGAGGCCTCCGCGGTCAACGCGGTGCTGCTCTTCGACGAGGCCGACGCGATCTTCGGCAAGCGCTCGGAGGTGAAGGACGCCCACGACCGGCACGCCAACATCGAGTCGGCGTATCTGCTCCAGCGCATGGAGTCGTTCGACGGGATCGCCGTACTGACCACCAACCTGCGCGCCAACCTGGACGAGGCGTTCACCCGCCGTCTGGACGTCGTCGCGGACTTCCCCATGCCGGACGCCGGCCGGCGGCTCGCCCTGTGGGACCGGTGCCTGGGCGACCGGCTGCCCCGCTCCGACGACCTCGACCTCGCCTTCTGCGCGGACCGCTTCGAACTCGCCGGCGGCTCCATCCGCGCCTGCGCGGTCACCGCGGCCTACTTCGCTGCCGAGTCCGGCAAACCGCTCACCATGCGGCAGACGGTGACCGCGATCGCCCAGGAGTACCGCAAGCTCGGACGGCTGGTCCTGGAAAGCGAGTTCGGCCCGTACACGGCGGAGGCGGCCGGGGTGTGAGGCGACCGGTCCGGGGTCAGGACCTGACCCGCATCGTGGCGTTGGAGAGATCCACGGTGCCCGGCAGCATGGCCTGCGGACGCAGCAGGTCCTTGAGGAGGAACCTCATCAGTTCCTGGCCGGACATGTTCTTCAGCCGCTCCGCCAGCGCGGGGTTGACGTCCTCCACGCGCATGATCTCCAGCACCGCGCGGTCCACCAGGCCGGGAATGATGTCCCTGCCCCTGAGCGTGTTGGAGCGGAGCCGCTCCTTGTACTCCTTCTTCTGCTCGCCGGAGCCGTAGGTCATCGTGCTGTGCTCGTCCGCGGCGGCCTGGGCCATGGAGAAGAGGATCTGGCTCGCCCGGATCGGGTCCTGTTCCAGGCTGCGCCGCTCCCCGAACTTGTCGTAGTCCATCGCCCCCTTGGCGGCTCCGAGGTCGAAGCTCCGTACCGGGAGCGCGAAGTCGGCGGGCATCTTCTCCGGGCGGGTGGCCAGCTCGCTCTTGGTGACCGCGGGCTCGGCGGGCCTGGCGTTGATCGTCGGATACTCCCGCTGGGCGAAGTCGCTGAGCATCAGCCAGCCCTGGGACTCCAGGGGCGAGTCCACGAGCGGGATCTCGAAGCGGACCTTTCCGAACCGGGTGTCGCGGAACTCGCTGCCGGGCGCCTCCAGGAAGAAGAAGACGAAGCCCTCGTTCGCGAGTACGTGGGTGTCGTAGCCCTCGGAGTTGTTGGGCGCCTCCGGGTCCGCCTTCAGCAGCTCCGTCTTCGACTTGATGTGGCCCGCCTGCTTCAGCTGCTCCGCGCGCTCCTCGTCCTTGGTGTAGTGGACCAGCACGCTCTGCCGCAGCGCGGCACCCAGCGCCCGTTCGACACCGGCCACCCAGTCCTGGCGCCCACGGGTCGTGATCTCGTTGGCCATACCGGCCCGGTTCAGCTCGGACAGCTCGCGGAAGTAGCTCGGCCCGCTCATGGCGAACGCCACGGCGCTGTCGGCCCAGGCCTCCTCGTTCCAGAGCATGCCGTTCGCGGTCATCGCCTCGAAGGGGGCGCGGGCCTCCGCGGGGAAGTCGGCGTCCCGGCCGATCTGTTCGGTGACCCGGTCGTTCTCGGCCTTCAGGGCCGTGCGGGCCGCGGTCAGGAAGGTCCTGGCGGACGCGGTCTCCCGTTCGGGCCTGCCTTCCAGGTTCTCCTCGGCGCCGCTGACCGCCAGCAGCAGGCCGACCACCTGCTGCGCGCAGTACATGGGGTCCCGCTTGGGATCACGGTCGTACTCCGCGATGGCCTGGCGGATGTCCGCCAGCTCCCGGGACTCCTGGGCGGGGGCGCGCGAGAAGGCCTTGAGGAAGGACGACAGCGACGTGCCGCCGGCCCCGGCGGCCGGCAACCGGCCCGAGAGTTCCTCCGTGCCCTTGCGCTGGATCACCGCCGCGCCGCGGGCCGCGGGCGCCGCCGTGTCGGCCTCGGCCCGCTGCACGGGCGCGGGGCCCGCCATCACGCGGTGCGCGTTCGCCTCCGCCTCCCGTTCGAAGCGGTCGGCGGGGTCGCTGATGCGCAGGCCGTCGCCGTGGTCCGTGCCCGCGACCGGACCCTGCCGTTGCTGCACGACATGGGTGAGTTCATGGGCCAGGGTGTGTTTGTCGCCGCCGCCGTCGCCGAGGACGACATGGCTGCCGGAGGTGTAGGCACGGGCGCCGATGGCGCTGGCCGAGCGGGCGGCAACGGGGCCGGTGTGCAGCCGTACGGCGGAGAAGTCGGCCCGGAAGCGGGCCTCCATCTCCTGGCGTACCGCTCCGGCGAGCGGGGTGCCGCCCGACTTCAGGACCTCGTCCACCCCGGTCTCCCCCTGCTCGGGGGCGGCCGCGGGACGGACCCGGCGGGCGATCATACGGGTCACGGCCGCGTTGCCCGCCTCGCGCTGGGCGGCGCGCAGCGCGCCGGCGGTGAGCGGCGGCGGCACGGCGGCGCTCCCGGAGGCCTCCCGCAGGGCGGGGGACCGGTCCTCGCGCCCCTTCTGCCGGGTTCCGGCCCGCACGGTACGCGGCTTGGGCGTCTGCACCACGTGCCTCCTCGTCCGTACACCTCCGCGGCTGCTCCAGCAGACCGCGCGGACGGCCGCCGCGTCCAGAGCCGCGCGGGCAGCGCGCGGGCAGCACCGGGCGACGGCGGGGCTGTCCGGCCGCCCGGAAAGGCAGCGGTCTTGCCCCTGTTCAGGGTCGCGCGTCCCTCCCGCCCCCTCGGGGGCGCCGCGCAGACTCGGCCTGGACACAGGTGACCGCAAGGACGTTAAGGAGCGAGCATGCCGACGTACCTCACCCCGGGCGTGTACGTGGAGGAGGTGCAGTCCGGTGCCCGGCCGATCGAAGGGGTCGGCACGGCCGTCGCCGCGTTCGTCGGCTTCGCCGAGAAGGGCCCGTTCCACGCGCCGACGCTGGTCACCAGCTGGGACCAGTACTCCCAGCTGTTCGGTGGCTTCACCGAGGGCACCTACCTGGCCCACGCGGTCTACGGCTACTTCTCCAACGGCGGCGGCGCCGCGTACGTGGTGCGCATCGGCGGGTCCGCCGAGGACACCTCCGCCCCGGCGGCCGGCAGCGGCAACGGCAGGCAGCGCGGGGGCGACAGGGCCGTACAGCCCGTGGAACTCGGCGGCTTCCTGATCGCGGCCAAGCCCGGTGTCACCGGGGTGTCGGTGGAGGTCGCCGACGCGGACGGCGAGAACCCGCCCGAGGACCGCTTCAAGGTCCTCGTCCGGCGCGGCGAGCAGGTCGTGGAGACGTACGAGGCCTCCACCCGCAAGAACGTCAAGGGCTACCTGGTCACCCAGGCCCGCGCCTCCGAACTGATCGAGGTCACCGAGCAGCGCGGCGCCGGCACCGCCAAGCCCGCCGCGGGCACGGTGGCGGTCCCCGACGCCCCGGCCGCCCCGGCCGCGACCGCGGCCCGCCTCGATCCCTCCGAGTACGTCGGCGACGCCGGCGCCCGCACCGGGTTCGGCGGGCTCGAGACCATCGACGAGATCACCATGGTCGCGGTGCCGGACCTCATGGGCGCCTACCAGCGCGGTGACATCGACGCCGAGGGCGTACGCACCGTGCAGCTCGCCGTCATCTCGCACTGCGAGCAGATGGGCGACCGGGTGGCCGTGCTCGACTCCCCGCCCGGCCTGTCCGCCCAGCAGGTGCGCACCTGGCGCAACGACGAGGCCGGCTACGACTCCCGCTACGCCACCCTGTACTACCCGTGGGTGCGGGTCTTCGACCCGGCCCTCGGCCGTAACACCACCGTCCCGCCGAGCGGCCACGTCGCCGGTGTGTGGGCCCGCAGCGACGCCGAACGCGGTGTGCACAAGGCCCCCGCCAACGAGGTCATCCGCGGCGCGGTCGACCTGGAACTGCGGCTCAGCAAGGGCGAGCAGGACCTCCTCAACCCCATCGGCGTGAACTGCGTCCGCGCCTTCCCCGGCCGCGGCATCCGCATCTGGGGCGCCCGCACCCTCTCCTCCGACCCGGCCTGGCGCTACCTCAACGTGCGCCGCCTGTTCAACTACCTGGAGGAGTCCATCCTGCTCGGCACCCAGTGGGTGGTGTTCGAGCCGAACGACGACCGCCTGTGGTCGAGCATCCGCCGCAACGTCACCGCGTTCCTCCAGGAGGAATGGCGCCGGGGCGCCCTGTTCGGCCGCACCGCCGACGAGGCGTTCTACGTGAAGTGCGACCGCGACAACAACCCGCAGGAGTCCATCGACCAGGGCCGGGTCGTCTGCGAGATCGGCGTCGCGCCGGTCAAGCCCGCGGAGTTCGTGGTGTTCCGGCTGGCCCAGTTCTCCGACACCACCAGCCTCATCGACGAGTGACCCGCGGGTCCGCAAGGGAAGGTGACAGACAGTCATGGCAACGGGCGACGCTCTTTCCACCCACGTCTTCGGCGTGCAGCTCGGCGGATACCTGGTCGAGTCGATCCAGGAGATCAGCGGGTTCACCGTCGAGGAGGATGTCGTCGAGGTCAAGCAGGTGACCTCCGAGGGCAAGCAGATCATCCGCAAGCAGCCGGGAGCCCGGCAGGCCGGCGAGATCACGATCACCCGGGGACTCGACCAGAGCAGCGAGTTCACCAAGTGGATCAAGGAGACCCTGAACAACGGGGCCGTGAACTCCGCACGCCAGAACCTCACGATCGAGATCAAGGACACCGAGGGCAACACGGTCCGCCGTATCCAGCTGCTGCAGGGCTGGGCCTCCAAGTGGGAGGGCCCGTCGCTGAAGGCGGGCGAGTCCTCCCCGGCCACCGAGTCCGTCACGATCGTGTTCGAGGAGATCGTCGTCGAATGAGGCGTCGTACGGTGACGGCGGGCAACCTGGAGGAACTCCTCCAGGCGACGGCGCCCGCCCCGGCGTCGGAGCAGACGGCGGCGGACACCCCGGCCGCGGCCACCCCGCCGCGCCGGGAGGAACACGGGCTGCGCACCGAGTTCGAGTTCGAACTGCCGCGCGGCTATGTGGACGACGACGGCACGGTGCACCGGCACGGCACGATGCGCCTGGCCACCGCCCGCGACGAACTGCGGCCCCAGATCGATCTGCGGGTCAAGGAGAACCCGGCGTATCTGAGCGTGGTGCTGCTGAGCCAGGTGATCACCCGGCTCGGCGGCATCACCGATGTGCACGCCGGGGTCGTGGAGCGGATGTACGCCACCGACGTCGCCTTCCTCCAGGACTTCTACCGCCGTGTCAACAGCGAGGGCCACACCCGCGCGGCGGTGACCTGCCCGCACTGCGAGGGCGCCTTCGAGGTCGACCTCTCGGGTGGGCGCCTGGGGGAATCGTGACGTACGCGCTTCCCCGGCTGCGGGAGGAGATCGCGTACGTCGCCTACCACTTCCACTGGGGGCGCGAGGAGATCCTCGACCTCACCCACGGCGAACGGCAGCAGTGGGTGGCCGAGATCGCCCGGATCAACACGCGGATGAACGAAGGCGGTTGAGTACATGGCATGGCGGGACAGGCTGCGCCGCCGGGCCGCGGAGCGGCCGGCGGCCGGCAGGTCCGGCGATTTCGGCCCGGCGGGCGTGGACCGGGACGTGAACGACGTCCCGGCCGCCGTCGTGCCCGCCGACTGGGACGGCGGCTGGCGCCGCACCACCGCGCCCCCGCTCACCGTCTCGCGCGCCCCGCTGGGCGTGAGCGACGGACTCACCTTCCGCGCGGGCCTCGCCGCCTGGCAGAACCCGGTCTTCGACACGGGCCTCGGCCACGCGGTGCTCCCCGACGCCCCGACCGGAATGGTCCGGGGGATCACCCGCCCCGCCACCCCGCTGGCCACCAGCGCCGGCGGGGGGCCACTGCTGCTCCGCGCGGTGTGGCGGGAGGGGGACGGCGCGGAGCGTGAGGCGCCGGGCGCGGCACGACCGCATCCGGTACGACCGGACACGGCACCCCGCCCGGACAGCACGGCCCCGGCGACTCCGGTCGCCCGACGGGTGCGCTCGTCCGGTACGGGGGCTTCGGGCGCGGCGCCCTCGACCCCCGGAACCTCGCGGCCCGGGTCCACGGGCTCCGGGCCTTCGGGTCCGGCACACTCCGGACCGGCGTCCACGGGCTCCGGGTCACCGGGATCGTCCGGTCCGGTGCCGTCGCGGTCCAGCCTTTCGAATCCCGGCTCGTCGGGTGCGGGGCGGCCGGGTTCGGTGTCGTCGGGTCCCGGGTCGTCCGGTGCGGGACGGTCCGGCCCGGTGTCGTCGGGTTCCGGGTTCTCCGGTGCGGGGCGGCCGGGTTCGGTGCCGTCGGGTGCGGGGCGGTCCGGCTCGGTGTCGTCGGGTTCCGGGGATTCCGGCGCAGGGGTGACCGGTCCGGCCTCCTCGCGCTCGGAGGCACCCGGCTCGGCACCTTCCGGACCTCGGGTTAGCGGTGGGGAGACGTCAGGCCGGGCGTCCTCGAATTCCGGTGCGCCCGTGGTGGCCCGTTCCACGGACGGCTCCCACGGCACTCCGGACAGCGGCGCCCCGGCGTCCCGTGGTCTCACGTCCACGACGTCCCCTGCCGTGCTCTCCGCGACACCTCCCGCTGTGCAGCGAGCCGTGACACCGGACAGCGGCACCGGCACTCCGGTGGTGGAACCTTCCGATCCCGCCCGCCCGCCGACCACTTCACCGATCCCGCTCGTACGACGCGTCTCCGTGATCCCCGGTACGCCCGCCTCCTCGCGTGCGCCGTCCGCGCAGCGCGCCGCCACGGAGGCGGGGCGCGAACGGAGTGGTGATCGACCGGGGAAATCCCAAGTGTCCGGCGCCGAGCCGTCTCGCCCGGCCACCCCATCACGGCCGGTGGGACCCCGATTGACGGTCGCCCGCCGCATGTCGGGACCCGCCCGCCGCGTCGCGGCCATCACCCCGGCGCGGGGCCACTCCGAGCCCTACGCACCTGCGGACAATGCCGCAACTGCGGGCAGTCGTGCCGCTGGGGCGATGGGGGTCCCCCCGCTCGAGCGAAGCCGAGAGCGGGGGAGGGTGGGCGCAGCGGCACCCGGCGAACGCCGGCGAGTGGAGCCCCCGCCCTCAGCCGCACCCCTCACGCCACAGAACACCGTCCAGCACACCGGCACCCGCCCACCGCTGGGAGCCCCGCTGACCGAACTGCCGCCCACGGCAACACCGTCGGGACAGCGGACGCCCGTCCCTCCCGCCGAGGGGCGACCCGCTCTTCCCATGGTCCAACGCCAGACCGAGGACACGACCCTCTCCAACACCCCTGCGGCGAACCCAAGTTCCACCCCCCGCCCCACCCGCCCCCGCACCCGAGGCGGCCTCGGCGCCCCCCTGCCCGCGCTACCCCCCAGCGCCGACCGAACCCCCCGCACGACCTCCACCCCCCTGCTGGGAACATCCGCAGTCCAGCGCGGCCTCGCGGAGGACCCGGCCGCACCGGTCACCCCGTCACCGACTCCCCCCGATCGGCATGCCGACGGACCGGCATGGGTGAGGCCGACCCCGACTCCGGCACCGAAGGGCCCGGCCGACCCCGTCGTACGAACGCCCGCGCCCGCCGGACCGGCGGCAGGGCTCACCCCCGTCGTCGTCGCCCGCGCCGTAGGCCCCGCCGTGGGCGTGACCACCAGGCCCGCCCCGGGCACGGCCCCCCGCACCCTCACGTTGCTCCCGGCCCGCCCCCTCACCCTCAACACCCGCGCCCCCGCGGGCGCGACACCTCCCGCCACGTCCCGTACCGGCCACGGCCGCCCCGTCGTGGCCGCACGCTGGACCACGGCCCTCGCCGCCTCCGTCCCACCCACCCGCACCCCCGCCCGCATCCCCACCCGCACCCCCGCGCCCCCACCCCTCCAGCGCTCCGCGACACCGCACCACCCGAGCCCCGCCGCACGCACCCCCGTCGTCGCCCCCGCCCCACCCCGGCCGGCCCCCGCCACGACGGCCACCCCCGGCCGCCCCCTCCCCGTGACCACCCTCCGGACCGCCCCCCTCGCCCACGCCCCGGCCGCACCGGAACCATCCCCCGTGGTCCGCCCGAGGACGGTGACCGGCCGCCCGGCCGCACCCCCCGTCCAGCGCGCCGCGCCGCACCCCGCCGGCGACCTGGCCGTACCGCCCAAGTCCCGCCCGGGACCCGCCCGTTCCCCTTCCCCCTCGCCCGCCGGTGACCTGGCCGTACCGGAGAAGCCCGGCAAGCAGGCCACCCGCGCGGCGGACAACCCGCAGACCCCCGGCGCCGACCTCGACGACCTCGCGCGCCGCCTGCTCGACCCCCTGGCCCGCCTCCTGCGCACCGAGCTGCGGCGCGGCCGGGAACGTACGGGCCGCCCCTACGACGGACGCCGCTGAGGGCACGGCACGGAACGGATGACGGACGGATGACGGACAACATCTTCGCGAGCAGCGTGTTCTTCCGGCTCACGATCGGCGGCAACGACCTGGGCGCCTTCAACACCTGCTCCGGCATGGGCGCCGAGGTGGAGATCGAGAGCTATGCCGAGGGCGGCAACAACGGCTTCTCCTGGCAGCTGCCCGGCCGGGTGACCTGGTCGAACATCACGCTCACCCGGCCGGTCACCGCCGACACGGCGAAGATCGGCCGCTGGCTGGACGAGACGCTGCGGCGGGTGGAGCCCAAGGACGGCGAGATCGTCGCGCTGAAGCCGGACCTCAGCCGGATCATCAGCTGGCAGGTGTTCGGGATCGTGCCGGTGCGCTGGCAGGGCCCGTCCTTCGACCCGAGCAGCTCGCAGGCCGCCATCGAGACCCTCGAGATCGCCCACGAGGGCCTGCGCCCCTCCTGACCGCCGCACCCCGCCCGAAAGGAAGTCCCGGCATGTCCACGATGTCCCGTTCCAGTCGGGCCAGGGCCCAGCTGACGCTGAAGGAGCCCCCGGCCTCCGTCGGCGCGAAGCCGGGCGGGACGCTCGCGCGGCTGAACCTGCAGTTCAACCCGAGCACCCTGCAGTTGCAGAAGACCACCGAGTGGCGGCGCACCCCGTCCCGGATGGCGGGGCAGTCGGCGCTGCCCGAGTTCGTCGGCAGCGGCCCGCGGACGCTGTCCCTGGAAGTGTTCCTGGACGCCACCGCCAAGCACGACGACTCCGTGGAGCAGGCGGTGGAGAAGCTGATGAAGGCGTGTGTGCCGACCCCGGCGAGCCTCGGCCGCAAGAAGCCGGCCAGCCCGTGGGTGCGGTTCGAGTGGGGGACCGCCCGCACGACCTCGTTCGACGGGGTGCTCTCCAGTCTGTCGGTGTCGTACACGCTGTTCGACGTGGACGGGAAGCCGCTGAGGGCCACCTGCCAGCTGTCGATCGAGGAGGCGAGCGTCGACCCGCCGGGCCAGAACCCGACCTCCGGCGCCCGCACGGCCCGCAGCACGCACACCGTCGTGGCGGGCGACAGCCTCGCCCTGCTGGCCTGGCGGGAGTACGGCGACGCGACCGCCTGGCGGGTCATCGCGGAGGCGAACCGGATCGACGACCCGATGGCTCTCGTACCCGGCACCGAACTGGTGGTGCCGGGACTGCGGGACGCGGACGGCGAGGAGGAACAGTGAGCACAGCCGTGGAACGGGGCGGCCGGTCCTTCGCGGCCGACCCCATCGTCGAGACCCCCGCCGAACTTCCGCCCATCTGGGCCGCCCAGCTCGTCAGTTGTGTGGTGGACGAGAACGTGGGCCTGCCGGACGCCGCGGTGCTGACCTTCCGCGACCCCGACCACGAGTTCCTGCAGAAGACCGGCATCACCATCGGCACCCCGCTGAAGGTGTCGGTGGTCACCGTGTCCGGGCAGGCGCGCGAGCGGCTGTTCAGCGGCGAGGTGACGGCCCTGGAGCTGGACCGGGACCGTACCGGCTCGTTCACGGTGGTGCGCGCCTACTCCCGGGCGCACCGGCTCCAGCGCGGCCGGAAGGTGGTGGCGTACCGGAACATGACGGCGGCGGCCATCGTCCGCAAGGTGGCGGCCGGGGCGGGGCTGGCCGTCGGTACCGTGCAGGCGGCGCCGGTCACCTACAAGCAGCTGTCGCAGGCGAACGTGTCCGACTGGGACTTCCTGCAGTTCCTGGCCGCCGAGAGCGGCGCGCAGGTGCGCGTCGACGACCAGGGGCTGCTGCAGTTCACCCGGCCGGAGAAGGCGTCCGGCGCGCCCGCGCCGTCCACGTCGGCCACCCGCCATCCGATGGTGCTGGAGTACGGGCGGAATCTGCTGGCGCTGCGGGCCTCCCTGTCGGCGGCGGACGGGGCGCAGCAGGTGGAGGTGCGCGGCTGGGACGTCACCACGAAGCGGCCCCTGGTGGCCGCCCGGCCGTCGGTGGACAGCGACGCGGTGGTGCCGGGGCTGAGCCCGGCGCTCGCCGCCCGGTTCGGGAAGGCGAAGCTGACCGTCACCGACACCCCGTACCGCACCCAGGCCGAGACGAAGGCGGTCGCCGACGCGGTCGCGGACCAGGTGAGTGCCGGGTTCGGCGAGCTGGAGGTGCTGGCCGAGGGCAATCCGAAGCTGCGGGCGGGCCGGCCGGTGGCGCTCGGCAACGTCGGGCAGGCCTTCACCGGCAAGTACACGGCGACGGCCGTGCAGCACGTCCTCGAACCGCACGGCGGCTACCGTACGACGGTGTGGGTGAGCGCCAGCCCGGACCGCTCCCTGACCGGCCTGGTCACCGGCGCCAACGCCCCCTCCCGGGGTCCGCGCATCCCCGGTCTGGCGATCGGGGTGGTCACCGACGTGCGCGAGCCGGGCGGGGCCGAGAGCGGCGCGGTGAAGCTCAAATTCCCCTGGCTGGACGACACCTACGTCACCGACTGGGTGCGCACCGTGCAATGGGGCGGCAAGGGCGGCGGGGGAGTGGTGAGCCCCGAGGTCAACGACGAGGTGCTGGTCGGCTTCGAACAGGGCCTGCTGGACAGCCCGTACGTCATCGGCGGGCTCTACAACGGCGTGGACAAGCCCTCGCCGCACGACGTCCCGCTGATCGACAAGACCACCGGCAAGGTCAACCGCCGCTCCGTCGTGTCGCGTTCGGGCCACCGCGTGGAACTGCTGGACGCGCGGGCGCCCGGCCGCTCCGGGGTACGGCTGCTGACCGCCGACGAGCACATGGAGGTGTTCCTCGACGACCGCCGGGACCGGATCGAGCTGACCGTGTACTCCGGCAAGGGCACGGCCCGGCAGCCGCTCAGCTCCGTCGTGCTCGACAGGAAGGGCATCACCCTGGACGCGGGACGCGGCGACGTGAGCGTGTCGGGCCGCAACGTGGACATCCAGGGCCGGGTCGACGTCAAGATCGGCGGCCGCAACGTGAACGTCACCGGCAGTACCGGGGTCACCGTCGACGGCGGTCTCCTCGGCGTCCTCAAGGCCAAGCTCATCCGCATCAACTGACCCCGCCCGCCGCCCCTGTCCGACATCCTCCGAGGAGAGCCGCATGCCAGCCGCAGCCCGTACCGGTGACCCCACCGACCACGGCGGCCGGATCACCACCCCGCCGCCCGCCGCCGCGCGGTCGGTGGCGACCGTCCTGATCGGCGGCAGGCCCGCCGCCGTCGTGGGCAGCCTGCATGTCTGCGTGGTGCCCCCGCACGTGCTCATGGGTCCCGCCAACGTGATCCTGCCCAACCCGGCCGGGCTCACCTCGGGACAGGTCCTCGTCGGCGGGCTGCCGGCCGCTCGGGCCCGCGACCGGACCGCGTGCGGCGCGACCGTGCTGCCCGGCGCCCTGAACGTCGTGATCGGCGGTGTCGTGTGAGCGAGCGGTTCATCGGCCGAGGCTGGGGCTTCCCCCTGCGGGTCGGACCCACCGGCGGCATCGCCCTGGTCGAACGGGAACGGGAGATCGAGGAGGCCATCCGGCTGGTCCTCGGCACCGCGCCCGGCGAACGCCCCATGCGCCCCGAGTTCGGCTGCGGCATCCACGACTATGTCTTCGCCCCCGGCGACGGCGCCACCGCCGGACGCATCGCGCAGCAGGTGCGCGAGGCCCTGGAACGGTGGGAGCCGAGGATCGCCGTGGACGACGTCGTCGTCGCCTTCGACGCGGTCGAGGACGGCACCCTCTACATCGACGTGCACTACACCCTGCGATCCACCAACGACCGGCGCAACCTGGTCTTTCCCTTCTACACGATCCCCTCCGAGGAGGGGGCCGAGGAAGCGGGCGCGGACTGATGGCCCTGCCCTCCCCGAACCTGGACGACCGGCGGTTCCAGCAACTCGTCGACGAGGCCAAGCGGTACGTCCGCCGGCGCGCCCCCGAGTGGACCGACCACAACGTCTCCGACCCGGGCGTCACCCTGATCGAGACGTTCGCCTACCTCGTCGACCAGCTGCTGTACCGGCTCAACCGGGTCCCGGACAAGAACTACACCGCGTTCCTCGACCTGTTGGGCATCCGCCTGTTCCCGCCCACGGCGGCCGCCGCCGACGTCGACTTCTGGCTCTCGGCACCGCAGCCCGACACGGTCGCCCTGCCCCCGGGCACCGAGGTGACCACGGCGGGCGGCGAGTCCGACGAACCCGTCGTCTTCACCACCACCGGTGAACTGCGCATCCTGCCCAGCGAACTGACCCGCCTGGTCACCGCGCCGAAGACCGGCGAGCAGAGCGACCGCACCGGCATGCTCGCCGACGGCCTCGACATCCCCTGCTTCCAGACCCGGCCGGAGCCCGGCGACGCGCTGCTGTTCGGCCTGCCCACGGCGGTGCCGCGCTGCATCGTCGCCGTCCGCCTGGACAGCCGCGTCGAGGGCATCGGCGTCGACCCGCGCCAGCCCCCGCTGGTGTGGGAGGCCTGGGACGGCGGCGGATGGCGGCCCTGCGAGACCGGCCCCGACACCACCGGCGGCCTCAACCGGCCCGGCGAGATCATCGTCCACGTGCCCGCCGGGCACACCGCGTCGGTCATCGGCGGCACCCGCGCCGGCTGGCTGCGCTGCCGGGTCACCGAGGCGGAGCCGGACCAGCCGTTCTACTCGGAGTCCCCGACCGTGCGCGAGGCGTCGGTGTTCACCGTCGGCGGCACCATGGCCGTCGAACACGCCGAGACCGTCACCGACGTACCGCTCGGCACCTCCGAGGGCGTCGCCGGACAGTCGTTCCGGCTCGCCCGCCCGCCGGTCCTCCTCGACGCCGGGCCGCCCGTGGTCGAGGTCTCCACCGACGACGGATGGCAGCACTGGGACGTGGTCGAGCACTTCGGCCGCTCCGGGCCCGCCGACCGGCACGTCCGGGTGGACGCCACCACCGGCGAGTTCCTCTTCCCGCCGGCCCTGCGCGAACCCGACGGCACCCTGCGCCAGTGCGGCGCCGTACCGCCCAAGGGCGCGCGCATACGGGTGGCCCGCTACCGCACCGGCGGCGGGCCCGCCGGCAACGTGGCACGCGGCGCGATCTCCGTCCTGCTCAGCTCCGTGCCGTACATCGCCCAGGTCACCAACCGGGAGGCGGCACGCGGCGGGGTGGCCGGCGAGACCGTCGACAACGCCCGGCGGCGCGCCCCCGAGGCGCTCCGTATGCAGGACCGCGCGGTGACGGCGGAGGACTACGAGATCATCAGCCGCCAGGCGGCACCCTCCGTCCGCCGGGTGCGCTGCCTGCCGGCCGCCGACGCGCCCGGCGCGGTACGGGTCCTGGTGGTGCCGGACGCGGTGGCCGACGAGGGCGACGACCGGCTGCGCTTCGAGCAGCTGATCCCCTCCGACCAGGTGCTCGCGGCGATCACCGCGAGCCTCGACGAACGACGGCTCATCGGCACCCGCCTCGTCGTCGAGCCGCCGGTCTACCAGGGCGTCACCGTCGTGGCCCGGCTCTCGACGGCCCCCGGCGACACCGACCGGGTCCGCGCCGCCGCCCTCGACGCGCTCTACGCCCACCTCAACCCGCTGGCCGGCGGCCCGGACGGCACCGGCTGGCCCTTCGGGCGGCCCGTCCAGTACGGCGAGATCTTCGGGGTGCTGCAACGCGCCACCGGCAACGCACTGGTCGAAGAGGTCCGGCTGTTCCCCGCCGACCCCGTCACCGGCCGGCGCGGCGCCCCGACGGACCGCATCGACCTGGCGGCGGGCGCGCTCGTCTTCTCGTACCAGCACCAGGTGGTCGTCACGGCGGTCGGGGCGGAGGGCCGGGGATGAGCCGCGCCGCGATACCCGGCCTGCCGAGCCAGTACCCCATCGGCGGTCAGCTGCCCGCGCTGTACGCCGACGACGACTTCGCGCAACGGTTCACGGCGGGGCTCGACACGGTCCTCGCCCCGGTGTTCTCCACCCTCGACAACCTGCCCGCCTACCTCGACCCCCGGGTGGCGCCGGTCGACTTCCTGGTGTGGCTGGCGTCCTGGGTGGGCGCCGCCGACGATCCGCAGTGGCCCGAGGAACGGCGCCGCGAGGCCGTCGCCCGCGCGGTGGAGCTGCACCGGTGGCGCGGCACCCGGCGCGGACTGGTCGAGGCGCTGCGGCTGGCGCTCGGCGTGGACGCCGAGGTGACCGGCGACGGGGGCGCGGTGTGGTCGTCCACCGCGGCCTCCGGCCTGCCGCCCGAGCCGCCCGCCGAGGTGCTGGTACGGGTCCGGGCGGCCGGCGCGGTGGATGTGGACAGGGTCCACGAGATCGTGCGGGCCATGAGCCCGGTCCACACGGCGTTCCGGGTGGAGGTCCTGGCCGCCCCGCCCCCCGAGGAAGGAACCTGACGCATGCGCGCATGTCCCGCCTGCGGAGCGTCCAACGACCCCACGGACGACTTCTGCGGCAACTGCGGTACGTACCTGGGCTGGTCGGACACCCCACCCCCGCCGAGCCGCGCGACGACGGCTCCGGAGGACCCTCCGGCGGGTACGGCGCCCTCCGCCGTTCCGGGCCGCCCGGCCGCCGTGGAGCCCGGGGCGGACCCGGCACCCGCCGATGCCTCGGCGGCGGCGGGTCCGGCGGCCTCGGCGCGGTCGGTCCCGTCGGCCGGTCCGGGGCGACAGACCGCCCGTCCGGCTGCCGCGGAACCCGGGGCGGGGCAGATCCCCGACACCCCCTCGGCGGCCGTCCCCGCGCCTCCCGCACTCCCCGCGCCCATGGAGCTCCCGGCCGTCCCGGCGCCCCCGGCCCTCCCGGACGTCACCCCGGAGGTGTCCGGGGCGGACCTCACGGAGGGCGGGCCCCTGTCGGCCGCGCGTGCCCTCGGCGCGTCGCTGCGTTCCCGGCTCACGGGCGGCGGGTCCGACGAGGCGGGCGTCCCCGACGCGACGACCCCGGACGACCCGGCCGCGGATGCCGCCCACACCGACGCCCACACCGACGCCGACGCCGACGCCGACGCCGACGCCGACGCCGACGCCGACGCCGATGCCGATGCCGACGCCGATGCCGACGCCGACGACGGGCCCGGTCCCCGCACGTCCCAAGGCCACGGCGCCACCCCCGCCCCCGCGCCCGTCCCACCGGCGCCCCCGCCCGTAGCCCCCCGCGCTCCCGCCGTTCCGCCCTCCCCGGCCGCGCCACCCCCCGCCCCCGCGTCCGGCCCCGTCGGCCCCGTCCTCCCCGCGAAACCGGTGGCCCCCCGCCCCGTGATCCGGCCCACGGTCGTCGAGGAGGGCGACGTGGTGGGCCGGACGTGTCCGGTCTGCGGGACGGTCAACCGTCCCGAGCGCCGCTTCTGCCGGCGCTGTGCCGCCGAACTCAGCCCCGCCGAGAAGCCCGCCCCCCTCCCGTGGTGGCGGACGATGTGGCCGCTTCGGCGGCGCAGGCGGACCGGGTCGGGATCGGGGTTCCGGTTCGCCGTGATCCTGGCCGTGGTGCTGGCCCTGTGCGCGGCGGGTTTCCTGTTGCTGCCCGCCGGACGGGCCCTGATCGAGGACACCCGCGACAAACTCGGCAAGGCCACCCCCATCACCCCGGCCGGTGTGGAGGCGAGCGCGGCCGTGCGCGGCCATCCGGCCACGGACACCACGGACGGACTCAGCGACCGCTACTGGGGCGCGCCCGGACCCGGCGCCTCCGTGACCTACACCTTCCGCAAGCCGTTCCGTCTCGTCGACCTGATCATCACCAACGGCGCGTCCACATCCCCGGAGGCGTACGCCCGTCAGGGCCGCGCCCTCCAGATGGACCTGGAGGTGACCGCCGAGGACGGCACCAAGCACCGCAAGGAGATCACCCTCAGCGACAAGGCCGGTCCTCAGACGATCCCCACCGGGATGAGCGACGTGAAGTCGGTACGGCTGGTGCTGAGTTCACCCGCGGGCCTCACAAAGGGAGGTCATCTGGCCCTGGCGGAGGTGGAGTTCTTCCAGCGGAGCTGACGGCACGGCGTACGGAAGCCCGCTCGTACGCCCTCATCGCGGCGACAGGACCGCGAAGCAACGGCCGGGGCCGCCACCCCCCACAGGAGAGGCCCCGGCCGTCGCGCGGCACGGGCCGCGCGGCGGCCCGTACTCCCTACAGCGCCATGAGTGCGGTTTCTGTCACACCTCATGTGTCACGGGTTAATTGCATCTTGGACGAACGTGGACGGGGAGAGGATTCAGGCCGTAACGTGCCTTTCGCGCCAGGTCCGGGCGGACACTTGACCACGAACCGCCCAAGGCCGGAAACCGCAACCACCGATTGAGCAACCACGACGGCGAGCAACCCGGTCCGCGAGAGCGGCGCCGGTTCAGGCGCAGAAGGGCGCGCGCGTGTGCTGGGGGACGACGTGGAGCTGACCGCCGCGGTGCGTGCGGCCCAGGACGGGGACGAGACCGCTTTCCGGACTGTGTACCGCGCGGTGCATCCGCGGCTGCTGGGATATGTGCGGACACTGGTGGGGGAGCCCGACGCCGAGGACGTGACGTCCGAGGCGTGGCTGCAGATCGCCCGTGACCTGGACCGTTTCACCGGGGACGCGGACCGGTTCCGCGGCTGGGCGGCCCGGATCGCCCGCAACCGGGCGCTGGACCACATCAGGATGCGCGGGCGCCGCCCCGCGATCGGCGGCGACGAGACCGAGCTGACCGGTCGGGCCGCCGAGTCCGACACCGCGGGGGAGGCCATCGAGGCGCTGGCCACCGACGGCGCGTTCGACCTCATCTCCCGGCTGCCGCAGGACCAGGCCGAGGCCGTCGTCCTGCGGGTGGTGGTGGGCCTCGACGCCAAGTCCGCCGCCGAGACGCTGGGCAAGCGTCCGGGTGCCGTACGGACGGCCGCGCACCGGGGTCTGAAGCGGCTGGGGGAGTTGCTCGGCGGCGTTCCGGAGGGCCATCCGGAATCCGGCGGCGGGCTCGGCGCCCTTCCTCCCCAGCGAGCACCCCGCCGTCGTACGGTGACGTCCGCGAGTGTGACGCAGATGCGAGCGCGGACGCAGAAGGACATGTGATGGCCGACGACCAGTACAGGTGGCTGGACCGCGCGACAGCGGAGCGCTTACTGAGCGGAGAGCCCCCCGAAGCCGTCGACCCCGCCGCCCGTGACCAGGCCCGACGGCTCGCCGGAACACTGCGCGCGCTCTCCGCCCCACCCCCGGCGGACGGCGAGGAACTCCCCGGAGAGGCGGCCGCCCTGGCCACCTTTCGCAAGGTCCGGGAGGAAGAGGAGGGACGGGAGGAGACGGCCCCCGACACGGCCGGGCCGGCCGGAACACGACCCTCCGACGTCGGCCTCTTCCGTCTCGACATCCCGCGCGGAGATCGTTCCGGAACCCCGGACGGACCCCGCCGGCCCCGCCCCCTGCGCCTCGGACTGGCCGCCGCGCTCGTCGTCGGTATGGTCGGCGGCGCGGCCGTCCTGGCCGGTACCGGAGTCCTGTCCGGGCCGTCCGGCGGCTCAGGGACCGACCCGGCCGCCTCCGCCTCCGGTACGCACCGCGAGCAGCCCCCGATCTCGTCTCCGCCGAAGGGCGGCGCGCCGGGCGGTCCGACCCCCGAGGGGGAGCATCCGGACGGCGCCGCCGGTACGGCCGAGAGCGGGACGGACGCCGACGGATCGGGTGCGCCGGGCGAGAACGACCGGGACACGGGGGAGAACGCGGCCCGCTCCGGGCGCGGCTGGAAGCAGCTCGCCGCGTCCTGCCGCGCCTGGCGCGACGGCGAGAGGCTGAACGGCGAGCGCCGGCACCTCCTCGAGAACGCGGCGGGCGGCTCCTCCCACGTCGGCACGTACTGCGAGGGCGTGCTGTCCACGACGGACCCCTCCGGCGGTTCGGGCACGTCGGGAACCTCCGGCACATCCGATGCCTCCGGCGCCGAGGAGGGCACCCACCCGGGCAACGGCAACGGCAACGGCAACGGCGGCGGCAACGCCAACGGCCAGGGCAACGGCAACGGCAACGGCAACGGCAAGAACAAGGGGCAGAAGGGCCAGGGCCAGTCCAACGGCTCCGACCAGGGCAACGGCGGGAACAGCCCGAAGAAGAGCGACTACGACGACAGCGAGGACGAGGACGACGACCAGGGCGGCCAGGGCGACAACGGCAACGGCAACGGTGGCGACAATGGCAACGGCAATGACAACAACCAATGAAGCTGCCTCTGACCTGCGTCTTTGTCGACGGCTGAAGTTTCCTCCCCGCCGGGTGTGACACTTTCGGCGCGTGTGGCGCAGTACTGAGTGAGCCGACTGGTCATCGGCTGTCGCACTGAGCCGGGGTTCCCCCCGTACCCACGGCTCGTGCACCTCGGCGCGGGCGGGACACGTTCCCCCGGTCCCGCCCGCGCCCTCTCTCACCAGTGCACGACGACCTTGTCGCCGTTGCGCACCTGCCCGTACAGCCGGGCGATCGCACCCTCGTCCCGTACGTTGACGCAGCCGTGCGAGGCACCGCCGTAGCCCCGCGCGGCGAAGTCGGCCGAGAAGTGCACGGCCTGGCCGCCGCTGAAGAACATGGCGTACGGCATCGGCGAGTCGTAGAGCGTGGACACATGGTGGCGGGACTTCCAGTAGACCTGGAACACACCCTCACGGGTCGGTGTGTATTCGGAGCCGAAGCGGACCGGCATCGTGTCCACCGTCCGCCCGTCGATCATCCAGCGCAGGGTGCGGCTCGACTTGCTGATGCACAGCACACGGCCGTTCCGGCAGCGCGGGTCGGGCGCGTCGGCCGGCTGTCCGCCCATCAGATACAGCTCCCACTTGCCCGGTTCACGCGTCATGCCGAGCAGCCGCTGCCAGGTGACGGAGTCCGTCACCCCGGTCCCCGGCAGCCCGCGCTTGCCCTGGAAGCCCCGGACCGCCTTCGTCGTAGCGTCGTCGTACGTTCCCGTCGGCCCCTCGAAGATCCAGGCGACCTGCCGCAGCCGGGCCTGGAGTTCGCGTATGTCCCGCCCGGAGTCCCCGGGCGACCACAGCACACGCGGCGCCGGGGCGCCGGGAGGAGGAGAGGACTTCTCGGGGCCGGCCGGAGCCGGCGCCTTCGACGCCGTGGACTTTGGTGCCGGCGCGGACGGCGTCCGGCTCGGCACCTCGATCCGTACCGGCGACCCGCCCTTCCCGTCGGCTCCCGCCGGCTGCACCGTGCAGCCGGCCGTACCCGCCGTCATGGCGGCCAGCGCCGCGAGACCCGCGATTCCCTTCCGCCCCACGCCCGTACTACGCACACCGGCCCCCGTCGTCTCATCGGCCGGGCCCCGCCGGCCGTCACCTGAGATGTTCCCCGGACGTGACCGCCGGCGAACAAGGGGGCATGGTGGTGAGTGACCGGAAGACGACGAGGACGACGTCCGCCGAGGCGGGGCTGTGAGCGGGGTCCCACCGAGGCTGTGAGGAAGGTCCCAGCCTGCGCCCCTCCACCGGGCCGCACACGCACCGCTACAGTCCGTCGAAGGGTCGGCCGTACTGACGGGTACAGGGCGAGCAAGTCGAGCAACGCCGCTCAGCGGGAGGCATCACACCATGGCGCGCGAGTCGGGCAGTGCCCGGTCCACCGAGAGTGGACTGCCCATCGAACCGGTCTACGGCCCGGAGGCCCTCGAGGGCTGGGACCCGGCCGAGAGGCTGGGGGAGCCGGGGGCGTACCCCTTCACCCGGGGCGTGTACCCGTCGATGTACACCGGCCGGCCCTGGACGATGCGCCAGTACGCCGGTTTCGGCACGGCGACGGAGTCCAACGCCCGCTACCAGCAGCTGATCGCCAACGGCACGATGGGTCTGTCGGTCGCCTTCGACCTGCCCACCCAGATGGGCCACGACTCCGACGCCCCGATCGCGCACGGCGAGGTCGGCAAGGTGGGTGTCGCCATCGACTCGGTCGACGACATGCGGGTGCTGTTCGGCGGGATCCCGCTGGACAAGGTGTCCACGTCGATGACGATCAACGCGCCCGCCGCGGTCCTGCTGCTCCTGTACCAACTGGTCGCCGAGGAGCAGGGCGTGCCGGCGGACAGGCTCACCGGCACGATCCAGAACGACGTGCTGAAGGAGTACATCGCGCGGGGCACGTACATCTTCCCGCCGAAGCCGTCCCTGCGGCTGATCGCGGACATCTTCAAGTACTGCCGGGCCGAGATCCCGAAGTGGAACACGATCTCGATCTCCGGCTACCACATGGCGGAGGCGGGCGCGTCGCCCGCGCAGGAGATCGCGTTCACCCTCGCGGACGGCATCGAGTACGTCCGTACGGCGGTCGCGGCCGGCATGGACGTCGACGACTTCGCCCCGCGGCTGTCGTTCTTCTTCGTCGCGCGTACGACGATCCTGGAGGAGGTCGCCAAGTTCCGCGCGGCCCGCAGGATCTGGGCGCGGGTGATGAGGGAGGAGTTCGGCGCGAAGAACCCCAAGTCGCTGATGCTGCGCTTCCACACGCAGACGGCCGGGGTGCAGCTGACGGCCCAGCAGCCCGAGGTGAACCTGGTCCGCGTCGCCGTCCAGGGCCTGGGCGCGGTGCTCGGCGGCACCCAGTCGCTGCACACCAACTCCTTCGACGAGGCGATCGCGCTCCCCACCGACAAGTCCGCCCGGCTCGCCCTGCGCACCCAGCAGGTCCTCGCGTACGAGACGGACGTGACGGCGACGGTCGACCCATTCGCGGGCTCCTACGTGGTCGAGAGGATGACCGACGACGTGGAGGCGGCGGCCCTCGGCCTGATGCGGAAGGTCGAGGACCTCGGCGGCGCGGTCAACGCCATCGAGCACGGCTTCCAGAAGAACGAGATCGAGCACTCCGCCTACCGCATCGCCCAGGAGACCGACTCGGGCGAACGCGTCGTGGTCGGCGTCAACCGCTTCCAGCTCGACGCGGAGGAGCCGTACGAGCCCCTGCGTGTCGACCCGGCCATCGAGGCCCAGCAGGCCGAGCGCCTGGCGAAACTCCGCGCGGAGCGCGACCGGCAGGCGGTCGACGCGGCCCTCACCGCCCTGAAGAAGGCGGCGACCGGCGAGGACAACGTCCTCTACCCGATGAAGGACGCGCTGAAGGCCCGCGCCACGGTCGGCGAGGTCTGCAACGCGCTGCGCGAGGTCTGGGGCACCTACGTGCCGAGCGACGCGTTCTGACCTGGTCGGATACTCCGTATGAGTGATCACGGGCGGAAGCCGTCCGGCCCCGGTTACTCTCGTGGAGAGTGGGCCCCGAAAAGGAGGACGCCATGGCCGTACTGCAGCAGGAGCTGACCCTGGGCGAGGCTGCCGACCAGCTCACCCGTGCACTGCCGGGCCACCGCGTGGAGATTCTCCAGGGGAGGCTCACTGTGACACCGCTGCCGGACGGCTCGCATGCTCTGTCGCTGACGAAGCTGGGCAGGGCCCTTGACCGGGCAGGGCTCGTCGAGGCCGGGTGCGAGTACGTCCAGGGCATCGGGCTGTGGCTGCCCACTTTGCCCTCGGACTTCGCCATCCCCGACCTGTCCATCGTCGACGTGGACTTCCGGGACGCCCATGTCACGAAGAACTACTACGCGCCGAACGTCTTCCGCATGGTCGTCGAGGTCACGTCGTCGAACTGGTCCGACGACCTTGGACCCAAGGTCGAGTGCTATGCCCAGGCCGGTATCCCGGTCTACCTGATCGTGGACCGCAAACACGACGAGGTCGTGCTCTACACCGAACCGGCCGACGGCAGGTACCCCGATCCCCAGTACTTCAAGCGGGGCCAGGACGTCGTCGTACCGGGGTCGGTCGGTGTGAGTGCCGAGATCCCGGTGGATACCCTTCTCGACGGCTGAGACACCCGGCCCGGCAAGGGTGACGTAGTCCTCAGCCGCGGCTGAAGCGTGCCAGGTACCCGGTGAGACCGGCCGGGGTGTCGCCCGCCCAGCCCACGTAACCGTCCGGCCGGATGAGGAACAGCCCGGTGCCGTACGTCGCGTGCGCCGGGCCCCGCACCAGCCGTACGGCGGCGGGCGGCTCGGGGGCGGCGACGCCCAGCGCCAGCAGGGTCCAGTGCGGTCCCCGGAACGCGTCGAAGAGCCGTACGCCGTCCACCGTGGCGTCCGGGGCCCGGTCACCCGCGCGGACCGGGCCGGGCGCCGTCCGCGCCTCCGTGGTGAGCGCCGACCCGGGATAGCCGATGCCCAGCTGCCGGGTGGCGTCGCCCCGCCGGGTCTCGCCCCGGTGGACGCTCGTGGTCAGGCCCAGCATCTGCCCGGCGATCGGGCGCCGCTCCTCCTCGTACGAGTCCAGCAGCGCGGCGTCCGCCCCGTCGCCCAGCACCGCGCCCAGCTTCCAGCCCAGGTTGTAGGCGTCCTGCACGCTGGTGTTGAGGCCCTGCCCGCCGGCCGGGGAGTGCACGTGCGCCGCGTCGCCGGCGAGGAAGACCCGGCCCACCCGGAACCGGTCGGCGAGCGCGGCCCGCGGCCGGAAGTCCGAGGCCCAGCGGACCTCCGTGACGGCCTCGGCGGCGAGATGCGAGCGGGCGGCGACGACCTGCCGTATGCCGTCGAGGGAGAGGTCCACCTCCGTGCCCTCCGCGAACCGGGCCACCAGCTGGAAGTCCTCCGTCCCGGCCAGCGGGCAGACGGCCAGCAGGTCCGCGGTGCCCTCACCCTGCGGGAAGAAGTGCCAGTTGTCCCGGTCCAGGCCGGTGATCCGCACGTCCGCCACCAGGCTGGGAAGCGGGTCGACGTCCTCCCCGGTCATCCCGACGCCCACCGCCCGGCGCACCACGGAACGGCCGCCGTCCGCCGCGACCAGATACCGGGCGCGCACCGGTCCGCCGGACGTGAAGTGCGCGGTGACCCCGTCCTGGTCCTGTGTGACACCGGTGACCTCACGGCCGTAGGAGACCTTGCCGCCGAGCTCCTCCAGCCGCTCCAGCAGGATCCGCTGGGTGCGCCACTGCGGGACCATCCAGGGGGCGTTGTACGGCGCGTCCTCCGTCGGCTCGGCCGGCTCGAACATGTGGTGCTCGCCGACCCGCTCGCCGTCGCGCCAGATCATCCCGACGGGGTAGCCGCCGCCCGCCGCGTGGATCGCGTCCAGCACGCCCAGGTCGTCGAAGACCTCCATGGTGCGCGGCTGCATCCCCTTGCCGCGTGAACCGGGGAACAGCGACTCCCCCCGCTCCACCACCAGCGCGGGGACCCCGCGCCGGGCCAGGTCGATGCCCAGGGCGAGTCCGGTCGGTCCGGCGCCCACGATCAGCACATGGGTGTCACTCATGATCCACTCTCCTTAACGTCGTTAAGTGATGCGTCCTCCAGAGCGTGTCCCTAACGGTGTTAAATTGTCAAGCGTGAGCACGGAACGACGCGCCCCCCTGGACCGCCGACGGGTCGCCGACACGGCACTGGAACTGCTGAACGAGGTGGGCCTGGACGGCCTGAGCCTGCGCGCCATCGCCAGGGAACTGGACGTCAAGGCACCCGCCCTCTACTGGCACTTCAAGGACAAACAGGCCCTGCTCGACGAGATGGCGACGGAGATGTACCGCCGGATGGTCGCCGAGGGCGCACCCGACCCGGACGACACCTGGCAGGAGCGGCTGCTGAAGGCCAACCGCGGCCTGCGTACGGCGCTGCTCGCCTACCGCGACGGCGCGAAGGTGTTCAGCGGCTCACGCTTCACCGGCATCGAGCACGCCGAGCACATGGAGGGCATGCTGCGGCTGCTCACCTCCGCCGGTTTCACCCTCGCCCGCGCCGTTCGCGCGCTCAACACGACCTACCTGTACACACTCGGGTTCGTCACCGAGGAACAGGGCGTCATCCCGCTGCCCGGGGAGCGCCGGGAGGGCTACGACCTGGACGAACGCGCCCGCATGATGGCCGATCACCCCCTGACGGCCCAGGCCGGCCCGGAGATCTTCGAGAACTTCGACCGCAACTTCGAGGAGGGTCTCGCCCTGATCGTCACAGGGATCGAGGCCCGCCAAGGGGAGCGCTGAGGTTCAGGAGGCGCGCAGGAACGCCGAGAGGGAGGCCTTGCCGAGGTAGGTGAAGCGGGTGGTGCCGGTGAGGTGCTTGCCCAGGGCCTCCTCGATGCCGGGCCACTTGGGATCGCCGAAGTCGTCGAGTACGACGATGCCGCCCGGCGCGGCGATCTCCTCCGCCCACTGAAGGTCCTTCGCGACCCCCTCCGCCGAGTGGTCGCCGTCGACGACGATCACGCCGTAACGGCGGTCCGAGACGGCGGCACGGGTGTCCGGGTCCTCGGAGAAGCCCTTCCGGATCCGGGCCGCCACACCCGCCGGACCGGCCAGGGCGAGATTGGTGCGTACGGCGGCCTCGTCGACCGGGGTGCCGGAGGGGTCGGAACGCCGTGGGGTGCCGGGCTGGAGCTGTACACCGGCGAACGGGTCGACGATCGTCACGCTCGGCTCCCGGCCGTCGCGCTCCAGCATCCGGATCAGCCCGGCGGAGAACATGCCGTACAGCGTCCCGATCTCCAGGATCTCGTCGTTCGGCGGACCGAGGAGCGGGATCGTGCCGAGCTTGCCGCAGATGTTCATGGTGCCGCCCGCGATCCGCCCCGCCCCGAGCGACTCCAGCGCGACCAGCAGCCGGTACGCGGCGGCGACGTTGCGCACGGCCGCGTCCCGGTCGCCGGCCAGCTCCGCCACCTCGGAGTGCAGCCGGTCCAGCGGGCCGGGGCTCACGATCCGGGACAGTCCGCGCCCCGACGGGCCGAGCAGCAGATCGAGGGTGAGCTGCCGGCGCCGCACCGTCTCCACCGCGTCCCGCAGCGCCTCTCTGTCCGCCGCGTCGGCGGCGGCCGCCGCCCGCAGCCGCCGGTCGATGCGCTGGTCGATGAGATCGGCGACCGGGCGCAGCAGACGCCGGGAAGCGGAACTGGTCAGCAGGGAACGGCTGTTCATGAACCGGAGCCTCAATCCGTCGGAAGCAGGGTGAGTGTGGTGCGGTTCGTGGTGTGGAACAGGCTAGGTGTGCGGTCGCTGTGCGCCAGGGTGGCGAGTGGAGCGGCGGACGAACATACGGCGAACAGCGGATGGCGCGTACGGGACACCGGCGCCGGGCGGGTCAGCCGAGCAGCCTGCGCAGGTTCAGCTTCCCCCACAGCAGGCTGGTGGCGAACGACAGCGCCATCACCAGGGCCACCAGGCCGACCAGCAGCGCCCCCGCCGCCGGTGCGCTCAGGTCCGGTGAGACCAGCGGGGTGACGATCTCCTCGACGAACAGCACATGCACCATGTACGCGCCGAGCGCGGCGTCGGCGAGCCTCCGCAGCAGCGGGCGCCGCTTCTCGGGGACGTGGATCCTGCTGACCAGGAGCAGCACGCAGATGCTCATCGCGGCGACGAAGAGGTGCGCGTTGGGCATCACGTAGTGGATCTGCGTGTTGTACCAGAGCGCGCCGAGCATCGTCAGCGGCAGGAGGACGTACAGCGGCCGGCGCCTGCTCACGATCCCGGCGGGGAGGGCGAAGAGGAGCGCGCCGCCGACCGCGTACACCAGGGAGTAGGTGCCGAACCCCCAGGCCACCGGGGCCGTTTCACGGCCTGTGACCTCGGTGGTCGTGGTCAGCACACTGGGCAGCACCGCCATGCCGAGCAGCGCCGCGCCGAGACCGTACGGGCGCTTGCCCGCCTTGATCAGCATCGCGAAGGCGAGCAGCATGATGACCGGGATGTACGTGTACATGAACCACAGGTGGTACGCGGGCTCCACGGAGCCGAAGAGGGAGTACTCCGCGAGCTCCGTCATCGGGCGGTCGTTGCGGCCGCGCAGCCAGGCCCAGACGAGGTAGACCGCCGTCCACGCGAAGAGCGGGACGGTGTTGCGGACGATCCGCTGCCACATGCGGGCGCTGTTTCGTGGGGGTGCGCCGACGAGGACGGCCCAGCCGGCTATGGCGAAGTACATCGGGACGGCGAAGGGGTTGATCGCCTCGGCGATGTGGCCCGCCCAGTACGAACCCGAGCCGTTCGAGGGGTCGTTGCCGGTGGCACGGATGAACTGGGCGCCCACGTGGCCCAGCATGATCGTGGCGGAGCAGATCAGCCGCATCAGGTCGATGTCGTAGCGGTGTTCCCTCGCGGGGGCGGGGGTCTGTTCCCGGGCGGGGCCGCCTGGTTGCTGCGGCAGGCGGTGTACGGCGATGTCGTTCGGCACCGCGTCACTTTCGGGGGGTGTGGTGTACGGGAGTTGTCGGCTGGGTGGCAGGGGTGTGGCCGGTGCGTCTCGGTTGACGGGCGGGGCACCCGTGCCGCCCAACTGCGGGCAATCGTGCCGCAGGGCGGCACGGGTGGGCGCAGCGGCACCCCGCAAACGCCGGGCTGCGCAGCACCCCCCGCCCCACTGCAATCGCCGAGGAAAATCACTTCCTCTTGCGGCGGACCGCTCGGCCCACTGCTCGCTTCGCCCGGGCCGCCTGGATCCTCGCCCGGGTTCGGGGGGTGCTGCCCGGGAGGGACAGCTCGGCCAGGCGGAGGTCCGGGAAGTAGTAGCCGGGGGTGCCGGAGAGGTTGGACTCCAGCCAGCCTGTCGTCTCCGCGCGCAGTGACGGGTACGTCTTCGGCTGCATGCAGAAGCCGATCGCGCGGATCAACGGGGAGAGGGTGTCCGGGGCCCGGCCCACCGGCGCCGGGGTGTCCTCGCGCTCCAGGTCGGGGACCACGTGGTCGATCACGGCCAGCGGGACCCGGTTGCTGTTCGGGTAGGGCCGAAGCCGCCGCATCACCAGTGCCGTCCCGACCCGGGCGACGGGCACACCGTAGTAGGCGGACGCGGTCACCATCGCCGTCGAGAAGCAGCCGACGACGAGCTCGGGACGGCAGTGCTGGTACAGCGTCTCCGCCAGCAGCGGAGCGTCCAGCACGGTCAGCCGTACGCCCGCGTCCGCCGCCGCCTTGCTCAGCGCCGCCGAGTAGCCCGCGGGGGCCGTCGGATGCGGCTTGAAGACGATGGACCGGTGCCCGGCCCGTACCGCCCCGGCGAGCATACGGACATGGAGGTCCTCCTCCTCCCGCGCGCTCAGGATGTTGATCGCCGCGAGGTACTGGCCGAGGAGCACGGCCGTCGGCGCCTCCTCCAGGACGGGCGCCAGCCGCGGATCGTCCGCCGCCTCCCGGGAGATCTCGTCGAGCACACCACGGAACGCCTCGTCCGGCACGATCCCGGGCTCGACGCCGTACTCCGACAGCAGCAGCGGTGTCAGACCGGGGATCAGATCGAGGTGCAGCAGCCGGCGGATACGGCGCGCGATGGTCAGCGGCAGCTTCTCCCGCGTCGGGCCGTAGCTCATCAGCCCGTCGGCGTACACGTCGACGGCCGCCTCGGAGAAGATCGCCGCCAGCGCACGGGCCGGGTTGGCCTGGATCGACTCCACGGCGAGCTCGATCATGTCCCGCTCGTCGATGTCCCACCGCAGCCGGAACGCCCGCTGCCACAGCTCCGTGTCGTGTCCGCGCGGACCCCAGGTGCTCGGGTGGTAGGGGCTGATCGCCTCGTTCCAGCCGACCACCGAGTCGAAGCGGGCGGCGATCGGACCGTAGCCGTGCATCTCGTCGACGCGCAGCGCGGTCTCCGGGATCGCCGCGTTGTTGGAGACCAGCAGCACGCGCCGGGCGTCGCCGCGCTGTCCGTACAGGCCCGCGTCCAGCGCCGCGGCGAGGGTGGCCGCTCCGTAGAGCGTCGAGACCTGGAAGATCTGGGTCGTGTGGGGCATGGATCAGGCAGCCTTCCGCCCGTCACGCAGGCGGCTGAGCAACCTGCTCCGTGTGCTGTCGATGGTCCTGAGGGTCTCCTCCAGCGCCTGTTCCGGCATCCGCTGGAGTGCGGCCCGCGTCTCGCGCCGCAGCCGCTGGGCCGCCGCCGGCTCGTACTCGTCCGCCTTGCCGATATGGAACGCGATCATGGCGCAGTACGTCCGGACGGCCTTGAGGAGGAAGCGGTCCGCCTCCCGGTCCTCCTGGACGTCCCGCAGCAGCGCGTCGTACGCCGGGATGAAGTCCAGCTGACGGTCGTCCTTGATCTGGGTGAGCGAGGTCGCCACGCCCCGCCGGTAGAACACCCCGTGCAGCCCCAGGGAGGCGTACGTGTGGGCCTTCAGATGCAGCCGCCAGATCCACAAACGGTCCTCGGCCGTGCGCAGTTCCGTCGCGAAACGCATCCCGCCGTCGTCGAAGAGGTGGCGGCGGTAGATCCCGGCCCAGACGAAGGGGTAGTCGACCATCGTCTCCATGTCGGCGGGCGCGATCCCGTCCCGCGGGTCCATCACCGCGTTGCGCACCCGTGCCGGGGGCCGCCGGATCACCCGCTCCGTACCGGTGGCCTGGACGTGGTCGGTGCGGGCGAAGTCGCAGCCCAGCTCCTCCATCGCCCGCACCATGCCCGCGAGATGACGCGGCCCGTACCAGTCGTCGCCGTCGAGGAACGTGACGAAGTCGCCGTCCGCCGCGTCGATACCGCTGTTACGGGCCTGAGCGATCCCCTTGTTCGTCGCGTGCCGGATGACCCGCGCGCCCGGGAGCTTCTCCGCCCAGCGGTCGATCACCCAGGGCGTGGCGTCCGTGGAGCAGTCGTCGACGAGCAGGAACTCGAAGTCCGGATGCGCGTTGGCGGCGAGACTGCGCAGCGTGCTCTCGGCGAACACCTCCACATTGTGCATCGGGACGACGACGGACAGTTTCGGCACGTGGATCTCTCTTTCGGGGCTCGAAGCGGCGGTGGTACGAGGGGCTCAGGTCCGGCCGAATGTCTTCCCGAGTTCGTCGAGGTTCGACCGTGTGGTCTCCCACAGGAGCTTCTGCGCGCCGTGCACGTCCGCCACGGCGGCCGCGTGGTCGTCCAGGACGGCCGCCGCCCGCTCCAGGAGCCGGGGACCGAGCGCCCGGTCGTGCACGGACAGCCCCCACTCCTCCCGCCCGATGTCGGACAGGAAGTAGGCGAGCTTCGGATGGGAGACGAGACTGAGGATCGGCGTGCCGCAGCCGAACGGGATCATCCCCGCGTGCCCGCGCATCCCGATCACCAGCCGCGACCGGCCGTACAGCTCCCGGATCCCGTCGTTCGTCATGTCGTACAACTGCTCCACGGGCAGCGCGACGCCGTGCTCCCGCCGCAGATCGTGCACGAACCTCTCGTCGGCCGGCATATGGGCCGCGTACCGTACGTCGGCACGCTCCCGCAGGCCCTTCAGGGCGAGGGCCGTCTGGGCGAGGAAATGGCCGTAGTCGTGGCCGAAGCGCAGGCCGGCGCGGTCGTAGGCACAGTTCACCAGGACGGTGTCGGCCCGCTCCACCGGGTCGAGCGGACCGGGGACGAGGTGGCGCCACACCGTGGTCGGACAGGGCTGGTAGCGGACGCGGTCACGCAGTGGGGCGGGGAGCAGTTCGCGGACCCGTTCGATCGAACCGTGGTTGCGCAGCCCGAAGAAGGCCGACCGTTCGACCAGGACGCGCAGGCTCTCCGCGAATCGGCTCCGGCGGTAGAGCTGACCGTCGAACACGTTGTAGCCGACGGCGAACACGGCCAGCGGGGCGGTCAGCCGGGAGAGCAGGTCATCGGGGACGTTCCACTGCCAGTGGCTGTTGCCGTTGGGGGAGGTGTCCGGCAGGAAGAGCCCGCCGCCGCCCACGACCACCCCGCGCCGCGCGTTCAGCTCCTCCAGCGCGGCCTCGTCGACCAGCCGGTGCACCGGCTGCTCGTACCAGTGGCGCGACCCGGTGCCGGCGTCGAAGCACGTGCGTACGGCCTCGGGCAGCACCTTGTCGCCCGCGTTCTCCTGGCCCTCGGCGAACAACGCCACATGCGCCAGCTGCTCCGCCGCGGGCAGCGCCTCGGGCTCCGGGGCATCCGCGCGCGTCCGGACGTACCAGGCGTGGCAGCCCGCGTCGGTGGGGTCGGCCTCCAGCCCGTCACGGGCGTAGGCGTGCGCGTCCTCCTCCCGGCCGCACAGCCACGCAAGGCGGGCGAGCTGGGCGAAGGCGCGCGGAGCGGCATCGGGGGAGGCCGTCGCGAGGAGGAGACGGGCCTCGGCCTCGTCGTAGCGCGACAGCGCCATCAGACAGACGCCGAGCGTCTCCTGGCAGCGCGGTGCGTCCAGCCGGTCGCCGACGACCGGGGCGAGCACGTCCACGGCCTCGTCGTGACGTCCCTGCCTGCGGTACACGTCGGCGACCGTACGGGCCAGGTCCAGGGAGGGGCGGGCCTGGAGCAGGGGCGGTGCGAGATGCGCCAGCAGGTCGGGGTGCTTCTCACCCCGCAGGGCGCAGTAGGCGGCCCGGAACTCCTCGTCGTCCAGCTCGAAACGGCGGCGGGCCTCGGCGGCCGGACCGTACCCGGGCTCGTCGAACGGGCCGGTGAAGTGGAGCACGGCGACATGCGCGGGCACGGGCGTGTCGTCGTGGAGGCGTCGGGTGAGGAAGTCGTACCGGGCGTCGACCGGCGTCAGGACGTCCTCGGACATCCCGTCCGCGTCCGCCCGCTGGACGACCAGCAGCCCGTCCGGGAGCACCGTACGCCGCTCCCGCCCCTCCGCGTCGCAGACCAGCTGCCGTACGGCGCCGACCCCGTGCCGCAGCCGCAGCAGCTCGCCGATGTCGCCGAGGACGACCATGGCCGGGGTGAAGGCGACGACGGTGTCGTAGCCATCCAGCCGGAAGACGTCCCCGCGGCCGTCCGCCCGGCGCGTCACCACACGCGGATGCAGCCGGCGCAGCCCGTCGAACGACGAGTCCGGCAGCCCCGGGTGCAGCACCACGAAGTCCTCGCACACCCCCGGGTTGGTGAGCGCGAGGCTGCGCAGCAGCGTGGGCAGGGCGGACAGCCCGGCGGTGTCCGTGTGGACGGCGAAGGCGATCCGGCGTCTGCCGGTGACGGTGCTCCGGTCGTCGGCGGAGGAGGGGACGGTGTGGGTCATCGGAGGGCGATCCTCATCTTGCTGTCGTCGACGTGCGTCGCGCGGTCCATGACCCACTCGGCCTCCTCCGGCCGCAGCCGGCCGGGCTTGTCGAAGCCGATGAGGTCCAGGCGGGGGCTGACGTCCAGGAAGTCCAGCAGCCGCAGCACGGTGAACGCGGTACCGGCCTTCGTGCCCCAGCCTTCCTCGCCGAGCAGCGCCGGATCGGACAGCGGCCGGCGCAGGGACGCGTCGCCGGTGTGCTCCTGCGCCCCGGCGGTGAGCCGCTGCCGTACGGCACGCCGCCACGCCCCGGCCGGGTCGCCGAACACCAGCCGGACACCAGCCTGTTGTGTCCACGCGGGCCCCTCCCACGGGGTGGCTCCGCGCAGTGAGACGGCGTGCAGGTCGGTGCGTTCGCCGGTGCCGCTCCCGTTGATACGGAAGGTGTCGCAGCGTACGACCAGGTCGTAGCCGTCGATGTCGGCGCCGAGGCCGCTGCCGGCGACCTCGGCGGCGTTCGACACCAGGCACACCGCCCGGCCGGTGAGCAGGGCGCGCAGGCCGCCGACGCCGATCGGGGTGGTCCCGCCGAGCAGCGGGTCGGGCATGCCGGAGCGTTCGACGAGGCGGCGGTGGGTGGCGTACAGCCGCAGAAGGCGGCGTACGGCGGGGTCGGCGGGGCCGTGTTCGGCCACGCGTGCCTGTACGTAGGTGGCGAACTCCGGTGCCGTGACCGGGGTGCCGTCGCCGGGGAACAGGGTGGAGGCTTCCGCCAGGCAGGCGCGGCGGCGGCGCAGGGTGTCGATCCTGCGGGTCGTCTCGTCGGCGGGCTCGGCGTCGCCCAGGAGGGTGAGGTGGCGTTCGTAGGACTCCACGGCCTCGTCGTCGCGGCCGAGGCCGTCCAGGGCCCTTGCGCGCAGGCGCCAGGCGCCCTTGGAGCGCTGCCGTATCTCCGTCGAGGTCTCGGCGATGCCGAGGGCGAGGGTGTGCTCGCCCGTCTCGACGGCGCGTTCGCCGACCTTGAGGAGGGCGTCGAAGGGGTCGGCGGCCGGGGTCTCGAGCGCGGTGGTGAGGGTGCCGATCGCCTGGGTGAGGCGGGTGTCGTGCGTGGCGAGGTACGCGCCGCACAGACGGGCGCCTCGGGCGTACAGGTCCCGCCTGGCGGACTCCTTCTGCCGTGCCGTGAACAATCCCGCCAGGGGGTTCGTCATGCTTCCACCGTCCTCCGATCGGAGGCCGAGCGTGCCGCAACCCGGCGGTCCGCCGGTGGCATCGGGGTGTACGGGGGGTGAACAGTGGGCTGCCCGGGCTTGCTTCGCCCGCTCCCCGGTCTCAGCCCCTCTGGGGGATTTCGAGGAGCGGGGTCCGGGGCGGAGTCCCGGGGTCGGGACGGGAAGGGAGGCGGGGGCGAAGAACCCGGATTCCCCTCACCCCCGCACCACCTTCCGCAACGCCCGGGCCCGCCGCACCACCCGCCGCGCCGTGGCGTTGCGCGGCAGAAACGCCAGCCGCTTCGGGATACCCCCCGGCAGCCCCAGCGACGTCAGCCGCTTCCGCCGGAACCAGTGCCGCGTACGAACCCCGTAGTGCCGCCCGAGATACCCCTCCGCAACCGGCCGCAGCCGCGGCAGGATCTGCGGCTGCATGGTGAACCCCAGCGCCCCGACCAGTTCATCCAGCTCATCCCCCGCGACACCCCCCACCCCCGCCAGCACCGCCTCCGCCAGCACCGCCGGCACCCGATCACCGTTCTGGTAGGGCGTCAACCGCTCCAGCACCCGCCCGGTCCCGACACAGGCGACCGGCAACCCGTACAACGCGGAAGCGGTGAACAACCCGGTGGAGAAGCATCCGACGACCACCCCCGGCCGCCACCGCTCGTACAACACCTCGGCCGGCACCGGCACATCGAGCACACGGAACGACACCCCCAGCCGCTCCGCCTCCCCCGACAGCGCACGACTGTGCCGGACCGGCGCGGCGGGATGCGGCTTGAAGACGACCGTACGGTGCCCCCGCTCGACAGCCTCCCGCAGCATGCGCACATACAGATCCTCCTCCTCCCCGAAGGAGAGAACCCCCTGCGCCGACAGGCACTGCCCCAGCAGCAACGCCGAGTCGGCGCCGGGCGAGGACAACTCCGGGCCCGCCTGCGCCAGTTCGCCGACCACCTTCAGGAAAGCCTCGGCCGCGACCACCCGCACCGGCACATCGAACTCACGCAGCACCAACGGCGTCAGCCCCGGCACCAGGTCCAGATGCAGCACCTGCCGCACCCGCGTCCCCACCAACGGATCGAGCTTCTTGCGGGTGGGCCCGTAACTCCGCACCCCGTCCGCGTACACATGGACCGGCGCCCCCGTGAACACCTGCGCGATCGCGAGAGCGGGCGGCACCGCGAGGGACTCCAGGACCAGCTCCACCCGGTCGTCCCCGAGCCGCCACAGCCGCCGCAGATGCCGCTCCAGCAGCGGGACATCCTCCGCCCGGGGCGTCCATGCCGCCGGGTGGAACGGACGGATCGCCTCGTTCCACGACAGCACCTCGTCGAAGTGGTCGCGCAGCGGCGCGAAGCCCGGCAGCGCGTCCGGCGCCGGCCCGGCCTCCGGCACCGCGGAGACGTCGCAGACCAGCAGCACCCGCCGCTCCGCCTCCGCGAAGCAGTCCGACTCGATCGCGGCCGCCAGCGTGGCGACGCCGTACAGCGACGAGACGCAGAAGATCTGAGTGGTACCCGCCATCACGCGGCCCCCTTCCCCGCGCCGGCGCGGCGCCTCAGCCGCCGCAGCCGGGCGGCACGGTCCATGTCCATGGTCTCCAGCACCTCTGTGAGCAGGTCCTGCGGCAGCCGGCGGAGCGCCGCCGCGCTCATCGTCCGCAGCCGGCCCGCCACGGCCGGCTCGAACCTGTCCTCCTCGGCGAGATGGTGGGCCATGATCGCGCAGTACTGGCGTACCGCCTTGGGCAGCAGCCGGCCGGCGTCCCGGTCCGCGGCCGTCTCCTCGACGATCTGGTCGAAGGCGCGGATGAAGTCCAGCCGGCGGACGTCGCCGATCCGGGTGAGGGAGGAGGAGATCCCGCGCCGGTAGAACACGCCCAGCGGATTCACCACGGCGAACGACTCCGCCTCGCGGTGCAGTCTCCACGTCCACGGCCGGTCCTCGGCGGTGTGCAGCCCCTCGGTGAAGTGCAGCAGCCCCCGCTCCAGCAGCCGCCGCCGGTAGGCGCCGGCCCAGACGGACACATAGTCCACCGATGTCGTCCGGTCCGCGGGCAGGATCGCGTCGCGAGGGTCCAGCACCTCGTCGCGCAGACCGACCGGGACCCGTCGTACGGTCCTGGCGCGGTCGGTGACCCGCACATGGTCGGTACGGACGAAGTCGCAGTCCAGCCGTTCCGCGGCGGCCACCAGTTCCGACAGATATCCGGGGGCGAGCCAGTCGTCGCCGTCCAGGAACGCCAGGAACTCGCCCTGCGCGGCACCCAGTCCGGTGTTGCGCGCGGCGGCGATCCCGCGATTCCTGTCATGGCGGACGTGGCGCACCCGCGCGACACCCGACAGGTCCTCGGCGGCCCGCTCGAGAACGGCCGCCGTCCCGTCGTCGGAATGGTCGTCGACCAGAACGAACTCGAAATCCGGCCGGGCGTTCGCGCGCAGACTTCTGACGGTGTCGGGGGCGAATTGCCGCACGTTGTAGAACGGCACGATCACGGAAAGCTTGGGCACCCGAAGAACACTAGAAGGCCGCCCGGCGCGCCGACTTTCCAGTGACCGTCCAGGGGGTGAACTCCGTGTGTCGGTACGGTGTATCAGGCCTACGCGGCACGCTTTCGGAGGCTGGTTCGGCTTCCGGTGGGGTGTTGTTAACTTCTCGTTGATTCACGGTTGGGCCGTACCTAGAATTCGCTTCCTAGCGTCTTCGGCGTGCCAGCAAGTGCAACGAAGCCCCTCAGGGTCGCGGTCCTCGCGGATTCCGACACCCGGTGGAAATGGGGCGCGCTCACCGCAGACCGGGTCGCGCCGCGTGACATCCACCTGGACGGATTTCTGCTCCGGGGACGCGCCACCCCCACCGCCCGCCAGCTCGGCGAGGTCGGCGTCCACGCGGACTCGCTCCGCGAGGTCACCGCCGTCGAGTTCCTGCGCGCGATGCGCGAGGAGACGTACGACGTCCTCGTGCTCGCCCTGGTCGGCGGCGGTGCGCAGGCGATGCTGCACGGGCTGGGGCGGGTCTGGGAGGACCGGCCGAGCCGGCCCGTCGTCGTCACCGGATACGTCGGTGTCGTCTACGAGAAGCTCGCCGACGGCCTCCTGCTGCGGCACGGCGCCGATCTGGTGCTCGCCAACTCCCGCCAGGACGCGGACCGTTTCCGCGCCGTGTACGACGGGGTGGGCGCCGACTCCTCGTCGGTGACCGAGGTCGCCCTGCCGTTCCTCGGCGGAGCCGCCTACACCGGTGAACACGAGCCCTACACCGTGGTGTTCGCCGCCCAGCCCTCCGTGCCGGACAGCCGCGGGGACCGTATGTACCTGCTGAACCGGCTCGTCGGGCACGCCCGCCGGCACCCCGGACGCGAGGTGCTGCTGAAGCTGCGCTCCAAGCCCGGCGAACACACCACCCATATCGAGGAACTGCCCTACCAGAAGCTCGCCCAGCGGCTGGACCCGCCGTCCAACTTCCGCCTGGTGTACGGGCACATGGGCGAGGTCCTCGACCGCACCGACCTCCTCGTCACGGTCAGCTCCACGGCGGCCCTGGAGTCGCTGCACCGCCGTATCCCCACCGTGGTCCTCACCGACCTCGGCATCCGGGAAGCGCTCGGCAACCACCACTTCGTGGGCTCCGGCTGCCTCGCCTCCTGGGACCAGCTCGACGCCGGACACCGCCCCGAGCCCGACCCGCGGTGGGTGGCCCGGCAGGGCGTCGCCGCGGAGGGCTCGTACGAGACCGCCTTCGACGCCGCCCGCGCACGCATCACCGAACTGCTCGAACGCCCCGGCGGACTGCCGCCGCTCGCCCCGTACTACACGCCCGTCACCGCGCCCGGCTATCTGCCCGGCCTCCTCGCCCGCCACCACCTCGGCCCCGACGGCACCCCGCTGCCCGGCGCGCCCGCCGCCGACAAGGAGCCCGGACCGGTCCGGCAGATCGTGCGCCGGGCGGCGCGCGGCGCCTACCGGCACGGAGTGCAGCGCGTCGCCCCGGTGATCCGCCGGATGGGCGAACTGTGACCGGCCCGACCCCCGCTCAAGGAGCTGATCCCATGTCCCGACCGCCGACGGTGCGCCGAGTGCTCGCCGTGATCCCCGCGCGCGGCGGCTCCAAGGGCGTCCCCGCGAAGAACCTCGCCCCCGTCGGCGGTGTCCCCCTGGTGGCGCGCGCCGTGCGCGAGTGCCGGGCCGCCCGGTACGTCACCGACGTCGTCGTCTCCACCGACGACCAGGCCATCGCGGCCGCCGCCCGGCAGGCCGGCGCCGAGGTCGTCCTGCGGCCCGCCGCCATCGCCGGCGACACCGCCACCTCCGAGGCCGCGGTCCTGCACGCCATGGACACCCATGAGGCCCTGCACGGCGCCCCGGTCGACGTCGTCCTCCTCGTCCAGTGCACCAGCCCCTTCCTGATCCGCGAGGACATCGACGCGGTAGCGGCCGCGGTGGCCACGCGAACCGCCGACACGGCGGTGACGGTCGCCCCGTTCCACGGCTTCATCTGGCGCGACACGGGGGACGATCCCGTCCCCACGCCGTTCACCGGCACCCGGCCGTCGACCGAGCCCGGAGCCGTACCGGCCGCCGCGGCGGCCGTCAGCAGCCCGGCCGCGCCCGGCGCCGCCTCCACCGGCGCCGAGCCCGGATCCGGCGTCGTACCGGCCGCTGTCGCCGAGTCCGCCACGACGGCGGTCGCTCACGGCTCCTCCGCGGGCCGCGAGGCCGCACCCGGCGCCGCCTCCACCGGCGCCGAGCCCGGGTCCGGCGTCGTACCGGCCGCTGTCGCCGAGTCCGCCACGACGGCGGTCGCTCACGGCTCCTCCGCGGGCCGCGGGGCCGCACCCGGCGCCGCTTTGGCCGCCGCCGTCGCGCCGGTGCCGGCCTCGGACGGCGCCCCGGCCGCGGTCGCCGACACCCGGCACACCTCCCGGGCGGCCTCCGCCGACAGCGCCCGCCTCGCGGGCGAACCGGGCGCGGGCGCCTCCGCCGAGGCGGCCGCCGGAGGCCGGGGCGTCAACCACGACAAGGCGTTCCGCCCCCGCCGGCAGGACCGGCCCCAGGACTTCCTGGAGACCGGTGCCGCCTACGCCATGGACGCGGCCGGTTTCCGGACGCACCGGCACCGTTTCTTCGGGCGGACCGAACTCGTGCGCACCGACCCGGCCCGGGTGCTGGAGATCGACGACCCGCACGAGCTCGCCCGGGCCCGCGCCCTCGCCCCGCTCTTCGACGCGGAGCGGCCCGGAGCCCTTCCGACCGCGGCCGACATCGACGCGGTCGTCCTCGACTTCGACGGCACCCAGACCGACGACCGGGTGCTGATCGACTCCGACGGACGGGAGTTCGTCTCCGTGCACCGCGGCGACGGACTCGGTATCGCGGCCCTGCGCCGCAGCGGCCTCGAGCTGCTGATCCTGTCCACGGAACAGAACCCGGTCGTCGCCGCCCGCGCACGCAAACTCAAGCTCCCCGTGCTGCACGGCATCGACCGCAAGGACCTCGCCCTCAAGCAGTGGTGCGAGGAACAGGGCATCGCGCCCGAGCGCGTGCTCTACGTCGGCAACGACGTCAATGACCTCCCGTGCTTCGCCCTCGTCGGCTGGCCCGTGGCGGTCGCGAGCGCCCACGACGTCGTACGCGGCGCCGCACGCGCGGTCACCACCCTCCCCGGCGGTGACGGCGCGATCCGAGAGATCGCCGGCTGGATCCTCGGTCCCTCTCTCGACTCCCTCCCCAGTTAAGGAAACGCCAGATCATGAGCACCAACTCCCGCATCCGCACCTTCGGCACCCGCGAGGCCGGCCCCGGTCGCCCCGTCTACGTCACCGGTGAGATCGGCATCAACCACAACGGCGACCTCGAGAACGCGTTCAAGCTGATCGACGCCGCCGCCGAGGCCGGCTGCGACGCGGTCAAGTTCCAGAAGCGCACCCCGGAGATCTGCACCCCGCGCGACCAGTGGGACATCGAACGCGACACCCCCTGGGGCCGGATGACGTACATCGACTACCGCCACCGCGTCGAGTTCGGCGAGGACGAGTACCGGCAGATCGACGAGTACTGCACGTCCAGGAACATCGACTGGTTCGCCTCCCCGTGGGACACCGAGGCCGTCGCCTTCCTGGAGAAGTTCGACGTCCCCGCCCACAAGGTCGCCTCCGCCTCGCTGACCGACGACGAACTGCTGCGCGCCCTGCGCGCCACGGGCAAGACGGTCATCCTCTCCACCGGCATGTCCACCCCGAAGCAGATCCGCCACGCGGTCGAGGTCCTCGGCAGCGACAACATCCTCATGTGCCACGCCACGTCGACCTACCCGGCGCAGGCCGAGGAGCTCAACCTCCGCGTCATCAACACCCTCCAGCAGGAGTACCCGAACGTCCCGATCGGCTACTCCGGCCACGAGACCGGCCTGCAGACCACGCTGGCCGCGGTCGCCCTCGGCGCCGTCTTCGTCGAGCGCCACATCACCCTCGACCGCGCCATGTGGGGCTCCGACCAGGCCGCCTCCGTCGAGCCGCAGGGCCTGACCCGTCTGGTCCGCGACATCCGCACCATCGAGGCCTCCCTCGGCGACGGCGTCAAGAAGGTCTACGACTCCGAGCTCGGCCCGATGAAGAAGCTGCGCCGCGTGGCCGGCGTCGTCGCCGAGCAGGAGATCGCCACCGCCGCCGGCGAGCCCGTCGCCGTCTGAACCGCTCCACACCCCCACCCACCTTACGACGACGGGAACGGTCGTACGTCGATGAGCCCCCGCGCCGGCCTGCCCGGTCCCCACACTCTCGCCTTCGTCGAGAGCCCGGTACAACTGCTCAACGTGCTGGAGTGGGCGCACGCGCATGCGCCCGGCGTGGGGCTCACCCTCGTGGTGCTGTCCCCCCTCGACCCCATGACCCGCGGTCAGCTGCGCCGCATGGCCGAACTGGCACGCGACGAGGGCCACGAGGTCCGCTGGGAGGAGGCGCGGGGCGGAGCCGGCGCGCCGTTCCAGACGGTCGGCGGACTGACCGGCCCGCTGCGCCGCGCCACCCGGGTCGTCCTCGGCGACCCCTTCTCCCGCTACGTCCAGCTGCTGCTGACGATCACCCGGGCCCGTGAGGTCGTCGTCGTCGACGACGGCACCGCGACCATGGAGTTCGTCGGCCAGCTGGCCCGGGGCGAACGCCTGGTGCGCTGGCACCGCAAGGGCGGCCGCCCGGGCCCCCGCGAACTCGTCCTCGCCCCCGTGTCCGCCGCGGCCCGGCGCCGGCTCACCCCCGGTGCCAAGCGCACGGTGGAGGTCTTCACCGCCATGCCCATGGAGGACACCCCGCCCGGCGTCACCGTCACCGCCCACACCTTCGCCTGGACCCGCGAACGCTTCGGCCCGCCCCGTGTCACCCGGGGCGCCGACATGGTCGGCACATCACTGGTGGAGACCGGCGTGGTGGACGCCGACGCCTACCTGGAGGCCGTACGCGCCCTGGTCACCACGCACGGCGCGAAGCGCTACTTCGCCCACCGCCGGGAGAGCACGGAGAAACTCCACCGGCTCGCCGTCGAGACGGGCCTGGAGATCGTCCGCCCCGAGCTGCCGCTGGAGCTGATCGCCCGGCGCGGCCCCATCGGCGCCACCGTCCTCAGCTTCCCCTCCACGGTCGTCCACACCCTGCCCCTCGCTCTCGCCGGCACGGGCGTACGCGTCGCCGTCTGCGACATAGACCCCACCTGGCTCACCAGGAACGCCTCCCCCCGAGCCCAGGGCTTCCTCTCCAACGTCACCGACACCGCCAGATCCGCGCACCACCTCCGGACGGCCCCGGCGGTCTGAGCCGCGGGTGCCCCCGCGACGACGGCGGGCCATCCGCGTCCCCGGGTTCCGCCGAATGAACCCGTCCGCGTGGCTTGTGCCGATCGTGGTAACCGTGAGGAGTGGACGGGTGCCGGAATCACGGGCCGGAGTGTGATCGAGCTCATGTACCGGCAGGCCAACGGCCTATACCCTCATAAAAAGGAGGTGAGTGTACCCACCTCGTCATACGGCTATGCGTAGGGCAGCCAGATTTTCTCCCACCAACGGGCTGATTTTTCTTGATCGGGGGTCGGTGGACGGCTCCGGCGCCCTACCCTTCAAAGGGTGAAACCACTGATGTCACTGGAGTCCGAGATCGATCTGCCCGGAGGAGCGGTGCTCCCCGGCGCCCTGCCCGAGACCCTCCGCGCCGAACTCGTGGCCTTCCGACGCGATCTGCACATGCACCCGGAGCTCGGTCACCAGGAGTTCCGCACCACCGCGGCGATCAAGGAGCGTCTCGAGCAGGCCGGTCTGCGGCCGCGCGTGCTCTCCGGCGGCACCGGACTGATCTGTGACATCGGAACCGACGGCGAGGCCGGCACGGACGCGGCGCTGCTCGCCCTGCGCGCCGACATCGACGCCCTGCCCATCCCCGACATGAAGGCCGACTGCGCCTACCGCTCCACCGTGCCCGACCGCGCCCACGCCTGCGGCCACGACGTGCACACCACCGTCGTACTCGGCGCCGGACTGGTCCTCGCCGAACTGCACCGCCAGGGCCTGCTGCCCCGCCCCGTGCGGCTGGTCTTCCAGCCCGCCGAGGAGGTGCTGCCCGGCGGCGCGAACGAGGTCATCGAGGACGGCGGACTCGACGGTGTCGGCCGTATCCTCGCCGTGCACTGCGACCCCCGCGTCGACGCCGGCCGGATCGGACTGCGCCAGGGCCCCATCACCTCCGCCTGCGACCGGCTGGAGATCGCCCTCGACGGCCCCGGCGGCCACACCGCCCGCCCGCATCTGACCACCGACCTGGTCACCGCCGCCGCGCGGGTCGTCACCGACGTGCCCGCCCTGGTCGGCCGGCGTGTGGACAGCCGCAGCGGACTCGCGGTCACCTGGGGCAGGGTCGAGTCGGGCCACGCCCCCAACGTCATCCCGCAGCACGCCGAACTGTCCGGCACCGTGCGCTGCCTGGATCTGGAGACCTGGCGGCAGGCCCCCGACGTCGTGGTCGCCGCCATCGACGAGGTGGCCAACCTGCACCGCGCCAAGTCGGAGATCACCTACGTGCGCGGCGTCCCGCCGGTCGTCAACGAGGCCGGCGCCACGGAGCTGCTCCGCGACGCGATGACCGCCCGCCGCGGCGCGGACGCCGTGGAGGGCACCGAACAGAGCCTCGGCGGCGAGGACTTCTCCTGGTACCTGGAACGAGTCCCCGGCGCCATGGCCCGCCTCGGCGTCCGCCCCCCGGGCGAACGCACGGTCCGGGACCTCCACCAGGGCAACTTCGACGTGGACGAACACGCCATCACGGTAGGAGTGGAACTCTTCACGGCGGCGGCCCTCTTGGACGCCCTGCGCTAAACCAGCCCCTCCGGCAAAACTCAGCCCCTCCGGCAAAACTCAGCCCCTCCGGCGTTTGAGGAGCGGGGTCCGGGGCGGAGCCCCGGGGACGGGACGGGACGGGAAGGGGCGGCGGAGGCGAAAAAACCTCCCCCGCCCCCTGGCCCCACCCCCCCCCGCTTGCGCACCGCGCACACCAGAGGCACCGTGGCCTCGTACACCCCCGCGTCCCACACCACACCGCCAGGTTCGAACCCGTACGCCCCTCTGGTTCACAAGGACGTAACCAGCCACCGGCACGAATGGATAACGGCCCCGCCGAACCCCGTTCCCAGGAGTGTCTACGCGCGTTAATGTGCGCGCCGAACCCAGCGCCCACTGCGGGGCTTTGGAGAATGGGGAACTTCAGATGCGTCGGACATCCAAACTGATCCGCGTCGCGGTGGGCGTCGCCTCGCTCGCCCTCGCCGCCACCGCCTGCGGCGGCACGAGCAGCGACAGCGGCGGCGACAGCGACAGTTCCAAGGGGGACAAGGGCCTCGCCATCGCCTACGACATCGGCGGCAAGGGCGACCAGTCCTTCAACGACGCCGCGTACGCGGGCCTCACCAAGGCCAAGGACGAGTTCGGCTACACGACCGCCGACGTCGAGCCCACCGAGGGCGAGACCGACGCGGACAAGGAGCAGCGGCTGATCTCGCTGGCCCGCCAGGGCTACAACCCGGTCATCGGCGTCGGCTTCGCCTACGGCCCCGCGATGAAGGCCGTAGCCGCCAAGTACCCCAAGACCACCTTCGGCATCGTCGACTCCGTGGTCGAGGGCGACAACGTCGCCTCCCTGGTCTTCGCCGAGGAGCAGGCCTCCTACCTCGCCGGAGTCGCCGCCGCCAAGGCGACCAAGACCAAGACCGTCGGCTTCGTGGGCGGTGTGGACGTACCGCTGATCCACAAGTTCCAGGCCGGCTACGAGCAGGGCGTCAAGGCGACCGACCCCAAGGTCAAGGTCATCCCGCAGTATCTGACGCAGACCGCGGAGGAGGGCGGCTTCTCCAGCCCCGACAAGGGCAAGGCCGCCGCCGAGGGCCAGATCGAGAAGAACGCCGACGTCATCTACCAGGCGGCCGGTCTCTCCGGGCAGGGTGTCATCGAGGCCGCCGCCAAGGCCAAGGTCTGGGCCATCGGGGTCGACTCCGACCAGTACCAGCAGGAAGCCCTCGCCGCGTACAAGGACTACATCCTCACCTCCGCCCTCAAGGACGTCGGCGGCGCGGTGTACACGCTGGCCAAGTCGGTCCACGACGGCAAGCCGCTGACCGGCACCCAGGTCTTCGACCTCAAGGTGAACGGCGTCGGCCTGTCCGACAGCAACCCGAAGATGGCCGAGATCGCGGGTCTGACGGACGCCGTGGCGAAGGCCAAGGAAGGCATCATCGGCGGCTCGATCACGGTGAAGACGGAGTAACACGAGGCCGCACACAACGGAGCGGGCGGGCGTCCGGGAACGCCCGCCCGCTCCGCCGTTCCCACCCCCGCCCCGCTCACCCACCGCCACCCCCCGCTCGCACCCGGCAACCCCCGGCCCTCACCCGCCCCCGCCCAGGGCCTGTCGGGCGGATCATGCCGGAGACGCGGGGTCCGGCACGCACTCCCCCACTGCCTGAAGGGCGTGGGAGGTGCCCCCAGCCGCGTTGTCGTCGGTTGCCAGGGCTCCGCCCTGTCGCCCTCCTCCGCCTTGCGGCCGCACGCACCAGACCCCCCGCTCACCTGGGCTGCGAAGGCACCGCCGGCTGCCTCCGACGTGATCCGCCGGACAGGCCCTAGGCCACGGGCGCATAACAAGGTGGACAGAAGGGGTTTTCAGGCAGGTCTACGCGCGTTAATCTGCGGCAAAGCCAGCGCCGCAGCTGAACACGTCCCGGCGCTTGTACGACTAGGAGCACCACACATGCGCCGGATTTCCCGGATCACGGTCGCAGGCGCAGCGACCGCCTCCCTGGCCCTCGCGCTCTCCGCCTGCGGCGGCACCTCGACCTCCTCGGGCTCCTCGGAGTCCAAGGGGGACAAGGGCCTCGCCATCGCCTACGACGTCGGCGGCAAGGGCGACCAGTCCTTCAACGACGCCGCGTACGCGGGCCTCGAGCAGGCGAAGAAGGAATTCAAGTACGAGACGGCCGACGTCGAGCCCACCGACGGCGAGACCGACGCCGACAAGGAGCAGCGTCTGGTCTCGCTGGCGAAGCAGGGTTACAACCCGGTCGTCGGTGTCGGCTACGCGTACGCCGCCGCCGTGAAGGGTGCCGCGGAGAAGTTCCCGGACACCACCTTCGGCATCGTCGACGACGCCACGATCGAGGCGAAGAACGTCGCCGACCTGGTCTTCTCCGAGGAGCAGGCCTCCTACCTCGCCGGTGTCGCCGCCGCCAAGTCCACCAAGACCGACGTCGTCGGCTTCGTGGGCGGTGTGAACATCCCGCTCATCCACAAGTTCCGCGCGGGCTTCGAGCAGGGCGTGAAGGACACCGACCCCAAGGTCAAGGTCATCTCGCAGTTCCTGACGCAGACCGCGGAGGAGGGCGGCTTCTCCAGCCCCGACAAGGGCAAGAGCGCCGCCGAGGGCCAGATCGAGAAGAAGGCCGACGTCGTCTACGCGGCCGCCGGCCTGTCCGGCCAGGGCGTCATCGAGGCCGCCGCCGCCAACAAGGTGTGGGCGATCGGTGTCGACTCCGACCAGTACCAGCAGGAAGCCCTCGCCAAGTACAAGGACTCGATCCTCACCTCGGCGATGAAGGATGTCGCCAAGGCGGTGTACAACCTTGCGAAGTCGGTCGAGGACGGCACGCCCGCGACCGGTATCGTCAAGGGCGATCTGAAGACGGGTGAGGTGAGCCTGTCGAACTCCAACCCGAAGTTCGCGGACGACGCCGAGCTCCAGAAAGCCATCGAGACGGCCAAGGAGAAGATCACCGGCGGCGAGATCAAGGTCAAGTCGAGCTGAGGCACGTCACCCCCGAACAACCCGGGGTCGCGTTTCCGCTCGACGGGGTACGAGGAGCCCGGCTCCTCGTACCCCGTCGGTTCGGTGCGCCGCCCCTTTGTATGCCGTAGGGGCGCTACGCGCGTAGATGGCCCCCGTCCCCAGGAGAGTGCGTCATCAACGCGTCCAGCAGCCCTCCGGCCGGAGCGGCGGTCAACGATCCGGTGACCGCCGTCGAACTCGCCGGCATCACCAAGCGCTTCCCCGGTGTCGTCGCCAACCACGACATCCACCTCACCGTCCGCAAGGGCACCGTCCATGCCCTCGTCGGTGAGAACGGAGCCGGCAAGTCGACCCTGATGAAGATCCTCTACGGCATGCAGAAGCCGGACGAGGGCACCATCGCGATCCGCGGCGAGCAGGTCACCTTCTCCTCGCCCGCCGACGCCATCGTCCGCGGTATCGGCATGGTGCACCAGCACTTCATGCTCGCCGACAACCTGACCGTCCTCGAGAACGTCGTCCTCGGCAGCGAGAAGCTCCACGGCATCGGAGCGAAGGCCCGCCGCAGGATCAAGGAGCTCTCCGAGCGCTACGGCCTCGGCGTACGCCCCGACGTCCTGGTCGAGGAGCTCGGTGTCGCCGCCCGCCAGCGCGTGGAGATCCTCAAGGTCCTCTACCGCGGCGCCACCACCCTGATCCTCGACGAGCCCACCGCCGTCCTCGTCCCGCAGGAGGTCGACGCGCTCTTCGACAACCTGCGCGAGCTGAGGTCCGAGGGCCTGTCGGTCATCTTCATCTCCCACAAGCTGGGCGAGGTGCTCTCCGTCGCGGACGACATCACCGTCATCCGCCGCGGTACGACGGTCGGCACGGCCGTCCCCGCCGAGACGACCCCGCGCCAGCTCGCCGAGCTGATGGTCGGCAGCGAGCTGCCGACGCCGGAGACCGCGGAGTCCACGGTCACCGACCGCCCCGTCATCACCGTCGAGAAGCTGCGTCTGGCGGCCCCCGGCGGCAAGGCCCTGCTCGACGACATCACCTTCACCATCCACGCCGGCGAGGTCCTGGGCATCGCCGGCGTCGAGGGCAACGGCCAGACCGAACTGGTCGACGCCCTGATCGGACTTCGGCAGGGCGACTCCGGTGTGATCCGGCTGGACGACGAGGACATCACCGCCGTCCCCACCCGCAAGCGCCGCGAGCAGGGCATCGGCTACATCCCCGAGGACCGCCACCGCCACGGCCTGCTCCTGGAGGCCCCCCTCTGGGAGAACCGCATCCTCGGACACGTCACCGAGAAGCCCAACGCCAAGGGCGTATGGCTGGACCTCAAGGCCGCCCAGGAGGACACCCGCCGGATCGTGACGGAGTACGACGTCCGCACCCCCGGTATCGACGTCACCGCGGCCTCCCTCTCCGGAGGCAACCAGCAGAAGCTGATCGTCGGCCGCGAGATGAGCCACAAGCCGCGCTTCCTGATCGCCGCCCACCCCACCCGCGGTGTGGACGTCGGCGCGCAGGCCGCCATCTGGGACCACATCCGCGAGGCCCGCCGCGAGGGCCTGGCCGTGCTGCTGATCTCCGCCGACCTGGACGAGCTCATCGGCCTGTCCGACACCCTGCGGGTGATCTACGACGGCAGGCTGGTCGCGGACGCCGACCCGGCCACCGTCACCCCGGAGGAACTCGGTACGGCCATGACCGGCGCCGCCACCGGCCACCTGGAGCACGACGAGAACCCCGAGTCTCCGGAAGACGAGGCCCGCTGATGAAGAAGTTCGACAAGGAGCGCGTGCTCCTCGCGGTGGCCGGACCGGTCATCGCGCTCGCCGTGGCCTTCGTGCTCAGCGCGATCGTCCTGATCGCCTCCGGCAAGAACCCGGTCGAGCCGTTCGCCCTGATGTTCGAGCAGGCCGGTTTCTCCGACATCCAGGTCCTGATCATCAACCAGGCCTCGATGTACTACATCGCCGCCCTCGCGGTCGCCATCGGCTTCCGCATGAACCTGTTCAACATCGGTGTCGACGGCCAGTACCAGCTCGGCGCCTTCATGGCCGCCGTCGTCGGCGCCCACGCGAACCTGCCGGCGTTCCTCCAGGTCCCGCTGCTGCTGCTCACCGCCGTCCTCACCGGCGCCTTCTGGGCCGGCATCGCCGGTGTCCTCAAGGTCACCCGCGGCGTCAGCGAGGTCGTCGCCACGATCATGCTCAACGCGATCGCCACCTCGCTCATCGTCTACATGTGGAAGCCGGACGTCTTCGGCGTCAAGGTCGGCAACAACAGCACCACCGGCGAGATGCACGAGTCCGGCTGGATCCCCGGCATCGACATGGGCGACGCCGGCGAGATCTACGGCCTGGTGGTCCTCGCCGCCCTGCTCGGCATCGGCTACTGGGTCACCCTCAACCGCACCCGCTTCGGCTTCGACCTGCGTGCCTCCGGCGCCTCCGAGTCGGCCGCCTCCGCCAGCGGCGTCGACCCTCGGCGCATGGTCCTCACCGCCATGCTGATCTCCGGTGCCATCGCCGGTCTCGCGGGCCTGCCGATCCTCCTCGGCGACTCCCACACGTACAACCTCAACTTCCCCACCGGCATCGGCTTCCTCGGCATCGGCATCGCCCTGCTCGGCCGCAACAGCCCGGTCGGCATCGCCTTCGCGGCCCTCCTGTGGGCGTGGCTCGACAAGGCCAGCCCCGAGCTGGACTTCCACGGCTACGACAAGGAGATCGCGGTCATCATGCAGGGCCTGATCGTCCTCTCGGTCGTCGTCTCCTACGAGGCCGTCCGCGAGTGGGGCCTGCGCCGCCAGCAGCGCCGGGTCGGCGCCGAGCTCGCCGCCGGCAACGTCCTCGGCGCCCACAACACCACGAAGGAGGTGGCCGGCCGATGACCGCTCCGACCACAGCGACCGACGTCAACCAGCCGTCGCTGGAACACGCTCCGCCGACCGGCCGCCGCATGTCGTGGCCCGTCCTGCTCCTGGTCATCGCCGGAGCCCTCGCGCTGACGTCGATCGTCCGCCTCGTCACGGGCGCGGACGGCATCACCAACGTCAGCCAGATGTCCACCGCGCTCCAGCTCGCCGTCCCGATCGGCCTCGCCGGCCTCGGCGGTCTGTGGGCCGAGCGCGCGGGCGTCGTCAACATCGGCCTCGAAGGCATGATGATCCTGGGCACCTGGTTCGGCGCCTGGGCCGGATTCCAGTGGGGCCCGTGGACCGGCGTCCTCGTCGGCATCATCGGCGGCTGCCTCGGCGGACTGCTGCACGCCGTCGTCACGGTCACCTTCAACGTCAACCACATCGTCTCCGGTGTGGCCATCAACATCCTCGCCCTCGGCGCCACCCGCTACCTCGCCCCGCTCGCCTTCGAGGGCCACCAGGGCGGCTCCGCCAAGCAGTCCCCGGCGGTCGACTCCCTCGGCCACTTCACCGTGCCGGGACTCTCCGACGGGCTGAGCGACCTCAACGACAAGGGCTGGTTCTTCGTCTCCGACGTCGCGGGCCTGCTCGGCGGACTGGTCACCAACGTCTCCTGGCTGACCCTGATCGCCATCGCGCTCATCCCCGCGACCTGGTGGATCCTGTGGCGCACGGCCTTCGGCCTCCGGCTGCGCTCCTGCGGCGAGAACCCGATCGCCGCCGAGTCCCTCGGCGTCAACGTCTACAAGTACAAGTACCTCGCCGTGATCATCTCCGGCGGTCTGGCCGGCCTCGGCGGTGTCTTCCTCTCCATCGTGGCCAACCCGTTCTACCTGGAGGGCCAGACCTCGGGCCGCGGCTACATCGGCCTCGCCGCGATGATCTTCGGCAACTGGATGCCCGGCGGCCTCGCCATCGGCGCCGGCCTCTTCGGCTACACCGACAGCCTCAACCTCCGCGGCGGCTCGGCGAACGTGCACGCGCTGCTGCTCCTCGGCGCGCTGCTCCTCGTCATCGGCGCCATCTGGCTGGTGATCCGCAAGAAGTACGTCCAGGCCGTGATCACCCTGGTCATCGGCGTCCTCGTCTGGGCCTGGTACGCCGCCACCAACGAGGTTCCCAACCAGGTCGTCTCCGCCACGCCGTACGTCGTCACCCTCGTCGTCCTCGCCCTCTCCGCGCAGCGGCTGCGGATGCCGAAGGCGGACGGCATGCCGTACCGGAAGGGACAGGGCAAGTGACCGCCGCCGACGCCGACTGGGAGGCGCTGCGCGCCGTGGCCCGGGACGCCATGTCCCACGCCTACGCCCCCTACTCGGGGTACCCGGTCGGCGTCGCGGCCCTGGTCGACGACGGACGCACGGTCTCCGGCTGCAACGTCGAGAACGCCTCGTACGGACTCGGCCTGTGCGCCGAGTGCGGACTGGTCTCGGAGCTGCAGCGCACCGGGGGCGGCCGGCTCACGCACTTCACCTGCGTGGACGGCGCCGGCGAGATCCTCGTCCCGTGCGGCCGCTGCCGCCAACTGCTGTACGAGTTCGGCGGCCCCGGCCTGCTGCTCGAGACACCGGCGGGAATCCTGCCGCTGTCGGAGATGCTGCCGCAGGCCTTCGGGCCGCAGCACCTCACCAAGTAATGCCTCCGCGGCCCCTTCGCCCGACGGCCGTTACCGTCGGGCGGAGGGGCCGCACCCTTCGCACCTCCGGAAGGAACGCCAGCCATGGCCATGGACGCCATCTCCGTCATCCGCACCAAGCGGGACCGCGGCGAACTCAGCGACGAGCAGATCGACTGGGTCATCGACGCGTACACCCGCGGGGAGGTGGCCGACGAGCAGATGTCGGCCCTCGCTATGGCGATCCTCCTCAACGGCATGAACCGGGGCGAGATCGCCCGCTGGACCGCCGCGATGATCGCCTCCGGCGAGCGCATGGACTTCTCGTCCCTGTCCCGTCCCACCGCCGACAAGCACTCCACGGGCGGCGTCGGCGACAAGATCACCCTCCCGCTGGCCCCCCTGGTGGCGGCCTGCGGCGCGGCCGTCCCCCAGCTCTCCGGCCGCGGCCTCGGCCACACCGGAGGCACCCTCGACAAGCTGGAGTCCATCCCCGGCTGGCGCGCGCTGCTCTCCAACGAGGAGATGCTGAGCGTCCTCGACGGCACCGGGGCGGTCATCTGCGCGGCCGGTGACGGCCTCGCCCCCGCCGACAAGAAGCTCTACGCCCTCCGGGACGTCACGGGCACGGTCGAGGCGATCCCGCTGATCGCCTCCTCGATCATGTCGAAGAAGATCGCGGAGGGCACCGGCTGCCTGGTCCTGGACGTGAAGGTCGGTACCGGCGCCTTCATGAAGACCCTCGACGACGCCCGCGAACTCGCCCGCACGATGGTCGGCCTCGGCACCGGCGCCGGCGTGAAGACGGTCGCCCTCCTCACCGACATGTCCACCCCGCTCGGCCTGACCGCCGGCAACGCACTCGAGGTCCGCGAGTCGGTCGAGGTCCTGGCGGGCGGCGGCCCGGCGGACGTCGTCGAACTGACCCTCGCCCTCGCCCGCGAGATGCTGGACGCGGCCGGCCTGAAGGACGCCGACCCGGCGAAAGCGCTCGCCGACGGCTCCGCGATGGACGTCTGGCGCCGCATGATCACGGCCCAGGGCGGCGACCCGGACGCGGCACTGCCCACGTCGAAGGAACAGCACGTCGTCAAGGCCCCGGCCTCGGGCGTCCTGACCCGCGTGGACGCCTACGACATCGGCGTCGCCGCCTGGCGCCTCGGCGCGGGCCGCGCCCGCAAGGAGGACCCGGTCCAGGCGGGCGCGGGCGTGGAACTCCACGCCAGGCCCGGCGACCCGGTCCAGGAGGGCCAGCCCCTGCTGACCCTCCACACGGACACCCCGGAGCGCTTCGCCTACGCCCTCCAGTCGATCGAGGGCTCCTACGACATCGCCCCCGCCGGCACGGACTTCACGTCCACCCCGGTGGTGCTGGAACGTATCGCCTGACCTGGGGTTTCCCCATATGGGTGAACGGAACCGGTGGACCCTCACCGGTTCCGTTCGGCATGCTGTACTCGGTGACGCACCGATAGGAGACTCCGTCCTCCACCTTGAAGAAGGATTCGACTTCCTCGGGTTCAACATCAGGAGATACAGCGGGACTCTGCTGATCAAGCCGAGCAAGGCGGCTGTGAAGAGGGTCCGGGAACGGCTCCGCAGTGAAGTGATCGGCCTGCGAGGGGCGAACGCTGGAGCCGTGGTGAGGAGGCTCAACCCGATCATCAAGGGGTGGGCCACCTACTACCGGACGGTGGTGTCCAAGGAGACCTTCAAGTCCCTGGACTTCTACGTGTGGACGCTCACGCAGAAGTGGGTCAAGCACTCCCACCCGAACAAGCCGAAGAGCTGGCGACTGGCCAAGCACTACGGCGTCTTCAACTCGACCCGGAAGGACCAGTGGGTCTTCGGTGACCGGGACACCGGCACCTACCTCTACAAGTTCAACTGGACCAGGATCGTCCGGCACGTGATCGTCAAGGAAGGCAACTCACCTGACGATCCATCGCTGGCCGAGTACTGGGCGAACCGCCGACGCAAAAGGATGCCCGGGACCGCCGACAGGTGGACCATCACCCTCGCATCCCGTCAGAAGGGGATCTGCCCGCTGTGTGAACAGCCCCTGATCCTCGATGCCGAGTACACACCGGACAACCCGCGCGAGTGGGCCGCGTGGTTCTCGGCATCGATGAAGCCGCTGCACAAGCACCACTTCATCTACCGGCGCGACGGCGGCTCGGACGAGCGGACGAATCTTCGCCTCGTACACGCCGACTGCCATCGCCAGCACCATGCCGGCGACCACAGAAGGGCCAAGCAAGATGACCGACCCGCGTGACTCCAGGGGCCCGCTTGAGCCGGATGCGGTGAACAGCCGCACGTCCGGTTCTGAGGGGGCCGGAGGGCGGCAACGCCCTCCGGCTACCCGACTGAGCGCACTCACCGTGAGCCAGGACGCCGACCGGAGCTGGGACGACCTCGTCCGGTTCTGGGAGGAGATGGAATGGCCCGAGGGCAGCAAGGTGGAGATCATTGAGGGGATCATCACCGTGTCACCTGCTCCCGCGTACCGTCACAACTTGATCGCGGACAGCATTCAGCGTCGCCTCTACTCGGTGATTCCACCGGACTGGGGAATTTTTCAGACGCTGGCGATCGCCGTGCCCTCGCGGATGGGCATGCTGGTTCCGGATCTTGTGGTGGCCCCAAGGCGAGACCACACGGAATCGGACACCCACATTCCCGCCGCCCTCGCCGAGCTGGTCGTCGAGGTCACCTCCAAGTCCAATGCCCGCGACGACCGCGTCAGCAAGCCCGCTGCGTATGCCGCCGCAGGCATTCCCCTGTACCTCCTCGTCGACCGCTGGGCCACCGACGGCCCGACCGCGACGCTCTACGGCGAACCGCGGGGGACGTCTACCGACCCCTGAGCACCGCGAAATTCGGCGAGCCGATCAAGCTCCCCGCCCCCTTCGACCTCGTGATCGACACCGCGGAGTTCCCGGGAGCCTGACTCAACCCAGCAGCGCCGCAACGACCACGAGTACCGGTACCGACAGGACCGTGGACACCAGGATCGCCTCGCGGGCCAGTTTCTCCCCCACCCGGTAGCTGCTCGCGTAGGTGAAGAGGTTCTGGGCGGCCGGGAGGGCCGAGGTGACCACCACGTCCAGGAGATGGGCGCCCCGCAGGCCGAAGACACCCACCGCCAGGGCCCAGGCGGCCAGCGGCTGGCCCACCGCCTTCAGCGCCACGGCGAGCAGCACCACCCCGCGGTCGCCGCCCCGCAGCGGCAGCGTGCTGCCGCGCAGCGAGATGCCGAAGGCGAGGAGTACGGCGGGGACGGCCATGTTGCCGATCAGGGTCACCGGGTCCCAGACCGGCCCCGGTATCTCGATCCCGGCCGCCGACACCGCCACCCCCGCCAGTGACCCCACCGCGATCGGATTGCGCAACGGGGTCAGCAGCCGGCGCCACAGCGGCTGCTTCTCGCCCGCCGTCGACAGGTCGAGGATCGTCAGCGCGACCGGCGTGACCCCGACCAGTTGAAAGAGCAGCACGGGCGCCACCAGCGAGGCGTCGCCCAGGACGTACACGGCGATCGGGATGCCGAGGTTGCCGGAGTTGACGTAGCTGGAGCACAGGGCGCCGATGGTGGTGCGGCCCACACCCCAGCGGCGTACGACACCCACCGCGACGAAGACGCCCGCCACCGCCGCCGTGCTCAGCGCCGTGACCAGGAGACGGCTGGAGAACACCACCGACAGGTCGGCCCGTGCCAGCGTGGTGAAGAGCAGGGCCGGGGACGCCACATGGAACGCCAGTTTCGTCAGCACCTCGCGGCCCTGTGCGCCGAGATGCCCCCGGCGGCCGATGACGTAGCCGACGCCGATGACGACGGCGATCACCAGGGAGCCGCTCAGCACCCCCTGCACAGCGGCTCCTCGCGGTGGCGAAGGGCATCGGAGACCGGGGGCGGGGATGATCTATGGCGCATACACCCAACCCTCCGGGGACGGATGCGCCCAGGTCAAGGTGATCCCTACGGCCCGGCCCCCGGCGCGATGAGTTACCCGCCCTCGCCCGGTCTACCGATCGTGGACGCCATGACACCGCCCGTACTCGTGCTCGCCGGCCCCCTTGTCTCCCGGGACGAGGTGAGCGGGCCCTGCGACGCTCTGCGGGCGCTGCTGGACGCCGGCGGCGGGGGCTCGGGGGGTGTCGTCGTGTGCGATGTGGCCGGGCTGGGCCCGGCCGGTCTCGCCACCGTGAACCTGCTCGCCCGGCTCCAGCTCACCGCCCGCCGGGCCGGCGGCCGGATACGGCTGCGGGACCCCTCCCCGGCGCTATGCGTCCTGCTCGACCTGGTCGGCCTCCGCTTCGAGATGGAGGGGCAGCCCGAACAGCGGGAACCACCGCTTGGTGTCGAGGAAGCAGTGGAACCCGGTGATCCGGCCGTCTGAGATCTCCAGCACCTGGACCGCCCAGGGCAGATAGCCGCCGGCCTCCGGGTCGGGCTTGTACTGGGCGAACCCCGGCAGCCCGTTGACCTCCACCGGTATCAGCCGGGAGTTCGCGCAGGGCGCGCCCAGCGTCGTCATGAAGCCCGTGATGTCGTCGACGCCGGTCAGCCACAGGTCGAACGGCGGCATCGTCATGATGGCGTCCTCGTGCAGCAGCGTGGTCAGCGCCGACATGTCGTACCCCTCGAACGCGGCCACATAGCGCTCCAGCAGCTTCTGCTGCTCCTCGTCCAGCGGGTCGGATACCGACGCGTCCTCGCCCGGCTGCCGACGCTCCGCCAGCGTCGCCCGGGCCCGCTGGAGCGCGCTGTTCACCGAAGCGACCGAGGTGCCGAGCAGTTCGGCGACCTCGCTCGCCTTCCAGGCCAGCACCTCCCGGAGGATCAGCACCGCTCGCTGCTTGGCCGGCAGTTGCTGCAGCGCGGCCATGAACGCCAGCCGCACCGACTCCTTGGCGACCGCCGCCTCCGCCGGGTCGGCGGGGGCGGGCAGCACGCGGGCGTCGGGCATCGGCTCCAGCCAGGTGTGGTCCGGGCGGGGCGACAGCGCGGCCCGGGCCAGCGGGGTGGACTCGGTCAGGTCCATCGGGCGGGCCCGCTTGTTGCCCGCCGTCAGCATGTCGAGGCATACGTTGGTCGCGATGCGGTACAGCCAGGAGCGGAGGCTGGAGCGGCCCTCGAACTTGTCGTAGCTGCGCCAGGCGCGGATCATCGTGTCCTGCACCGCGTCCTCCGCCTCGAAGGAGGAGCCGAGCATTCGGTAGCAGTAACCGGTCAGTTCGACCCGGTACTGCTCGAGCCTGGTGTCCAGGTCGGTCTCGGTCGTCATCGTCCACCCACCCCATGTGGTGTCGTAGCGGTCCACCACTCCGGAAGCTACCCCAGCCCACTGACAACGGCCCGCCGTACGAACGACCGCGCAGGTCAGGCGAGATTCCGGCCCTTCCGGCGTTCGAGGAGCGGGGTCCGGGGCGGAGCACCGGGTTCGGGACGGGAAGGGGCGGCGGGGGCGGAAAAGACGGCTCAAGCCGCCGCCCGCACCACACCCGCCCGCGCAGCAGCCCGCGTCCCCGCCAGAGTGATCCCCGCAACCCCCGCCACAGCCACCAGCCCGACGGCCACCGTCCCGCCCCAGCCCCCCGCGTGGAACGCGACCGCCCCCACCGTGCTCCCCACACTCGACCCCACGTAATACGCCGACTGATACAGCGCGGACGCCTGTGCCCGCCCCACCGTCGCCGTCTTCCCCACCGCCGACGACGCCACCGCATGCCCCGCGAAGAACCCCCCGGTGATCAGCACCAGCCCCAGCAGCACCACCGGCAACGACTCCGCCAGCGACAGCACCAGCCCCGCCGCGGTCGTCCCACCGCCCGCGTACAGCGCACCCCGGCGCCCCAGCCGCCCCACCAGCCGCCCGGCGGCCGACGCCGACACCGTGCCCACCAGATACACCAGGAAGATCGAACCGACGATCCCCTGCGGCAACGAGAACGGCGCCGACGTCAGCCGGTACCCGATCACCGTGTACACCCCGCCGAACACCGTCATGAACAGCGCGCCGATCGCGTACAGCCGCCGCAGCAGCGGATGGGAGAGATGCTCGCGCACGGTCCGCACCAGCACACCCGGCCGCAGCGAACCCGCCCGGAAGTGCCGCGGCGCCGGCAGCAGCAGCCGGAAGGCGACCGCGCACGCCACCGCGACCACACCGATCACCCCGACGGCGACCCGCCAGCCCCACTCCTGCGCCACCCAGCCGGTGATCACCCGGCCGCTCATCCCGCCGACACTGTTACCGGCGACGAACAGCCCGATCGCCGTCACCAGCGCCTTCGGCGTGACCTCCTCCGCGAGATACGCGGTCGCCGACGCCGGAAGCCCGGCCAGCGCCGCACCCTGCAGTGCCCGCAGTACCACCAGCGCGCCCAGCGACGGCGCGAACGGCACCAGCAGTCCGAGGGTCACCGCGACGGCCAGGGACGCCGTCATGACCGTACGCCGTCCAAAACGTTCCGACAGCGCGCTCATCGGCAGGACGAACAGCGCCAGCCCACCCGTGGCCCCCGCCACCGTCCAGCTCGCGTCACTCGCGCTCACGGCGAAGTCGCCGGAGATCAGCGGCAGCAGGGCCTGGGTGGAGTACAGGAGCGCGAAGGTCGCGACGCCCGCGAGGAACAGGGCCAGACTCATCCGGCGGTAGCCGGGCCCGCCCGGGGACATCCGGGTCTCGGAGACGGGCTGGGCAGAAGAGGTCGAGGGAACGGCTGTGACGGCGTCCACACTGGTGGACGCCCCGGTACTGGCGGGAGTCATGCCTCGAAGTTACGTACGCCCCCGCTGATCCGTCCAATGCATGGAATCGCCATAATCGTTCCCATGGTGCATCAGCAGAGGTCACAGAGTCGGCTGTCACAGACCGGTGACACACAAGACACGGACGACATGTCGAGGCTGCTCGCACCCCGCCTCGCCTACTTCGCCGGTGTCGCCCGCACCGAGCACGTCACCCGGGCCGCCCAGGAGATGCAGGTCCCGCAGTCGACCCTGTCCCGCGCGATGGTCCGCCTCGAACAGGACCTGGGTGTCGAACTGTTCGCCCGCCACGGCCGTACGGTCTCCCTCACCCCGGCCGGCCGCACCTTCCTCACCTCCGTCGAACGCGCGCTCGCGGAGATCGAGCGGGCCGCCGACGAGGTCCGCGCCGACGCCGACCCCGCCACCGGCAAGGTCGCCTTCGGCTTTCTGCACACCATGGGCGCCGAGACCGTACCCGGCCTGCTGCACGCCTTCCGCGCCGATCATCCGCGCATCCGCTTCAGTCTCGTCCAGAACTACGGCGAGGCCATGCTGGAACGCCTGCGCGCGGGCGAACTCGACCTGTGCCTGACCTCCCCGGTGCCCGACGCCCCGGACCTCGTCGCCCGCCGCCTCGACGAGCAGAAGCTGCGCCTGGTCGTCCCCGTCGACCACCGCCTCGCCGCCCGCCGCCGTATCCGCCTCGCCGAGGCCGCGGACGAGACCTTCGTGACCCTGGAACCCGGCTACGGTCTCCGCCGCATCACCGACGACCTCTGCGCCCAGGCCGGCTTCAAACCCCGTATCGCCTTCGAGGGCGAGGAAGCCGAGACCCTCCGCGGCCTGGTGGCAGCAGGCCTGGGCGTGGCCCTCCTCCCCCCACCGGCCTTCCCCCGCCCAGGAGTGGCGGAACTGACGGTCACAGCCCCCAGGGCGGCAAGGGAGATCGGCGTGGCATGGCTGGCCGGCCACCCGGACACACCCCCGGTAGCGGCCTTCAAGAAGTTCCTGCTGAGCAAGAGAGGCACCCTGCTCCCGACCTGAGGGGGCGGCTTGTTCCCGACTCAAGGAGGAGTCACTCGTCGTCGGCGCAGGGGCGACTCACCTGGGGGCGCGGGGCTGTATCGCTATGCGGCTCCGCCGCGCGGGCGCGACCAGCCCCCACCGGCCCGCAGCCGCGCAACGACACACCCCACCCGGCGCTAGCGCCGCAAGGACTCCCCGAACCCCGCGGCCAGCGGCATCCGCAACCCCAACGGCGGAGGCGCGGCCAGCGCATCCTGCACCGGCCGGGAGAACGCCCGCCCGAACAGCGCCCCCATCACGAAGTCCTCCGCCAGCGCCAGCACTTCCCCCCGGTACTGACTCAACCCGTGCCCGTCCGCATGGACTTCGAACCGGCACACCTCCCGGTTCGCCTTCTTCGCCCGAGCCGCCAGCCGGAACGACAGTTCAGGATCACTGCGCGCGTCGTTCGTACCGTGCACGATCATCACCCGCCGCCCCGCGAGCTGCTTCACCGGTTCGGGTGGCACCGCCACATCCTCCTCCGGCAGCCAGGGGGCCAGCGCCAGCACGGAGTTGACGGCCTCGTGGCCCGCCGCGCGGAGCGCCGCCCGGCCGCCCATGCCGACTCCGGCGAGGCAGACGGGGACATCGCCGTAGCGTCGTACGGCCTCGTCGGCGGCCCACGCGGCATCGCGCGCGAGATGCGCCTCGCTGCCGTTCCAGCCCCGGTAGCGGTAGTGGACGGCATGGGCCGCCAGGCTCTGGTCCCGGCCCGCGCGGGTGAGCCGGCGTCCGAGAGCGCGTACGGAGGCTGCCGCCAGCATGGCCGACGGTCTGCGGCCGGAGACCTCCTCACCGCTCGGGAGCAGCAGAACCACTCCGCTCACCGCCAACGGCTCCGGGCCGTGCGCCCTCCCCAGCCGGGCCGTGCGGACCGGCATCGCTTCCTGTGCCATGACAGAACATTCTCAGAAGTGCGGGTGTACTCCACCCGGCCGTGCGATCACTGTTACGTATCGGCGCCCGCGCCCGCCCGGTGATCTACGCGCGTAGGAGTTAGAGTGCGGAAATGACGAGCCAGACCATCGCGAACACCCCGACGACGGAGCAGATCCGCCGGGCGCCCAAGGTTCTGCTGCACGACCATCTCGACGGCGGCCTGCGTCCCGCCACGATCGTCGAACTCGCCCGTGAGAACGGCTACGACCAGCTCCCGGAGACCGACCCGGAGAAGCTCGGCGTCTGGTTCCGGGAGGCCGCCGACTCGGGTTCCCTGGAGCGGTACCTGGAGACCTTCTCCCACACCGTCGGGGTCATGCAGACCCGCGACGCGCTCGTCCGGGTCGCCGCCGAGTGTGCCGAGGACCTCGCCGAGGACGGTGTCGTCTACGCCGAGGTGCGCTACGCCCCGGAGCAGCACCTCACGGGCGGGCTCACCCTCGAGGAGGTCGTCGAGGCGGTCAACGAGGGCTTCCGGCTGGGGGAGCGGCGCGCGAAGGGGAACGGCCGCCGCATCCGGGTCGGCGCCCTGCTCACCGCGATGCGGCACGCCGCCCGCGCCCTGGAGATCGCCGAACTCGCCAACCGCTACCGGGATCTGGGCGTCGTCGGCTTCGACATCGCGGGCGCCGAGGCCGGTTACCCGCCCACCCGGCACCTCGACGCCTTCGAGTATCTGAAGCGGGAGAACAACCACTTCACGATCCACGCCGGTGAGGCGTTCGGACTGCCGTCCATCTGGCAGGCCCTGCAGTGGTGCGGCGCCGACCGGTTGGGGCACGGGGTGCGCATCATCGACGACATCCGGGTCCGCGACGACGGCACGGTGGAACTCGGCCGGCTCGCCTCCTACGTCCGGGACAAGCGGATCCCACTGGAACTGTGCCCCAGTTCCAATCTACAGACCGGGGCGGCGGCCTCCTACGCCGAGCATCCCATCGGGCTGCTGCGCCGGCTGCACTTCCGGGCGACGGTGAACACGGACAACCGGCTGATGTCCCACACCACCATGAGCCGGGAATTCGAGCACCTGGTCGACGCATTCGGTTACACGCTCGACGACATGCAGTGGTTCTCCGTCAATGCGATGAAATCAGCGTTCATTCCTTTCGATGAACGACTGGCCATGATCAATGACGTCGTCAAGCCCGGTTATGCCGAGCTGAAATCCGAATGGCTGTTCCGTCAGACCGTCTCCACCAGCGACTCTACGGCGGCGGAGGGCTGAGGGCGGCTTTCACGGGAAAACGGGAAGGCGGCCGTCGTTCACATTTCGTCCGCATTTCGCTGTTTGCGGCGGAGAGCGGCGGTGATTACGGTCTCAGCACCGCTCACATCCCCGTATCCCATTTCGAGGACGCATTTACATGAAGCAGTCTGCTGCCAAGACCCTCGGTGTCGCCGCTCTGGGTGCCGCCTTCGCCGCCGCCGGGGCCGGCGCCGCCAACGCCGCCCCGGCCCTCCCGGACGCCGCCCCGGCACTGGACACCGTCACCCAGGCCGTACCGGCGGAGAAGGTGACCACCGCGCTGCCCGAGTCGGAGAACGCGCTGGCGGCGGGCCAGGAGCTGGCGAGCCCCGCCGCACCGGCCACCGGTCTGCTCGGCGGCCTGCCGCTGCAGAACCTGCCCACCCAGGGCGTCACCCTCAACGGAGCCCCGCTCGGCGCCTGACCGGCCGCACCGCACCGTACCGACGGGGCGCGACCCGGAAACCGGGCCGCGCCCCGTCGGCGTACGCGCCGGAGACGGTGCTACGGCGTCACCAGGCGGCCGCCCGTGTCTTGTCCTCCGAGGGCAAGAGGATCCACAGCGCTATGTACAGCAGGAACTGCGGCCCGGGCAGCAGACACGACAGCAGGAAGATCACCCGCATCGTGGACGCGGAGGTGCCGAAACGCCGGGCCAGCGCGGCGCACACTCCGCCGATCATGCGGTCGTGGGTGGGGCGTGCGAGGCTGCTCATGACTGCTCCCTGGTGGACGGTGCGAGGCCTCCCGACCGGCTGCCTCTCTACCCTCCACGTTACGGAGACGAAGGGGGCAAAGCGTCGCTCCATGGGGCGATCCCGACCCTGGGAATCGTCGGGGTCCTACCCTGAGCCGGCTCCTCCGGAAGAAGGGCCCTGCCGGACCGACGTACCACCCGGCGGCGCAGCCAGGCACGGCCCGCGGGCACCACCGCCGCGTGCGCGAGCGCCGCGCCCGCCGTGTTCAGCAGCAGCGAGTCGACGTCCACGACCTGCCCCGGCACCGCCGTCTGCAGCATCTCGATCGCCAGCGACACCAGCGCGGTCGCCGTCATGGTGCGGATCAGCGAACCCAGCCGCGACACGGTCAGCCGGCCCCCGGCCATCGGCAGCAGCACGCCCAGCGGCGCGAGCAGCACCAGACCCTCACCGAGCCGGCGGATTCCCGTCCGCCATCCCTGCGCGAAGTCGCCGCGGATGCCGTCCAGCGGCCGCAGACTGGCGGGCATCACCCAGGGGACGTCCAGGGGGCGCAGCGTGTACCAGGCGACGAACGCGAGATACACGGCCAGGAGGACACCTCCTGCCACATGGATACGGGTCGCGGCGGATCCGCCGATGAAGCCTTGACGCTGCACGACCCCCTAGACGCGGCGTTCGGCACGATCGGTTCCGGGATGTCACCCGTTCACCGTATGAGGCATGCGCCACAGCGGGCGCTCACTCGTCGGTGACCTCGGAGGACGGCGGCTCCCCGGCGTCCGGACTCGACCGGACCTCGTCCGTGCACCGGTAGCGGCGCGGCCGGGTGTCGTCGGGGCCGCCCAGGATCACCGAGCCGTCCCCCTCGGCCGCCGCCGAGTCGGAGAACGTGCACACGATCTGCGCCAGCCCGGCGGGCGTGAGGCTCCCCGGCGCCGTGCTCAGCCGCAGTGTGTCCTCCGGATCACCGGAGCGCGGACCGCTCACGGCCGTCCCGCTGCGCACCCGCGTGCTGTACCCGGCTTGCTCCTCGGCGGCCGACGGCTTCTGCGAGAGCTCGTCCAGCAGCCCCTGAGCCACCACGGCCCGCCGCGAGTCCGCCGCCCCCTCCGGCACCCGCACCGTCCGGTCGACGGCCACCAGCGAGGACCCGCACAGCAGGAACACCTGAACCGGCAGCCCCCGCTGCGCCTGCGTCGTCACCTCCGGCGTGGCCGGTGAGCAGCGGGCCCGTGACGGTGCCGGACCGAAGTCGGTCGGCACCTCCGTGGCCCGTATCCCGCACCCGGCGAGCAGCGCCGCCAGCGCCCCCACCGCGAGCGGTCCGCGCGCACGCCGTACAGCAGTCCCTAGGTTCATCAGGCGTCCCCCTCGGCGCCCTCGTCCCCGACGTCGCCGGTTTTCTCCGAAGCGTCCCGCGCGGACACGTCCCGCGGCAGCCGCAGCGTGAACACCGCGCCGCCCTCCGGGGAGTTGGCCGCGGTGATCTCGCCGCCGTGGATATGGGCGTTCTCCAGCGCGATGGACAGACCCAGACCGCTGCCCTCCGAACGCGGCCGGGAGGCACTCGCCTTGTAGAAGCGGTCGAAGACGTGCGGCAGGACCTCCTCCGGGATGCCCGGCCCGTGGTCCCGCACCTCGATGACCAACGCGTCCCCGTCCCCGTTCCCGTCCCCGGTGTCGTCCGTGTCGTCGACCCGTACCGCCACCCGTACCGGCGACCCGCCGTGCTTGAGCGCGTTGCCGATGAGGTTCGCGAGGATCACATCGAGCCTGCGCGGGTCGATCCGTGCGTGGATGCCGCGTTCGGCGTCCAGGTCGACCGCGTCCAGCCAGGCCCGCGCGTCGATGCAGGCGGTGATCTGGTCGGCGATGTCGACGTCGTCGAGGACCAGCCGGGCGGTGCCCGCGTCGAAGCGGGTGACCTCCATCAGGTTCTCCACCAGGTCGTTCAGCCGCCGGGTCTCGCTCACCACCAGCCGTACCGCGGGCTCGATCATCGGATCGAATCCGCCGTTCTCGAACTCCAGCTCCTCTTCCAGCACTTCGGTCACGGCCGTGATCGCGGTCAGTGGCGTACGCAGCTCATGGCTCATGTCGGCCACGAACCGCCGGGACGCCTCGTCACGGCCGGCCATGTCCGCCACCCGTTTCTCCAGCGCCTCGGCCGCCTTGTTGAACGTCCGTGACAGATCCGCGAGTTCATCGGTGCCGGAGACCCTGAGCCGGGTGTCCAGCTTCCCCTCGCCGAGCCGCCGCGCGGCCACCCCGAGCCGCTGCACCGGCTTCAGCACCGTCGTGGCCGCCGCGTGCGCGAGCAGCGCGGAACCTATCAGCGCCAGACCGGTGGCGATCCCCAGCGACCAGGCCAGCGAGTTGAGGTCCTTCGCCTCCGGCTCCAGCGACTTCAGCATGTAGCCGGTCGGCCCGCCGCCGATCAGCCGCGTCCCCGCCACCAGATACGGGGTGCCGTCGTCGACGATCCGCTGCCAGTACAGATGGTGCGGATACTTGTTCGTCGACGTGATCTCCTGCCGCTCGGTCACCGCCTCACGCAGCGACGCCGGCACGTCCTTCAGCGAGAAGCCGTTCAGCCCGCCCGAACTGCCGTACACCGTCCGCCCGTCGGGGTTCTCGGCGACCAGCAGCACGGTGAAGCGCTGACTACTGGTGGCCATCTGGCCCGCCGTACGCTGCAGTTCGTCCTGCGTCGGACGCTCGGGCAGCGTGCCCGCCCGGTTGCGCATCTCCTGCTCGAAGTCGCGCAGCACCGCGTCCTGGGTACGTGTCAGCACCGACTCGCGGTTCAGCCAGTACGCGATACCGGACGCGGACACCGCAGCCGTGAGCGCGACCAGCCCGAACACCACGACCAGGCGCAGCCGCAGGCTGGTGAAGCGCAGCCGTGACCAGACTCCCTTGCGCGCCGCGGACCAGCCGCGGCTTCCCCCCTGGTGCTCCTGTGTCACTGAGGCGGGTCCAGCCGGTAGCCGACACCGCGCACGGTACGGATCAGGGTCGGGGACGACGGCACGTCCTCGACCTTGGCGCGCAGCCGCTGCACACACGCGTCCACCAGTCGGGAGTCGCCCAGGTAGTCGTGCTCCCACACCAGCCGCAGCAACTGCTGCCGGGACAGCGCCTGTCCCGGCCGCCGGCTCAGCTCGAGCAGCAGCCGCAGCTCGGTCGGGGTGAGCTGCAGATCCTCGCCGTTCTTCGTCACCGTCATCGCGGAACGGTCGATGACGAGGCTGCCGAAGGTCGCCGAGTCACTGGACTCGCGCTCCCCGCGCCGCAGCACCGCCCGGATCCGGGCGTCCAGCACCCGCCCCTGCACCGGTTTGACGACATAGTCGTCGGCGCCGGACTCCAGCCCGACCACCACGTCGATGTCGTCGGTGCGCGCGGTCAGCAGGATGATCGGCAACTGGTCCGTGCGCCGGATGCGCCGGCACACCTCGAACCCGTCGATGCCGGGCAGCATCACATCCAGCACGATCAGATCCGGCCGCTGCTCACGCAGCAGCTTCAGACCGTCCTCACCACTGGCAGCGGTCGCCACCCGATGGCCCTGGCGCGTCAGTGAGAGCTCCAGGGCCGTGCGGATGGCGTCGTCGTCCTCGATCAGCAACAGGGAAGGCACGCACTCATTCTGGCCCATGAAGGCCTCCCTGTTCGACCCGTGGGCGACAGATGCCCATGGGGACCCCATACATGCCGATTCATGCACGGACGCGTGTGAAGGATCTGTGGTGCCACGGTGGCCGACCCCTGTGACACGCCTGTGACAGTCGGCTGACACGGCCATGAAGGTCCACCGGCAAGCTTCTCGGCACAAGCACAACAGCGGAGCAGAACACCGGAAGTCCACGACGGGGGGCGCGAGATGAACACGCTGCACGGCACCAGCTCCAGCGCAGTGATCACGCGACTGCACGACGTGCACCGGGGTTCCGAGAAGTCCGGTGCGGCGGGCATGCGGGGGTGCGCCCGCGGCACCGGGCGTCAGCACACCACGATCATGGCGGTGGTTGACGCACCCACGGGGGAGACGAACGGGGGGAGCGCGTACGGGGAGGGCTCGGGGGAGCGCCGCTCGCTGTCGGAGGCGGAGTTCACCGCCTACGTCCAGGAGCGCCGCGCCTCCCTGTACGCCACCGCCTACCACCTGACCGGCGACCGTTTCGAGGCCGAGGACCTGCTGCAGAGCGCGCTGTTCTCGACCTACCGGGCGTGGGACCGGATCAGCGACAAGGCCGCGGTCGGCGGATACCTCCGCCGCACCATGACCAACCTGCACATCAGCGCGTGGCGCCGCCGCAAGCTGAACGAGTACCCGACCGAGGAACTGCCGGAGACGGCCGGTGACACGGACGCGATGCGCGGCACCGAGCTGCGTACGGTCCTGTGGCAGGCCCTGGCCCGGCTGCCCGAGCTCCAGCGCACGATGCTGGTGCTGCGCTACTACGAGGGCCGCACGGACCCGGAGATCGCCGACATCCTCGGCATCAGTGTCGGCACGGTGAAGTCCAGCATCTGGCGGTCGCTCCGCCGGCTGCGCGAGGACGAGGTCCTCAGCTTCGGCCGTGACGAGGAGAACGCCTTCGGGGAGCTTGTCGCCTGAGGGTTACGGGGGAGTCGCGGGGGTGTCGGGGGACGTCGCCGTGGCAAAGCGGGGGAGTCGCGGGGATGTCGGGGGACGCCACCGTGACGATCGGGGGAGAACGCGGGGGTGTCGGGGGACGCCGTCGTGGCAAGCGGGGGAGCGCAAGGGGGTCACGGGGGACCTCCGCCGATCCGGGGGGCAGGAAGGATCGGGGAACCACGGGGGAATGCGAAACAGCGGGACTGGAAGGGCCGGGGGGCCCGCCCAGTCCCGCCTTTCGTGTGCGCGGAGCGCTCGCTACACCGCCGTACTCGCACTGCTCCCCATCGCCGAACGCCCGGCGACCGCCGCCTTCGCGAGACGGCCCAGCGCCTCGTCGCGGTCACAGGCGTACGCGCCCAGCGCCGTCTGACGGGCGACGATCGACCGCTCCAGCCGCATCAGCCGCCAGCCCCGGCGCAACAGGAACGGCACCGACTTGCGGCCCTCCCGCAGATCCCGCAGGAACCGCCGCCGGAACGTCCGCAGCGGCCCCCGGCTCAGACACAGCGCGTCGGCCAGCAGCCCCCGTTCACGGCACCGCTCGACGATCTCGGCGGCGAAGACACCCTCGGCGATGAACAGCGGGGTACCGCCGATGTCGACGGTGGTCTCCCCGGTACGGGCGCTCAGCGAGAGGTCGTAGACGGGCACCGGCGTACGACGGGAGCGGCACAGCCGCTCGATCGCGGTGACGGCGATGTCCGCGTCCCAGGAGCCGGGGTGGTCCCAGTCGATGTCGGAACTGCCCGCCACCAGGGGGAGGGTCGGGTCGTCGCCCTCCTTGTAGAAGTCGTCGAGACGCAGCACGGGCAGACCGGAACGGGCCGCGACGAGGGACTTGCCGGAGCCGGAGGGGCCGCAGAGCAGCACGACTCGCGCGGGGAGGGGCGACTGGGAACTCACAGGACACCAGTCTGAGGCATCATCCGGGCGGCGTAGACCCGGCGGTACGGCTTTGAAGCGCGCATCACACGTCAACTACTCTTCGCGTCGACCCGATTACCGAGTGAAGCGGACAGGTGGCACTGCGATGGCCCGACACAAGGCACCCAAGACGCCGACCGCCCGACGCGCCCTGGCCGTCCTCGCGACCGCCGCGGCGGCGCTGGGGACCGGCACGGCGACAGCGGCGGCAGCGGACTCCGGAACACTCCTCGACGACGCACGCAGCTCCGTCGGCGCGGTCGCGGACCTCCAGCCCAACCCCCTGGCCGGCACAGGCGTCGACCCCCTCGACAACGGCGTGGGCACCCAGGTCGCCGACTTCGCCCCGGCCGACTCCCGGGCGGTCACGGGCCCGGTCGCCCAGGCCCCGTCGGTCGACAGCATCCCGGTGGCGGGACAGGCGACGGACACGCTGCGACGCTGACCCGGGTCGACTGTTGGTCACCCGATTCCGGGCGTACCCCTCACATGAGCGGGCGGTGGGCGGACTCGTGCTCGTCCGCGATGGTGAAGACGTTCGGCCGATCCGGGCATTCGGACCGGCCGAAGAGATGGGCGATTGCGTCAACGAGGACGGTCTGTCCGTGGCGGGCGGAGGATTCGTGCGCAGCCGTTCGAGAAGTCCCCAGGACCGCGCTCCAGTGGTAGTGCCCCTCGGTGCCGCGAAACCGGCGGGGAACACCAAGCCGGCCTCGGCGTCCCCCGGCTCGTCATCTGGGCATTCGACAGCGCTCGGCCGTCAGTCCCCATCGAGGCGGGGGCCTGACGGCCGGGTGAGCTGTGCGGAAACGCCGGATCAGTAGGCGGAGCCCGACGCCCCCAGGGAGCCCGTCGGGTGCCAGACCGTCTTGGTTTCCAGGAACGCCGTCATGCGGTCCGTGCCGGGCGTGGCCGACCAGTCGTCCACAGGCTGTGGACGAAGGACGCGCTTCAGGTTGTCCGCCGCCGCGATCTCCAGCTCCTTCGCCAGCGTCTCGTCGGCGCCCGCGAGGTCGATCGCGTTGACGTCCTGGTGCGCGGCGAGCGGGGCGGCGATCTCCGCCGTGCGGCCGGAGAGGATGTTGACCACGCCGCCGGGGAGGTCGGAGGTGGCCAGGACCTCGCCGAGGGAGAGGGCGGGGAGGGGGGACTTCTCCGAGGCGATCACGACCGCCGTGTTGCCCGCCGCGATCACGGGGGCCACTACGGAGACCAGGCCCAGCAACGACGACTCCTGGGGGGCCAGTACGGCGACCACGCCCGTCGGCTCCGGGGAGGACAGGTTGAAGAAGGGGCCCGCGACCGGGTTGCCGCCGCCGACCACCTGGGCGATCTTGTCGGTCCAGCCCGCGTACCAGACCCAGCGGTCGATCGCCGCCTCGACCTGCGCCGCCGCCTTCGACTTCGACAGGCCCTCCGCGTCGGCGACCTCCGCGACGTACTGGTCGCGGCGGCCCTCCAGCATCTCCGCGACGCGGTAGAGGATCTGGCCGCGGTTGTACGCCGTCGCGCCGGACCAGCCGCCGAACGCCTTGCGTGCGGCGACCACCGCGTCACGGGCGTCCTTGCGGGAGGAGAGCGGGGCGTTGGCCAGCCACGTGCCCTTGGAGTCCGTCACCTCGTACACCCGGCCGCTCTCGGAACGCGGGAACTTCCCGCCGACGTACAGCTTGTAGGTCTTGAAGACGCTCAGACGGTTCTGATCAGACATCGAGGTACGCCTCCAGGCCGTGGCGGCCGCCCTCGCGGCCGAAGCCCGACTCCTTGTAACCGCCGAACGGCGAGGTCGGGTCGAACTTGTTGAACGTGTTGGACCAGATGACGCCCGCACGGAGCTTGTTCGCGACCGCGAGGATGCGCGAACCCTTCTCCGTCCAGATGCCCGCCGACAGGCCGTACGGCGTGTTGTTGGCCTTGGCGACCGCCTCGTCCGGCGTACGGAAGGTCAGCACCGAAAGCACCGGGCCGAAGATCTCGTCGCGGGCCACCGTGTGCGCCTGGGTGACGTTCGTGAACAGCGTCGGGGCGAACCAGTAGCCGTTCTCCGGGAGTTCGCAGGCCGGGGACCAGCGCTCCGCGCCCTCCGCCTCGCCCTGGTCGGCCAGCGCGGTGATCCGGGCCAGCTGCTCGGCGGAGTTGATCGCGCCGATGTCCGTGTTCTTGTCCAGCGGGTCGCCGAGGCGGAGCGTGGACAGGCGGCGCTTGAGGGAGTCGAGCAGCTCGTCGTGGATCGACTCCTGGACCAGCAGACGGCTGCCCGCGCAGCAGACCTGGCCCTGGTTGAAGAAGATGCCGTTGACGATGCCCTCGACGGCCTGGTCGATCGGGGCGTCGTCGAAGACGATGTTGGCGCCCTTGCCGCCCAGTTCGAGGGTGACCTTCTTACGGGTGCCCGCGACCGTGCGCGCGATCTGCTTGCCCACGGCCGTGGAGCCCGTGAAGGCGACCTTGTTCACGTCCGGATGGGCGATCAGTGCGGCTCCGGCACGGCCGTCACCGGTGATGATGTTGACAACGCCCTTGGGGAGACCGGCCTGACGGCAGATGTCCGCGAAGAACAGGGCGGACAGCGGGGTCGTCTCGGCGGGCTTCAGCACCACCGTGTTGCCCGTCGCGAGCGCCGGGGCGATCTTCCACGCCAGCATCAGCAGCGGGAAGTTCCAGGGGATGACCTGGCCAGCGACGCCCAGCGGCCGCGGATTCGCCCCGTAGCCGGCGTGGTCGAGCTTGTCGGCCCAGCCCGCGTAGTAGAAGAAGTGGGCGGCGACCAGGGGGAGGTCCGCGTCGCGGGTCTCCTTGATCGGCTTGCCGTTGTCCAGCGTCTCGAGGACGGCCAGTTCGCGGCTGCGCTCCTGGATGACGCGGGCGATACGGAACAGATACTTCGCACGCTCGGAGCCGGGCAGTGCCGACCATTTCTCGAACGCCTTGCGGGCGGCCCTCACCGCGCGGTCGACGTCCGCCTCACCGGCCTCGGCGACCTCGGAGAGGACCTCCTCCGTGGAGGGGGAGACCGTCTTGAAGACCTTGCCGTCGGCCGCGTCCGTGAACTCGCCGTCGATGAACAGGCCGTAGGACGGGGCCAGATCGACGATCGAGCGGGACTCGGGCGCCGGTGCGTACTCGAATGCGGATGCCATGGTGATCAGTCCACCGTCACGTAGTCGGGGCCGGAGTAACGGCCGGTGGCCAGCTTCTGACGCTGCATCAGCAGGTCGTTCAGCAGTGAGGAGGCGCCGAAGCGGAACCAGTGGTTGTCCAGCCAGTCCTCGCCCGCGGTCTCGTTGACCAGGACCAGGAACTTGATGGCGTCCTTCGACGTACGGATGCCGCCGGCCGGCTTCACACCGATCTGCACGCCGGTCTGCGCGCGGAAGTCGCGCACCGCCTCCAGCATGAGGAGGGTGTTCGCCGGGGTCGCGTTCACGGCGACCTTGCCGGTCGAGGTCTTGATGAAGTCCGCCCCGGCCAGCATGCCGAGCCAGCTGGCGCGGCGGATGTTGTCGTACGTCGACAGCTCGCCGGTCTCGAAGATGACCTTGAGGCGGGCGCTCGTCCCGCAGGCCTCCTTCACGGCGGTGATCTCGTCGTACACCTTCAGGTAGTTCCCCGCGAGGAACGCCCCGCGGTCGATGACCATGTCGATCTCGTCCGCACCGGCGGCGACGGCCTCGCGGACGTCCGCCAGCTTCACGGCGATCGGGGCGCGGCCGGCCGGGAACGCCGTGGCGACGGAGGCGACCTTGACGGCGGAGCCGGCGACGGCCTCCTTCGCCGTGGCCACCATGTCGGGGTAGACGCAGACCGCTGCCGTGGCGGGCGCGGTGCGGTCGGTCGGGTCGGGACGGACCGCCTTCGCGCCGAGCGCCCGGACCTTGCCGGGGGTGTCCGCGCCTTCCAGCGTCGTCAGGTCGACCATCGAGATGGCGAGGTCGATGGCGTACGCCTTCGCGGTCGTCTTGATCGAACGGGTGCCGAGGGAGGCGGCGCGCGCCTCCAGGCCGACCGCGTCGACGCCGGGCAGCCCGTGGAGGAAGCGGCGCAGCGTGCCGTCGGACGCGGTGACGTCGCTGAGAGCGTGTGGTGCAGTGGTGGGCATGGTCACCAGACGAGCATATCTACGCGCGTAGCGGCTGTACAGCCCCGTCGGGAATCCCGTCCGGCCTCCACCGCATACGGCGTGCTCCCGGGCGTCGTGCAGAATCGGGAGTATGAGCACCTCCGAGCACCCGTCGCCCGACCCGGAGCCCGCGAAGCCGTCCGGGGCCGCATCCCGGCCTGCTTCCGCACCCGCCTCCGGGACTGCGACATCCCCGTACCAGGACCGGATCTACCGCTCGCCCGCGGGCCTCGTCGGCGGGGTGCTGCTGCTCGGCATCATCGGCTGGCTCGGCGTGGACGCGGTGGTCACCGGGGAGGGCCGCACCCCGTGGCTGGCCCTCGCCACGATGCTCCTGCTCGTGCCCCTGATCATCGCCTACACCCTGCGCCCCGCCGTCTTCGTGAACGACGACCGGCTGCGCGTGCGCAACCCGTTCCGCGTGATCGTGCTGCCGTGGGGGCAGGTCGCCTCGCTGCGGTCCGGTTTCTCCAACGAGGTCTTCACCGAGGCCGGCGCGAAGTACCAGCTGTGGGCGCTCCCGGTCTCGCTGCGGGCCCGCAACAAGGCGGCCCGGCAGGAGTCGCGGGCGGCCGCGCGGGCCGCGCGCGAGGGCGGCGACGCGCGGGGCGCCGCCGAGGCGGACCGGCGGCACGAGAGCGACCGGGCGATGGCGGAGATGCGTGAGACCCACGAGCGGCGCCAGGACGCCGAGGCGGCGCAGGGTGAGGTGACCGCGCGCTGGTCGTACGAGATCGCCGGGCCGGTCGCCGCGGGGGCGGTACTGCTGGCGGTGCTGCTGGCCATGGCGTGAGCGCGGAGCGGGGCGAGCGTGCTCGCCCCGCGTGGGGACCGGTCAGATGCCTGCTGCCTCGGACAGGTCGCGCTTGATCCGGGTGAGCAGCTCGGCCGCCGTGGCGCGGGCCTGGGAGAGGTCCGTCTTCGAGGCGACCGGGATCACCACCTCCAGGTAGCACTTCAGCTTCGGCTCCGTGCCGCTGGGGCGGACGATGACGCGGGCGCCGTCCAGGGTGTAGCGCAGGCCGTCCGTGGGCGGGAGCGTCTCGGTGCCCTCGGTCAGGTCCTCGGCCCGGGTGACGCGCAGTCCGGCCAGCTCCGCGGGCGGTCGCTCGCGCAGGCGCCGCATCGCGTCGGCGATCAGGCCGAGGTCCTGGACGCGGACCGAGAGCTGGTCGGTGGCGTGCAGCCCGTGCTCCACGGCGAGGTCGTCCAGGAGGTCGAGGAGGGTGCGGCCCTCCTCCTTGAGGACGGACGCCAGCTCCGTGAGCACGAGCGCCGCCGTGATGCCGTCCTTGTCCCGTACGCCGTCCGGGTCCACGCAGTAGCCGAGGGCCTCCTCGTAGCCGTAACGCAGGCCCTCGGCGCGGGCGATCCACTTGAAACCGGTCAGGGTCTCGGTGTGGCGCAGCCCCGCCTTCCGGGCGATACGGCCGAGGAGGGAGGAGGAGACGATCGACTCCGCGAACGTGCCCTGCGCCCCGCGCCGGACCAGATGGGCGGCGAGCAGCGCGCCGACCTCGTCGCCGCGCAGCACGCGCCAGTCGGTGCCGTCCTTGACGGCGGCGGCGCAGCGGTCGGCGTCGGGGTCGTTGGCGATGACCAGGTCGGGGCCGGTGGCGCGGGCCTGTGCGAAGGCGAGGTCCATCGCGCCGGGCTCCTCCGGGTTGGGGAACGCGACGGTCGGGAACTCCGGGTCCGGTTCGGCCTGCTCGGCGACGAGGACGGGTTCCGGGAAGCCGGCCCGGGCGAAGGCGGCGAGGAGGACGTCCTTGCCGACGCCGTGCATCGCCGTGTAGACGGTGCGGGCGGTGCGGGGGGAGTCCTTGGCCAGGACCGCGTCCGTGCGGGCGAGGTAGGCGTCCAGGACGGAGTCGTCGAGGGTCTCCCAGCCTTCGGCGGGGCGGGGGACCGTGGCGAGGGACGTCACCGCCTCGATCTCGGCGGCGATCTCCGCGTCGGCCGGGGGGACGATCTGGGAGCCGTCGCCGAGGTACACCTTGTAACCGTTGTCACGGGGCGGGTTGTGGCTGGCGGTGACCTCCACACCGGCCACGGCGCCGAGGTGCCGTATGGCGAAGGCGAGGACGGGGGTGGGGAGCGGGCGGCTGAGCACGGCCGCCCGCAGACCCGCGCCGGTCATGACCGCGGCGGTGTCCTCGGCGAAGTCGCGGGACTTGTGGCGGGCGTCGTAGCCGATGACGACGAGACCGCCGTCCCGGCCGTTCTTCCTGAGGTACGCGGCGAGGCCGGCGGCCGCCCGGATGACGACGGAGCGGTTCATCCGCATCGGGCCCGCGCCGAGCTCGCCGCGCAGGCCGGCGGTGCCGAACTGGAGGGTGCCGCCGAAGCGGTCGGCGAGTTCGGCGTGGTCGCCGGCGTCGATGAGGCGGGCGAGCTCCTCACGGGTGTCCGGGTCGGGGTCCTCGGCGAGCCACGCCTGGGCCTGTGCGATGAGGGCGTCGTCTTGCACGGTCGGTCGGCCTCTCTGAATTCGTCGACTGTCAGCGTTGCACGCCGGTGTGGCGCCGGACCCGCGCGAAACGGTGCCGGCACGGCGGAGCCGGACACCACGGCCGCGAGACCCGGGGCGGGCGGGCGCCCGCTCCGGACCCGCGCGAAAGGATGCCGGCGCCGCTTCCTACAGGCGGCCGAGGACCTGCCCCAGCAGCGACCCCATCCGGGTGGCGGAGTCGCGGCCCGCCTGGAGGACCTCCTCGTGGTTGAGGGGCTCGCCCGTCATGCCCGCGGCCAGGTTGGTGACCAGGGAGATGCCCAGGACCTCCGCGCCGGCCTCACGCGCGGCGATCGCCTCGAGGACCGTCGACATGCCGACCAGGTCCGCCCCGATCACCCGGGCCATCCGGATCTCCGCCGGAGTCTCGTAGTGCGGGCCGGGGAACTGGGCGTACACGCCCTCCTCCAGCGTGGGGTCGATCTCCTTGCACAGCGCGCGCAGGCGGGGCGAGTAGAGATCGGTCAGGTCGACGAAGTTCGCCCCGACGATCGGGGACGTCGCCGTGAGGTTGATGTGGTCGCTGATCAGGACCGGCTGGCCGGGACGCATCCCCGCCCGCAGTCCCCCGCAGCCGTTCGTCAGGACGATCGTCTTCGCGCCCGCGGCCACCGCCGTACGGACCCCGTGGGCCACCGAGGCGACGCCCCGGCCCTCGTAGTAGTGCGTACGGCCCAGGAACACCAGGGCCCGCTTCGCGCCGATGGCGTACGAGCGGATCGTGCCGCCGTGGCCCTCGACCGCCGGGGGCGGGAAGCCCGGCAGCTCGGTGACCTGGAACTCGGCCTCGGGGGTGCCGAGGGCGTCCACGGCCGGAGCCCAGCCGGAGCCCATCACGAGGGCGACGTCGTGGGTCTCGGCGCCGGTGAGGTCGCGCAGGCGCGCGGCGGCGGCGTCGGCTGCGGCGTACGGGTCGCCCTGGTTGTCGTCCGGAAGAAGAGAAGCGTTCACGCGATGAGGGTAGCCGGTAATCGCCTACGCGCGTAGATGTCTGGGCGGACGGGTTGGCGATCGTTGTCTTGTCGTTTCCGGCGAAGGGGCGTCAGCAGGGACGTTTACGGAGTTCCATCACATAGTCGTGCGGCGCCCCCGCCGACTCCGCCGCGTCGGCGATCTCGCCCAGATAGCGGGCCGAGGGAAGTCCGCCCTCGTAACTGTTGAGGACGTACGCCCAGGCGGGCTCCTCGCCGTCCAGCGTGTGCGCCCGCACCCGGGTACGGCGGTAGAGGTCCAGGCCGCCGGCGCCCTCCCAGCGGTCCAGTGACTCCTCGTCCATCGGGGCGATGTCGTACAGGGCGACGAAGACCGCCGAGATCGGGTCCTCCACCAGCGTGGCCAGCGCGCCCTCCCAGCCCATGTGCTCGCCGCCGAACGTCAGTCTCCACCCGTTCAGCCAGCCGGTGGCACGCAGCGGCGAGTGCGGGGCGCGGCGGGACATCAGCCGCGCGTCGAGATTGCCGGCGTACGCGGCGTAGAGCGACATGGGGTGAAGGGTACGGCAGCCGGAACCGGCGCCACTCCGGTAACAGGGGGGCCACGGCCGAACCCCCCGGGCGGGCGCACGCTGAAGTGTGCGGGACAATGGAGTACGTGACTCGGATCGTGATCATCGGTGGCGGACCCGGCGGATACGAAGCGGCGCTGGTCGCCGCGCAGCTCGGCGCGGAGGTGACCGTCGTCGACTGCGACGGCCTGGGCGGTGCGTCGGTGCTCACCGACTGCGTGCCGTCCAAGACCCTGATCGCCACGGCCGAGGTGATGACCACCTTCGACTCCTCGTACGAGGAGCTGGGCATCATCGTCGCCGACGACACCCCGCCCCTGGAGCAGGCCGCCCGGGTGGTCGGCGTGGACCTCGGCAAGGTCAACCGGCGTGTGAAGCGGCTCGCACTGGCCCAGTCGCACGACATCACCGCCTCCGTGACCCGGGCCGGCGCGCGTGTGCTGCGCGGCCGGGGCCGGCTGGAGGGCATGCAGGCGCTCGACGGCTCCCGCAAGGTCGTGGTGCGCGCCGCCGACGGCACCGAGGAGACCCTCACCGCCGACGCCGTACTGATCGCGACGGGCGGACATCCGCGCGAACTGCCGGAGGCCCGCCCCGACGGCGAGCGCATCCTCAACTGGACCCAGGTCTACGACCTCGACGAGCTCCCCGAGGAGCTCATCGTGGTCGGATCGGGTGTCACGGGCGCCGAGTTCGCCGGCGCCTACCAGGCCCTCGGCTCGAAGGTGACGCTGGTGTCCTCGCGCGACCGGGTGCTGCCGGGCGAGGACCCGGACGCGGCAGCCGTACTGGAGGACGTCTTCCGGCGGCGCGGGATGAACGTCATGGCGCGCTCGCGGGCCCAGTCCGCGAAGCGGGTCGGCGACCGGGTGGAGGTGACGCTCGCCGACGGCCGGGTCATCACCGGGTCGCACTGTCTGATGGCCGTGGGCGCCATCCCGAACTCCGAGGGCATGGGCCTGGAGGAGGCCGGCGTCCGGCTCCGGGACTCCGGCCACATCTGGACCGACAAGGTCTCGCGTACGACGGCCCCCGGCGTGTACGCCGCCGGTGACGTCACCGGGGTGTTCGCGCTCGCCTCCGTGGCGGCGATGCAGGGCCGTATCGCCATGTACCACTTCCTGGGCGACGCGGTGGCCCCGCTGAACCTCAAGACGGTCTCGTCGAACGTGTTCACCGACCCCGAGATCGCCACCGTCGGCTACTCGCAGGCCGACGTCGACTCCGGCAGGATCGACGCCCGCGTGGTGAAGCTGCCGCTGCTGCGCAACCCGCGCGCGAAGATGCAGGGCATCCGGGACGGCTTCGTCAAGATCTTCTGCCGTCCGGGCACCGGCATCGTGGTCGGCGGTGTGGTCGTCGCACCGCGCGCCTCGGAACTCATCCACCCCATCTCGATCGCCGTCGACAACAATCTGACGGTGGAGCAGATCGCGAAGGCCTTCACGGTCTACCCCTCCCTGTCGGGCTCGATCGCCGAGGTGGCACGGCAGTTGCACACCCGGAAGGCCGAGGGCGAGGGCTGACGTTCCCAAATGACGGCCCTATACCACTTGGTACACGGCCGTGCGAACAACTTCTGCTATTCAGCGCAAACTGCTGAAAGCAGACGGTCGTCAGCGTTACTGTCAGTTTCGTGTTCGCTGCAGAACGTCGCCAATTGATCCTCGAAATGGTGCGAGCCAACGGGGCCGTGTCGCTCCGTGAGCTTGCCCGCGTCGTCCAGACCTCCGAAGTGACCGTACGGCGGGACGTGCGCGCACTGGAGGCAGAAGGACTCCTCGACCGCCGGCACGGCGGTGCGGTACTGCCGGGCGGTTTCACGCGAGAGTCCGGTTTTCCGCAGAAGTCACATCTCGCGACCGCCGAGAAGACCGCGATCGCCGACCTCGCCGCGAACATGGTGGACGAGGGCGAGGCCATCGTGGTCGGCGCGGGTACCACCACGCAGGAACTGGCCCGTCGGCTGGCCCGCGTACCCGGCCTGACCGTCGTCACCAACTCCCTGCTGGTCGCCCAGGCGCTGGCCCATGCCAACCGGGTGGAGGTCGTGATGACCGGGGGGACGCTCCGCGGCTCGAACTACGCCCTGGTGGGCAGTGGTGCGGAGCAGTCCCTGCAGGGGCTGCGGGTGTCCCGCGCGTTCCTGTCCGGGAGCGGCCTCACCGCCGAGCGCGGGCTGTCCACGTCCAACATGCTGTCGGCGTCGGTCGACCGTGCGCTGGTCCAGGCCGCGGCGGAGGTCGTGGTCCTCGCGGACCACACCAAGCTCGGTACGGACACGATGTTCCAGACGGTGCCCACGGATCTGATCACGCGGTTGGTGACGGACGAGCCGGCGGGGCATGACGAGCGGGCGGCGACGGAGTTGCAGGCGCTTGCCGATCAGGGTGTGCAGATCGCTGTCGCGGGGGGTGAGGGGGGTTCGGCGGGGCGCCAGCGCCGGGACGTCCCCCTGCCCGGGCCTCGCCGGCAGGGGCCGGGCGGGTTACGTACGGCTGTGGCGCTGGGGGCGGCGGGGGAGCCGGCGCAGGGGAGTGAGCGGGGGGCGCGGGTGGCGGACTTGCGACGCCGCTGAGTCCGAAAGCCGCTCCACAGGCATCCGGGGCCCGCCCCCACCGGCGTCGAGCCGGTGGGGGCGGGGTCGGTCAGTCCTTGATCTCGCAGATGGCCGCGCCCGAGGTGATCGACGCCCCGACCTCCGCCGCCAGGCCCTTGACCGTGCCCGAGCGGTGGGCGTTGATGGGCTGTTCCATCTTCATGGCCTCCAGGACGACGACCAGATCGCCCTCCTTGACCTCCTGCCCCTCCTCCACCGCGAGCTTCACGATCGTGCCCTGCATCGGAGAGGCCAGCGTGTCACCCGAAGCCACCGGCCCCGACTTCTTCGCCGCCCGCCGCTTCGGCTTCGCGCCCGCCGCCAGCCCCGTACGGGCCAGGGACATGCCCAGCGATGCCGGCAGCGAGACCTCCAGACGCTTGCCGCCGACCTCGACGACGACCGTCTCGCGGTCGGCCTCCTCGTCCGCCCCCGCGTCGACGGCGGCGGCGAACGGCTTGATCTCGTTGACGAACTCCGTCTCGATCCACCGTGTGTGGACCGTGAACGGATCCGCCGACCCGGTCAGCTCCGGAGCGAACGCCGCGTCCCGCACCACCGCACGGTGGAACGGGATCGCGGTCGCCATGCCCTCGACCTGGAACTCCTCCAGCGCACGGGAGGCCCGCTCCAGCGCCTCCTTGCGCGTACGCCCGGTCACGATCAGCTTCGCCAGCAGCGAGTCCCACGCCGGCCCGATCACCGACCCGGACTCCACGCCCGCGTCCAGCCGCACACCCGGCCCCGACGGCGCGGCGAACGTCGTCACCGTGCCGGGGGCGGGCAGGAAGTTCCGCCCCGGGTCCTCACCGTTGATGCGGAACTCGAACGAGTGACCCCGCAGCACCGGATCGCCGTACCCCAGCTCCTCCCCGTCCGCGATGCGGAACATCTCCCGCACGAGGTCGATGCCCGCGACCTCCTCGGTCACCGGGTGCTCGACCTGCAGACGCGTGTTGACCTCGAGGAAGGAGATCGTGCCGTCGAGGCCGACGAGGAACTCCACGGTGCCCGCGCCGACGTACCCGGCCTCCTTCAGGATCGCCTTGGAGGCGGAGTACAGCTGCGCCACCTGGGCGTCCGACAGGAACGGCGCCGGGGCCTCCTCGACCAGCTTCTGGTGCCGCCGCTGCAGCGAGCAGTCACGGGTGGAGACCACGACCACGTTGCCGAACCTGTCGGCCAGGCACTGCGTCTCCACGTGCCGCGGCTTGTCCAGGTAGCGCTCGACGAAGCACTCGCCGCGACCGAAGGCGGCGACCGCCTCCCGCACCGCGGACTCGTACAGCTCCGGCACCTCCTCCAGCGTGCGCGCCACCTTCAGACCACGCCCGCCACCACCGAACGCCGCCTTGATCGCGATCGGCAGCCCGTGCTCCTCGGCGAAGGCGACGACCTCGTCCGCGCCCGAGACGGGATCCGGCGTACCCGCGACCAGCGGAGCACCCGCGCGCTGCGCGATGTGCCGGGCGGCGACCTTGTCACCGAGGTCGCGGATGGCCTGCGGCGGCGGACCGATCCAGATCAGTCCCGCGTCCAGTACGGCCTGGGCGAACTCCGCGTTCTCGGAGAGGAAGCCGTAGCCGGGGTGGATGGCGTCCGCGCCCGATTCACGCGCGGCGTTCAGCACCTTGTCGATGTCGAGGTAGCTGGTGGCCGGAGTGTCACCGCCCAGGGCGAACGCCTCATCCGCGGCGCGGACATGCAGAGCGTCCCGGTCCGGGTCGGCGTAGACGGCAACGCTCGCGATTCCGGCATCCCGGCAGGCCCGGGCAACGCGGACAGCGATTTCGCCACGGTTGGCGATGAGCACCTTGCGCACGATTGAGGCTCCCTCCTTGAAACAAGCCGAGTTTAGGGACTGCCGACACGGCACTTCGACCCGTCCCCACTGGTGAGCTTCCCCACACGGAGCGTGATACGAGGCTCGCTCGACCCGCGAAATCCCTTGTCGCACCTCGGTACGCAGGACTGCTCCCGAAAACCCTAGCCGCCCTGTGTGGTCAAGGTCTCTGTGAGAGCGTGCTGCGGCCCACTCGGTTTCTTTGTGGAGTCCCTACGAATGGCCCAATGATTCTTTGCCCTCGGCGGAACCCTTGTACCGAGGTTTACCCGTTAGTAGCCTTCGCGTCGTCCCCGAACATACTCGGGGTAACCGCAAGCGTGCTCGGAAGTGGGTGGGGGCCGGTGGTACGCAGACCGGTGGCATGGGTCGTGGCGCTCGTACTGTTCGCGGAGGCGCTCGGCGTGGCGGCGCTGAACTGGGTGCTGGCCTCCGTCGTCGACCGCCAGGACATGTCGCTGGCCGGGCTGGACCCGGACATGATGTCGACGTCCTCGAAGGTCGGTGGAGTGGTCTTCGGGCTCTACTTCGCGCTGTGCGGTGTGGTGGCCCTGCTCGTCGGAGTACGCGACCGGTCGCCCGCCGGGCTCGGCAGGGTGCTGCTGATCAGCGCGGCGGTGGTGCACGCGCTGCTGGGCGCGGCCACCTGGGGCCTGGTCGGCCCGACCGCGTTCGGCTACATGGTCGTCGTGTTCGCGCTCATCGTGCTGCTGCTGATGACGTACGACGGCCGTCCGCGGCGGCCGGCCGACACCGTGTCCGACGCCGCTCCCGGGGGCGGCGCCGGCGGTGACGGTGCCCCGGTCACGCCTCCGGCGGCGCCCACAGTTCCGTGATGCCGGTGCCCAGGTCGGCGAGGAGCCGCCGGACCAGGGGCAGGCTGATGCCGATGACGTTGCCGTGGTCGCCGTCGATGCCGTCGATGAACGGGGCCGAGCGGCCGTCCAGAGTGAACGCCCCGGCGACGTACAGCGGTTCACCGGACGCCACGTAGGCGGCGATCTCCTCGTCGGTGGGTTCGCCGAAGCGGACCACGGTGGAGGCGGTGGCGGAGACGTAGCGGCCGCTGACGGTGTCGTACACGCAGTGGCCGGTCTGCAGGGTCCCCGCGCGGCCGCGCATGGACTTCCAGCGCGCGGTGGCCTCCTCGGCGTCCGCGGGCTTGCCGAGGGCCAGGCCGTCGAGCTCCAGGACGGAGTCGCAGCCGATCACCAGCGCGCCCTTGACCTCGGGCTTCGCCGCGACGACGGAGGCCTTGGCCTCGGCCAGGGCGAGCGCCAGTTCGGCGGGGGTGGGGGCGGTGACGGCGTCCTCGTCCACCCCGCTGACGATCACCTCGGGGTCCAGCCCGGCCTGGCGGAGCAGCCCGAGCCGGGCGGGGGACTGGGAGGCGAGCACGAGTCGCCTGCGGTGCTGAGCGGTCATGCTCCCAGGTTAGTCACCGGGGCCGGGCCGTATCACCGGATGCCGATCGTGAGCATCGCCAGCACCATGGCCAGGGCCAGGAGAACGCTGAGCCGCCGCAGCATGACCTGGGTGTCCCGCAGTTCCTTGGGCGGCTTGTTCTCGGGGTCGGACCACAGCATGCCACCAGCGTGGGGCCTGGCCGGGCGGGGTGCCTGAGTACGCGTACTCAAGTGGGGGCGCGGTATTCCGCCGCGCCCCCGTCCGTGTGCCGTCAGCTCGGCCAGTACGTGCGCGTCCACGACGTCGGACCCGGGTGGGGCAGGTGGTGGGCCGCGATCCGGGACGGGTCGGACCAGGAGTCGCGGGGTGCGGGCGCGCCGGGCGGGACGGCCGACGCCGCCGCGGCGCGCGCCCGGACCACCGCCAGTGCGGCGGCCAGCTCCTCGGGGGTGGGGTTGCCCCGTACGACTTTGATCACCACAGCGGCTCCTTAGAGGGGGATGTTGCCGTGCTTCTTCGGAGGCAGGGATTCCCGTTTCGTACGCAGCTGACGCAGGCCGCGGACGATGTGCCGGCGGGTGTCGGACGGCATGATCACCGCGTCGACGTAGCCGCGCTCGGCCGCGACGTACGGGTTGAGGAGGGCGTCCTCGTACTCCCGGATCAGGCGGGCTCGGGCCTCCTCCGGGTCCTCGGAGCCGGCGATGGCGCGGCGGTGCAGGATGTTGACCGCGCCCTGCGCGCCCATCACCGCGATCTGGGCCGTCGGCCAGGCGAGGTTGAGATCGGCGCCCAGGTGCTTGGAGCCCATGACGTCGTACGCGCCGCCGAACGCCTTGCGGGTGATGACCGTGATCAGCGGGACCGTCGCCTCGGCGTAGGCGAAGATCAGCTTGGCGCCGCGGCGGATGATGCCGTCGTGCTCCTGGTCGACGCCGGGCAGGAAGCCGGGGACGTCGACGAAGGTGATCACCGGGATGTTGAAGGCGTCGCAGGTGCGGACGAAGCGGGCCGCCTTCTCGGAGGCGGTGATGTCCAGACAGCCCGCGAACTGCATGGGCTGGTTGGCGACGATGCCGACGGGCCGGCCCTCGACGCGGCCGTAGCCGGTGAGGATGTTCGGCGCGAACAGCGGCTGCGTCTCGAAGAACTCGGCGTCGTCGAGGACGTGCTCGATGACGGTGTGCATGTCGTACGGCTGGTTCGCCGAGTCCGGGACGAGTACGTCGAGTTCGCGGTCCTCGACCGTGACCGTCAGGTCCGCCTCCTCGGGGAAGGCGGGGGGCTCGGAGAGGTTGTTGGACGGGAGGTACGACAGGAGCTGCTTGACGTACTCGATCGCGTCCTTCTCGTCGCCGGCCATGTGGTGGGCGACACCGGAGGCGGTGTTGTGGGTACGGGCGCCGCCGAGCTCCTCGAAGCCGACGTCCTCGCCGGTGACCGTCTTGATGACATCCGGGCCCGTGATGAACATATGGCTGGTCTGGTCGACCATGACCGTGAAGTCGGTGATCGCGGGGGAGTAGACCGCGCCGCCCGCGCACGGACCGACGACCAGGGAGATCTGGGGGATCACACCGGAGGCGTGCGTGTTGCGGCGGAAGATCTCGCCGTACGCGCCGAGCGAGGCCACGCCCTCCTGGATGCGGGCGCCGCCGGAGTCGTTGATGCCGATGACCGGGCAGCCGGTCTTCAGCGCGAAGTCCATCACCTTGACGATCTTCTGGCCGTAGACCTCGCCGAGGGCTCCGCCGAAGACCGTGAAGTCCTGGGAGAAGACGGCGACCGGGCGGCCGTCGACGGTGCCGTAGCCGGTGACGACGCCGTCGCCGTAGGGGCGGTTCGCGTCGAGGCCGAAGTTGGTGGAGCGGTGCCGGGCGAACTCGTCCAGTTCGACGAAGGAGCCCTCGTCGAGCAGGAGGTCGATCCGTTCACGGGCCGTCAGCTTGCCCTTGGCGTGCTGCTTCTCGACGGCACGTGCGGAGCCGGCGTGCGTCGCCTCTTCGATACGACGCTGGAGATCCGCGAGCTTGCCCGCGGTCGTGCGAATGTCAGGCTGCTGCTCTTCCGGCTCGGACATCGGGATGCGGCTCCCTGCCTGCTCAAAAGGGGGGACGGTTACTCATCCGTAGCGTAGTGGGGGGCCTCCGTATCGGCAGTGCGGTCTTTCCCACACCTAGTGTGGGTTGCATGACGCCCCGAGATGACTCCGCATCCGCACACAGCCGGTGGTCCGACCTGGACCGGCCGCCTCTCAACGCCACCGCGCTGCGGCGGGGGCTGGTGCGGGCGGGGGGTCTGTGGCGGGAGGTGGACGTGGTGCAGCGCACCGGGTCGACCAACTCCGACCTCGTGGCCCGCGAGGGCGGCCTCGAGGAGGGGGCCGTTCTCGTCGCCGAGGAGCAGACCGCCGCGCGGGGGCGGCTCGACCGGCGGTGGACCGCGCCGGCCCGGTCCGGGCTGTTCTTCTCCGTGCTGCTGCGGCCGGCCGAGGTGCCGGTCGCGCGGTGGGGGTGGCTGCCGCTGCTCACCGGTGTCGCGGTGGCGACGGGGCTGTCGCGTGCGGCGGGTGTCGATACGGCGCTGAAGTGGCCGAACGACCTTCTGGTCACCGTGGGCGGCGAGGAACGGAAGGCCGGCGGGATCCTGGCGGAGCGGGCCGGTGACGACGGGGTCGTGATCGGCGTGGGGATCAATGTGAGCCTGCGCGCCGAGGAGCTGCCGGTGCCCGGGGCGGGGTCGCTGGCGCTGGCCGGAGCGGTGAGCACGGACCGGGACCCGCTGCTGCGGGCGGTGCTGCGCTCGCTGGAGGACTGGTACGGCCGCTGGCGGGCGGCATCGGGCGACCCGGGCCCGAGCGGCCTCCAGGAAACGTACGCGGCAGGCTGCGCGACACTCGGCCGCAAGGTGCGAGCGGAGCTGCCGGGCGACCGCGAACTGGTCGGCGAGGCGGTAGCGGTGGACGCCGACGGCCGCCTGATCCTGGCCACGGAGTCGGGAGTACAGGAACCGGTGGGCGCCGGCGACATCATCCACCTACGCCCCCACTGAACCCTGCCCCACCCTCCGAGGCCACCCGTGCCGCACCCCCGCCCCCGCACTCCGCTCTCCGCAGGCAATCGTGCCGCAGGGCGGCACGGATGGGCGCGACGGCACCCCGCAAGCGCCGGGCAGCGCGAACACCCCCACCCGACCCCTGCGCGGAGCAGCCCGCGCCGGGCGCCTGCCCCCCTCACCCCCGCCCCGACCTCACGGAGTGAGCTGGCGCACACCTGCCGTAGAGTTGAGCCCGGTCGATACCTGGCCATGTCAGATCGGAAGGGCACGCGTGACCGACGACTCGGGTTCCACGGACGCGCAGGGCGCCGGCGAGGATCCGCTTGCCCTGCGTCTCGAACAGCTCATCCTGGGCGCCGAGCGCCGTTACACACCGTTCCAGGCGGCCCGCAGCGCCGGCGTCACCATGGAGCTCGCCACCCGCTTCTGGCGGGCGATGGGCTTCGCCGACGTGGGCCAGGCCAAGGCCCTCACCGAGGCGGACGTCCTCGCCCTGCGCCGCCTCGCCGGTCTCGTGGAGGCGGGCCTGCTGAGCGAGGCCATGGCGGTGCAGGTGGCGCGGTCCACCGGGCAGACCACCGCCCGACTGGCCGAATGGCAGATCGACTCGTTCCTGGAGGGGCTCACCGAGCCCCCCGAGCCCGGCATGACCCGTACCGAGGTGACGTATCCGATCGTCGAACTGCTCCTGCCCGAGCTGGAGGAGTTCCTCGTCTACGTCTGGCGGCGCCAGCTCGCCGCCTCCGCCGGCCGGGTCGTCCAGGGCGCCGACGACGAGGAGATGGTCGACCGGCGGCTCGCCGTCGCCTTCGCGGACCTCGTGGGGTTCACCCGGCTGACCCGGCGGATGGAGGAGGAGGAGCTGGGCGAACTCGTCGAGGCCTTCGAGACCACCGCGGCCGACCTGGTCGCCGCGCGCGGCGGCCGGCTCATCAAGACGCTGGGCGACGAGGTGCTCTACGCCGCCGACGACGCCGGTACGGCCGCGGACATCGCGATGCGGCTGATCGAGACCATGGCGAACGACGAGACCATGCCCGAGCTGCGCGTCGGCATGGCGTTCGGCACGGTGACCACCCGGATGGGCGATGTGTTCGGTACGACCGTGAACCTGGCCTCCCGGCTCACCTCCATAGCCCCCCGCGACGCCGTACTCGTCGACAGCGCCTTCGCCGAGGAGCTGATCCGCACGGGTGACGCCCCCGCCTCCGAGGCGGCGGCGGCCGAGGCGGTGGCCGCGGCGGAGAAGGAGGGCGAGGAGCCGCCGGTCTACCGGTTCGCGCTCCAGCCCATGTGGCAGCGGCCCGTGCGTGGCCTGGGCGTCGTGGAGCCGTGGCTGCTCACACGCCGCAACGGCGCCTCCGACCCGTCGTCGTCCTAGTCCCCGGCGTCCGGGGCGCTCGGGTTCGGACCGCCGCCCACGCAGACACCGATGATCGGTACGCAGAGCCGGGGGCCGGGGGCGGGCTCGTCCGGCTGCGGTGGGGGCGGGTCGTGCGAGGGCGGTGGCGGGTGCTCCGGGCCGCGACTGCCCGGTGACGGGGACGCGGGTGGGTCCGGTCGGTGGGGCGGTGCGGGTATCGCGGGTGCGGTGACCGGGTCCGGGTCCGGGTCCGCGGCGGTCGTGGGGGGCTGAGCCGTCGACGACCGCTCCGGCGCGACGAGCGGCGCCGGATTCTTGCCGCCCAGTGCCGTGGGCGAGGACGGGCTCGTCTCCGGGACGGGTAGGGCGGCCGGGCTCGCAGTCGGGGACGCGACGGGGGCGCCCGAGTCCGTATGAGGGACGGGGCGCGGGCCCGCCTCCGTACCGAATTCCGGGCCGCCCTGGGTGGTGGCCAGACGGACCAGGGTCACGGCGCTCGCGGCCACGGCCAGGCTGCCCGCGGCCAGCAGGACCCGGCGGGGACGCGGCTTGCGGTGGCGGCCCCGGAAGCGGGAGGTGCCTGCCGGTGGTTTCTCGGTTGTCGGTGTCATGGTGATCCCTCCCCCGCGTGCACGCCCCCCGGTGCGCCGCGGTGTGCGCACGCTATGCGCTGCCGTGGGGGGCGGGGGTCCGAAGGTGGCGCGATGTCACTCGAACGGGTGGACGGGGGGTGACAAGGGAACCGGCCGTGCGCCCTTTTCCCCGGCGGGGCGGGCTGCGATGATCGGGACGAGCGGAAGTTAACCCACGTTAACCGGAGGACGGCGATGAGTGAGGAACGGTTCGGGGAGTTCGTGCTGGTGCGCCGGCATGAGCGGGGGCATGTCGCGGAGCTCGTCCTCGACCGGCCCAAGGCCATGAACGCCGTGTCGACGGCGATGGCCCGCTCCATCGCCGGCGCCTGCGTGGCGCTGGGGGAGGACCGGAGCGTACGGGCGGTGGTGCTGAGCTCGTCGCACGAGCGGGCGTTCTGTGTCGGGGCCGACCTGAAGGAGCGCAATTCCTTCAGCGACGCCGACCTGGTGCGCCAGCGGCCCGTGGCGCGCGGGGCGTACACCGGGGTGCTGGAGCTGCCCGTGCCCACGGTCGCGGCGGTGCACGGGTTCGCGCTCGGGGGCGGTTTCGAGCTGGCCCTGTCGTGCGACGTGATCGTCGCCGACCGTACGGCGGTCGTGGGGCTGCCCGAGGTGTCCGTCGGCGTGATTCCGGGCGGCGGCGGTACGCAGTTGCTGCCCCGGCGCGTGGGAGTGGCCAGAGCCGCCGAGCTGATCTTCACGGCGCGCCGGGTGGAGGCCGCCGAGGCCCGCGAGCTGGGGCTGGTCGACGAGCTGGTGGAGGAGGGGCGGGACCGGGAGTCGGCGCTCGCCATGGCGGCCCGGATCGCCGGGAACTCGCCGGTGGGACTGCGGGCGGCCAAGCGGGCGCTGCGGCTGGGGCACGGGCTGGATCTGGCAGCCGGGCTGGAGGTCGAGGACGCCGCCTGGCGGTCGGTGGCGTTCTCCGGGGACCGGGCGGAGGGAGTGGCCGCGTTCAACGAGAAGCGCAGGCCGCAGTGGCCGGGGGAGTAGGCCGCTGAGCCCCGTTCGCACCTTCCGATATCCCGATCGGCCCTGAATCTTCCTAATCTGGGGAGATGGGTGAGGAGAGGCGGCTGGCGGCCGTGGTGGCGCTGGCTCAGGGCATGGCCGCCGCGCACGGCTCGCGGGAGGCCTGGCAGGCCGCGGCCGGCGGCGCCTGCCGGGCGCTGGGCGGGAGCTTCGCCGCTCTGTCGGTGTGGGAGCGCGAGCTGGGGCGGCTGCGGGTGCTGGTGAATGTGGGGGAGCTGGCCGAGGGGGAGGAGGAGTTCCCGGAGGACGAGTCGTATCCGGTGCACCAGTTCGCCGAGATCACCGAGTTCCTGCACGAGCGGTGGGCGGGCGGCGGTGAGCCCGACGCGTGGGTGGAGACCGCCGAGGGCCCCTCGGCGGGGCAGGCCGGCTACTGCCACCAGCGGGTCGTGGCGCTACGGCGACGGGGGCGCGGCTGCTGTGTGGTCGCGCCGATCGTGCTGCACGGGCGGGCCTGGGGCGAGCTGTATGTGGCCCGGCCGGCCGGGGTGCCCGTCTTCGGGCGGGGCGACGCCGACTTCGCCACCGTACTGGCCGCCGTCGTGGCCGCGGGGATCGCGCAGACCGAGCGGCTGGAGGAGGCCCGGCGGCTGGCGTACACGGACTCGCTGACCGGGCTGGCGAACCGGCGTGCCGTCGATGCGCGCCTCGACGAGGCCGTGGAGCGGCACCGGCGGGACGGGGCGGTCGTCAGCCTCGTGGTGTGCGATCTGAACGGGCTGAAGCGGGTCAACGACACGCTGGGCCATGCCGTCGGGGACCGGCTCCTCGAGCGGTTCGGGAGCGTGCTGTCGCTGTGCGGCGCCATGCTGCCGGGGGCGCTGGCGGCGCGGCTCGGCGGGGACGAGTTCTGTCTGCTGGTGGTGGGGCCGCCGGCCGACGAGGTCGTCAAGACGGCCGAGGAGGTGTGCCGGCGGGCCGTGGAGCTGGGGATCGGGGACGGAGTCGCCTGCGGGGTGGCGTCCACCGAGGATCCCGTCGGGCCGGTGCGCTCCGCCCGGCGGCTGTTCCGGCTGGCCGACGCGGCGCAGTACCGGGCCAAGGCCGAGCGTGCCGCGCATCCCGTGGTGGCCGGCCGGGAGGGGCCCGGCGATCCCGTCGTACGGCTCGCGGACGAGCCGTCGCGGGCGCCGGACGGGGAGCGGCGGCGGTTCCGGGGACGGCATTCGCCGTAGCGTGCGGGTAAGGGGCGCGGGCGCGATCCGGTGGTGACATCATCGAATTCAGTGCGTACGCTCCTGAATATGGATATGCACACTGTGGTGGTGGGAGACGGGCGGGCCTCCGGCGTGACCGCGTCCGATGTGCTCGCCGTGGCGCGCGGCGGGGCCCGAGTGGAACTGTCGGCGGAGGCGGTGGCCGCCCTCGCCGCGTCCCGCGAGATCGTGGACGCGCTGGCCGCGAAGCCGGACCCCGTCTATGGGGTGAGCACCGGCTTCGGCGCCCTCGCGACCCGGCACATCAGCCCCGAGCTGCGGGCGCAGCTGCAGCGCAACATCGTCCGCTCGCACGCCGCCGGGATGGGGCCGCGCGTGGAGCGCGAGGTCGTCCGCGCCCTGATGTTCCTGCGGCTGAAGACCCTCTGCTCCGGGCGCACCGGCGTCCGGCCCGAGGTGGCGCAGGCGATGGCCGACGTGCTGAACGCCGGCATCACGCCGGTCGTGCACGAGTACGGCTCCCTCGGCTGCTCCGGCGACCTGGCCCCGCTGTCCCACTGCGCCCTCGCGCTGATGGGCGAGGGGGACGCGGAAGGCCCCGACGGCGGTGTGCGTCCGGCCGGTGAACTGCTCGCCGAGCACGGCATCCGGCCCGTCGAACTGCGCGAGAAGGAGGGGCTCGCCCTGCTCAACGGCACCGACGGCATGCTGGGCATGCTCGTCATGGCCCTCGCCGACCTGGAGCTGCTGTACAAGTCCGCCGATGTCACGGCCGCCCTCAGCCTGGAGGCGCTGCTCGGCACCGACAAGGTGCTCGCCCCCGAGCTGCACGCCATCCGCCCGCACCCCGGCCAGGCCGCCAGCGCCGCCAACATGCTGGCCGTACTGAAGGATTCGGGGCTGACCGGGCATCACCAGGACGACGCGCCCCGCGTCCAGGACGCCTACTCGGTGCGCTGCGCCCCGCAGGTCGCCGGCGCCGGCCGGGACACCCTGGCGCACGCCAGGCTGGTCGCCGAGCGGGAACTCGCGGCCGCCGTCGACAATCCGGTGGTACTGCCCGACGGGCGGGTGGAGTCCAACGGCAACTTCCACGGGGCGCCGGTCGCCTATGTCCTGGACTTCCTCGCCATCGCCGTCGCCGACCTCGCCTCCATCGCCGAGCGGCGCACCGACCGGCTGCTGGACAAGAACCGCAGCCACGGACTGCCGCCGTTCCTCGCCGACGACGCCGGCGTGGACTCCGGGCTGATGATCGCCCAGTACACACAGGCCGCCCTGGTCAGCGAGCTGAAGCGGCTCGCCGTACCGGCGTCGGCGGACTCGATCCCGTCCTCAGCCATGCAGGAGGACCACGTCTCCATGGGCTGGTCGGCGGCGCGCAAACTGCGCACGGCCGTCGACAACCTCACCCGGGTCGTCGCCGTCGAGCTGTACGCCGCCGCGCGGGCCGTGGAACTGCGCGAGGGGCTGACCCCGGCGCCGGCCACCCGGGCCGTCGTCGCGGCCGCGCGGGAGGCGGGTGTGGGCGGACCCGGACCGGACCGCCATCTGGCCCCCGACCTGGCGGCGGCGGACACCTTCGTACGGGACGGGCGGCTGGTCGCGGCAGCGGAGACGGTCACCGGGCCGCTGAACTGAACCGGCCGGGGCCCGGCGGCCGTTCCGCCGGGTCCCGCGCGCGTCGTCTCAGAACTCCAGACGTTCCCGGCGTACCGAGTAGACGACGAACCCGGCGCCGAGGAGGAGGCAGGTCGTGCCGCCGGCGATGTACGGAGTGCTGTCGAAGCTGCCCGTGTCCGCGAGGCGCACGTCATCGCCGACGCCGCTCTCCAGTGACGCGGTCGTGGTGGTCGACATGACTCTCGCCTGCTCCGTGACCTGCGGAGACGGGTCTGTCTGAGTCGCGTCCGACACCGAGGTGGCGTTCGCGGACGGGACGAACCACAGGGCGCAGAGCAGGGTGCCCGCGGCGGTGGCGGTCAGCAACGGACGGAGCGCGGATGACACGGAATATCGATCCCCTTGTGGCACTGGCGAATTGGCCGTGTGGGGCGATGTTAGTGAACAGTGCGGGTCACAGGAAAGTCACGGGGGCCACGGGCCGTACGCTCCGGTCATGAGCACCCCAGAGACATCACGTTTTGTACGGCTTCGCGTGGAGCTCGTCCTCGAGATCGAGGACGAGGACGCGGTGACCAAGGCGGCCCTGAGCCGGATCGCGGACGACGAGAGCATGCCGGACGAGGAACGGGCACACGCCGAGAGCGCTGTGACGGAAGACACGGCCGAGGCCCTCGCCCAGCTCGTCGACCCGTTCGACCTCGTCGGCGAGGTGCCGGGCGTAGAACTGCTGCAGGCATCCTGGAGCGGCGAGGAGGTCGACTACGACCCCGACTCGGCGGAATGGGACCTCGACGAGGACGATGACGACGCGCCCTACGACGAGGAAGAGGACACGGAACGCGCCGGCTGAGGGATCTTGGCGAAATCGTGATCCCGGGCGGCAACCGCCGCCCGGGTGACGACGTCTCAAGCGACGGAGCACGAGCGGCGCCCGCGCCCGTCCGCCCCGTGGACGTGGCGAGCCCCACATCCACGGGCCGTGGGGAACGGCGACAGCCGGTCGTAGCGTTGAAGGTTGTGGACGAGGTCCCTCTGTCTTCGTGTGAGGGCTCGTGGGGTTGGGATTCGGCAACGATGGAGAAGCGTGTGATGACGGACGGTAAGCGGCGGCGCAGGGGTCTGGCGGCCGCGTCCGCTCTGCTCGGCGGAGTGCTGGTGCTGTCGGCGTGTTCCGGCGGTGACGACGGCGGCTCCGACAGCGGCAAGGGCGACTCGCAGGCACAGGTCGACGAGGCGGCGGCGAAGAAGTCCTCCCAGGCGCAGATCAAGATCACGCCGAAGGACGGCTCCAACAACGCCTCCATCAACAACTCCGCCGCCGTGACCGTGGCCAAGGGCACGCTCACCGAGGTGAAGATGACCACCGCCGACGGCACCGCCGTCGCCGGTGAGATATCGGCCGACAAGAAGACCTGGAAGCCCAGCGCCCAGCTGGAGCGCGCCACCACCTACAAGCTGTCGGCCACCGCCGAGGACTCCGAGGGCCTCGCCGCCCACGAGAACGCTTCGTTCACCACGGTCGCCCCCGACAACAGCTTCATCGGCACCTTCACCCCGGACGACGGCACCACCGTCGGCGTCGGCATGCCGGTGTCGATCAACTTCGACAAGGCCATCACCAACAAGGCCGAGGTGCAGAAGGGCGTCACCGTCACCAGCAGCAGCGGCCAGGAGGTCGTCTGCCACTGGTTCAACGCCAACCGCATGGACTGCCGGCCCGACGAGTACTGGCAGGAGGACTCCACCGTCACGCTGAAGCTGGCGCTCGACGGTGTCGAGGGCGCGGACGGCGTCGTCGGCGTCCAGCAGAAGACGGTCACCTTCAAGATCGGCCGCAACCAGGTGACGTACGTCGACGCCAAGACCAAGCAGATGAAGATCACGCAGGACGGCAAGACCGTCCGCAGCATCCCGATCTCCGCCGGGGCGCCGGACAACAAGACGTACGAAGGCCAGATGGTGATCTCCGAGAAGTTCAAGGAGACCCGGATGAACGGCGCGACGGTCGGCTTCACCGACGACGACGGCAAGGGCGAGTACGACATCAAGGACGTGCCGCACGCCATGCGGCTGAGCACCTCCGGCACCTTCATCCACGGCAACTACTGGGGCGCCAAGTCCATCTTCGGCAGCGTCAACACCAGCCACGGCTGCGTGGGCATGTCCGACGCCAAGGGCGCGAACGACCCGAGCACACCGGGCGCCTGGTTCTACGACAACTCGATCGTCGGTGACGTGGTCGTCGTCCAGAACACCGGCGACAAGACCATCGCTCCGGACAACGGCCTCAACGGCTGGAACATGAGCTGGGAGCAGTGGAAGGCGGGCTCGGCGGTCTGACGCCGGCCGCGCACGCGGCACCCACCCCACCACACCCGCCGATGCCGCCGTCCGCCCCCGCAGGGGGCGGACGGCGGCATCGGCCGTCTTCTCATCGGGCTCTTATCGGGCGCTTATCGCTTCATCACACGGCGTCCCTACCTTGCGGCCATGTTCTTCACCTACCTGAGGCGCGAGTTGCGCCGCCGCAGAAAGGCGGCCCTCGTCGTCGCCTCCGGTCTCGCCCTGGGCATCGCGCTGGTCGTCGTGGTCAACTCCGTGTCCTCCGGCATGAGCAGGGCCCAGGAGAAGGTCCTGCAGTCCCTGTACGGCCTCGGCACGGACATGACCGTCACCAAGGCCGCGGAGGCCCAGGACACCGGCGAACGGCCCCGGTTCCGCTTCGACGCCCAGGACGACGGCTCCGGCGAGGAGCAGAGCAGCGACCGTGTCATGGTGCAGGGCTTCCAGACCCTGGCGGGCTCCACCGTGGGCAAGGTCGGCGAACAGGACGGTGTCGCCGACGCGGTGGGCGGACTGAGCCTGCAAGTCCTCAAGGTGAGCGGCGAGTTCACCCGCGGCCAGTTCCAGCAGGACGGCCGGGCCGGCGAGGGCGGTCAGGGCGGCGGCCCCGGCGGCGGCCAGTCCTCCCCGCAGGGCCGGGTCCAGGGCGGCGGCGCCGACTTCGACGTCAACAGCTACACCGTCTACGGCACCGACGTCACCGAGCCCGCGCTCGGCCCGCTGACCTCCTCCGAGATCACCGACGGACGCACCTTCAAGACGACCGAGACCAATGCCGAGGTCGCTGTCGCCGACTCCGCCTACGCGAAGGAGAAGGAGCTCGAGACCGGGGACACCGTCACCGTCAAGGGCACCAAGTACGAGATCATCGGCATCGCCACCGCCACCAGCGGGGACGCCGCGGCCAACCTCTACCTGCCGCTGAAGCAGGCGCAGACCCTCGCCGACGCCAAGGACAAGGTCACCACGATCTACGTCCAGGCGACCGACTCCCAGCAGATCGACAGCGTCAAGTCCGGGATTCAGCAGAACATCTCCGGTACGACCGTCACGACCTCCGCCGACCTCGCGGACACCGTCTCCGGTTCCCTGTCCACCGCCTCCTCGCTCGCCGCGGGTGTCGGCAAGTGGCTGTCGATCGTGGTGCTCGTGGCCGCGTTCCTCGTCGCCGGCCTGCTCACCTCCTCCGCCGTCTCCCGCCGGGTGCGCGAGTTCGGCACCCTCAAGGCACTGGGCTGGAAGTCCGGCCGGGTGACCCGGCAGGTGGTCGGCGAGTCCATGGTCCAGGGCCTGATCGGTGGCGCCCTCGGCATCGCGCTCGGCCTGGCGGGCGCCTACGCCGTCACCGCCGTCAGCCCCACCCTCCAGGCCCAGCTCGGCGGCGGCAGCGGTGGCGGTGGCGGCATGGGCGGACCCGGCGGCGGCATGGGCGGCCCCGCCCGGCAGACGGCGGCCAAGACCCTCGACGTCGCCCTCACCGCCCCGGTCAGCCTCACCACCCTCGCCTTCGCGGTCGGCCTCGCGGTGGCCGGCGGTCTCGTCGCCGGCGCCTTCGGCGGCTGGCGCGCCTCCCGGCTGCGGCCGGCCGACGCGCTGCGCCGCGTCGAGTAGCACCCGTCCGGCACCCGGCACCGGGGCCCGCCCACGGCGGACGGCCCCACCCCCGTACGCGATCCAGGAGCAGACCCATGTACGAACTCAGAGGCGTCACCCGGCGCTACACGCGCGGCAAGGAGACCGTCCACGCGCTGGACGGCGTCGACCTGACCATCCCCGACGGCGACCGGCTCGTCATCCAGGGACCCACCGGCGGCGGAAAGTCCACGCTGCTGCAGATGCTCGGCGGACTCGACCGGCCCAGCTCCGGCGAGATCGTCCTCGACGGCACCGACCTCGCGAAGCTGCCCGAGGCCCGGCTCACCCGGGTCCGCAGCGAGAACATCGGCTTCGTCTTCCAGTCGTTCAACCTGATCCCCACGCTCACCGCGCAGGAGAACGTCGAGACCGCGCTCGTCCCGCTCGGCGTCAGGACGCGGGAGCGCAGGGAGAAGGCCGCCGAGGCGCTGGCGTCGGTCGGTCTGGGCGAGCGGCTGGCGCATCTGCCGGGCGAGATGTCCGGCGGCCAGCAGCAGCGCGTCGCCATCGCGCGGGCGCTGGTGAAGGAGCCCAAGGTGCTGCTCGCCGACGAGCCCACCGGAAACCTCGACGAGTCGATGCGCGACGAGATCATGGACGTACTCGTCCGTATGTGGCAGGAGTTGGGGCTGACCTTCGTCATGGTCACCCATGACTCGGCCATCGCGAAGGCGGCCCCGCGCGTGGCGACGATCCGCAAGGGCCGGATCACCGTGAAGGAGAACACCCGGGCCTGACCCGGAAATCCCCAACCCCGCGATCGTGTAACGGAGTTCCGGCGGTGGTGTTACAGCCGCCCGTCGACTTCGGCACCGTTTCCGGAGTCCCTTGAGACGCGTGATCACCCCTCGGCATACTCCTTGATCCGGGGGGTGCGCGCATGCGTACGAGACCACCCCCGTCCGGGTGACGGCGAGTTCACCCGGGACACCGCTAGGGGGAACCTTGCGCAGACAAGTCAAGAGAGCGTGTGCGGCCACGGTCGCCACGGCGACCGCGGTGGCGCTCGCGGCGGGCATGGCCGGACCGGCGTCGGCCGACGGGGAGCGCACGACCACCGCTTCCCCGGTCTCGAAGCCGGTCAAGCACCGGATCACGCTGATCACGGGGGACCGGGTCGCCGTCGACGCCAAGGGCCGGGTGGTCGGCCTGGAGCGGGCCGAGGGCCGCGAGCACATACCCGTCCAGGTCCGCCGTACCGGCGGCCACACCCTGGTGCTGCCGGTCGACGCCGCCCGGCTGATCGCGAGCGGCAAACTGGACCAGCGGCTGTTCGACGTCACCGAGTTGAACAAGGCCGCGACCCGGGGCTCGCAGCAGCGGGGTCTGAAGGTCATCGTCGGCTACAAGGGCGGCGCTCAGGCCGCCAAGGCCGATGTCCGTGACGCCGGCACGGTCCGCCGGACACTGAAGTCCCTGAACGCGGACGCGGTGCAGACCCCGCACCAGGACACGCCCGAGCTGTGGGACGCGGTCACCGACGGCGACCGTACCGCTTCCGGTATCGCCCATGTCTGGCTCGACGGGGTCCGCAAGGCGTCCCTCGACACATCGGTGGCCCAGATCGGAACCCCCAAGGCGTGGGCGGCCGGTTACGACGGCAAGGGCGTCAGGATCGCCGTCCTGGACACCGGTGTCGACGGCACCCACCCGGACCTCAAGGGCCAGGTGACGGCGTCCAAGAACTTCAGCTCGGCGGAGACCGCCGGTGACAAGGTCGGCCACGGCACCCATGTCGCGTCCATCGCGGCCGGTACGGGCGCCCAGTCCAAGGGCAAGCACAAGGGCGTCGCACCCGGCGCCGAGATCCTCAACGGCAAGGTGCTCGACGACGCCGGCTTCGGTGACGACTCCGGCATCCTCGCCGGCATGGAGTGGGCGGCCGCGCAGGGCGCCGACGTCGTCAACATGAGCCTGGGCGGCATGGACACGGCCGAGGTCGATCCGCTGGAGGCGGCGGTCGACAAGCTGTCCGCCGAGAAGGGTGTGCTGTTCGCCATCGCGGCCGGCAACGAGGGCCCGCAGTCGATCGGTTCGCCCGGCAGCGCGGACGCAGCCCTGACCGTCGGCGCCGTCGACGACCAGGACGCGCTCGCCGACTTCTCCTCCACCGGCCCCCGCCTCGGCGACGGCGCCATCAAGCCGGACGTCACGGCCCCCGGTGTGGACATCACGGCCGCCTCCGCGAAGGGCAACGCGATCGCCGAGGAGGTCGGCGAGAACCCGGCCGGCTACATGACCATCTCCGGTACGTCGATGGCGACACCGCATGTCGCGGGCGCCGCGGCAATCCTCAAGCAGCAGCACCCGGAGTGGACCTACACGGAGCTGAAGGGCGCGCTCACCGGCTCCACCAAGGGCGGGAAGTACACGCCGTTCGAGCAGGGCTCGGGCCGCGTCCAGGTCGACAAGGCCATCGGACAGACCGTGATCGCCGAGCCGGTGTCGCTGAGCTTCGGCGTCCAGCAGTGGCCGCACACCGACGACAAGCCGGTCACCAAGGCGCTCACCTACCGCAACCTCGGCACCCAGGACGTCACCCTGAAGTTGACGTCGACCGCCACGAACCCCAAGGGCAAGGCGGCCCCGGCCGGCTTCTTCACCCTGGGCGCCACGACGGTCACCGTCCCCGCGGGCGGCAAGGCCTCCGTGGACGTCACCGCCGACACGCGCCTCGGCGGCACGGTGGACGGCGCCTACTCGGCGTACGTCGTCGCGACCGGCGGCGGGCAGAGTGTCCGTACGGCGGCCGCTGTGGAGCGCGAGGTCGAGTCGTACGACGTCACGCTGAAGTTCCTCGACCGTGCGGGCAAGCCGTCCGTCAACTACGTCGCCAACCTCGCCGGTGTCTCCGGTCCGGGCACCGACCGGTGGTTCCAGCCCTACGAGGCCGACGGCACCGTCACCGTCCGCGCGCCCAGGGGCGGTTACATCCTCGACACCAGCATCCTCGTCGGCACCGACCCGGAGACGTACCGGGGCGCCGACTGGATCGCCCAGCCCAAGCTGGACGTCACCAGGAACACGACGATCACCCTGGACGCCCGTAAGGCCAAGCCGGTGAACATCACCGTGCCGGACAAGGCGGCCAAGCCGGTGTTCGCCTCCGCCGACTTCAGCGTCGAGACGAAGGAATCCTCCTACAGCTTCGGCTGGTGGCTGGACTCCTACAAGAACTTCCGCTCCGCCCACCTCGGTCCGCAGATCACCGACGGCTCGCTGCACCAGCAGTGGGACGCCCACTTCAGCAAGGGCGCCAAGGACCAGTACAGCACCATCGCCGGCGGCAAGGTCAAGAAGCTGTCCACCGGCTACACCCGCGCCTACAAGGCCGGCGAACTCGCCACGGTGAAGGTCGGCATGGGCGCCTCGGCGAAGGGCAAGGAGGGCACCGTCGGCTCCGCGGGCTGGCTGCCCGGCAGCAGCGGCGCCGCCTCGATCGGCGGCGCGCAGAAGCTGCCCGGCACCCGCGTTCTGCACCTGTCCACCGTGGGCGGGGTGAAGTGGGACCTCGACTTCGAGCAGTCGGGCGGGGTCGACGCGGACGGCTGGCCCGTCCCCGAGGCCGGCTACCTCATCGGCTCCGGGAAGGGCTACAAGGCCGGCAAGACCTATCAGGAGACCGTCAACACGGCCGTGTTCGGTCCGCGTCTCACCTCCGACTACGGCATCTTCCGGGACGGCAACAGCATCTCCGGGCTGATCCCGCTGTTCGCCGACGGCAAGGGTCACGAAGGGTCCTCGGTGTTCTCCTCGGTCACCACGACCCTGTACCGCAACGGCAAGAAGGTCGGCTCGCACGACGACCCGCTCTTCGGTGACAAGGAGTTCAAGGTCCCGTCCGGTGACGCCGCGTACAAGCTGACCACCTCGGTCAAGCGCAGTACCAAGGTCGCCGCCGTCTCCACGCGGATCGACGCGAGCTGGACCTTCCGCTCCAAGAAGACCGCGGAGCCGAAGCAGCTGCCCGTCTCCTCGGCCCGCTTCCAGGCGGTCACGGGGCTGGACAGCAAGGTCAAGGCCGGCCAGAAGGCCACGTTCCCGGTCACCGTCGAGGGCGCCGCCAAGGGCAAGAACCTCAAGTCCCTGTCGGTGTACGTGTCGTACGACCACGGCAAGACCTGGAAGAAGACCACGGTGAAGAAGGGGAAGGTCACCGTCAAGAACCCGGCGAAGGGGAAGGCGGTCTCCCTGCGCGCCAAGATCACCGACAAGAAGGGCAACACGTCGACGATCTCGGTCCACAACGCGTACTACGGCAAGTAGGCCGCGTGTGAACGGACGGCCCGCCGGGAGGTCTCCCTTCCGGCGGGCCGTCGCCGTCGTGGCTCGGGGGCGTTGCCGCTCAGGGGGCCGTCGCGTCCGCTCCGGACCGCAGGGCGTCCGCACCCCAGCTGCCCACCAGCCGCAGTGCTTCCGCCGACGGGGTGCCCGGCTCGGCGAAGTAGGTGACCAGCGACTGCTCGGAGTCGTCACCGGCCGGGCGGAACGACTCCCACAGCAGCGTCAGTTCGCCGACCAGCGGATGCCGTACGCGCTTGGTACCGCGGCACTTCTCCTTGACGTCGTGCGCCGCCCACAGCCTGCGGAACTCCTCGCACTTCACGGAGAGCTCGCCGACCAGCGCGGACAGCTGCGGGTCCTCCGGGTGGACGCCCGCGTCCATCCGCAGATAGCCGACCATGTCCGACGCCTTCTGCTCCCACTCCACGAACAGATCCCGGTAGTCCGGGTTGAGGAAGACCAGCCGCGCCCAGTTCCGCTCCTGCGCCGGGAGTGCCCCCCAGTCGCCGAAGAGCGCCGCCGCCATCCGGTTCCAGGCGAGGATCTCCGTGCGCCGGCCCACGACGTACGCCGGGACGCCGTCCATGGACTCCAGCAGATGCCGCAGGGCGGGGCGGGCCTGCTGCGTACGGGCCACCGGCTTGCGCTGCCGCTTCGGCTTCGCCAGATGCGTGAGATGGATCCGCTCGGCGTCGTTGAGGCGCAGGGCGCGCGCGATCGAGTCCAGCACCTCCGCCGAAACGTTCTGTCCGTTGCCCTGCTCCAGGCGCGTGTAGTACGCCACGGACACCCCGGCGAGCTGCGCCAGCTCCTCACGGCGCAGGCCCGGCACCCGGCGGTGGCGGCCGAAGTCCGGCAGGCCCACGTCCTCCGGCTTCAGCCGGGCCCGCCGGGTGCGCAGGAACTCGCTGAGCTCCGCCCGAGGGTCGAGGCCGCCGCCCGCGGGGCCGGTGGGAGGGGTGTGCTGCTCGTCCATGCCTCCAGTATTCCCGGTCGTACGCCCGCCATCCTGCCCCCGTCAGTGGTACGCACAGCCAACGTAGGCAAAGCGGTGGTCTGGGTGAACGGCGGACATCGTCGCAGGCTGGAGCCGTGCCCGTCCGGAGAGAAGGCGGCCGGGCGCACGACCCCACAAGGAGAACCCCGGAATGACCACCGTTGCCGCGTACGCCGTACCCGCCGCCAAGGCTCCGCTGGAGCGGACGACCATCGAGCGGCGCGCGGTGGGCGAGCACGACGTACTGATCGACATCGAATTCGCCGGCATCTGCCACTCCGACATCCACCAGGCCCAGGAGGGCTGGGGCGAGGCGATCTTCCCCATGGTCCCCGGCCACGAGATCGCCGGTGTGGTCTGTGAGGTCGGCCCCGGCGTCACCCGCTACCGGGTGGGTGACCGCGTGGGCGTCGGCTGCATGGTCGACTCCTGCCGCGAGTGCGAGAACTGCGAGGCCGGCCGGGAGCAGTACTGCACCGGCAGCGGCATGGTCGGCACGTACAACGCCCTGGACAGGAACGGCGAGCCGACCTACGGCGGCTACGCGGAGAAGATCGTCGTCGACGAGGGCTATGTCGTCCGCATCCCCGACGGGATCCCCCTCGACACGGCCGCCCCGCTGCTGTGCGCCGGCATCACCCTGTACTCCCCGCTCAAGCGCTGGGGCACCGGTCCCGGCAAGAAGGTCGCGATCGTCGGCATGGGCGGCCTCGGCCACATGGGCGTCAAGATCGCGCACGCGCTGGGCGCCGAGGTGACGGTGCTGTCGCAGTCCCTGCGCAAGAGGGACGACGGCCTGAAGCTGGGCGCCGACCACTACTACGCGACCAGCGACCCGAAGACCTTCGAGGAGCTCCGGGGGACCTTCGACCTGATCGTGTCGACGGTCTCGGCCCCGCTGGACTTCGACGCCTATCTGTCCCTGCTGAGGACGGAGGGCGCGCTGGCCAACGTCGGCGCCCCCGAGGCACCGGTCTCCCTCAACCTCTTCTCGCTGCTCGGCGGCGGGAAGATCCTCGCCGGCTCCATGATCGGCGGCATCGCCGAGACCCAGGAGATGCTCGACTTCTGCGCCGCCCACGGCATCGGCGCGGAGATCGAACTGATCGCCGCGTCCGAGATCAACGAGGCCTACGACCGCGTCCAGAACAGCGACGTCCGCTACCGCTTCGTGATCGACACGGCGACGATCTGACCCACCCGGCGCCCCCTCGCCACCGACGAGGGGGCGCACCGGTCAGTGCGGGAGGGTGGCCGGGTTGCCGCCGTTGGCCTCGTAGCCGGCCACCGCCAGGGCGCGGAAGACGGCGAACTCCGCGGCCGGATCGGGGGAGAGGGTCCAGGGGAGGGCGCCCACGTGGCCGTCGATGTGTATGAGCTGGTCCATGGCCTCCGCCCAGCGTTCGCCGCGCACCAGGAAGAAGACCAGCAGGTGACGCACGTGCGCCGCCATCGGGTCGTCCGGGCGGGCCGAGTGCACCGCGTGCAGCGCGCCGTGGACCGCCTTGGTGACGGTCTCGCTCCGGTAGAAGCCGGAGACCAGGTTCACCTCGGGCAGATGCTCGAACACCGCGAAGAGCGGCATCGCCGCGAGGAGGGAGCCCTGGGGCGCCCGCGCCGCCGCGGCCTCCGCGAACGCGTACGCCTGCTGCCGCGAGCCGTGCCACTTCTCGCACCAGTAGTGCAGCGCCGCCAGATGCGCCCCCATATGGGCCGGGGCACGGTCCAGGATCCTCAGCCACAGCTGCTCGAACTCCTGCTGGGAGTAGCCGAGTCCACGCGCCACCGACAGCTCCACGATGTACGGCACCGGGTCACCGGGAGCCAGCAGCGCCGCCTCGCCGCACGCCGCCTTCGCCTCCTCCATGATGATCCGGAAATCGTCCGAGCCGGGTGCCGCCGTACGCCACGCCTGCTGCACCAGGAACTCGGCGTGCACCGCGGCGCCCCCGGCGTCCTTCGGCAGCTCCGTCCGCCACACCCGCAGCCACTGCCCGCCCGGCGCCTCGCCCACCCCGCCGGGCCGCTGCTGCAGCTCCAGGGAGGCCGCGCCCGCGAACGCCTGGACGCGCTGCCAGCGCCGCTCGCTCTCCGCGTCGGTGCCGGCCAGCAGCTGCTGGGCCGCGCGGTAGTCCTGGGTGCGCTGCACCAGGTCCAGGACGTCCAGCAGGTCCTGGTCCGGGCCCGGCATACGGATGTCCAGCTCCTCCTCGCGGGCGAAGCCGTAGTTCGCCGGGTCCGCCGCGTCCGGGTGACCGGCGGGGACCTGCGTGATCGTCCCGCGCCCGCGTCGCACGAACGGCAGCACCACGAAGCCGAGCATGACAAGCGCGATCAGGACCCAGAGAATCTCCATGTCTCAAGCGAACCAGACGGCGCGGACAATTGGCCAACCCGATGCCGGACCCTGTGGAAAACTCCCCGCCCCCGCCGCGGCGCCGGATCCGCGTCCGGCGCCCGCACCGGGCGCGGACTACCCTCGGGTCCCATGAGCGACAGGCACATCAGTCAGCACTTCGAGACGCTCGCGATCCATGCGGGCAACACGGCCGACCCACTGACCGGCGCGGTCGTCCCGCCGATCTACCAGGTGTCCACCTACAAGCAGGACGGCGTCGGCGGACTGCGCGGAGGCTACGAGTACAGCCGCAGCGCCAATCCGACCAGGACCGCGCTGGAGGAGAACCTCGCCGCCCTGGAGGGCGGCCGCCGCGGCCTCGCGTTCGCGTCCGGACTGGCGGCCGAGGACTGCCTGCTGCGTACGCTGCTCAGCCCCGGCGACCACGTGGTGATCCCGAACGACGCGTACGGCGGCACGTTCCGCCTCTTCGCCAAGGTCGTCGCCCGCTGGGGCGTGGAGTGGTCGGTCGCCGACACCAGCGACCCCTCCGCCGTACGGGCCGCGATCACGCCGAAGACCAAGGCCGTCTGGGTGGAGACGCCCTCCAACCCGCTGCTCGGCATCACCGACATCGCCGCCGTCGCGCAGGTGGCGCGGGACGCGGGCGCCCGGCTCGTCGTCGACAACACCTTCGCCACGCCGTACCTCCAGCAGCCGCTCGCGCTCGGCGCGGACGTCGTGGTGCACTCCCTGACCAAGTACATGGGCGGCCACTCCGACGTCGTGGGCGGCGCCCTGATCACCGGGGACGCGGGGCTGGGCGAGGAGCTCGCCTTCCACCAGAACGCGATGGGCGCGGTCGCCGGCCCCTTCGACTCCTGGCTGGTGCTGCGCGGCACCAAGACGCTCTCGGTCCGCATGGACCGGCACAGCGAGAACGCCACGAAGATCGCCGACATGCTCGGCCGCCACCCGCGCGTGACGAGCGTCCTGTACCCGGGGCTGCCGGACCACCCCGGTCACGAGGTCGCCGCCAAGCAGATGCGGGCCTTCGGCGGCATGGTCTCCTTCCGCGTGGAGGGCGGCGAGGAGGCGGCCGTCGCGGTCTGCGACCGGGCGAAGGTGTTCACCCTCGGCGAGTCCCTGGGCGGTGTCGAGTCGCTGATCGAGCACCCGGGCCGGATGACGCACGCGTCCGTGGCCGGTTCCGCGCTCGAGGTCCCCGCCGACCTGGTGCGGCTGTCCGTGGGCATCGAGAACGTCGACGACCTGCTCGAAGACCTCCAGCAGGCGCTCGGCCGGTAGGTCCTGTCGGTCCGGGTCCCGGTCTCACCAGCCCGTGAGCGGTGGAGTCGTCTCCGACGGCGGCTCCACCCAGGGCCGCGCCGTCAGCGCCCACACCACGAACGCCACGCCCACCGCCAGCAGCAGCAGCCACATCGCGCGCCGCGCGAGCGTTCTGCGGCGCAGGATGCGGGCACCGCGCCGTGCCGCGTCCGCGTGGATCTCGGGCGGCAGGGACGGCGGCGACTGCTCCAGCATCCGCCGCACCGTCGCCTCGCGCTTCAGCCGGGTCACGACGTCACCGCCTTGACGCCGCCCGCCGCCGGGGCCGGTCTCGGCGGCGGGCGCAGGACGACCGCCATCGCGCGGTTGAAGACGGTCCGCACGCGTTCCGCCGGCATGCCCAGGAGGGCGGCCGTCTGTTCCTCGGCGATCCCCTCGTACAGGCGCAGCACCAGGATCAGGCGTTCCTGCGGGGTGAGGCGGGCGAGGGGGGCCTCCTGGCGGGCACGGCTGCGCAGGCGGGCGCCGGGGTGGTGCCAGGCGGTGTTCGCGAAGCGGGTCGCCAGGTGGTGGCGGGTGTGGTCGTAGGGGTCTCCGCCGTTCAGCCGGTCCCAGTCCGCGTACGTGTGCGCGAGGGCGAGGGTGAGGAGGCGGCGGGCGCGGGGGTTGGCGGTGGGGGGTTCCGCGGTGAGGAGGGTGGCGGTGTGCAGGAGGCGGGCGCCGGCACCGGCGACGTAGGCCTCGAAGTCGTGGGAGGTGTCGTGCCGTGATCGCAACCGTGCCTCCCCACCCCTGAGAGCCCTTGGCTCTCATATCAGGGCAGGAGGCGGGGCGGGGTCAAGGGGTGTGCGCGGTTGGGGGTACGGGTTTTCCTCGCCCCCGCCGCCCCTTACCGTTCCCGTCCCACGGGGGCTCCGCCCCCGAACCCCCGCTCCTCATACGCCGGAGAGGCCACTTCTTGGCCCGTCCGGCGTTCGAGGACGAGGCCCGGAGGGCCGACACGGGATCCGGGGGCGGAGCCCCCAGGGTCAGGAGTCCGTCCGGTCAGTGGTGGACATCCGTGCCGACAGTGCTCCGTTGAAGCGCGACAGCAGGCCGCAGAACGCCTCGCGTTCCTCCGGGGCCCAGTCCTCCGTCAGTTCGGCCATCAACTGGCGGCGGGAGGAACGTACTTCCTCCAGGCGGGACTGGCCGCGCGGAGACAGTTGGAGGACCACCGCGCGGCCGTCCTCGGGGTGCGAGGTCCGCTTGACCAGGCCGGTGTCCACGAGCGGGGCGACCTGCCGGGTGACCGTCGAGGAGTCGATGCCCATGCTCGCGGCGAGCGCCTTGACGCCCATCGGACCTTCCTTGTCCAGGCGGTTGAGCAGCAGATACGCGGCGCGGTCCATCGAGTTGCGCACCTGGCCGACCCCGCCGAGCCGCGTCTGTTCCGCACGGCGGGCGAACAGCGCCACCTCGTGCTGCAGCGTGTCGAGAAGGCCGGTGTCGCCGACGGCCGTCAGGTCCGTCCTCATGTCCATCGACATATCAGGTGATGTGGGCATGGCCGGGGGCTCACTTCGTGGAGGGCTGCTAATTGGGGGACAGGGTACGCGGCCGGACGGCGGGCCGTACCGGCGCTGCGCAAAGCCGCGTCCGCGGGTTGGTCACACCGGTCGCCGTCGCCGGTGAACTGCGATGCTGGAGTCATGAGCTACAGCACGGCCGGCTCCCTGCGGGCCGTCACCCTCGACGATGTGCGCGGCGCCCAGAAGATGCTGTCCGGTGTGGCGCGCACGACCGTGATGGAGGGGAGCCGGTACCTGTCCCGCCTCGCGGCCACTCCGGTCCATCTGAAGTGCGAGAACCTGCAGCGGACGGGGTCGTTCAAGCTGCGTGGCGCGTATGTCCGGATCGCCGGGCTGCTGCCCGAGGAGCGGGCCGCCGGTGTCGTCGCGGCGAGCGCCGGCAATCACGCGCAGGGGGTGGCGCTGGCGTCGTCGCTGCTCGGCGTCGGCTCCACCGTGTTCATGCCGAGGGGCGCCCCGCTGCCGAAGATCAGCGCGACCCGGGAGTACGGCGCCGAGGTGCGCCTACAGGGTCAGGTGGTCGACGAGACGCTGGCCGCGGCGATGGAGTACGCGCACGAGACGGGTGCCGTGTTCATCCATCCCTTCGACCACCCGGACATCATCGCGGGGCAGGGCACGGTGGGTCTGGAGATCCTGGAGCAGTGCCCGGAGGTACGCACGATCGTCGTCGGGGTCGGCGGGGGCGGGCTGGCCGCCGGGATCGCGGTCGCGGTGAAGGCGCTGCGGCCCGATGTGCGGATCGTGGGGGTGCAGGCGGAGGGCGCGGCCGCGTATCCGCCCTCGCTGGCGGCCGGGCGTCCGGTGTCGGTGAGCGACCCGGTGACGATGGCCGACGGAATCAAGGTGGGGCGGCCCGGTGATGTGCCGTTCGGGATCGTCGACGAGCTGGTGGACGAGGTGCGCACGGTCAGCGAGGGCGAGCTGTCGGCCGCGCTGCTGCTCTGTCTGGAGCGGGCCAAGCTGGTCGTCGAGCCGGCCGGGGCGAGCCCGGTCGCGGCGCTGCTGAGCCGGCCCGACGCCTTCGAGGGGCCGGTCGTGGCGGTGCTGTCCGGCGGCAACGTGGATCCGGTGCTGATGGAGCGGGTGCTGCGGCACGGCATGGCCGCGCAGGGCCGCTACCTGACCGTACGGCTGCGTCTGACGGACCGGCCGGGCGCCCTGGCCTCGCTTCTGGGGGCGTTGTCAGTGGCGGATGCGAACATCCTCGATGTGGGCCATGTACGGACGGATCCACGGCTCGGGCTCACGGAGGCGGAGGTCGAGCTGCGGCTGGAGACCAAGGGTCCGGAGCACTGCGCCGAGGTCAACAGGGCGCTGCGCGAGGCGGGTTACACGGTCATGGACTGATCCCCGGGAACCTCCGGGACCGGTGTCCGACAGGGCGTCACTCCTTCGGGGAAATGCATTGTGAGACGCGATACATCGCGTTATGGTGTGTCTCTGGTCACCGGTCGGCTCCGTGCGTCCCCCGCCGGACCGGGCGAAAAAGCTCAGCACATCAAAGCGTACAAACCTAGGCTTTCCGAAGAATCACGACGACGTGGAGACTCATATGCCAGGCGCCATCTATGCCGAAGGTCTGGTCAAGACCTTCGGGAACGTAAGGGCACTGGACGGCGTCGACCTGGAGGTCCCCGAAGGCACCGTCCTGGGCCTGCTCGGGCCGAACGGCGCGGGCAAGACCACCACCGTCCGCTGTCTGACCACCCTGTTGCGACCCGACAGCGGCAAGGCGGTCGTCGCCGGCCTCGACGTGCTGAAACAGCCCGACGCCGTACGCCGCTCCATCGGCCTGTCCGGCCAGTTCGCCGCCGTCGACGAGTATCTGACCGGCCGCGAGAACCTGCAGATGGTCGGACAGCTCTACCAGATGAGGGCGAAGGCGGCGAAGACCCGCGCGGACGAACTGCTGGAGCAGTTCAACCTCGCGGACGCCGCCGACCGCACCGCCAAGACCTACTCCGGGGGCATGCGCCGCCGGCTCGACCTCGCCGCCGCCCTGGTCGTCTCGCCGCCCGTGATGTTCATGGACGAGCCGACCACCGGCCTCGACCCGCGCAACCGCCAGCAACTGTGGGAAGTGATCAAACAGCTCGTCTCCGGCGGTACGACCCTCCTCCTCACCACCCAGTACCTGGAGGAGGCCGACCACCTGGCGCACGACATCGCGGTCGTCGACCACGGCAAGGTCATCGCCCAGGGCACCTCCGACCAGCTCAAGGCCCGCACCGGCGGCGAGCGCGTCGAGGTGGTGGTGCACGAACGCGAGCACATCCCGTCCGCCTCCGCGCTCCTCGACAAGTACAGCCTGCGCGGTGCCGGCCGCGGCGACACCACGGTCGAGGACCACATGCGCAAGATCACCACACCGGTCTCCGGCGGAGCGAAACTCCTCGCCGAGATCATCCGCGACCTCGACACCAGCGGCATCGAGATCGACGACATCGGTCTGCGCCGCCCCACCCTCGACGACGTCTTCCTCTCCCTCACCGGCCATGTCGCGGAGGCCAAGGACGACGAGAACACCAAGGAGGCCGCGAAATGAGCGCCGTCACCGATGCCGTACGGGTCACGGCCCCCGGCAATCCCATCGGCCGGTCGATCCGGGACTCCCTGGTCGTCGCCAAGCGCAATCTGATCCGCATGGGCCGGATTCCCGAAGTGATTATCTTCGGACTGATCCAGCCGATCATGTTCGTGGTGCTCTTCTCGTACGTGTTCGGCGGGTCCATGGACATCGGCGGCAGTACGAGCCCGCAGGTCTACCGCGAGTTCCTGATGGCCGGCATCTTCGCCCAGACCGTCACCTTCGCCACCGCCGGCGCCGGGGCGGGCATCGCCGAGGACATGCACAAGGGGCTCATCGACCGCTTCCGCTCCCTGCCCATGGCACGCGGCGCGGTGCTCACCGGCCGCACCCTCGCCGACATGGTGCAGACGGCGCTCACCCTGCTCGTACTCGCCGTCGTCGCCCTGCTGGTCGGCTGGCGCACGCACACCAGCATCGGGGAGGTGCTCGGCGCGTTCGGCCTGCTCCTGCTCACCGGGTACGCCTTCACCTGGATCGGGGCGCTCATCGGCCTGTCGGTCCGTACCCCGGAGGCGGCCACCTCCGGTGGACTGGTCTGGCTCTTCCCGGTCACCTTCGTGTCGAACGCGTTCGTGGACTCCAGCAACATGACGCCCTGGCTGCGCCACATCGCCGACTGGAACCCGTTCAGCGCCACCGTCCAGGCCTGCCGTGAGCTCTTCGGCAACCCGGGGGTCTCCACCTCGGACGCCTGGCCCATGCAGCACCCGGTGTGGGCGTCGCTGATCTACTCGGTCCTGATCATCGTGTTCTTCCGCACCCTCGCGGTGCGCAAGTACCGCTCGGCCGCGGCATGACGAAGCCCCCGGCACCGCGCGGGTGCCGGGGGCCCGTCAGGGACTCGCGGGCGGGTCAGCCGTTGTAGGGCTTCGCCTCCAGGATCTTCACCGAGGCGATCTTGCCGTTCGGCAGCTCGTACTGGGCGTCGTCGCCGACCTTGTGGCCGATGACGCCGGAGCCCAGCGGGGACTGCGGCGAGTAGGTCTCGATGTCGGTGCTCGCGTACTCACGGGAGGCCAGCAGGAAGTCCAGCGTGTCGTCCTCGTCGCCGTCGAAGGCGATCGTCACGACCATTCCGGGCGCCACCACGCCGTCGGCCGCCGGGGCCTCGCCGACCTTGGCGTTCTCGAGGAGCTGGGTGAGCTGGCGCACACGGAGCTCCTGCTTGCCCTGCTCCTCCTTGGCCGCGTGGTACCCGCCGTTCTCCCGCAGGTCCCCCTCCTCGCGCGCGGCGGCGATCTTCGCGGCGATCTCCGTGCGCGCGGGACCAGTAAGGTACGCAAGCTCGTCCTTGAGCTTGTTGTACGCCTCCTGGGTCAGCCAGGTGACGTTCTCGCTGGTCTGGGTCACAGGTGCTCCTCGTAGGTACTGGGAATACAAAGCAACGCCCTACCCAGAAGGATGGTCCTCCAGGGATGGGCGAAACCACGAGCCTAACAATTCAGTGCCCGAAGGGGGAGGACATAAGCCACCAGACTCATGTCAGCGCAGGTCAGCAACCAGGTATTCCCCGCGGTGCCGGTCCGTGCGGCGGTTCGTGAGCCGGTCCGGACGTCAGCCCGTGTGGCAGCCGACGAGCTCGGCGGTCGTGCCCGGGGAGGTCGTACGCAGCGTGACGACCTCGTCGACGCGCGTGGCGTCCCTGTCGAAGCGGAAGTCGGCGCGGCCCACCTCGGCGCCGTCCTCGGACTGGGAGCGGACGGTGCAGTAGCCGTCGACGCCGGCGTCCTTGTGCACCTCCAGATGCACCTTCACCGCGTCGTCGGAGATGTCGAAGCTGATCACCTCGGCGCTGATCTCGTTCTGCGCGACGTAGTGGTAGCCGAGCCAGCCGACCAGCCCGAGCAGCAGCACCGCCAGCACGCCGCCGACGACCTTGAGGGTGCGGTCGGCACGCTGGTCCGAGGAGCGGCCGTACCGGCCCTCGGGCAGCCGCGTGCTCGGCGTACTCATGATCGTCTCCTCGGCTCGGACCCCGGAGCCGGACCCCGGAATTATTCGCCCCCCGATTCGGTCACTATAGAAGCCTGCGACTGCGCCGCCGCACCGAGGGCGCCTACCGACTTGAGGATTGAGTCTTGACTGACCAGCTGCGACTGATGGCCGTCCACGCACACCCCGACGACGAGTCGAGCAAGGGCGCGGCCACCATGGCGAAGTACGTGTCCGAGGGGGTGGACGTGCTGGTGGTGACCTGCACGGGCGGGGAGCGCGGCTCCATCCTCAACCCGAAGCTGCAGGGCGACGCGTACATCGAGGAGCACATCCACGAGGTGCGCAAGAAGGAGATGGACGAGGCCCGGGAGATCCTGGGGGTGAAGCAGGAGTGGCTCGGGTTCGTGGACTCGGGGCTGCCCGAGGGCGACCCGCTGCCGCCGCTGCCGGAGGGCTGCTTCGCCCTGGAGGACGTGGACAAGGCGGCCGGTGAGCTGGTCCGCAGTATCCGCGCGTTCCGTCCCCAGGTGATCACCACATACGACGAGAACGGGGGGTACCCGCACCCCGACCACATCATGACCCACAAGATCACGATGGTGGCGTTCGAGGGTGCGGCGGACACGGCGAAGTACCCGGAGGGGGAGTACGGGCCGGCGTTCCAGCCGCTGAAGGTGTACTACAACCAGGGCTTCAACCGGCCGCGTACCGAGGCGCTGCACCAGGCGATGCTGGACCGGGGGCTGGAGTCGCCCTACGGGGACTGGCTGAAGCGGTGGAGCGAGTTCGAGCGCAAGGAGCGGACGCTCACCACGCATGTACCGTGCGGGGACTTCTTCGAGATCCGGGACAAGGCGCTGATCGCGCACGCGACGCAGATCGATCCGGACGGGGGGTGGTTCAGGGTGCCGATGGATCTCCAGCGGGAGGTCTGGCCGACGGAGGAGTACGAGCTGGCGAAGTCGCTCGTCGATACCTCCCTCCCCGAGGACGACCTCTTCGCGGGCATCCGGGACAATGGCTGACATGAGCGCAAGCGCAAGTCTGGCAATGACGCACCTGGTGCCTCTGGCGAAGGAACTCGACGAGGACAAGGTGACGCCCGGTGTTCTCGGGTTCATCGTGTTCGCGGTGATGGCTCTGGCGGTGTGGGGGCTGATGAAGTCGATGAACCGGCACATGGGGCGGGTGGACTTCCCGGAAGCGTCCGAGGAGCGGAAGCCGGAGCCGACGGCGGCGGACAGTCGAGGCTGAGCCCTCCACCGTCCGCCCGCGGGCGCGACGGCACCCGGTAGGTGTGGGGCTGTGCCACCTCGCCGCCCTCCGCGGGCAGTCGTGCCGCTGGGGCGGCACGGGTGGGCGCGCCGGCACCCCGTAAGCGCCGGGGTGCGCGACTCCCCCGGTCAAGCGACGTCGCCGGGTGTCGGCTCGTGGGTGGTTGTGCCCACCCGTTCCGCCCTGCGGAACGACTGCCCACAACCACCACGGGGTTGCGACGCACCCCGGTCTCGCCCCGGGGTCGTCTTCCCCCCGCAACCACGACGGCGTTGCGACGTGCCCCGGTGTCTCCCCGGGGTCGTCTTCCCCCCGCAACCACGACGGCGTTGCGACGCACGCCGGTGTCACCCTCGTCGTGGACGGTCAGCGCGTGTTTACCGGTACCCCCATCACCTCGCGGGCGTGGCGGGTGGGGACCATGCCGAGGTGCCAGGCCTGCCAGCCGGACTCCAGGGTGACCCCCCGCTCCAGGAGGAGCTGGTACGCCTCCACGTAGTCGGCGAGTTTCCCGTCGCGCAGGGCGTGGCCCGCCCGCCCCAGCTGGGCCAGCTCCTCCTGTGCCACCGCCGTACCGACCTCCGTACCCCCCGGCGCCGCGTACGGCAGCAGTGTGCAGCGCAGGAAGCGCGCCCAGTCCTCGCCGCGCCGGTCGCCGTACGAGGCGAACAGCGCCACCGCCTCGTCGCACAGCGCCAGCGCCTGCGGCGTACGCGCGTTGCCCGCGTCCACGACCGCCAGCTCCAGACAGGTCCACGCCTCCCCGTGCGCGACCCCGATCCGCTGGAAGTCGGCGCGCGCGTCGACCAGGAGCTGCCGGGCGAACCCGGAGTTGCGCAGCGACCCCGTCTGGGCCGCCCGCTGGTCCCGGGTCACCCGCGCCGAGTGGTGCCGGGCGCAGGCAAGGCCGTACACGTCCCGCATGCGGGAGAACATCGTGCGGGCCCGTTCCAGCTCGCGCACCGCCCGGTCCAGGTTGCCGGTCTCCTCCAGCGCCTGCCCCAGGTAGTACAGCGTCCACGCCTCGCCCCGCGCGTCCTCGTTGTCCCGGTGCCGGGCGGCGGCCCGGCGCAGATCCTCGACCGCCGGTGACGCGTCCCCGTCCACGAGCCGGGTCCGTGCCAGCTCGGTCAGTGCCCACGCCTCACCGCGGGCGTCGCGGGTGCGGCCGTACAGCTCCAGGGCGGTACGCAGCTCGGTCTCCGCGCGCGGCACGTCGCCCATCCGCAGGTTCAGCTGCCCCAGCTGGAAGTGCGCCCACGCCTGCCCGTGCACGGACTCGCCCGCGCGGTGCAGCACCAGCGACTCGGTCAGCAGGTCCAGGGCCTCGGAGAGCCCGGCCCGGTCCCGTACGACCGCCGCGAGCGCGTGCATCGTCCAGGCGCGGTCCGTGGCCAGCTCGGGCGCGGCCTGCAGATCCAGTGCCTCCCGCAGCTTCGCCGACGCCTCGGTCAGGTTGCCCTGGTGGTGCAGCGTGATGCCGAGCGAGGTCAGCGCCCGCGCCGCGCCCGCGTCGTGCTGCGCCTCCCGGTACAGGTCCACCACCGATGTCAGCGTGGTCCGCGCCTTGTCCAGCTCGCCCAGCTGACGGGCCGCGATACCGGTGCGCCACTGCACGGAACGGACCAGCAGCCCCTCGTCCACGGCCTGCGCCAGCTCGTTGATCTCCCCGAGCCGGTACAGGTCACCGCGCAGCAGGCAGTAGTCGCACAGCGCGCCGAGCAGATTCAGCACCGCGCCCCGGTCCACGCCCTCGGCGTGCCGCAGCGCCGCCGTGATGAAGCTCGACTCGTCGTCCAGCCAGCGCAGCGCCTCGTCGAGCGAGGTGAAGCCGTAGGGGCTGAAGCGGTCGGAGCGGGTCGACATGTTGCCGTCGACGAGCCGCAGCACCGAGTCGGCGAGCTCGGCGTAGTTCACGATCAGCCGTTCCTGCGCTGCCGTGCGCTCGGCCGGTTCCTCCTCGTCGAGGAGCCGGGCGAGGGCGAAGGCGCGGACGAGGTCGTGCAGCCGGTAGCGGCTGTGCCGCACGCGGTCGATCAGCCCGGCGCGGTGCAGCGCGGTCAGATGCCGGGTGGCCTCGGCCTCGTCGGTGGCGAGCAGCGCGGCCGCCGCCGCGGCGCCCAGTGAGGCCCGCCCGGCCAGCGCGAGCCGCCGCAGCAGCCGCCGTACGGTGTCCGGCTGGTCGGTGTAGCGCAGCCACAGGGCCCGCTCGACCGGTTCGACGGGACCGTAGGCGCCGAGGTCGGTGGCGAGGGCGAGCGGGGAGCGCGGGCCCAGGGCGGCCCCGGCGATCCGCAGCGCCAGCGGCAGGCCCCCGCACAGTTCCCGGACCCGTTCGGCGGAGTCGGCGTCGTACGGCCCGGAGGTGTCCTGCGCGGCGGCCGCGAGCAGTTCCTCCGCGCCGGCCGGGTCCAGTGGCTCCACCGGCAGCTGGTACACCCGGGCCGGCAGATCGTCGGGCAGCCCGAGCGGCGCGCGGGAGGTCACCAGGACCAGACTGTCGGACCGCTCGGGGATCAGCGTGCGGACCTGCTGCGGATCGGAGGCGTCGTCCAGGACGATCGTGACCGGCATCCCGGTCAGATGCTGGTGGTACAGCTCGCTCAGCCGCTTGACCTGCTGGTCCGGGGACGACCGCTCACGGAACAGCAGCTGCTCGCGCGGCGCCCCGAGCCGGTTCAGCAGATGCAGCAGCGCGTCCCGCGTGGACAGCGGCGGCTCACCGGGGCTGTCGCCGCGCAGATCGACGACGCACGCGCCCCGGAAGTGGTCCTTCAGATCGTGTGTGGCGCGCACCGCGAGCGTGGTACGGCCGCTGCCGGACGCCCCGTGCAGCACCACCACCGTCGGCTGGGTCTCCGTGGTCGCGCGGGCCGCCTGCACCCACTGCCGGATCCGCGCCATCTCCTGCCGCCGCCCCGCGAACGGGCCCGACGGCTCGGGCAGTTGCCCGAACGACTGCTCCAGCACACTGCGCCCGCGGGCCGCCGCGCTCTTGTCCGTGCCGCGCAGCCGGGGCCCCGCCTTCTTCGGCCCGGTGGACGCGGCCAGCACCCGCTGCTGGTCCAGGAACGGCCGTATCCCGCGCACCTCCAGTGCCGTCAGCCACTGCAGCCGCAGCTGTTCGGGACCGCCCGGCTGGCTCACCGCACCGGCCCGGTGATGGGCGGCGGGCACATGGGCGCCGGCCACCTTCACCACGGTCGCCGCCGCGCCCACGACCCCGACGGTCACGCCCGCGCCGAGCGCCGTTCCGGTGCCCGTCCCGAGCGCCATGTCGGCCACCACGGCGGCCACTGAGGCCACCCCGGCGACGAGCAGCGGCGTCCCGGCACCCTCGCGGGCGTACCGCTGGCGGAAGCTGAGCTGCCCGGCCTGCGCCTCGTCCAGCGCGCGCGTGTACGCCTCGTACTCCTCGGCCGAGCTCGACGCCATCGACTCCAGCGAGCCGCGCGCCCGCGCGAGCAGCACCTTGCCGTCGGTACGCCCGCCCGACCGGCGCACCTCCTCCTCCACCGCCCGCGCCAACAGCCGCTCGGCGTCGGACCGATGACTGTCCCGCATGACATGTCCCCCTCCGACGGCAACTCCTACGCCCCCGAGTGTCCTTCGGACGGAGCGTCAGCGCGAGAGGGCGACGATCAGCGACCGCGACGGCGTGCGTGCGGCCGCCTGCGCGTGTCCCGCTCCGAGAATGCCTCGACAGAGACATGGCGGCGCGATGCCCGAGCGGCGATCAGCGCCGACGCCCCGCAAGTCCGGTGGGCGGCGGTGCTCAGACCTCTCTGAGGATCACGTTGAAGTGGGTGCTCTCCCGGCTGCGGGTCGAACAGCGGGCCGGATCGGTGGACAGGGCTGTCGCGGAGTCGGCGGGCGCCGTGTCCCCGTCGGCCACGACAATCCTCGTCCACGCCGTGCCATGAGTAGGGTGGCGGAGTGAATCGTCTCGCCGGCGCGATGTCGCCCTATCTGCTGCAGCACGCTGATAACCCGGTGGACTGGTGGGAGTGGGGGCCGGAGGCCTTCGCCGAGGCGCGGCGGCGGGATGTGCCGGTGCTGCTGAGTGTCGGTTACTCGAGCTGCCACTGGTGTCATGTCATGGCGCACGAGTCCTTCGAGGACCGGGACACCGCCGATGAGATGAACGCGCACTTCGTCGGCGTCAAGGTGGACCGTGAGGAGCGGCCCGACGTGGACGCCGTCTACATGGAGGCCGTGCAGGCGGCGACCGGGCAGGGCGGCTGGCCCATGACCGTGTTCCTCACGCCGGACGCCGAGCCGTTCTACTTCGGCACGTACTTCCCGCCCGAGCCCCGGCACGGCATGCCGTCCTTCCGGCAGGTGCTCCAGGGCGTCCACCAGGCGTGGGGGGAGCGGCGCGGCGAGGTCGACGAGGTGGCCGGGAAGATCACCCGGGACCTGGCCGGACGGGAGATGTCCTACGGCGACGACCGGCTGCCCGGTGAGGAGGAGCTCGCGCAGGCGCTGCTCGGCCTGACCAGGGAGTACGACCCGCAGCGCGGCGGGTTCGGCGGGGCGCCGAAGTTCCCGCCGTCCATGGTGCTGGAGTTCCTGCTGCGGCACCACGCCCGCACGGGCGCGGAGGGCGCCCTGCAGATGGCGGCGGACACCTGTGAGCGCATGGCGCGCGGCGGGATCTACGACCAGCTCGGCGGCGGCTTCGCCCGGTACTCCGTCGACCGGGACTGGATCGTGCCGCACTTCGAGAAGATGCTGTACGACAACGCCCTGCTGTGCCGGGTCTACGCCCATCTGTGGCGGGCCACCGGCTCCGGACTCGCCCGCCGGGTCGCGCTGGAGACCGCGGATTTCATGGTCCGCGAACTGCGCACCGCCGAGGGCGGGTTCGCGTCCGCGTTGGACGCCGACAGTGACGACGGCACGGGCCGGCACGTCGAGGGCGCCTACTACGTGTGGACGCCCGCGCGGTTGCGTGAGGTCCTCGGCGACGACGACGCGGAACTCGCCGCGCGCTACTTCGGGGTGACCGCCGAGGGCACCTTCGAGGAGGGCGCCTCGGTGCTGCAGCTCCCCCAGCGCGACGAGGTGTTCGACGCCGGACGGATCGACGGCATCCGGGAGCGGCTGCTCGCGGCACGCTCCGAGCGGTCCGCGCCCGGCCGGGACGACAAGGTGGTCGCCGCCTGGAACGGGCTCGCGATCGCCGCGCTCGCCGAGACCGGGGCCTACTTCGGCCGGCCGGACCTCACGGAGGCCGCCGTAGCCGCCGGTGATCTGCTGATCCGGCTGCACCTGGACGACCAGGCCCGTATCGCCCGTACCAGCAAGGACGGCCGGGCCGGCGCGAACGCGGGCGTGCTGGAGGACTACGCCGATGTCGCCGAGGGCTTCCTGGCGCTCGCGTCGGTGACCGGCGAGGGGGTGTGGCTGGAGTTCGCGGGACTGCTGCTCGACCATGTCCTGGCCCGCTTCGCCGACGCCGGATCGGGTGCCCTGTACGACACGGCGTCCGACGCGGAGCGGCTGATCCGGCGCCCGCAGGACCCGACCGACAACGCGGCCCCGTCCGGCTGGACCGCCGCCGCGGGCGCCCTGCTGAGCTATGCCGCGCACACGGGTTCCGAGCCGCACCGTACGGCTGCCGAGCGGGCGCTGGGCGTGGTGAAGGCGCTCGGTCCGCGGGTGCCGCGCTTCATCGGGTGGGGGCTCGCGGTCGCCGAGGCCGTACTGGACGGTCCGCGGGAGATCGCGGTGGTCGGTCCGGCGCTGGACGACCCGGCCACGGCCACCCTGCACCGGACGGCGCTCCTGGGTGCCGCGCCCGGCGCGGTGGTCGCCGCCGGTACCCCGGAAGGCGACGAGTTCCCCCTCCTGGCCGACCGCCCCCTGGTCGGGGGCGAACCGGCCGCCTACGTCTGCCGCAACTTCACCTGCGACACCCCGACGACCGATCCGGCCCGCCTGCGGACGGCACTGGGCGGCTGAATCGCCGCGGCGCGAGCGGGGCTGAGGCACGGTAGCGCCGTGGGGATGCGCGGGTGTGTTGTGGCTGGTCGCGCCGTTCCCCGCGCCCCTCGGGGGCGCTTGCCCTCAGGGCGGATTCGGTCACCCCTCGCCGGCCCCCCTCGACGCCTCAGTCCCGCTCAGGCTGTGAAGCCACCGCCCGCTCCACGATCGCGACGAGTTGCTCATGGTGCGCGCCCTTCCAGTAGGCCCGCCCGCACTCACCGCACTGGGCGAACACGTCGTACGACCGGTGCGTACCGCCCTTCAGCTGGTCCGCGACCTCGTCCTTGGTGACCTTGCGCAACAGCCCGTTGCAGGCCGTGCACCGGGTCCAGGGCCGTAGCTCGGGACGGAAGCGGTCCAGCACGTAGGTGAGTTGTTCCTCGGGCCGGGTGCTGTACACGAACGCGCCCGCCCACAGCTCACGCCGCCGCAGCAGCCCCCGGTCGCGGCTGAGCATCACCCGCCGCTCCGCCGCCGACAGCGCGGCCAGCGCCGGATCGCCGATGTCGGTGGACTCGTACGCCGTGTCCACGCCCAGCAGCCGCAGCCGACGGGCCAGTGTGCCGAGGTGGACGTCGAGGAGGAAGCGCAGGGGCGCCCCCGGCACCCGCTGGGGGTGCGCGACGGCGCGTACCGTGACCGACTCGCCCGCCGCCGGCACATGCCCGGCCGGCACCTCGCGGCCGTCCACGAGCAGTGTGCCGACCTCGGTGAGCGGGACGCCGAGGGACTCGACGACATGGCCGAGGGTGGAGACGCCGTCGGTGGCGGCCTTCGTGGCGCCGGTGGGCCGTGCCCGGGGGACGAAGAGCAGCAGCTCGGTGGCGAACTCGACGTGGATCTCGGGACCGTTCACCCGGCCAGGATGCCATGCCGGGTGGACGCGGTCCGTGGAATCACGCGTGCTAGTAGGCCACCAGGGAGATGCCGACGTAGTGGGCGATGAAGGCGGCCAGGGTGAGGGAGTGGAAGACCTCGTGGAAGCCGAACCAGCGTGGTGACGGGTTGGGCTTCTTGATGCCGTAGATGATCCCGCCCGCGCTGTAGAGCAGACCGCCCACGATCACCAGGACGAGTACGGCGATGCCGCCCGAGCGCATGAAGTCCGGCAGGAAGAAGACGGCCGCCCAGCCCATCGCGATGTAGCAGGGCGTGTAGAGCCAGCGCGGCGCGCCGACCCAGAAGACCCGGAAGGCGATCCCGGCCACCGCCGCCCCCCAGATGCCCCACAGCAGCCACCGCCCCTTGGACTCCGGCAGCAGCAGGATGGTCAGCGGTGTGTAGGTGCCCGCGATGATCAGGAAGATGTTGGCGTGGTCGAGGCGGCGCAGCACCCCGTCCATGCGGGGGCTCCAGTCGCCCCGGTGGTACAGCGCGCTCACGCCGAACAGCAGGCAGGCGGTCAGGGCGAAGACCCCGCAGGCCAGACGCCCGCGTGCCGAGTCGGCGAAGGCGGTCAGCACCAGCCCGGCGACCAGGGCGGCGGGGAACATACCGAGATGCAGCCAGCCGCGCAGCTTGGGCTTGACCGGATGCGGCAGGGAGGTCTCCACCGGGCCGTCGGCCGGCGGATCCGTGGGGGCGTCGGGGACGAGCGCAGTCATGCTTCGCATCGTACCTACGGAACCGTAAGTTACGCGTCGGGCCGTCGAATTGACCAGCACGAAGTGGCCATCATCTCACGCCACCCCTCCGCGTTGTCACGCAAAGAAATCGCAAGGTGACCCCAACGTGCGCGCAAAGTGTCCCGAGAAACCGTGGTCATCGTCACGTTGCTCACTTGTGCGGCCCTCTGGACAGATGGGCGCTCCCGTCGGATGATCAAATGAGTGCGGTCGACACCGGATGAGCGCGCAGCGCACCACCGTGCAGCATCCGGGTCGCAGCCCCCACGGGGCCTCCCAACAAAAAACCCTCATTTAGGAGCAATCGTGGCGCGCGACATCGCGGAACCCGGCGTCCCCACCACCCACCAGGGACTGATCTCCTGGGTCGACGAGATCGCAGACCTGACGCAGCCGGACCGGGTGGTCTGGTGCGACGGCTCGGAGGCCGAGTACGAGCGCCTGTGCGAGGAGCTCGTCGCCAAGGGCACCTTCCGCAAGCTCGACCCGATCAAGCGCCCGAACTCCTACTACGCGGCCTCCGACCCCACCGACGTCGCCCGCGTCGAGGACCGGACCTTCATCTGCTCCGAGAAGGAGGAGGACGCCGGCCCCACGAACCACTGGAAGGCCCCCGCCGAGATGCGGGACGTCTTCCGGGGCGAGCAGGGCGTCTTCCGCGGCTCGATGAAGGGCCGCACCCTGTACGTCGTGCCCTTCTGCATGGGCCCGCTCGGTTCTCCGCTGTCCGCCATCGGCGTCGAGATCACCGACTCGGCGTATGTCGCCGTCTCCATGCGCACCATGACCCGTATGGGACAGCCCGTCCTGGACGAGCTCGGCGACGACGGCTTCTTCGTCAAGGCCGTGCACTCGGTCGGCGCCCCGCTGGAGCCCGGCCAGGAGGACGTTCCCTGGCCCTGCAACAGCACGAAGTACATCTCGCACTTCCCCGAGGACCGCGAGATCTGGTCCTACGGCTCCGGCTACGGCGGCAACGCCCTGCTCGGCAAGAAGTGCTACGCCCTGCGCATCGCGTCCGTCATGGCCCGCGACGAGGGCTGGCTGGCCGAGCACATGCTCATCCTGAAGCTCACGCCGCCCACCGGTGAGTCCAAGTACGTCGCCGCCGCCTTCCCGTCGGCCTGCGGCAAGACCAACCTCGCCATGCTGGAGCCCACGATCTCCGGCTGGACGGTCGAGACGATCGGAGACGACATCGCCTGGATGCGCTTCGGCGAGGACGGCCGCCTGTACGCCATCAACCCGGAGGCCGGCTTCTTCGGCGTCGCCCCCGGCACCGGCGAGCACACCAACGCCAACGCGATGAAGACCCTGTGGGGCAACTCAGTCTTCACCAACGTCGCCCTCACCGACGACAACGACGTGTGGTGGGAGGGCATGACCGAGGAGACCCCGGCCCACCTCACCGACTGGAAGGGCAACGACTGGACCCCCGAGTCCACCGCGCCCGCCGCGCACCCCAACGCCCGCTTCACCACCCCCGCCGCGCAGTGCCCGATCATCGCGCCGGAGTGGGAGGACCCCAAGGGTGTGCCGATCTCCGCGATCCTCTTCGGCGGCCGCCGCGCCAGCGCCGTACCGCTGGTCACGGAGTCCTTCGACTGGAACCACGGCGTCTTCCTCGGCGCCAACGTGGCCTCCGAGAAGACCGCCGCCGCCGAGGGGAAGGTCGGCGAGCTGCGCCGCGACCCGTTCGCCATGCTGCCCTTCTGCGGCTACAACATGGGCGACTACATGGCGCACTGGGTCGACGTGGCCAAGGGCAAGGACCAGTCGAAGCTGCCGAAGATCTACTACGTCAACTGGTTCCGCAAGAACGAGGACGGCGAGTTCGTCTGGCCCGGCTTCGGTGAGAACTCCCGCGTCCTGAAGTGGATCGTGGAGCGCCTGAACGGCACGGCGGAGGGTGTCGAGACCCCGATCGGCGTGCTCCCGGCCAAGGCCGCACTGGACACCGCCGGCCTGGACCTCTCCGACGCCGACCTGGACTTCCTGCTCAGCGTCGACAAGGAGGTCTGGCGCGAGGAGGCCGCCCTGGTCCCCGACCACCTCAACACCTTCGGTGAGCACACGCCCGAGGAACTGTGGGACGAGTACCGGGCGCTGGTGCGGCGCCTGGGCTGAGGCCCGCCCAAGACCCCGCGGCCGGTCGGTTTCTCGGTTTGAGGATGCCCTGACCAGCGATCGTCACGCCACGGCCGGCCGCGGAACACACCGGCGAGACCCGCACAACGGCGTGCGGTGTCATGGGGCCCGCCGCCACTCCCTCCGCCCGCCCCGGCGAAGGGACCGGCGGCGGGCCCTCGCCCATGTCTCCGAACGCCCCGCGCCACGGACCGCGTCAGGCGCCGGGCCCGTCCGCCCCGCCCCGCTCCTCCAGATACCGGGTGTGGGTCTCCCGACGGCGGGACTCCGTGTCGCTCGGGGCCGCCACCAGGGGTCGCTCTGCCGGCACCGCCCCGGGGCGTCCGGCCCGTCCACGCTCGCAGGGCGCGGCGGCGGGCGGAAGCCGCACCTGTTCAGGGTGCCCGGCGGAGGGGCTTTCGCGGGCGGCCGTATCGCCATGGCGCTCCGGCATCTCCCTCAAGCCGGAGAGGTGTTCGGTGTCACGGGGAGGTCAGGAGGGTGCGGAGGCGGCCGGGCGGGAGCCCGGTCGTGCGGTGCAGGGCGTGGGTCATGTGGGACTGGTCGGCGTAGCCGAGTTCACGCGCCAGGCCCGCCAGATCACGTTCGCCCTCGCCCAGGCGGTCCAGGGCGCGGGCCAGGCGCAGCCGTTCGCGATGGGTGGACAGCGTGACGCCGGTGACCGTCGAGAAGGCCCGGCTCAGATGGTGGGGTGACGCGCCCACGGCCCGGCCCAGCGCCTCCAGGCCGATCGTCGGATCGACGGCCAGTGCGGCACGGGCGTCGTCGATGAGGCGCCGTCGGGCGGCCGCGGACCGGGGCCGGCCGGAGTCGACGCGGGCCGGGGCGAGCCGCACGAACACCTAGGCCGCCAACCTGGCCGTGTGCTCGCCGAGTTCGAAGGCGTCGCCGCCCCGGTGGGCACGGGAGAGCAGCAGCCGGTGCGCGAGCGCCAGCTCCGGCGTCACCATGACGACGCCCTCCGGGACCGTGGGATCACCGCCCAGCAGCTGGGCGACCCGGGGCTCGGACAGCACGATCCCGGTGAACGCGTCCGGCCCCAGCGGATGAGCGAACTGCTGCTCCGCGCCGAGCCGTTCGACGTAGACGGTCGCGGCGTCCAGCACGTACTCGACACCGTCGACCCGGCCGCGCAGCACCCCGTCCCGGAGCAGCACCAGGCCGAACACCGGGGCCGGCCGCACCGGCGACCAGCCGCGCGCCGTACTGCCGCAGCGCACATCGGCGAGCAGGACGTCGTCGTCGCACCGATGTACCTGCCGGTCCCCGGCCATGCGCGCATCGTAGGCTTCGCGCCCCTTGCCGGGACCCCCGCGAACCGGACACGAACGTACAAGCGCGGGCGGCCCGGCTCCTGGTCGTCGTCGAAGTACGGCCATCCGCCCACCGAGTTCCGGGCCGGGCGGTCCAGCGGCTCGGTGCCGATCCCGAACTCGTACTCGGGCGGCTGTGACCACTCCTCCTCCAGTCCGTCTTCGCTCACAGGACGGTCCGGGTGATCAGCGGGCGGTTCCAGAGGGCGAGGAGTTCGTCGGCGAGGTCGAGGACCGGGAGCGGGGGCTGCTCGCCCCGGAGTTCGATGCCCGCCGCCAGCAGGTTCCGGGGGACGGCGTTCGCGTCGAGCAGGGCGCGCCAGTCCTCGGGGGCGAGGCTCAGGTACTCCAGAGCCGTCAGCCTCGCGATCTCCAGAGGGTCGGCCAGCGTGCCCGCGTCGGCGGTGAGGGTGCGCAGGCGGGGGAGCCCGGCGAGCGGGGCGAGGCCGACCGGGGTGCCCTGCCATCCGCCGACGCGGAGTACCTCCAGCTCGGGACGGGCGGCGGCCGCCACACCGCCCGGCTCGCCGATGTTCACCCCGGCCACCACCGGCGGGACGTCTCCGTCGGGGTCCCGGTGCCAGCCGCTGGGGCGGTCGAGCACCATCCTGGTGAGGGAGTCGGCGCGCAGTCCGGCGCCGATGGTCTGCTCGTGGTCGATCACGACGACCTGCCCGGTGTGCCCGGCCGGGCCCGGTGTCAGGTCGACGGCCAGCCGGTCGCCGCCGCCGTTGTCGCCGAAGGCGATCCAGCCGGGTGAGCCGACAAGGCCCTGTACGGCGGCGTCCGGGGCGGTGACGGCGGCGTCCGTCGCGGCGAACCGCCAGGGAGCGGGACGGGACCGGGCGTCGGCGATGTACAGCCCGTCCAGGGGGAAGAGCTCACAGCCGACGGCGTCGCTGACGCGTTCCCGCGCCGCGTGGTCGCCGCTCCAGTCCTGCCACCGCGCGTGGGTGACGCGGTAGAGCGCCTTGAGTTCTTCGGGCAGCGCCACCCCGAGGCGCGCCTCCGCTTCGGAGAGCTCCTCCTCGGTGGCGCCGATCGCGTCGGGCAGCCGCTCACGAAGGGTCCGCTCCAGCAGCGCCGGGTCCGCCGACGGGGCCGGCACGGCGCCCGGGACCGGCTCGGGCAGCCGCCGCCAGGGTTCGGGTACGGCGCCCTCGACCAGGACCAGGGATCCCACGAACGGGCTGGTGATGCCGTACTCCACGGCGGGCCCCGGGTCGATGACATGGAGCCGCGTCCTCCCGTCCGGGGCCGTCTCGACCACGTACGACACGTTGTCCATGCCGCCGGCGCGGAGGGCGGCCTGCACCCGCTCCACGGCGGTGAACTGGTCCTGCATGTCCGTCACCTGGAGGGCCCGCCCGGGTGCCGGGCGCGGCTGTGACGCGGGCAGGGTGAAGCCGCCGAGACCGATCTGGCCCGTGAAGTGGCCACCCGGCACGGCAAGCCGCTCCGCGTGCGCGTCCCGCACCAGCCGCAGCAGCGGCTCCCAGGTCGTGAGGTCATGTATCGAGGACAACGGCGCTCTCCGCTCGGTCGGGTCACTGTCAGAGACGCGATCCTAGGAGCCGCCACTGACACCGTGTGCGGTCCGCGCGGGCGTGGGTACCCGGTGGGCGAGAGCTGTGCGAAGGAGGGATGCGCCATGGCCGACGGCGGAGACTTCTACTCGCGTGACCGGCCGGAACACCCGTACCTGGAGGAGGACCGCCCACGCGGCGGCGGTCCGGAGGATCCGGACGCCCGCGGAACCTGGCCCGTGTGGGCGATCATCCTCGCGATACTGCTGGCGTTCGTGGCCTTCACGGTCCTTCTCGGCTGAGCCGGCGCCGGGAACCGTCACGCCGCTCATCGGCTGAGCGAATGCCTCCGGGCAGGGCGGCACCGGGAAGGCCGGGCGGCGCCGCGGTCCCTTCGGGAGAGCGGGCGGCTGAGAGCCGAGCGGCGCTCGGAGTACCAGGCAGGCACAGGGACCCTGAGCGGGCGCTCGGATGCTCACCCGCGCCGCAAAAGCCGAGCCGCGCCGGAGGAGATGGCGCCCGGACCGCGCGTCGCTGCGGTTGCGCGCGGGCCGGGGCCGTCGGGGGGAGCCCGGGTGGGCTCAGTGGGAGGTGAGCGGGCGCGGCTTCAGCGCGGCGGTGTGCGCGTCCATCCGCTCGGCGGACAGGATCGCCGCCGCCGTGTCGGCGCGGGAGGCGGCGACGACCAGGGCGCGGCCGGCGAGCGCGTGGGCCCGTCGGTGCAGGGCCGCCGCGTTCGGCGCGCGGCCCTTCGTGGTCGCCGACGCGCGGGCCGGCGTACGTCCTCCCCGCAGCCGGGTGATCTCCTCGGCGAGCCGCTCGGCGGCGGTGTCCAGATCGGCCGAGGGTGCCGCCACGCGCAGCTCGTCCGTGACGGCGAGCAGCGCGCCGAGATGACCCGCGAGCTGGATGTCCAGCTCTTCCTCGCGGGACCGGCGGGGGAAGTCGTCGGGGGTGCCGGCCATCGTGCTGTGGACCGACTTGGCACGGATCGGTTCGTACATGGATGGCCTCCTGTAATGCAACAGGAAACCATCTTAGCTTAGAACCTGTCTAAAGTTGAGTCGTTCGTGGAATCGCCGCCCCGCGAAGGTTTCAGGGCTGGCTGTAGCCGTCCAGGAAGCGGGCGATCCGTCCGACCGCGTCCTGCAGATCGGTGACCGACGGGAGCGTCACGACGCGGAAGTGGTCCGGCTCCGGCCAGTTGAAGCCGGTGCCCTGCACGACCATGATCTTCTCGCGGCGCAGCAGGTCCAGCACCATCCGCCGGTCGTCCTTGATCTTGAAGACGTCCGGGTCGAGGCGCGGGAACAGATACAGCGCGCCCTTCGGCTTCACACAGCTCACCCCCGGGATCTGGGTCAGCAGTTCGTACGCCGTGTCCCGCTGTTGGCGCAGCCGCCCGCCCGGGAGGACGAGTTCGTTGATCGTCTGGCGGCCGCTGAGCGCGGCGACCACGCCGTGCTGGCCCGGCATGTTCGCGCACAGGCGCATGTTCGCCAGGATGGTGAGGCCCTCGATGTAGGAGTCGGCGTGGGCGCGCGGCCCCGAGATCGCCATCCAGCCCACCCGGTAGCCGGCCACCCGGTACGCCTTCGACATGCCGTTGAAGGTGAGGGTGAGCAGATCGGGGGCGACGGAGGCGGTCGGGATGTGCTTCGCGTCGTCGTAGAGGATCTTGTCGTAGATCTCGTCGGAGCAGACCAGCAGGTTGTGGCGGCGGGCGATGTCCGTCAGACCCTTGACGACCGCCTCGTCGTAGACGGCGCCGGTCGGGTTGTTCGGGTTGATGATGACGATCGCCTTGGTGCGGTCGGTGACCTTGCGCTCCACGTCGGCGAGGTCCGGCATCCAGTCGGACTGCTCGTCGCAGCGGTAGTGCACCGCCGTACCGCCGGAGAGCGAGACGGCCGCCGTCCACAGCGGGTAGTCGGGCGCGGGGACGAGGACCTCGTCGCCGTCGTCCAGCAGGCCCTGCATCGCCATCACGATCAGCTCGGAGACGCCGTTGCCGATGAAGACGTTCTCGACGTCGGTCTCGATGCCGAGCGTCTGGTTGTGCATGACGACCGCCCGGCGCGCGGCGAGGAGGCCCTTCGCGTCCCCGTAGCCGTGCGCCGTCGACACGTTGCGCAGTATGTCCTCGAGGATCTCGGGCGGGCACTCGAAGCCGAAGGCCGCCGGGTTGCCGGTGTTCAGCTTGAGGATGCGGTGACCGGCCGCTTCCAGCCGCATCGCCTCCTCGAGCACGGGGCCCCGGATCTCGTAACAGACGTTGGCGAGCTTGGTCGACTGGATCACCTGCATGCTGGGAGCTTACGGCCCGGTATGGCACTCCGGGCCGTGTTTTCCGCCACGTGAGACGCGTCGATTCGGGTGGTTATGTCGGTGACGGCCCTGCGCGGTGCCGTGCGCCTCCATCACGTCCACACCGTCCCTCCCCTCCCCACCACCCTCTTTCTCCGCAGGTTCGGGCGAGTCTGAGGGCTCGGGTTACCGGTCGGAAACAAAGCCTTGTCCCCTTGTCGTCCGCATGCTGACAATGCGCATGACAACTCGTACGTCGGGGGCGGGAGACCTTCCGGCCCCGACGCCGCAAGAGGGGACCCCCATGAGAAAACCTCTCGTCGTCGCGCTCTGTGCCCTGGCCTTCGCCGGGGCGGGCGCGACCCCCGCGGTCGCTTCCGCGCCAACCCCCACGGGCGCGGACACGGCCACGGACACGGCCCCGGCCACGCTGACGGATGTCGTCGACGGCGTGGCCGGGACCGCGGCGGACGCCCTGTCCGGACTCACCGCGCCCAGGGAGGGCGCGGTGAACTTCGCCGGCACCGTCTCGCTCAGCAACTGCTCCGGTTCCGTCGTCCGCATGCCCGGCTCGGCGGACGACGACCCGGCGCTCGTCCTCACCAACGGCCACTGCCTGGAGAGCGGCTTCCCCGCGCCCGGCCAGGTCCTCGTCGACCGGGCGTCCAGCCGCACCTTCGGGCTGCTGAACGCCTCCGGTTCCAAGGTCGCCACCCTGCGCGCCGACCGGCTCGTCTACGCGACCATGACCGACACGGACGCCGCGATCTACCGGCTCGGCACGACCTACGCGCAGATCCGGAGCGCGTACGGCATCGACGCGCTGAAGCTGAGCGGCACCCGCCCGGCGGCGGGTACGGCCATCAGCGTGGTGTCCGGCTACTGGAAGCGCGTCTACAACTGCTCCGTCGACGGCTTCGCGTACCGCATGAAGGAGGGGAACTGGACCTGGAAGGACTCGGTCCGTTACACCTCCGCCTGCAACACCATCGGCGGCACCTCCGGCTCACCGGTCGTCGACGGCGCCACCGGCCAGGTGGTCGCCGTCAACAACACCGGCAACGAGGACGGCGAGCGCTGCACCGTCAACAATCCGTGCGAGGTCGACGAGAACGGGCAGGTCACGGTCCGCCAGGGCATCAACTACGCCCAGCAGACCTATCTGTTCCCCGCCTGCTTCGGCGTCGACAACAAGCTCGACCTGAGCGCGAGCGGCTGCGTGATCCCCAAGCCGTAGCACGCCGTGAAGGGTCCGGGCGGTCAGCGGGGAGTCCTGCGGACCGCCCGGCCCGCGAGCACGTCCGTGCGCCGTCCGTCCTCGATCACGAACCGCCCGTCGACCAGCACATGCGGGATGCCCGTCGGCAGCGTCCGGGGCTCGTCGAAGGTCGACCCCGCGGCCACCGTCCCCGGGTCGAACAGCACCAGGTCCGCCTTGTAGCCCTCGCGGATCAGTCCCCGGTCCGCCAGCCGCAGCCGCGCGGCCGGGCGCGAGGTCAGTCGCGCGACGCACTCCTCCAGCGACAGCACCCCCAACTCCCGTACATAGTGACCGAGATAGTGCGGGAACGTGCCGTACGCGCGCGGATGCGGTTTGGCGCCCTGAAGGATGCCGTCCGAGCCGCCGGTGTGCACCCGGTGCCGCATGATCGCCCGTACGTTCTCCTCATGGCCGACGTGCTGGAGGATCGTCGGGGCGAGCCTGTCCTTCAGCAGCAGCTCCCGCGCCACCACCCACGGCGACTCGCCGCGCGTCCGCGCCGACTCCAGGACCGTACGGCCCACGTACTCGTCCAGCGCCGGATCGCCGACACCCGAGATCTCGATGGTCTCCCACTCCACGGGCACACCATGGCAGCCGTCCGAGCCGGTGACCTCCAGATGGTGCCGGATCCGCTCGGCCGCCGCGTCGTCCGCGAGCCGCCGCAGGATCTCCTCGGGACCGCCCTCGCTCGCCCAACTCGGCAGCAGCGCCACGAGAGTGGTGCAGCCGGGGGTGTACGGGTAGGTGTCGAGGGTGATGTCGGCCCCGGAGTCGAGCGCGTCGTCGAGAAGGGCCAGCAGCTCGGGCGCCCGGCCCTTGTTCACACCGAAGTTCATGGTGGCGTGCGCCAGGTGCAGCGGGCAGTCCGCCTCCCGGGTCAGCGCCACCATCTCCTCGTACGCCTCCAGCGCGCCGGCGCCGTAGGAGCGGTGGTGCGGGCAGTAGTAGCCGCCGTAGGACGCCACCACCCGGCACAGTTCGGTGAGTTCGGCGTCCTTGGCGTACATGCCGGGCGTGTACGTCAGTCCCGACGACATGCCGACCGCGCCCTGTTCCATGCCCTCCGCGACCAGCCGCCGCATCCGGTCCAGCTCTTCGGGCGTGGCCTCGCGGTCCTCCCAGCCGACGGCGAGCGCGCGGACCGTGCCCTGCGGGATCAGATACGCCGCGTTGACGGCGATACCCCGGTCCAGCCGGTCCAGATACTCGCCCACCGACCGCCAGTCGAAGTCGATGTCGTCCCCGGAGCCGTTCCACCCGGCGATCGCCCGGCGCACCTCGCCGAGCGTGCGGTCGTCGACCGGGGCGTACGACAGCCCGTCCTGGCCCAGGACCTCGAGGGTGACACCCTGCGCGGCCTTGGCGCTGTGGTCGGGGTCGCGCAGCAGCGCCAGATCGCTGTGGGCGTGCATGTCGATGAAGCCGGGGGCCAGCACCAGCCCCTCGGCGTCCAGTTCACGGCGGGCCTTCGGGCGCTGACAGCCCGCGTCCGCCGCCTCCTTCACGATGGAGACGATACGGCCGCCGTCCACCACCACGTCCGCGCGGTACGCGTGGTCGCCGGAGCCGTCCACGACGTCCGCGTCCCGGATGACGAGCTCTTCCATGCGCCGGCCTCCTAGAAGAACGTACGGATGTAGTCGACCACCGTGCCGTCCGCCTCGGCGAGCGGGATGAGTTCCCACTTGTCGAACGACGTGCACGGGTGGGACAGACCGAGTCCCACCCAGTCTCCCACCTCCAGATCGGCCTCCCCGGTGGTCCGCAGCCACGCGTGCTGGTCGGACAGTCCGGTCACCGAGATCCCGGTGGCCGGGCGCTCGTTCCCGTTCCGGCGCACCACCTGGGCGAACGGCAGATCGAGGTCGTAGGCCGCGTCCCGCTTGCCGGCGTTGGTGAACGCCTGCTCGTCGGACGGCCGGGACACCACCTGCGTCCACAGCCGGAACGCCGGCTCCAGCGCGCCCTCCTCCGGGACCCGGTTGAAGGGGGTCAGCTCGCGGTAGTGGCCGTCGTCGTGCGAGACGTACGCACCCGAGCGCAGCAGCTTCAGCACGGGGGAGGAGAGTTCGGGAACCTCGGCGAAGACATCGGCCACCGCGTCGAACCAGGCACTGCCGCCCGCGCTCAGCACGATCTCGTCGAGCCCCGCGAACCGCCCCGCCTTGTCGAAGTCCGCCGCGAGCGCCACCAGCCGCCGCAGCCAGGCGTGCACCCGCTCCGGATCGGCTCGCGGCACCTCGCCCTCGTACCCGGCGACCCCGGCCAGCCGCAGCCCGCGCGCACCGGCCACGGCGTCGGCGACGGCGGCGCACGCGTCCTCCGTCCGCGCCCCGGTCCGCGCGCCCTCACCGGCGGCGAGCTCCACGACGACGTCCACCGGACGGGAGGCCCCCGCCTCGGTCAGGGCCGCTTCCATCAGCTCGACGCCGCGCACGGAGTCGACGTAGCAGATGAAGCGGAAGCCGGGGTCGGCGTCCAGCTCGGCGGCGATCCAGCGCAGGGCCGCCGCGTCCACCAGCTCGTTGGCGAGGAAGATCCGCTGGATCCCGAACGCCCGCGCCACCCGCACCTGATGCGGAACCGCCAGGGTGATGCCCCACGCCCCGTGCTCGATCTGCCGCCGGAAGAGCTGCGGGGCCATGGACGTCTTGCCGTGCGGCGCGAAGGCGAGGCCGTGCCGGGCCGCGTACGTCTCCATCAGCCGCAGGTTGTGCTCCAGGCGCTCGGCGGAGAGCGCGAGCACGGGGGTGGTGAAGCCGCCCGTGAAGAGGTTGCGGCGCTGCGCGGCCAGCTCCCCGACGGTCAGGCCCCCGGCGTCCGGCGGGAGGCCCTTGAAGCGGTGATCCACACGTTCCTCGGTGAGGCGGGCCAGAGCGTCGAGGACCATCAGAACCTCCTGATCAGGCATGTTGCACATTGTGCAACACTCATTGCGTATATCGCTCACCGCTGTCTAACATCTCGGCCACGCGGGGTCAACGGACACCGCGGCAGTCGCTGAAGAGAAGGAGCCGCGCCGTGGACGTTGTCGCACTCGGCGAGTCCATGGTCACGTTCCTGCCCTCCCGGCCGGGGCGCCTCGCCGACGTCCCGTCCTTCGACCGGGGCATCGGCGGCGCGGAGTCGAACGTGGCGTGCGTGCTCGCGGCGGCCGGCCACAGCGCCCGCTGGGTCAGCCGGGTCGGCGCCGACGCGTTCGGCGATCACCTCGTCGAGGCGATCGGGGGGTACGGCGTCGACGTGTCGTACGTCCGCCGCGACCCGGCCCGCCCGACCGGCGTCTACTTCCGCACGGCCGGCGACCGCTCCACGGACTCCCACGAGGTCGCCTACTACCGGGCGGGCTCGGCGGCCTCCGCGATGACGGCCACGAACCTGGACCTGGAGGCGGTACGCGGGGGCCGCGTCCTGCACCTGTCGGGCATCACACCGGCACTCTCCGCCGACTGCCTGACCCTGATCCGGGAACTGACCGCCCCCCACCCCACCCGCCCTCTGATCTCCTTCGACGTGAATTACCGCCCGGCCCTGTGGCGCGACACCCACGGCCCGGAGATCCTCCTGGACCTGGCACGCGGCGCGGACCTCGTCTTCGTGGGAGAGGACGAGGCGGAGGAGGCCTGGGGCATCACAGGCGGCCCCACCGCCATCCGCGAAGCCCTCCCGGAACCGGGAATCCTGGTGGTGAAGCAGGGGGGCCACGGGGCCGTGGCCCTGGGCCGAGCTGCGGGCAGTCGTGCCGCCTGGGGCGGCACGGGTGGGCGCGGCGGCACCCCGCAATCGCCGGGCCGCGCAACATCCCCCCGCCCGGCCACCACCGCGCCGGCGCTGAAAGTCGACGTAGTCGCGACAACCGGCGCCGGCGACGCCTTCGCCGCAGGCTTCCTCTCCGCAACCCTCCGGGGCCTCCCCGCCCGGGACCGACTGAGGCACGGCCACCTCATGGCGGCAGCCAGCCTCACCGCCCCCGGCGACCTCGCCGCACCCCCCACCCGCGCCCTCGCCGACCGTCTCGTCGCCTTGGACGACACCGCGTGGGGGAGACTGCGACTCGGCCCCGGATGGACGGACACCATGGGCCGGGACATTGAGGAGGCACGCACCCCATGAGCCAGACCGTTGACCGAGCCCTGAGCATCCTCCCGTTGCTCGCGGAGGGCCCCGCCGACCTCGGCCAGGTCGCCGACCGCCTCGGCGTGCACAAATCCACCGCCCTCCGCCTTCTGCGCACCCTCCACGAACACGGCCTGGTCTACCGCCAGTCCGACCAGCGCTACCGCCTGGGCGCCCGGCTCTTCGCCCTCGCCCAGGAGGCGATGGAGAACCTCGACGTCCGCGAGATCGCCCACGCCCATCTCGTACGCCTCAACGAGAAGATCGGACACACCGTCCACCTCGCCGTGTACGAGGAGAACGAGGTCCTCTACATCGACAAGGTCGAGAGCCGCTACCCGGTCCGCATGTACTCCCGTATCGGCAAACCGGTCGCCATCACCGTCGCGGGCGTGGCCAAACTCCTCCTCGCCGACCTTCCCGAGCACGAGCGCCGCGCCCTCGCGGAGAAGCTCGACTACCCCATGTACACGGCCCGTTCGACACCGCACGCCACCGCGTTCCTCCAGGAACTGGCCAAGGTGCGCGAACAGGGCTGGGCCACCGACCTCGGTGGCCACGAGGAGTCCATCAACTGCGTCGCCGCCCCGATCCGCGGCGCCGACGGCCGAGTCGTCGCCGCGATGTCGGTCTCCGCGCCGAACGTCGTCGTCACCGCCGACGAACTCCTCACCCTGCTCCCGCTGGTGCGCCGTACGGCGGACGCGATCAGCGGCGAGTACTCCGGCAGAACCCCAGTGAAGGACAGCTCCGTATGACCGACAAGACCGCGCTGACCCCCGCCACCCACACCACCCCGCCCGCGAAGTTCTCCCACGGTGTCCGCAAGGGCAACATCCTCCAGGTCGCGGGCCAGGTCGGCTTCCTGCCCGCCGAGGAGGGCAAGGCGCCCACGCCCGCCGGCCCCACCCTGCGCGAGCAGACCCTCCAGACCCTCGCCAACGTCAAGGCGATCCTCGAGGAGGGCGGCGCGAGCTGGGACGACGTGATGATGATCCGCGTCTACCTCACCGACGTCGACCACTTCGCGGAGATGAACGACCTCTACAACACCTACTTCGAGGAGCAGGGACTCACCCAGCCGCCCGCCGCGCGCACCACCGTCTACGTCGGTCTTCCCGCCGGGCTCCTCATCGAGATCGACGCGCTCGCCGTCCTCGGCTGACCCGCGCCGCGCCCCACCTCTCCACCGCCGTACGACATCACGGCACGGCCTCCCGCACCCCTGGGACGCCGTGCCGCGATCCCCCCTGCCCGAAAGTTCCATGCCCTTACCCAGAGGACCCCCGAATGTCCCATCCGCTCCTCCCGCTCGCCGCCTCCGCACCCGCGGAGACACCACCGCACACCGGAGGGCTGCTCCTCCTCCTCGACGGCACGGCGGGCCTGCTGACCGTCGCCGCCATCGGTATCGCGCTGCTCCTCTTCCTGATCATCAAGGTGCGGCTGCAGCCGTTCGTCGCGCTGCTCGCCGTGTCCATAGCCGTCGGCCTGATGGCCGGTCTGTCGGTCACCGAACTCTTCGGCACGGTCCAGCGGTCGGACGCGGTGTCCACCATCGAGTCCGGGATGGGCGGCATCCTCGGCCATGTCGCGATCATCATCGGCCTCGGTACGATGCTCGGCGCGATCCTCGAAGTCAGCGGCGGCGCCGAGGTGCTGGCGGGCCGGCTGCTCGGCCTGTTCGGTGAGAAGCGGGCCCCGCTCGCGATGGGCCTCACCGGTCTGATCTTCGGTATCCCGGTCTTCTTCGACGTCGGCATCTTCGTCCTCGCGCCGATCGTGTACGCGGCCGCCAAGCGCTCCGGCAAGTCGATCCTGCTCTACTGCCTGCCCCTCCTCGCCGGTCTCTCCGTCACCCACGCCTTCCTGCCCCCGCACCCGGGCCCGGTGGCCGCCGCCGGACTGCTCCACGTCGACCTGGGCTGGGTCATCCTCATGGGCGTCGTCTGCGGTCTGCCGGCCGTCGCCGCCGCCTGGGTCTACGCCGCCTGGATCGGCAAGCGCATCTTCGTGCCCGTGCCGCAGGACATGGTCGAGGCCGCGCAGGAGGCCAAGGACGCCGTCGTCGCCGAACAGCGCGCGTCCGGGGTCGAGCCGCGTGAGGCGCCGGTGCCGCTCGGCACGGTCCTCGGCATCATCGGTACGCCGCTCGTCCTGATCCTCGCGGCGACCTTCTCCTCGATCGCGCTGGACCCCTCCACCCTCCGCTCGGTCGTCGAGTTCTTCGGCCACCCCTTCGTGGCCCTGACCCTCGCCCTGTTCCTCGCCTACTACCTGCTGGGCATCCGACGCGGCTGGTCCCGCAAGTCCCTGGAGACCGTCTCCACGTCCTCGCTGAAGCCCGTCGGCAACATCCTCCTGGTGGTCGGCGCCGGCGGTGTCTTCGGCGCCGTCCTCAAGGCCAGCGGAGTCGCCCAGGCCCTCTCCGACACCTTCAACGACGTCGGCCTCCCGGTGATCGTCCTCTCCTACCTGATCTCCGTGGTGCTGCGCGTCGCACAGGGCTCGGCGACGGTGGCGATCGTGACGACGGCGGGCATCGTGGCCCCGCTGCTCGCCGAGGGCGACCACTCGCAGGCGTTCGTCGCCCTGGTCATCATGGCCATCTCGGCGGGCTCGATCTTCGCCTCGCACGTCAACGACGGCGGCTTCTGGATGGTCGCCAAGTACTTCGGCATCAGCGTGCGGGACACCCTGAAGACATGGACGGTGCTGGAGAGCGTCCTGTCGGTGGCCGGGTTCGTGGTGGCGGCGGCGCTCAGCCTCGTCGTGTGAGCCGTGTCGTCCGTGTAGGCGTCCTATAACGAAGTTGGGGCTGGCTGTGTCCGGCACAGGTTTATCGACCATACTCCTGCGGTGTGGAGCAGCGCATAGGTTCGAGCAGCCAGCCCCTGGAAGGCGCCGGGTTCGACCCGGCATTCATCCCCGGGCTCACCTCGCCCGCGTCCGGCCGGAAGGAGGACGCGAAGGCGGCGACGGAAACGGAGCCTGAGGACACGGCTCCTGAGGACACGGCTCCTGAGGACACGGCTCCTGAGGAGGCGGCTCCGGAGGCCGAGCCGGAAACGGAGACCGTGCCCGACGGGCCGGTCTTCGAGGCGTCCGACCGTCGCGCCAGGATCGTCGCCGACCACCGGGGCGTACGACTGAGTCTGGACGACCAGGAGTGCGAGTTCCGGTGGGACGAGATCGGGGCCGTGGAGACGGAGACCGCCCGCTTCGGCAAGCGGTACACGGTCACCGTGCACACCCCGGACAGCCGCTGGTACCCCATCGAGGTCGAGGCCCCGTCGCGCGGCAGTTTCGCGGAGTGGGACACCGCCCTGGACGCGGTCCTGGACGTGTACTTCGAGGACGGCGAGACGCCGGACGCGAAGGACGACGTGGACGGGGACGCGGAGGACGAGGCCACGGACGACGAGACGCCGGCCGAGGACAAGGACGCCGAGGACAAGAACGACAAGGCCGCCGAGGGCGACGGGAAAACCGCCACCGAGTAGGTGTATGCCGTGAAGATCCCCGCACGCCCTCTTGTCCGACCGGCGGTCATCCGCTTTCTTGACCTCCATGGCGGACACCACGGGCAACACCACAGGCGCAGGCGTACCGGTCGGGGCCGACGCGGCACCCCGTAAGTCCAGTTGGCGTCACATCGGTCCCGGCATCGTCGTCGCCGCGACCGGTGTCGGCGCCGGCGATCTCGTCGCCACCCTCATCGCGGGCAGCAACTTCGGCTACACCCTGCTGTGGGCCGCGGTCATCGGCTGTCTGGTGAAGATCTCCCTCGCGGAGGCGTGCGGCCGGTGGCATCTGTCCACCGGCCGCACGGTCTTCGACGGCTGGGCGAGCCTCGGCCGCTGGACGACCTGGTTCTTCGCGGTCTACGCGGTCATCTGGGGCTTCGTCTACGGCGCCGCGGCGATGTCGTCGAGCGGGCTGCCGCTCCAGGCGCTGTTCCCGGGCGTGATGGACCTCGAATGGTGGGGCATCGCCTGCGGCCTCGTCGGCCTGGTCTTCGTCTGGTTCAACAAGTACGACGTGTTCGAGAAGGTCATGACGGTCCTGGTGGGCGTCATGTTCGTCGTGACCGTGTATCTCGCGATCCGTGTCACCCCCAACCTCGGCGACGCCTTCGCCGGCCTGCTCCCGGTCCTCCCGGACGAGAAGGACTCGGTCCTCAACACCCTCGGCCTGATCGGCGGCGTCGGCGGCACCATCACGCTGGCCGCGTACGGCTATTGGGTCAACGCGAAGGGGTGGACCGACTCCGGCTGGATGAAGGTCATGCGCCTGGACAACCGGGTCGCCTACGCGACGACCGGCATCTTCGTCGTCGCCATGCTCTTCGTCGGCGCCGAGCTGCTGCACTCCGCGAACATCGCCATCGCGGGCGGCGACAAGGGTCTGATCCAGCTCGGTGACGTCCTGGAGGAGCAGTACGGCACGGCGACCGGCAAGCTGTTCCTGATCGGCTTCTTCGCCACGTCCTTCACCTCCCTGATCGGCGTCTGGCACGGTGTGAGCCTGATGTTCGCCGACTTCCTCGCCCGGCAGCGGGGCGAGCGGGAGGCACGCGGCGACGAGCTGGCCTCCGGCCGCCGTGAACGCTCCTGGGCCTTCCGCGCCTACCTGCTCTGGCTCACCTTCCCGCCCATCGTCCTGCTCTTCCAGGACGAGCCCTTCCGCCTGATCATCATCTACGGCGTCCTGGGAGCCGCGTTCATGCCGTTCCTGGCGCTCACCCTGATGTGGCTGCTCAACTCGGCCCGCACGCCCCGTGAGTGGCGCAACGGGCCGCTCAGCAACACCATGCTCGCCGCCGCGGCCCTGCTGTTCCTGGTCCTGTGCGTCAAGCAGATCTGGGACCAGCCCTGGTCGGAGTTCTTCTAGTCCGCGCGCCGGTAGGCCACCGGGGGCTCCTCCTCGCCGCCGAGTGTCGTCACGGTCAGCTGGTCCGCGCTCTTGAGCCGCAGCGTCTCGGTGTTGCCGCTCTCGCACTGGTCCTTCGGTTCCGCGGCCGTGACGACCGAAGGGCCGAGCCGTACGCCCGTGCTGGTGGCGTCCACCAGCACGCTCTCCCACTCGCAGTGGTACGCCGGTCCGTCACCGGTCCAGGTGGCCACCACCTCGCCGTGCGCCGCCTGCTCCAGTACGAGGGACATGCTCTCGCCGGGTTCGGAGCCCTCGCGCTCCCAGGTGCCGAGGAACTCGGCCGGCACGGGGGTGTCGGACAGCTCGGTCTGCTTCAGGATCGCGGTCTCGCCGCGTTCGTCGTTGGTCCAGATGAGTGAGCCGTCGTCACGCAGCCGCAGGGTCTGCTCGCCGCCGTCGGTGCAGGAGTCCTCGGGGATGCTGGAGACCGCGCGGGACTCCACCACCATCAGGTTGTCGAACGAGACCAGTTCGGCCGCGCCGGTGCACAGCACGTCGTCGAAGGAGTTGAACGTCGTGGCGACGTCCTCGCCCGCGACGCCCTGGGTGATCGTGATGCGGCGCAGCGAGAGGGTGTTCCCCTCGGAGTCCTTGCCCTCGCCCTGCCAGGTGCCCAGATAGGCGTCGGCGATGGCGCCCTCGATGGTGGCGGGGGGCGCGGTGCCGGGGGAGGAGGAGTCCTCCTCCTCCGGCTGGGCGGCTTCTTCCGTGCCGTCGTCGTCCGGCTGTCCGGAGCCGCCCGTCCTCCCCGAGCTGGTGTTCCTGCCGTCGTCCTTGTCGCCGCCCAGGTTCATGGCGGCGTACGTGACGCCGCCGGCCAGCAGCGCGACGGCCAGGACGGCGGACCCGACGATCAGCCGGGTCCGCCTGGGGCGTGCCGGGGAGGGGACGGGCACCGGGTCCCCGAACACACCGAGCGGCGGAGCCACCGGTGTCGGCACGGGCGTGGGCGCGGGGTCGACGGCGGGAGGGTCGGGGTGCACGGCCGCCGGTTCCGGTTCCGGCTCCGGGGTGACCGGCGCGCTCACCGGCAGCGGCGGGGTCGCGGGCGGTGCCGGAGGCGGCGCCGTCGACGGCGGCGGCGGTGTGGCGGGCGCGGGCGGTCCGCCCAAGGGCATCGGCGGCACCGTCGGCGGCCCTGCGGGGGGTGGGGGTACGGCCCGGGTGGCCGGTGCCTCCGAGTCCAGCAACCGCGCGGCTCTGCGGCCGAGTTCCGCCGTCAGGCCGGCCGGCAGCCACGGCACGGTGTCCGCGTCCGCGGCGTCCGCCGCCGTACGCTCCACGAGCTGCGCCGGCGTCGGCCGGGCGGCGGGGTCCTTGGCCAGACAGTCGCGTACGAGCTCGGAGAGCCCTTCGGGCAGACCGGACAGATCCGGCGGCTCCTGCGCGATCCGGTACATCACCGCGTGCATCCCGCTGTCCGACGAGCTGAACGGCTGGCGCCGGGTCGCCGCGAAGGCCAGCACGGAGCCGAGCGAGAAGACGTCGCTGGCCGCGGTGAGGGGCTCGCCGCGGACCTGCTCGGGGGACATGTAGCCGGGCGAGCCGATCACCGCGCCGGTGCGGGTCAGCTTGCCGTCGGCGGTCACCGCGTCGAGGGCGCGGGCGATGCCGAAGTCGATGACGCGCGGCCCGTCGATGGTCACCAGGATGTTCGCGGGCTTGAGATCCCGGTGGACGAGGCCGGCCTCGTGGATGGCGGTGAGCGCCTGGGCGAGCCGGTTGCCGAGGATGCGCACCGACCGCTCGGGCAGCGGCTCCGGCCGTTCGGCGATCACCTCGTGCAGCGAGGGGCCGGGTACATAGCCGGTGGCGACCCACGGCGACTCGGCGTCGGTGTCCGCGTCCAGCACGGGCGCGGTCCACTCGCCGCCGACGCGCCGCGCGGACGCGATCTCCTGGGCGAAGCGCCTGCGGAACTCGGGCTCCGACGCGAGTTCGGAGCGGACGAGTTTCACGGCGAGGGTGCGGCCGCCGGCCGAGCGGGCCAGATAGACCTCGCCCATGCCGCCCGCGCCGAGGCGGGCAAGAAGCCGGTAGGGGCCGATACGTGACGGGTCGTCGGGTCTCAGCTCATCCACGGCCCGATCCTCGCACAGCGGGCACTCCGTGAGAGGGCTCCCTACGCATCGGTTACTTCTGTATCCCGCTCGTGACCTGCGCTCTCCAACAGGGGGCACCGCCCCCACCCCACGTGGCCGTGGGGCGGGGGCGGCCGCCGGTCACGGCAGGGCGCGCACGTGCGGGCCCACCGCGTTCGACCACGCGTTGCCGGCCGTGGCGTCCCAGTTCGTGGACCAGGTCATCGCGCCGCGCAGCGACGGGTAGGTCCGCGACGGCTTGAAGGCGCCGCAACCGGTGCCCTTGGTGAGGCAGTCCAGGGCGTTGTTCACGACCGACGGGGAGACGTAGCCGCTGCCCGCGCCCCGCGTCGAGGCGGGCAGACCCAGCCCGACCTGGGAGGCGTCGAGGCCGCCCTCCAGCTGGATGCAGGCGAGCGCGGTGAGGAAGTCCACCGAGCCCTGGCTGTAGACCTTGCCGTCGCAGCCCAGCATCGAACCGCTGTTGTAGTACTGCATGTTGACGACCGTGAGGATGTCCTTCACGTTCAGCGCGGTACGGAAGTACGAGCCGGACGTGGACTGCATGTCGATGGTCTGCGGGGCCATGGTGAGGATCATCGACGGGCCGGCCTTGGCGGACAGCGACCGCAGCGCCTGTGTCATGTAGGTCGGGTTGAGACCGTTCTCCAGGTCGATGTCGACGCCGTCGAAGCCGTACTCCTGCATCACGGAGTACACCGAGTTCGCGAAGTTGTTCGCGGACGTGGAGTCGTTCACCGAGACGGTGCCCTTCTCGCCGCCGACCGAGATGATGACCTTCTTGCCCGCGGCCTGCTTGGCCCGGACGTCCGCCTTGAACCGGTCGACCGTGTAGCCGTTCAGGCCCGCCGAGTCCAGGTTGAAGGTGACGGCGCCCGGAGTGCCGGTGGCGTCGGCGAAGGCCACCGCGATGATGTCGTACGCGGACGGCACGTCGGAGATCTTCTGCACTGCGGCGCCGTTGTTGAAGTTCTGCCAGTAGCCGGTCACCGCGTGCCGCGGCAGGTCACCGCCGTTGTTCCCGCCGCTCTCCTTGGTACGGGCCGACACCGCCGTCGACTTCGCCGACTCGCCCTTCGTGTTGGTGGCGGCGACCTGGAAGGAGTACGACGTCGAGGCCGCGAGCCCGGTCACGGTGGCCGACGTGCCCGATACGGCCGTCACCTTGGCGCCGTCGCGGTAGACGGTGTAGCCGGTCGCTCCCGACACCGCGTTCCAGGCGAGCGACACCGAGGAGGCGGTCGTGCCGGAGACGGTCAGTCCGCCCGGGGTGGCGGGGATCGTCGGCTCGGGGTCACTCCCGCCGCCCCCGTCGGGGCCGAACACCGAGATGTCGTCGGCGTAGTAGGCGGCCTGGCCGTACCAGCCGTGGGTGTACACCGTCACCGAGGTGGTGGAGGAGCCGGTGCTGAAGCCGGTGGACAGCTGCTTCCAGCCGCCGGAGTCCGGGGTCCAGGTGGACACGTCCGTCGTGCCGGTGCCGGTCACGCCCAGGTAGGTGTAGCCGCCCTGCACCCACCCGCTCAGCTGGTACGTGGAGTTGGGCTTCACGGCGACGGTCTGGCTGCAGCGGGCGTTGTCCTGCCCGGCGGGCGTGGCCTTGAGCGCGGCCGCACCGGCGTGCACGGGGGAGGAGACGGTCGTGCCGCTGTTCGCCGAACAGGTCCAGTTGCCGAGGCCCGCCTCGAACCCGGCGTTCCTCGCGTTGTTGACGTCCGCAGCGGACGCCTGGCCGGCTCCGGCGAAGGTGAGGGCGAGAGCGGAGACGACGGCTCCGGCCCACAGACGTCTGCCGCGGCCGGGTGTTCCTGATGGGCGGTTCACTGAGGCCTCCGGTGGGGGAGAAGGGTGGGGGAGAGGGGAGAAGCGAACGAGCGACGGTGGCCACCGTGTGCAGCACAAGGTGGTCCAGACCAATCCAGTTGTCAATAGGTCCAGACCAAAATCGACCAGCGAACCGACCCGACGGCACCGCCCGACGTCAAGGCAGTGCACAGGACCTCCACCCGTGAGGCTTGATCGAGACCGGCGAGATGCTCAACCTGCCCCGTTTTGGCGCACCTTGTGCATCGACGGTTGCCGTTCGGCTGCTCAATCGCTGTTCTCCGGTCACGGACCCGCGGATACAGTGCTGAGGTAGTCACGCAGTGAAGTCACCAGGGTGCATCGGAGTAACGCCCGGTGGGCCGTCGGGCATGGGGAGAACGGGGAGCCGCGCGTGCCAACTGCCATTGCCGTGACCGGCGCCGACATGGCACTGCCGGCGCAGGACGAACGCACCCTGCCCGCGGTGGTGCTGCGGGACATCGACACCCGCCCGCTCGAACAGGTCCTGAACGAGCTGCAACTGCTCCTCGAGCACCACGGCCATGTCATCGTGGTCAGCTCACGGACCGCCCCCACCGCCGTCCGGCGGCGCCTGCACACCCTGCGCTCGCTCCTGGAGAGCGACCGGATAGCCCTCTTCAGCCCCGAACTGCCGCCCCTCGGACTCGCGGTCCTGGTCCGTCAGTTACGGCAGCTCGCCTCCTGCGACCTCAGCCCCGGCGTGCTCGCCTCCGCCGGCCGGCTGCTCATCCACTACATCCACGCCGGGGCCCTGCTGGGCTCCGTCACCCGCCTCGACCGCGTCCCCGTGGACCTGAAGCAGCACGCCAAGTCCTGGATGCCGGGAACCCAGTTCGCCGTCGTCGCCCACCCGCAGCCACAACTCGTCCGCCTCGGCCCCGAAACGCGCCTCGACGGCCCCGAGTTCGGTACCTGGATGCTCGTCGCCAAGGGCCAGCTGCAGTCCGACTGGGTCACCACCACCCTGGCCCCGGCCTGGAACGTCCAGGGACTGCGCGAGACCCCGCTCCCGGCCGAATCCCCCAGCTGGTGGGGGACCGGCAAGGTCGTCGAGTTCTGCACCTATCTGCCCGACCTCTCCGTGCTCTACCAACTGGTCACCTCCGTACGGCGCGGCAGCTGCCACTGGTGCGGCATCGACGTCATCGGCGACCGCTGCGTGTTCTGCTCCGCCGTACCGCCCGCACCCGAGGGCACCCCGGCCCTCACCAGAGGCACCTGACCCGCACGGCCCGCCCCGCCCCGTCCGATTCCGCTCGACCGATATCCCCGATGAGGTTGCACGGTTCATGAACTCCCGTCAGCGCCGAGGCGTGATACTCCTGCTTCTGTCGGTCCTGTGCGCCCTCGGCGCGTTCGCCGGCGTGCTCTCCGTCATCAGCGACGTCGAGTCCAAGGTCGGCCCCGAGGTCACCGCGTACCGGCTGAAGAGCGACGTGGACCCCTACACCCCCCTCGCCACCGGGCAGTTCGAGCAGATCGAGATGCCCGAGCGGTGGCTGTCGAAGAACGCCGTCACCGACCTCGGCGACATCCGGGGCAAGATCGCCGTGACCAAGCTGCGCGAGGGCTCCCTGCTGCAGAGCGACATGATCGTCGACCAGCCCGCCCTGCAGTCGGGGCAGCAGGAGGTCGCCATCATGATCGACGCGGCGACCGGTGTCGCCGGCAAGATCACACCCGGCGCCGGCGTCAACGTCTACGCCACCTTCGAGGGCGAACGCGAGGGAGACCCCGACCAGTCCAGGGTCATCGTGACCAACGCCAAGGTCCTCGACGTCGGCCGGCTCACCGCCCTCCAGCCCGACGACAACGACCGCGGCCGGGAGCCCACCGACGCCGTCCCGATCACCTTCGCGCTGTCCGCCGTCGACGCCCAGCGCATCACCTACGCCGAGTCGTTCGCGAAGCGCGTCCGTCTCGCCCTGGTCGCGCCCGGCACCGACGGCGCCGTACCGGACTCGCAGCGGACGTACGAACTCGCGAAGGACAAGTGAGAGCCGCATGCCCACGAGGATCCTGCCGGCAGTCGGCGACGCGGACGCGGTCCGGTCCCTCACCACACTGCTCAGCCAGCTCCCGGACGCCGAGCCGGTGGCCCCGGTCGTCGACTCCACCCAGCTCGTCGACACCCTCGCGCGCCTGGCCGCCGAGTCCGTCGACGAACTGCCCGAGGTCGTCGTCGTGCACGAACGCATCGGCCCCGTCCCCGCCCTGGAGCTGATCCGCGAGGTCGCCCTGCGCTTCCCCGCCGTCGGCGTCATCCTCGTCACCTCCGATCCGAGCCCCGGCCTCTTCCAGGCCGCCATGGACTACGGCGCCCGCGGCGTGGTCGCCCTCCCGCTCAGCTACGAGGAACTCGCCAGCCGCGTCCAGGCCGTCGCCCAGTGGTCCGTCGGCGTACGACGCCATCTCGGGTCCGGCGGCGACGTGTTCACCGGTGTCGGCGGCACCGTCGTCACCGTCAGCGGCGCCAAGGGCGGCGTCGGCGCCACCCTCACCGCCATCCAGCTCGCCCTCGCCGCCCAGGCCTCCGGCCGCACCACGGCACTGCTGGACATGGACCTGCAGACCGGGGACGTCGCCGCCTATCTGGACGTCCAGTTCCGCCGCTCCGTCGTCGACCTCGCCGCCATCACCGACATCTCCCCGCGCGTCCTCGCCGACGCCGTCTTCCGGCACGACACCGGGCTCGCCCTGCTGCTCGCCCCCGGCGAGGGCGAACGCGGCGAGGAGGTCAGCGACCGCTCCGCCCGCCAGATCGTCAGCGCCCTGCGCTCACGGTACGAGGTCGTCGTCATCGACTGCGGCGCCCAGCTCGGCGGCGCCGGCGCGGCCGCCGTGGAGATGGCCGACACGGCCCTGCTGGTCACCACGCCCGACGTCGTCGCCGTACGGGGGGCCAAGCGGGCGGTGCGGATGTGGGACCGGCTGCAGATCCGCAAGGCCGAGGAGACCACCGTGGTCGTCAACCGGCACACCCGCTCCACGGAGATCCAGCCCCCGCTCATCCGGAAGATCACCGGCACGGCCGTCGCCGCCACCGTGATCCCGGCCCACTTCAAGGAACTCCAGGCCGTGGTGGACGCGGGCCGCGTGCACGAACTGGAGAACAAGAGCACCGTGAAACAGGCCCTGTGGGGTCTGGCCGGCGAACTCGGCCTGATCAGGGCCGTCCAGGTCGACCGGCGCACCGGCCGGCCGCGCGGCGACCGGGGGTCGGTGAGCTTCCGGCGGCGCAGGGACTCGGGGGGATGACCATGAAGGCCGTATTGCCCGCGCGAGGCCGCGGCCGTCTCGGCGACCGGGGCCAGGTCACCATCGAGTTCCTCGGTATGACCCCCACGATCCTCGTGACCCTGGTGGTGCTGTGGCAGCTCGTCCTGGTGGGGTACGCGTTCACTCTCGCGGGGAATGCTGCGGACGAGGCCGTACGGCAGGCCACGGCGGCGCCACCCGGCGCACGCCAGGGCGCCTGCCAGGCGGCGGGACGGGACAAGCTGTCACAGGCGTGGGCGGAGGGGGCGACCGTGAACTGCACGACCTCGGGCGGCTTCGTCACCGCCGACGTGAGACTGGCCGTCCCCCTCCTCTTCCCCGGCGTGGTCTCCCTCCCCCTCGAGGTGAAGGGACACGCGGGCGCGGTCGAGGAGGAGAGGGACTGACATGCCGTACGTATCCCGCCGTCCCCGTGACCGGGGCCAAGTGGCGCTGGAGTACCTGGGCTTCCTGCCGATCCTGCTCATCGTCGCCATGGCCGCCGTACAGCTCGGCCTGGTCGCCTACACCGCCCAGCAGGCCGGCACGGCGGCCCGCGCCGGGGCGCGCAGCGCGTCACTGGGGGAGGCGTACGGCACCACGTGCAGGGCCGCCGTCAGCACCTGGCTCGCCGACGGCACGTCCTGCGAGGGCTCCTCGGGAGGCGACGAGATCACCGTCTCCGCCACGGTCGACATCCCCTCGATCGTGCCGGGCTGGAACTTCGACCCCGTCCGGAAGTCCGCCACGATGCCGCGAGACCACTGAGGAGCACGCGACCCATGAGCCTGCGGGCACGCATCAACTCCCCCGAGGAGAAGGCCGGCCGGGGTGAGGACGGCCATCTGGTCGCCTCCTACCGGGCCAAGCTCCTCGAGGAGATCGACCTCGCCGAGATGAGTTCGCTGGCGGCGGCCGAGCGCCGGGCCCGGCTGGAGCGTGTCCTCGGGCACATCATCAGCCGCGAGGGCCCGGTCCTGTCGACCGCCGAGCGCTCCCAGCTGATCCGCAGGGTCGTCGACGAGGCACTGGGCCTCGGCATCCTCGAACCGCTCCTCGAGGACGCGTCCATCACCGAGATCATGGTGAACGGCCCCGACGCGATCTTCGTGGAGCGCGGCGGCAGAGTGGAACAGCTCCCGATCCGTTTCGCCTCCAACGACCAGCTGATGCAGACGATCGAACGCATCGTCTCCACCGTCAACCGCCGCGTCGACGAGTCCAACCCCATGGTCGACGCCCGCCTCCCCTCCGGCGAGCGCGTCAACGTCATCATCCCGCCGCTCTCCCTGACCGGCGCCACCCTCACCATCCGCCGCTTCCCGCGCTCCTTCACCCTCCAGGAACTGATCGGCCTCGGCTCCCTCGACGAGCACATGCTGTATCTGCTCGCCGGACTGGTGCAGGCCCGCTTCAACATCATCGTGTCCGGCGCGACCGGCACCGGGAAGACGACCCTGCTGAACGCCCTCTCCGGTCTGATCCCCGAGGGCGAACGCATCATCACCATCGAGGACTCCGCCGAACTCCAGCTCCAGCAGCCGCACGTCATCCGTCTGGAGTCGCGCCCGCCGAACGTCGAGGGCAAGGGCAAGGTCACCATCCGCGATCTGGTCCGCAACTCCCTGCGGATGCGCCCCGACCGCATCGTCGTCGGTGAGGTCCGCGGCGGCGAGTCCCTGGACATGCTCCAGGCGATGTCGACCGGCCACGACGGCTCCCTCGCCACTGTCCACGCCAACAGCGCCGAGGACGCGCTGATGCGCCTGCAGACCCTCGCCTCCATGTCGGACGTGGAGATCCCCTTCGTCGCCCTGCACGACCAGATCAACAGCGCCGTCGACGTCATCGTCCAGCTCACCCGTTTCGCCGACGGCGCCCGCCGTATCACCGAGGTCGCCCTGCTGGAGAGCCACGGCGGGGAACCGTACCGGCTGGCCACCGTGGCCCGCTTCCACGCCCGCCCGATGACCGCCGACGGCCGTGTCCACGGCGCCTACGAGCACCACCCCCTGCCGCGCCGCACCGCCGACCGCCTGTACATGGCGAGCCAGCCCGTCCCCCCGGCGTTCGGCGTCGCCCAGTCCTTCGACCAGCTCGCCACCCGAGAAGCCAGGTAGTCCCCATGGAGCTGCGGAACCTGATCACGCTGACCACCGGCATCACGCTGCTGACGTGTGTCCTCGCGGTTGTCGGCGTGCACACGTACGCCACCGGCAGGGCACAGCGGCAGGCACTGGTGGACCGGCTGTCGGCCACCGGCCAGATCCCCGTCACCGGCCGCCGGCGTCACTTCCCCACCCTGGACCGCCGCCTGCGCCGCACCGAACCCGGCAGGAAACTCGAACTGCGCCTGGCTGCCACCGGACTGGACATCACCCCGGGCGAGTTCTTCGTCTACATGCTCGCCACCGTCGCCGGCCTGTGGCTCATCGGCCAGGCCACCCTCGCACCCTTCTTCGGCCCGATCGCCGGACTGCTCGGCATCTGGGCGGCGCTGCAGTTCCTCAACTGGCAGCGGCAGAAACGCATCGAGAAGTTCATCAACCAGCTCCCGGAACTGTCCCGCATCCTCGCCAACGCCACCCAGGCCGGCCTCGCCCTGCGTACCGCCATCGGCATGGCGGCGGAGGAGCTGGAGGCCCCGGCGGGCGAGGAACTGTCCAAGGTGGCGAACCAGCTGGCGGTCGGCGCGTCCATGGACGACGCCCTCGGCGAACTCGCCGACCGTCTCCCGTCCCGCGAACTCGTCGTCCTGGTCACCACCCTGGTGCTCTCCAACCGGGCGGGCGGCCAGGTGGTGAGCGCACTGCGGAACCTCACGGAGACGCTGGAGGAGCGGAAGGAGACCCGACGCGAGGTCCGTACACAGCTCTCGCAGGTCAGCATGACGTCGTACGCCGTGCCGGTGCTGGGCGTCGGCGCGTTGTTCCTGATGAACGGCGTGAAGGACGGCGCCCTGGACCGGATGACCGGCTCCCCGGCCGGTCAGCTCGCGGTGATCACCGCGTTCGGCCTCTACGCCGTCGGCTTCGTCCTCATCCGCCGCCTGTCCCGTATCGACGTCTGAGCGAAGGAGGCCGACCGACATGGCACTGCTGCTGGCCCTCCTGATGGGCCTCGCCGTCTACGGCGTCTTCGCCGGCGTCCGTATGTACCGGGCGGAGGTGAAACTCCCCACCGACCTGGTCCTCGCCCTGGAGGTCGGTTCCACCCGCACGGGCGCGGTCGACTCCCTCGTCGACCGTATGGGCATGCGGTACGCGCCCGCCGTGCTGCGGATCATGGGACCCAAGCAGGTCGCCAGGTACCGCCGCAAGATCGACCTGGCGGGCAACCCCGGCGGCCTCACCATCGACCGTTACGCGGCCCGGCGCGCGGTGTACGGCTTCCTGGGCGTCGTGGGCTGCCTGGTGTTCCTGATGCGCGGCCAGCCTTTCATGGCCCTGCTGCTGCTCGCCTTCGGAGCGTTCTGGACGGAGGTCGGTATCTGGTCGGCGATCCGCGTCCGCCGGGACGTCATCGAGCGGACGCTGCCGGACTTCCTGGACGTGCTGGCGGTGGTGGTGAGCGCGGGTCTGGGCTTCCGGCAGGCCCTGGACCGGGTGTCGCAGAAGTACGAGGGCCCGTGGGCGGACGAACTCCGCATCACGCTGCGCCAGATGGACCTCGGCATGAGCCGCAGGCAGGCTTTCACGGAGCTGCGCCGGCGCAATGACTCGGAGCAGGTGGCGATGTTCGTGTCGGCGCTGCAGCAGGGTGAGGAGCTGGGTGCGCCGATCGTGGAGACGCTGGTTTCCCTGGCCAAGGACATGCGCCGTACGGACGCGCAGAACGCCCGCCGGAAGGCGGCCCGCGCGGTGCCCAAGGCCACCATGATGATCACCACGTTCATGGTCCCGGCCACGATGATCCTCCTCGGCGCCGGCCTGATCCTCGGCTCCGGCATCGACTTCGGCGCGGTCACGGGCGAGTAGGGCGGGGGCGGGCGCGATGACGACGACGAGGGACCGTGCGGGTCTGTTCCGCCGCGCCGCGAAACCGTCGGAGATCACCACCCCGCCAACCGGCACGGTCCTCCCGCCCCACACCAGAACGGGCGCCCCGGACATCCCGGTGACCTCGGCGACCCCGGCACTGCCGCCGGGCTGGGAACCGGCGGAAGCGCCACACCACCAGGGACGGCCGGCCGCCGACGGCGAAGTCCCCCCACAGGGGCGACCCGCACCTGACGACGAAACCCGCACGGGTGGTGCGGGTGGGAACCCGCATCCGGCCGAAGGCCGGATGCACCCCCCACAACCCGCACCGGACGTGCAAATCCAGGTCAACGCCCTCCAGGCCCTGTGCCGGCAGGCATTCGGCTTCAGACTCGCGATGATCGCCCTGGCGACCCCCTCCGCCCTCCTCAACGCCGCCGAAGGCTGGAGCACCCGCCTGGTCGCCCTCGCCGTAGTGGCCACCTTCATGGCCTCCTACGTCCTCTTCAGGGACTGGGAACGCTTCGGCCCCCTCCTCCTCCGCCACCCCACCCTCCTCGCCGCGGACACCCTCTTCGGAGCCCTGCTCCTCATCTCCGCCGGCCCCGACACCACCCTCGCCTACGTCAGCGTCTGCACCCCCCTCCTCGCCGGCCTGATTTACGGCTGGCGAGGCGCGGCGGTCTTCGCCTCCCTCCAGGGCCTGATCCTGCTTCTCGTCTACGCGGCCCTGGACAACCCCCGTACGAACCCGGCGGAGACCCTGATCCTCCCGGGCCTCTGCGTGGTCGCGGGCGCGGTCGGCTCCAGCCTCCGCAACCTGATGCTCCGCCTGGGCACGGCGACGCAGGCCCTCGGCACCGTCCAGGCCCGCCTGGCGGTCACGGAGGCGGTCAGCGCCGAACGCGCCCGCCTGGCACGCGAGATGCACGACTCGGTGGCCAAGACCTTGCACGGAGTGGCCCTGGCAGCGGACGGCCTGACCGGAACCGCGAACGCCCCGCACCCGAACCCGTCCCTGGTGAGACAACAGGCGGAACTGGTAGCCCGCTCGGCCCGCAGAGCCGCCGCCGAATCCCGCGAACTCCTGGCCGACCTGCGCAGGGAGTCCGACCCGGACCAGGGCACGGACGTACTCGTGGAACTGGCGGCCCGCACGCGGGACTTCGCCACCCGTACCGGACTCCCCGCGGTCTACCGCCCCACCGGCGAGCACGCGGTCCCGCCCGTCCCGCCCGCCGTGGCCCGCCAACTCCTCACCATCGCCGCGGAGGCCATGGAGAACGCCCACCGCCACGCGAGACCGACACGTGTCGACGTCGAGGCCGGCGTCCACGGTGATTTGCTCCGCATCAGCGTGTACGACGACGGCAGCGGCCTCCCACCCGGCACCGACCTCGAACAACTGCGCCGGGCGGGGCACTTCGGCCTCCTCGGCATGGTCGAGCGGGCGGCCTCCGTCGGAGCCCGCATCCGGGTGGGCCGGGGCGGGCATACGCGAGGCACCGAGGTCCGCCTGGAACTCCCGCTGGCGGCCGTGACGACCCCCACGGAGGCCACCCCATGACGACCTCGCCGAACCCCTTCGCGAACGTCCCGCCCCCGGCCCCGCTCCGGGTCGTGGTGGCCGACGACAACCCGGTGGTCCGCGCCGGCCTGACCGCCCTACTCACCGGCCGGGAGGACATCACGGTCGTGGCGGAGGCGGCCGACGGCCGCGCGGCCTACGAGGCGGCCCACGCCCACCGTCCCGACGTGGTCCTGCTGGACGTCCGTATGCCCGGTGTGGACGGCATCTCGGCACTTCCGTACCTGGTACGGATCGCTCCGGTGGTGATGCTGACGTACAGCAGGGAGTCGGAGATCGTCCAGGAGGCCCTGCGCAGGGGAGCGGGCGGCTACCTGGTCCACGGCGAGTTCACGGCGGAGCAACTGGTCTCGGCGATCCGCGACATCGGACAGGGCAGGCCCCACTTCACCCCCACGGCAGCAGGGGCGTTGCTCTCGCAACTACGGGAGAATCCGCGACCGCCCGGAGTGCTGCCGGAGGGGTTGGGTGCAAGCCACCCAACTCAACCTGAAAAAACCGGAGTCGACGTATCCCACATCTCACCCTCATCTACTTCTGCGGAAAACCTTTCGCAACTGCAACCGGATATGGCACGATCGTCGTCTGGGTGGACAGGTGGCCGTCCGGCCGCACCCGACCGGTCGGCGTTCCAACTCAGTGCGAGGGAGGCGGAGATCATGGACCTCATCGCATCCGGCATGACCAACCAGCAGATCGCCGCCACGTGCTTCATCAGCGAGAAGACGGTCAAGAACCACATCAACCGCATCTTCGCCAAGCTCCACAGCACGAGCCGTTCCGAGGCCGCGGCGAAGTGGCTGGGCACGGCACAGGGCTCGCACCGAGGGACGGGGTGACCTCCGGTGACTGCGGCGAGGACGAGGAAATGGGCCCGCCTTTGGGCCCGGGACTGGGCCCTGGGGCCCTCGGCGGGACAGGGCTCCCACCCCTACGGTGCGGATGTCGAAAGCGGTCCCGTGAGCCAGGCCGCTGTTGCGTCAGCCGGAGGGGAACACCATGAGCGACCTGATGATGAAGACCGCCGTCGCGACCAAGGTCCGCGTGAGCGGCTGGAGGGACACGACCGTCGAGGCCCTGCGGCGCCGCAACGCCGACAAGGGGCAGACCGCGGTCGAGTACCTGGGGATCATCGCGGTGGTCGTGCTGATCGTGCTCGCGATCACCGGCACGAGCATCGGTCAGACGATCCTCGGAAAGATCAACGCACAGATCGCCAAGGTCGCTCCTTGACGCGATCCCGCCGGTACGGCGACGCAGGGCAGGCCTTCCCCATCTACATCACGGTGGTGGGGGGCCTGCTTTTTCTCGCGTTGGCGTACTTCGCGGTCGGCCAGGCGGCGGTGAACCGGAACGGCGCGCAGACCGCCGCGGACGCGGCGGCGCTCGCGGCGGCGCAGGACACCCGGGACGCGCTCGCGGGCCGGTGGGTTCAGGATCTTCTCGACCCGGAGAAGTGGGAGGCCATCTTCAACGGCAGGGTCGACGGCATCGGTTCCACCTGCGGGCGGGCGTACGAGCTCGCTGCGCGGAATGACGCCCGCGTACTCGGCTGTGATCCGGTGGGACTCCTCGCCTATACGGTCGAGGTCGAGACCAACAAGTCCGTAGGCAAGTCCATCGTCCCAGACACGGAGACGCGCAAGTCCGACGCGTCCGCCACCGCCGTGATCGAACCTCGCTGTACCTTCCAGCTCCCGGCCGAGGAAGAAGCTGCCGAAGAAGAAGCAGCGGAAGAAGAAGACGTACTGCCCCTGCTCACCTGTGACGGCGAGCGATGGGAGCTGGACCCCGAGGGGCCGGTCGAGCTCCTTCCCGAGCCCGAGGACCTGTTCGAAGTCCACCTGGCGACTGACTAGCGACGACGAGTGATGAAGGAAGCGGAGCGATGAGTATTCGGATCACTGCCAAGGCCCGCAGGGGGATGGTCGCGTTGACCGCTGTGGCCGGCCTGGCTCTCGGTATGGCGGGCTGCGGCGGTGGTGGTGGCGACGATGAGAAGCCGAAGCCTTCGTCATCAGCTTCCGAGGGCGGCGGATCGCAGCCGAGTGCTCAGGAAGGACAGGAGGAGACTCCGCTGGCCGAGCTCAAGGGCACGGACGGGCTGCTGCTCCAGATCACCTCTGCCGCACGGGATTCCGGTGGCTTCGTCACCGTGAGCGGGAACCTCAAGAACGACGGTGCGGAAGCGGTGGCCGTTCCACCGCAGATGAGCGGTGACGAGACCGAGGTCGTCAGTCACGGTCCTTCGCTCGGCGGTGCCACCCTCGTGGACTCGAAGGGCAAGAAGCGCTACTACGTGCTGCGTGACACGGACGGCCGCCCTCTGACGACGACGGGCCTCACCACTCTCAACGCAGGCCAGGTCCTGCCGGTGTTCATGCAGTTCCCCGCCCCTCCGACCGACGCGGCCGACGTGACGTTGCAGGTGCCGACGTTCTCCAGCGGCACGATCAAGATCTCCGGGTGAGGCCGGCCATGACTCGCAACCCCACCCGTGTGGCGCCTCCGCGCCTCGCCCTGGTCCTCTCGGCCGCCACGCTCATGGTCGCCGCCAACCTGTACGGCGCGGCGGTGGCCCGGGCGGACGACGGTCCCAGCGTTCCGCCGGGAACCGAGGCGTCCGCGTCGGCGCCCGTCGAGGTCGACCCCAACGACCCCGACCTCAAGCTCCCGGAGGGCGCCACGCTCACCGAGCCCAAGGTGCTCGACATCAAGGCGATCGTGGAGGACAAGAGCGGTGACGAGCGCCGGGAGGACACGAACGCGGACGTGACGTTCGCGCTCCAGGCGGAGGTGCTGTTCGGCAAGGACAGCGCGAAGCTCGGGGCGGCGGCGAAGGCCCGTATCGCCGCGATCGCGGGCGAGATCAAGACGCAGAACGCGTCGAAGGTCCGCGTCTTCGGCTTCACCGACAACCTGGGCTCGTCCGCCCACGGCGACGTACTGTCCCGCCAGCGCGCCAACGCCGTACAGGCCATCCTGGGCCAGGAGCTGAGCGACGCGAACATCACCTACGAGGTACGCGGATACGGCGAGCAGTTCCCGATCGCCGACAACTCCACCGAGGCCGGCCGCAAGAAGAACCGCAGGGTCGAGATCACCTTCCCCCGCACGGCGAACTGACCCGAAAGCGACGGATGGCCCGTGGTGCGGGGGTGTGCGCCGATTTGGGTCCACGGGCCCATGCCGCGGCCGTAAGCGCTTCCTACCATCGAGTGGTACTGCCCGGTAAGTACGGGACCCCACAGATGGGTTGAGGAGCCGCCATGTCCCAGAGCGAACTGCGCACGGTGACCCGTACATCGATCCGCCGACGCCGGGACGAGGGGCAGACGGCGGTGGAGTACGCGGGTCTGATCGCGGTCGTCGCGGCGGTCGTCGCCACGCTCGCCTTCAGCGGCGTGGGCGGCCCGATCCACGCAGGGATCGGCTCCGCGGTCTGCGCGGTCGCGGGCGGGGGCTGCCCGGCCTCCGGCGACGGCCGGGACGTGCCGGCGGACGGCGACCTGAACGGGGAGCCGCTGTCGGGTACGGGCCTGGACGACCTCCTCCCCGATGACGACGAGAGCGGCAACGACGAGAGCGGGATCAGGGGCCACGGCGGAGGAGACGCCGCCGGGGAGGAGCCGGGGCTGGGTTCCGGTCCCGGACCTGTGCCAGGTGGCGCGGGGCGAGAGGACCCGGGCGCCGAGGCCGGTCATGGGCCCGGTCCCGGGGACGGCCTGCGGGAAGGCGAGGGAAGCGGCGAAGGCCCGATCGGAGACGGTGGAGTGATCGGCGGCGCGATCGTCGGGGGCGGCGGGGTGATCGGCGGGGCGATCATCGGCGGCGGCGGAGCGATCGGTGGCGCGATCATCGGTGGCTTCGGTACTGCCGACGGAATCACCGGCGGCTCGAAGGATCGGGACGCCATCCGGGGAGGTGGGAAAGCGGAGGACGGGATCAGGAAGGGCCAGGACACACGCGACGTGATCGGTGGCGCCGAGGAGCCGGAGCGCAGGCGAGGTGGGGGCAACTGATCCAGGCCCGCCGGCCACCCCGGGCGAAGTGCGGTCCGCCCCCTACCGCACCCCGCTCCGGTCTTCCCCCGCACGGCTAGCTGAGCAGATGGTCGGCCTTGCCCGCCTTGATCTCCAGGATCAGCGAGCGCAGGGCCTCTCTGCTGTCGGTGAGCGGGGTGTCCTCCTGCCCGGCGACGGCGATGTAGGCGTTGCCGTCGGGGTCGGTACCTATGCGGAAGCAGTTGGCGCCCTCGGCGCAGAACGGTTCTTCCCAGGTGATGTCAGTCATGAGGAACTCCTCAGAGTTGGCTGGCAAGGCTGCGCATGAAGTCCCGTGATGCGGTCGCCGTGAGCGACGCGGTCTCCATCCAGTCCAGGTGTGCTCGGTACTTGTCCAACTGTGACGCACCGTGAAGAAACTCGGGACCATGTGCCGAGTCGAGTTCCGCCGTGTCCAGTTGGGGCACCACGGCCTCCACGTACGTCAAGGCCTGTCCCGCGCCGGGGAAGGCACCCGCCTTGAACGGAATCACGCGTACGTCGATGTTCTCGCGCTCGGACAGCTCACAGAGCCGGTCGAGTTGCGCCCGCATCACCTTTGCGCCGCCGAACTCGACCCGCAGCGCGGCCTCGTGCACGTATCCGATGTACTCGATCGGGACGTCGCGGTACAGCACCTGCTGGCGCTGCATGCGATGCGCCACCCGCAGTTCGACCTCGGCCGGTGCAAGTGCCGGCAGAGCGGAGGCGAACAGCGTGCGGGCGTACGCGTCGGTCTGCAACAGGCCAGGTACGTGCAGGGTCAGACCGGCACGTACCTTCCGTGCGTTCCATTCCATCTCCGCGATGTCCAGAAGCGCCGCCGGGAGTTGTCCGCGGTACACGTCCCACCAGCCGCGTGCACGGTCTTCCGCCATATCGGCCAGCGCGCTGATGTAGTCCTCGTCGCGGCAGTCGTAATTGCAGGCCAGGGTGCGGAGCCGTTCGGGCGTGATGGTCCGGACCCCCGCCTCGATGTTGGAGATCTTTGTCCGGTCGATGCCGAGCAGGCCGGCGGCGTACTCCGTGGACGCCTCCGCCGCGAGGCGCATCTTGCGCAGTTCCGCGCCCAGTCGCTTCTGACGCTCAGTGGGCGTCGCCCTCGGCGGCATGTGTCACTACCTCCCGTAGTCGCAGCGCAAGTCTGCCCCGCAATCACGCCGTTGGTCCACCCACAAGAGTGGAAAATTCCGCGAGTAAGTGGCAACGTGCCACCGTATCGCTCTACTGTCGGCGACAGGTCGACTACGACCCGTGCCGACCCGGAACGGCATCGCGCGAGCCTGCCCGCACTCTCCTGCCCTGGGAGAGGGTGCGCTCGCGTTCAGGGAGACGAGCCACCGGGCGGAGCCTCGAACAACCCGCTTTCGTGAGGAGTTGTCCATGCCCGCGACCTCCGGCCTCTGCCCGATCGCCGACCTGTCACCCGCCCCGCCGAACCCCGGCACGCTCTCCTACAGCTTCACGCTGCCCGCCGCCCCGCAAAGCCCCGCGATCGCCCGCGCCGCGACCCGGACGATCCTGCGGGCCCACGGCCTGGAGGACATGACGGACGCCGCGATCCAGGCCCTGGGCGAACTCACCGCCTGTGCCTACCGCCTGGCCCCCACCACGGAGTTGTACGTCTCACTCCGCTATCGCGACGAAGCCCTCCGTGTGACCCTCTACGACGCACACCCCCGCCACACGCACCCCCGTCTCGCCACGGCCTGCGACACCCGCCGCCGAGCCGCGCTCCGACTGCTGGCTTGTGTGGTGAAGGCGTGCGCCGGCGACTGGGGCTTCGGCGACGCGAGGGAACCGGGCGGAGGAACGCGCATGTGGGCAGTCCTGCCCAGGGAGGGAGCGCGGGCGTACGCGGAGGAGTCTTCGCGAGGCCACTGAACGACGACTGCGGAGACGGGTCCACGGCCCGGCTCGGCGCGCTCGACGCGTTGTTGTGTTGAGCGGCATCCTGGGGCTGGTCGATGACCCAGGCAATAGTGCGTGTAGGGCCGTTTGCCCTGCCTGTTTGGCCCGATGAGGCCGGGCCAAACAGAATCGGCTGTGTCAGCTGATGGCTTGGTAGCCGGCCCAGCCGTCGCTGACCTTGCTCATGGTTCCAACCCCGCTGCCGAGCTTGGTGTAGCTCCACACTGCGTTGTCGTTGCGGATGAACCAGGCAGTGAAGTACCTGCCGCTGTGGTCTGCGTCGCCGGGGGAGGTGATCAAGGGAACTCCGGCTGTGGAGAAGTTGAGGCCGGAGAGTACCTTGGCGGACTGATCTGCCAAGCCGTCGCCGTGATCTCCTGAACCACGGAAGACGTAGAGATCACCGGTGGTGCGGTCGCGGGCTCCGAGGTCGACGCGGCCGTCGGCGTTCGTGTCGCCGGTTGCGAGCAGATCCATGGTGTTCCACCCGTCGGGACCGATCAGTATCGGTTCTCGGTTCGAGTCCAGGTGATTGTCCGGTGCACCGAAGAACAGCCAGAGCAGGTCTCCTTCCTTGACCAGGAGGTCTGGGTAGCCAGGAATGTCGGGAGTGCCGTCTCCGTCAGCGTCGAGGGGTCCGTCGACGTCGCCGATGGCCAGGATCTGGTCCGCATTGCTCCAGTGGTTGTTGGCGGGATCGTACGTGGTGAGTTCCTGTTGTTCGGGGCCGTTCTCGCAGGCGGAGCAGGCGTATCCGAAGCCGTTGTTCGGATACAGCCACAGGCGCTTGACGCCTAGCGCGGTGTCGTGGCGCAGCGCGATGAGGTCTTCGTATCCGTCGTCGGTCCAGTCGCCCCGGTGAGTGATGCTTGCGCCGGTGAGGTCGAGGGCGGTGGATCTGAATGCGGCCTTGGATACGGTGCCGTCACCGGCCCCGAAGAAGGGGAACAGGGTGCCTGACTGATCGACCGCCCACAAATCGGCGTTGCCGTCGCCGTTGAGGTCGCCGGGCTCGTCAGGCGTCGTGGGGCCGTTGGCATAGAACAGGTAGGTGGTGGTGTCGGAGTAGTTGCCGGCCTTGTCGAGGCTGCGAACGTAGAGCTGGTTTGCGCCGGCGACTGTGGGCGTCAGTTTCACTGAGACTGCGCCTCCCGCCGTGCTGGGGGTGGCGGTCCGGCGGGAGGCGTCCCAGTCGCTCCAGTATTCGTACTTGGCGACGTCCGCGACGCCGCCGCTCGTAAAGCTGAAGGTGCCCTCCGTGCGGACGCTGCCGGTCTGGGAAGGCCAGCCGTTGGTGCCGTCAGGGAAGTGGCCTGAGGTTACTCCGGGCGGGGTGCTGGGGCGGTTGGGGTCGAAGACGAAGTGAAGTGACCCCTTCGATGCCGACACCTGAACGGCAGGTCGCGTGGCGGCCTGCGGGTGGAAGTGGTCTGCCATGGCTCGTGGCAAGCAGTACCCGGAGGAGTTCAAAAAGGACGCGGTCGAGCTGGTGCTCTCCTCGTCGGAGAGGCCGGTTGCGGACATCGCGCGGTCGCTGGGCGTCCACGAAGCGACGCTGGGCACCTGGGTGGAGCGTGAGCTGGGCCGGAGGCGCAAGGCTGCCGGCAATGACGGCGGTGACGCCGCGGTGAGCCGGGAGGTCGAAGCGCTGAAAGCGCAGGTCCGCGAGTTGGACCGGCTGCTGTCCGAGCGGAACCACGAGCTGGCGCATGCCCGGCAGGACATCGACATCCTGCAGAAGGCGGCCGCCTATTTCGCACGGGAGACGAGGCAGTGATCCGCTACCGCTTCGTCGACGAGATCCGCGCGGAACACCCTGTCAGTTGCGCCTTTGGTGTGGCTAGCTTCGGTGCAGCAGGCGTTGCTGTCGGACTTGGTAGGGTGTCTAAGTCACTGTTGAGCTCTTCGAATTCTCCGGCCCTGTCATTTGGGCGTCAGGTGTTGCACGCAGGAATGTCGGGGGCTGCGCGGACTTACTCCCAAATATCGGATGGGCTCTCCATCTCCCTCACTGGCGCTGGCGCTATCGCCGGAGACAGCTTGAATCATCGTCGGTGACCCGGCGTGGCTTATCCTTGTGTAGGAGTCTTCCATGGCTGAGATTTGGATCGCTCTAGATGCTGCAGAGCGGCGCAAAAACTGGCAGACAGTGGCATATGTCACGGTAGTTTGCGCGGGAGTGGCATTTGCGGTGGCGCTGTCCGAGGGACCAGGCTCACGCTGGTGGGTAATCTCGATATTCTGCACTTGGCTCATAGTGGTAATCCATCTTGTTGGTCGTGGATACCGTCGAGCCTTGCTTACCTCGCATGGGATTTCCTTCAATGGCCCCCTAGGGGGAAGGGTAATTCCGTGGGCGGAAGTTGTCGATATCGAGAAGCGGCACCATACGGCACGAAGTGGCGAGTGGTGGGATCTGCGCCTGGTGTGCACCCAAGGGCGCTCCGTCACCGTGCCTGGAGCCTTCGCAAATAAGCGATATGACCGCAAATTCGAAGCGAAGTATTCCCTGCTGTGTGAGTATTGGAAACGAGCTGAAAGATGATCTGGTATGCGTTTGCGGTGTCGTCCTCACGGCGTGGTCGAACCCCGGTGGTCCGGGTGCGGGGCCGTTCTCGCAGAAGGGCGCCCATCGCGGCACTGCTTGCTACAACCCGGTCACAGGTTGCGACTCATCTATCGACCGCGCAGGGATGACGGCCGACGCGACGGCCGCAAAAGCTTCTCCTGGCGCGACTACCGCGACCTGCTGATCGTGGCCCACCAGCAGCTCGGCGGCCCGATTGTGCTCATCTGGGACAACCTGAGCGTCCACAAGGCCGCCGACCAGCGGGAATGGGCGGAGACCCGAGACTGGCCGACCATTTACCACCTGCCGCCCTACGCACCTGACCTAACCCCGTCGAAGGCAGCTGGTCACTCCTGCGACGCGGATGGCTCTCCCACGTCGCCTTCGGCACCCCCGAACACCTCGTCAAGCGCATCCGACGCGGCCCACGGCATATCCAGTACCGCAACGACCGCATAGACGGCTGCCTCACTGAGACCGGTCTGGCCATCAGACCCACCTGAGCAACGACATCACACCACGAGTTCAACCTCAGTAGCCGTTGTCAAAGACATACCTCCACCCGGCCCCCCGCCCGCAGCCCCCACCCCTCCATCGCCCCCGCCTCCGCCTCCAGCACATGCCGTGCACGCCACCGGGGCAGGCCCAGGCGGCCCGGAGGCATGGTGCGTACGGCGATGACCTGGAGGTGGCGGTCGAGGTAGGCCACGTCGATCGGGATGCGCATGCGGAAGGTGTGGACGCTGTTGGCGGGGGAGAGGAGCAGGGCTCCGGAGAGGGAGTCCCGGCCCAACAGGCCCTTCGTGCGCGCCCGGTAGGAGGTGGCGATCTCCAGGGGGATGATGACCGGCGGCTTCCCGTCCGGCCGTATGGCCAGCTCCCCGTGTCCGTCCCGCCAGCGACCCATCCCCGACCACCCCTCCCCGCGACCCCCCGACCGTATCGCGGACGTCAGTGCTTGCGGAGCTGTGCGGCCAGCGCCGCCAGTGCCTGGGCGGTCTCGGACAGGCTCGCCACGGCCGCCTGGAGTTCCGAGGCGACGCGGGGAGCCGTGGGGACGGCGGACGACGTGGCGGCGACCGGGGTGCCGCGGTAGCCGATCGGGCCCTCGTTCCAGCGCTGGTAGTAGCCGGTGAACGCCTGCCCGGCGGGTGCCTCGGCGAAGCGGATCCGGGCGAGCTGGACCTCGGTTCCGCCCGCGTTGCGGGTGATGTCGAGACGGTAGTGGCGGTACGCCTGCGCCTGCGTGCGGAGGTGGAACTCCCGGGTCTGGAACCGCTCAGGGAACCTCTCACCGCTGCGCGTGTCCAGCGGCGTCCACGCGCGGCCGTCCTGGGAGCCGAGGAGGGTCCAGTCGCGGGGGTCGCGGTCGTCGAAGTCGTTCGCCGACGTCAGGGAGTACGAGGCGACGGCGGTGGGGCGGCCCAGGGTGAAGTCGAGATGGGCGGTCTCCTCGAACGTCAGCCACTTGCTGCGCCGGTCCTCGAGAAGGTTGTCCGCGCCCTCACCCCCGTCGTCGAACTCGTCGCTCGCCTCGACACCGGTCACCTCGACCTCGGAGGACGAGGCGTGCAGCGCCACCACGCCGGAATTGCCCCGCTGGTCGCGCCAGGACACCCGCTCGACCGGCGCCCCGCCGTCGTCGACCAGCAGCCGCAGTTCGTGGGAGGTGTGCCAGCTCCCACCCCAGCCCTCCTCCGTGTGGAAGCGGTGCAGGACGGACGCCGAGAGGTTCTCGGTGTCCTCCGAGTACGGCCGGCGGTCGGCGAGCCGGCCCCGGTACTCGTACGCCGTACCGTCCGCGGCGCGGTACACGCCGTGGAAGTCGGACATGGCGGACTGGAAGCTGATGGCGGACTCGGCGCCGTCCTCACCCCGCCAGCCGAGCTGGGCCGGCAGGGAGTGCTCGTCCCGGTCGATGTGGAAGAGCAGCCGGGGCGCGGCCTGCCAGCGCGCGGAGGAGGCGTGGGCCGGGCGGAGCTCCGTGTCGTAGGTGAAGACCGAGTCCCGGGCCGCCTCCGCGGTCCGCGCCCGCTCGGAGCGGCCGCGCTCCCACACCGGGTCCAGGGTGATCCGGTACAGCCAGAGCATGCTGCCGGACTTGTCCGAGGAGCGTATCTCCAGCGTGTTGGTGCCGGGCTTCAGCAGACGGCCGGGCACCGCGAAGACGTTGTCCTGGGGAAGGTCGCCGCCACCGGGCACGGTGAGGTCCTCGGCCACCGTCTCCCCCTGCACCAGCACGCTCATCGGCGCGTACCCGAGGTCGGAGCCCAGCTTGGAGACGAGGGCCGTGACCGTGAGCGTCACCTGGGGGACGTCCTCCGGGTCCGCCACCTCGAACTCCAGCGCCACACTCCCGCCCGCGCTCAGCGCGACGTGCGACCCGGCGAACCGGGCCCCGTGGAACCGGACGTCGGCGTTCGCCAGCCGGCTCGGTTCGACGGAGAAGTCGGCGTAGGTGGCCTCGAATCCCATGGCTGCTCCAAGATGTGGCGGTACGTCGGTTGTGGCCGCCACGCTCCGGGCGACTGTGATCAGGACACTAATGCGCCCGACTGACAACGCCCGTCATCCGGACGGCCGTTGGGCGCCGGTTTGGGCCCACGGGCCCATCCCCCGACAGCACCCTCTCCCTACTCTCGGGCCGTGTCGTGAACCAAACACGGTTGCGAACCACGGGACTTGAGGAGGGGCGGCCATGGCCTGGCACGGGGGAGGAACGGAGTCGGGGGTGGCGCGGGGCGCACCCGGATACGGCGGGGGCCTGCCCCGGCCGCTGTCCCGGGCCATGCTGCTCGTGCACGTGCTGTTCGCGGTCACGGTCTTCGGTGGTCTGGGACTGCTTCTCACGGCGGCGTCGCTCGACGCGGTCGACGGCACCCTGCTCGCCCAGGTGGCGTACGCGGCCGCCCCCGGAGTCCTCGGCTGGTGGCTGGCCCGGCGCACCTGGCGGGGCGGCACCAGGACATGGCTCGCGCTCATCGCCGTACAGGCTTGGCTGATCCTCGGCTCGCTGTCCAACCTCGCCGACGGATCGGCCCGCGGCCTCACCCAGCTCCTCCTCCCCCTCCTGATCCTCTGCCTCCTGACCCGCCCGGAGAGCCGCGACTGGTACCGCCTCGCGCACCTCGACCGGCCCGAGCGGCGCCCCTTCTCCCTGCCCCGGATGATCCGCTGGCGCCGGGACGACGGCCAGACGGCAGTCGAGTACGCGGGACTGGTCGCGGTCGTCGCCGCGATCATCGCCGCGCTGCTGGTCAGCGGCTTGGGCCCGCAGATCCTCAGCGGCATCCAGGCCCAGGTCTGCCGCGTCACCGGCACGGCCTGCCCGGCACCCGGCGGGAGCGACGGCGGCCCGGTGACGGCGGGCGGCGGCGACAGCGACACCGACCCGGACCCCAGTCGTCGCGACACACCTCCGGTGACCGGGGGCAACCCCTCAGTCGTGGACCCGGTGGCCGCCGAGGACGAGATCGACGAGTCGCCGTACGAGGACCCGACCACCGGAGACGAGGAGGGCGAAGGGAACCAGGAGGACGACGACGAGGGCTGCTTCTCCGGCTTCGGTGCCTTCTTCGGCTGCGCCGGCGACCAGATCGGCCAAGTGGGCGGCGGCCTCTTCGTCGACGGCGTCTGGGGCGACGTCACCGGCATCTGGGACGTCGTCACCAGCCCCGTCGACACATGGAACGGCCTGATGGACTACGGCAGTTCCCTCGGCGCCCAATGGTGGGACGACTCCGCCGACGCCCGCGACATGTGGGACGACGGCGACTACCTCGGCGCGATCCTCGACTGGGGCGGCTCCTCCCTCGGCACCGGCGGCACGGTCCTGTTCGACTCCTTCATCGGCGACGACGTCGTGGACCAGTGGGACAGCGGCAACGAGACCCGCGCCGTCACCACCGTCGTCTGGAACATCGGCTCCCTCTTCATCCCCGGCTACGGCGAGGTGAAGATCGCCGAGAAGGTCGGCTCGCTCGGCCGGCTCAGCCGGATCGTCGACGACGCCACCGAGGCCGCCCAGGACGCCCGGCGTGCCGCCGAGGCCGGTGACCTCGACGCGGTGAAGGACGCCGCCCGCCGCGCCGACGAGTCGGCGGACGAGGCCGAGGACGCCGCCCGCCGCACCGGCTGCACCATCTCCGCACCGCCCCGCAGCACCCCCTACGACTCCACGGGCCCGCGCGGGGGAGCCGGCACCGGCACCACCGTCCTCGCGGCGGCCGGCAGCCCGTACGTCGTCCTGGCGGAGGGCGGCTGCGACGAGGAGGCCCGCGAACAGGCGGAAGCGGCCCGCGCCGCCGAACGCCAGGCCTACCTCGAACGCAAACGCGCCGAGGAACCGGAACGCGCCCGCCAGGCACTGGAGAAGAAGAAGCAGTATCCCGACCCCGAGCGCAACGACACCAGCGACCCGCGCAACTACAACCCGCCGGACTGGGCCGACGACCTCGACAGCCGCACCTACGGCGACGCCGACGCCGGCGACGGCTTCTGGGCGAGCCGCGACCGCAACCCCGCCCCCAACTGGCGCAACGAGTCCTGGCTGCGCTACCAGGAACAGATCACCGGCACCCAGCGCGGACACGAGTACGTCGTCCCGCACACCGACCCGGACGTCCCGGATGTCGAGTTCGACGGCTGGGACTCCTCCCGCCAGACCTATCTGGAGGCCAAGAACGGCTACGACAGCTTCCTGAGCGCCGACCGCACCGAACTCACCCCCTCGGGCAAGGAACGGCTGCTCGCCGAGGCCCGCAGGCAGACCGAGGCGGCACGCGGCAAGGACGTCGAGTGGCACTTCTCCAACGAGGAGGTCGCCGACGCGGCCCGCGACGCGTTCGAGGACGCCGGCCTGAACATCGAGGTCGTCCACACCACCCCCGAACCGATCGCGGGCGACCGCCGCCCCGAGGCCTTCGACTGACGGGGCGGCGGGGCGCGTACGACCTAGTGTGAAGCCGGACACGGGCGGCGGAGAGCGGGAGAGAGGGAGAACGGGACATGCGACGCGTGGTGCGGGGCTTCTGGGGCCCCCGGCAGGAGTCGGCGGCGGAACTGGCCGCACGGTGGAGCACGACACTGGACCGGTTCGCCCGGCTGCTGCCGGAGCTGACGGGGACCTGGCACACCGTGCCCGCCTCCGGGTCCGGCGAGACGATCCGGCCGGACGGACCGTCCCTGCTCGCCGCCCTGCGTACGGCCCAGACGGCCGACGACTGGTCGGCGGCGGACGGCACCTCGCTGCGCCTCCTCGCCGACATTGCCGCCCCCGGCTGGAAGGTGGAGCTCGCCGCACTCGCGGGCGGAACCCCGCAGTACCTGCTCCAGTCGCTGGTGGCCACGATCGTGTCCCCCGACGACGCGCCCGGCCTCCCGGACGCCGAACTCCTCGCGGCCGTCGCGGAGTCATGGGCTCCGGACCACGGCGACGTCGGCGACCGGGCGGTGACGTCCGCGCTGAAGAAGGAAGCGGGCTTCAGGATCGGGACACCGTCGGTCGGCTGGGTGGGCTATCTGTCCGCGGGACGTGTGGCCCGTACGCCGTCCGAGGCGCTGCCCGAGAGCAGGGAACTCCTCACCGGAGGAGCCCTCTTGACCATCACGGCCCCCGGAGACACGGCGAGCGTCGTCAAGGCGTACCAGGCCCTCAAGGACTCGGGCGCACTCGAGCCGCTGCCCCAGCCGATGACCCGGCCGGCGCTGTGACCGCCCGCGAGGGCGAGCCCTTCGACCTGCCCCGGGCGGTGTCCGCCGTCGAGACCGCGCTGTCCGCCGCCCTCCCGGCCTCCGGCCCGACAACCGATCAGGGGGAACCAGGGACCGGCGAATGGGCGTCGACGCACGGTGAAGGGTTCCTGCTCCTCCCCCTCTGGGAGAGCGAAGCCCTCACGGGCGTGTACGGCCGCGAATGGAACGAGGCGGAGGAGAGGGCGGAGATGCACCTGACGACACTGGCGGCGCGGCTGGACGCCCGCTTCGGACCGCACCGCACCCTGGTCATGCACCCGACGGGAGCTGCCCGCCCGGAACCCTTCCGCACCCTCGTGGCCAAGGACTGTCTCGGGGACCTGAAAGTCTGGGGCCCCTCGCCGTCCGGCCGTTGGGCCGCTCTCTCCCTCAACCAGTCCGACGGGGACGCCCCGATGATCCTCACCGCCCTCATCACGGACCGCCCGCTCAGTTGACCCCAGCCACTCTGGTGCCTGTACTCACCCAGCCGATAGCTTTGGATTCGCTGAAGAGAAGCCTCGCCCTCCCGGGAGCCGACTGTGAACCGCCGCCCCACCCTGCTCGCAGCGCTCGCGCTGACCGCCACCGCGGCCCTGACGCTGTCCGCGTGCGGTAGCGACGACGACAGCCCGTCCAAGGACAAGGACAACGACAAGATCGCGGGAGCGGACACGGGGGGTGAGAAGTCGGCGTCCCCGAGCGCCGGCGCCCCGGACTCCGGGGGACGCCCGAAGATCACGTTCCCTTCCGACGCGAAGAACGTCTTCGAGTACGAGAAGACAGGCGACTCGGCGAAGGACGCGGTCCTTGCCGACAGTACGCTCGCCGTCAACGCTGTCGATGAAGCGATCTTCGAGAGTGACACGGGAACCACGGCTCTGGGGTTCTACATCAAGGACAAAGCCCTGAGCAGCTACATCACGTACGTGCAGAAGTACATCGGCGATGGCGAGACCTGGGTCGGCGAGACGCGCTACTCCAAGTACAAGGTGTCGCTTGCCAACACTGGTAAGGCATACGTCACTTACTGCTCCGACGAGAGCAAGTCGTACATCAAGAACAAGAAGACGGGCAAGGTCGACAGATCGCCCGCCACGTCGGACGCCTACGTCCTGTACAACGCGAGTCTGACCAAAAACTCCGACGGGATCTGGCAGACCACCGACGTCGTCTCGAACAGGGGGAACAAGGCGTGCCAGCCGTAAGGAACTCGGCGAGAATCTTCACAGTCCTGACACTTGCGTGCGTTTCCCTCTTCACATCGCACGCGGCGTTTGCCGGGCGCGGCTCAAACGGAAACGCCAACGAGTCCGAACAGACCGCCAACGCCGACGACAAGGGCAACCTCTCCGTCCAAGTGGGCGGCGTCAAATTCGACTACTCCAAGAACGGCACCGGTGACAAAGCCGGCGCCCTCGCCTCCTCCACCTCCTGGAGCCCTCCCCCCTGCTGGTACGCCCCCATGTACACCCCCGAGCAGCTGCAGAACTACCTGGAGCCGATCTGGGAAGCCGGGTCCACGGGATACGAGTGGGACGCCAAGCAGCGGGAGAAGTACAACGCCACCGACGAGAAGAAGGGCTTCAACAAGGACAAGTCCGGCAAGGGCTACTGGTGGGGGTCGTACGTCGACCGGAGCTTCCCGCCGGGCTGGGACTCCTGCACGAAGGACTACTTCTGGGTGGACACGGGCGACGCCCCGCCCGCCGACGTCGAGAATGCCATCACCCCCGAGATCCTCGCCGAACTCGCCTATGCCCAGATCCGTGTCCCGGGTACGGAGGTGACACTGGCCCCCGCCGAGGAGACCAAGGTGAACCTGCCGACGTGGGCGTGGCTGGACGGCGCGGAGTTCAAGCCGGTGTCGGTCACCGCGTCCGTCCCGGTGCTCGGTATCGACGCGACGGCCACGGCGGAACCGGTCTCCCTGGAGATCAAGGCGGGCACCCCCGACGCGGAGACGTATCCGGCGTCCGGCGTGTGCGAGATCAACGACGGCCGGATCGGCGAGAAGTACGAGAAGGGCAAGGCGGACCGGACCCCGCCGTGCGGCGTGAAGTATCTGCGCTCCTCGGGCGAGGGCACGTTCCCCCTCCAGGCGACGGTCACGTGGGAGATCCACTGGACCGGCTCCGGAGGCGCGGGCGGCGATCTCCCGGACGGCCAGTTCGGCGCGACCCAGGACGTCACGGTCCAGGAGATCCAGGCCATCAACCGCTGACCCGTCCGGCCCGTTTGAGCCCGTGGCCGTGCGTGGGTAGGAACCCCGCATGACCACACTCGGCGCAGTCTTCCGCCCCCAGCTCGCCCCCGAGCGGCTCCGTTCCGTCGCCCGGCTCGCCGATGAGAGCGGGCTAGAGGAACTCTGGCTGTGGGAGGACTGTTTCCGGGAAGGCGGGATCTCGACGGCCGCCGCCGCGCTGGCGTGGACCGAGCGGGTCCGGGTGGGCGTCGGACTGCTGCCCGTGCCGCTGCGGAACGTGGCGGTCACGGGCATGGAGGCCGCCGGGCTGTACCGGATGTTCCCGGGGCGCCCGATCCTCGCCGTGGGGCACGGCGTACAGGACTGGATGGGGCAGGTCGGGGCGCGGGCCGAATCGCCGCTGACCCTGCTGCGGGAGCATCTCGCCGCGCTGCGAGCCCTGTTGCGTGGTGAACGCGTCACCACCGAGGGGCGGTACGTCCGGCTCGACGACGTCGCCCTCGACTGGCCGCCGCAGGAACCGGTGGAGGTGCTGGCCGGCGGCACCGGGCCCAGGACCGTGCGGCTCACCGGTGAGGCCGCCGACGGGACCGTCCTCACCGCCAACACCTCACCCGAGGGCGTGCGCCAGGCGCGCCGGCTCGTCGAGGAGGGGCGCGCCGCTGCGGGACGTACCGCCGAATCCCACCGCACCGTCGTCTACCTCCTCGCCGCCACCGGGCCCGGCGCGGCCGAGCGGCTGCGCGCCGAACTGGTCGCCGAGGGCGTGGGCGGGGACCCGGAGATCGGGGTCGCCGGGGACGCGGAGGCCGTCGCCGAGGCCGTACAGCGGCTTGTCGAAGCCGGGGCGGACTCGGTCGTCCTCCAGCCGACCGGTGACGAACCCGACCCGGAGGGCTTCGTGCGGTTCGTGGCGGAGGACGTGCGCCCACTGGTGCCCTCATAACGGAGAAGACATCGCGCGGGCGCTCCCGGCATGATCGGTGCATGACCGACAAGGCGAGCGTGCGGACCTTCGAGGACCTCGTCGAGGAGGGCGCCTCCGTGCCCACCGAGGGGTGGGACTTCTCCTGGTTCGAGGGGCGGGCGAGCGAGGCCCGGCCCTCCTGGGGGTACGCCACGGCGGTGGCCGCGCGGCTGGGCGCGGCCGAGGCCGTACTCGACATCCAGACCGGGGGAGGGGAGGTGCTGGACTTCGCCCTCGCCCACGCCCCCCGGGGGCCCGGGCTCGCCGTCGCCACCGAGGGCTGGCCGCCCAACGTCGCCAAGGCCACGGCCGTACTCCGGCCGCGCGGTGTCCCCGTCGTCGCCTCACCCGAGGACGCGCCCCTGCCCTTCGCGGACGGCGCCTTCGACCTCGTCGTCAGCCGGCATCCCGTCGAGGCCCGGTGGCAGGAGATCGCGCGGGTGCTCGCCGACGGCGGCGTGTACTTCGCCCAGCACGTCGGGCCCGGCAGCGTCCACGAACTCGTCGAGTACTTCCTCGGCCCCCAGCCGGACGAGCGGCGCGACGCGCGGCACCCGGACCGTGAACGGCACGCGGCCGAGGCCGCCGGACTGGAGATCGTCGACCTGCGGGCCGAACGGCTGCGCATCGAGTTCCACGACATCGCCGCCGTCGTCCACTTCCTGCGCAAGGTGATCTGGATGGTCCCCGGGTTCACCGTCGACGCGTATCTGCCGCGGCTGCGCGCCCTGCACGAACGGATGGCATCCGAGGGGCCCTTCGTGGCCCACAGCACCCGGCATCTCCTCCACGCCCGCAAGGGCACGGGCGCCCGCTCCGGACGGGTGTGAGTTTCCGCATCGTTATCGGATGCGGCTGGTCTCCGGAACGGGCCATCGCATAGGTTCGGACCAAGGTGGTTCGCGTCAGCAAAGCTGCGCGGGATGGCGGTACCGCGCGGTGGAGGGGGCTGCGCGGTGCCCCGATTCACCTCTCCTCATGCCCTCCCCGGGTCAACCCGGTGACCATGCCCCGGGCGCCCGTCGGAGGGAAGGCCGAAAGTGCGGTCATCCGGTCGGCGGCACGTGTCACATCCGGCTCAGAGTCCCCTCACCGCACGATTTTCACGCGATTCAGCCGGTTTTCGGCCACCTCGAACCCCGGAGTGATGCCTTCCGGACTCCTCTGCGCGTCGCCGGGCGACTCCGGAGAGTAGTTGTGGCGCGCCAATGTACGCAGCATCACTTACGAAGGGTTATGGTGGAAACCCCCCCTCGGGCCGGTCCGTATCCCCCCCCCACGGACCGGCCCGTTTTTTCTTGCCCCGAAACGGGGCCCCGCCCAGCCGCCCCGCAGCAACCGGCACAGCCGCCCCGCAGCAACCGGCACAGCCGCACCGCTGCAACCGGCACAGCCGCGGGCAATCGTGCCGCTGGGGCGATGGGGGAGGGTGGGCGCGGCGGCACCCGGCAAAGGCCGGCGAGCAGACCCGCCCCCGGCCGGCATCGCACACCGCCGCGTCCGGTGAGCGGGCGCCGGCACGGCTCCTCACCCGACCCCGGCGCGGCCCCCGCACCTCCCCGCAAACCCCCTCAGCCCCCGTACGCCCGACGACCACCCCCACCCCGGACGTTGAGGACCCCTGCCCCCGCGGGGGTAGGCTTCGCCTCCGGGGACCGCCAACGGACAGGGGCCGCCCGCGGCCGAGACCGGGCCGCTTGCCGCGTGAGGCGGCGGGGAGCGCCGAGCCTGTCCGATCCGTACGGAGGGGCTGACGATCACGTGAACCTGCGCGACAAGCTGCGTGGCCTGCTGGTCAGGCTGTACGCACGCCGGGTGGAAGGCCACCTGGACACCGCTCAGGTGCCGGGGCACATCGGCGTCATCATGGACGGCAACCGCCGCTGGGCGAAGGCCTCGGGTTCCAGTACCGTCCACGGCCACCGGGCCGGCGCGGACAAGATCGGCGAGTTCCTCGGCTGGTGCAGCGAGGCCGACGTCGAGGTCGTCACCCTCTGGCTGCTGTCGACGGACAACTTCGACCGGCCCAAGGACGAACTCGTCCCCCTCCTCGGCATCATCGAGGACGTGGTCCGCACCCTCGCCGCCGACGGACGCTGGCGGGTCCACCACGTCGGCACGCGCGATCTGCTGCCCTCGGGGATGCAGACCACCCTCAAAGAGGCCGAACAGGCGACCGCGGACGTCAAAGGGATAGTGGTCAACGTCGCCATCGGCTACGGCGGCCGCCAGGAGATCGCCGACGCCGTACGGTCCATGCTGCTGGACGCCCAGGAGCGGGGCACCTCGATGGACGAGCTCGCCGAGGCCGTCGACATCGACATGATCGGGCGTCACCTCTACACCCGCGCGCAGCCCGACCCGGACCTCGTCATCCGCACCAGCGGCGAACAGCGGCTGTCCGGATTCATGCTCTGGCAGACCGCGCACTCGGAGTACTACTTCTGCGACGTGTTCTGGCCGGCCTTCCGCAAGGTCGACTTCCTGCGCGCACTGCGCGACTACGCCGCCCGCCACCGGCGCTACGGCGGCTGAGCACCCGCTTTCCCGCCGCGCACCCGTCGCACGTCACGCGGAGTTCACCGGCGCGCCGTCATATGCCGTGGCATGGCGGCGCCTGTTCGAGGGCATAAGCCAGACAGGTCGACACCCGAACCACGGGTGTCGGATCTCAGCGGGCGGCGCAGAGCCGTCCGCCCGGGAGGCCCTTTGCACCAGCCCGACCGTGCGGTCACGGCACGGAAGAAGCGGCGGAGGGCCGGTTCCCGGCCCGCTGTGCATGCGGGCCGTCGACCGGTCCAGTCCCGCCTCGTCGCTCCCCGACCTCATCCGAGGGGGTACGTCCTTCCGTGGTGACCAGCGCAAAGCGCCACAAGCCAGACCGGCGCACCTACGTTCTCGACACCAGCGTCCTGCTGGCCGACCCCAACGCCCTCACCCGCTTCGACGAGCACGAAGTCGTGCTCCCCGTCGTCGTGGTGACCGAGCTGGAGGCCAAGCGGAACCACCCCGAACTCGGCTACTTCGCCCGCCAGGCACTGCGCCTGCTGGACGACTACCGGGTGCGGTACGGCCGTCTCGACGCCCCCATTCCGACCGGGGACGTCGGCGGGACCCTGCGGGTCGAGCTCAACCACTCGGACCCCAGCGTGCTGCCCAGCGGCTACCGCCTGGGGGACAACGACTCCCGCATCCTCGCCGTCGCCCGCAATCTGCAGGCCGAGGGGTTCGACGTCACCGTGGTGTCGAAGGACCTCCCGCTCAGGATCAAGGCGTCCTCCGTGGGTCTCCTCGCCGAGGAGTACCGCGCGGAGCTCGCCATCACGGACTCCTCCGGCTGGACCGGGATGTCCGAACTGACCCTGCCCGGCGAGCAGGTGGACATCCTCTTCGAGGAGGGGCACGTGTATGTGCCCGAAGCCGCCGGCCTGCCCGTGCACACCGGGTTGACCCTCCAGTCGGAGCGCGGCAAGGCGCTCGGCCGGGTCACGGCCGACGGCAACGTCCGGCTGGTGCGCGGCGACCGGGAGGCCTTCGGTATCAAGGGCCGCAGCGCCGAGCAGCGCATCGCGCTCGACCTGCTGCTCGACCCGGACGTCGGGATCGTGTCCATGGGCGGCCGGGCCGGCACCGGCAAGTCGGCGCTGGCCCTGTGTGCCGGCCTGGAGGCGGTCCTGGAGCGCCGTCAGCACCAGAAGGTGATGGTCTTCCGTCCGCTGTACGCGGTGGGCGGCCAGGAGCTCGGCTATCTGCCCGGCTCCGAGGCGGAGAAGATGAGCCCCTGGGCGCAGGCCGTGTTCGACACCCTGTCGGCGGTCACCAGCCGGGAGGTCATCGAGGAGGTCACCGCGCGCGGCATGCTGGAGGTCCTGCCGCTCACCCACATCCGGGGCCGCTCGCTGCACGACGCGTTCGTCATCGTGGACGAGGCCCAGTCACTGGAGCGGAACGTCCTGCTGACCGTTCTGTCCCGGATCGGGGCCAATTCGCGGGTCGTTCTGACCCATGATGTCGCCCAGCGGGACAATCTGAGGGTCGGTCGGTACGACGGTGTGGTCGCCGTCGTCGAAAAGCTGAAGGGGCATCCGCTGTTCGCGCATGTCACCCTGACGCGGTCCGAGAGGTCCCAGATCGCCGCGCTGGTGACCGAAATGCTCGAAGACGGACAGATCTGACCCTCGGAATCCAATAAGGGTCAGTTACGCGGTAGTTGGCGCCGTCCGGAAAGGCGTAGAGCCTAGCCGGGCGGCGTCGGCGTGTGGGGGGATTTCCGGGATTCCCTGGGGTCGAACGAGATGTGAGCTTTCACACGCAACGGAGAATTGCCTTGCGCCTCCGTGTTACGGCAGAGTCTCACTCCTGTCAGGCCCCGCATACGACACAGCTGTGCCCCCAGCGGTACAGCGCCACAGACTTAACTCCATAGCGTCGTCGTATGCCGCCCGAGCATCACGTGGCGCTCCTCTCGAGGGAGTTGCCCACCGGGCCCGTGCCTCCCGTGACCAGTAGTTGGGGAGGCCAGTGGCAAGGGGCACGATTGCGTCCGCGAGGGTCACCGAAGCGGGCGATGCTGGAAGGAAACCGTGTGAGCCGGATGTCGGTCCGGGGATTCGCAGTGGCCTCGGCCACGGCGGTCACCGCTGTCGGAAGCGTCGTCGGTGTTGCCTCGGGCAGCGTCGCGCAGAACAACGACGCCGAGGCGACGGCAAGCGGCACCACGCTGCTCGCGGACATCCCCGCGGGCCAGCAGGCCCAGGTGCAGACCGCGTCCCTGACGCAGCAGGCCGAGACGATGGCCATCGCGGCGGACGCCAGCGCGAAGAAGGACGCGGAGGAGGCCGCCCGCAAGGCCGCCGCCGAGACCGCGGTCGCGAAGAAGAAGGAAGCGGCCGACAAGGCCGAGCAGGCGGCCAAGGATCGCGCCGAGGCCAAGGCCGCCGCCAGCCGCTCCGCCACCCGTGACGCGTCCAGCTTCGCTGTCCAGTCGTCCTACACCATCGCCGAAGTGCAGGCGATGGCCCGGCAGATCGTGCCGGCGGACCAGTTCCAGTGCTTCAGCACCATCGTGGACCACGAGTCCAGCTGGAACTACCAGGCCGACAACCCCACCTCCGACGCCTTCGGCCTGATGCAGGCGCTCCCCGGTTCCAAGATGGCCTCGGCCGGAGCCGACTGGGCGACGAACCCGGCCACCCAGATCAAGTGGGGCCTCGGCTACATGAACGACCGCTACGGCAGCCCGTGCGACGCGTGGAACTTCTGGCAGGCGAACCACTACTACTAGAAGGCCCCGAGCCGGCCGCCTCACCGCCCCGCTCAACCCTGGCGCAGCCCCGCACCGTCCTACGGTGCGGGGCTTTCGCCATGTACGGTCTGACCGACGACTCCAGGGGTGAGTGGTGGGGAGAAACGGGGGAAGAGGACGGATCATGTCGCGAGTGCCAGGATGGCTCGGCCGGGTCGGAGCCGGACTGACCGAGGTCAGCAAGCGGTTGGAGGAGCGCCGCGCGGAGGTGGAGGGGGAGCGCCGTCCGGGCCCGGCTCCCGAACCCGTACCCGTACCCGTACCGGAGGACGCGCCGCCGTCCGGCCAGGAGCCGGCCCCGCGCGAGTACGCGGTCGCCCCGGTGATCCCGGTCCGCCCGGACCCGGCGCAGGCCGTGCCCTGGGGCGTACGGGTCGCCGCCGAGGCCGGCTGGCGGCTGCTGGTGCTGGCGGGCACGGTCTGGGTGCTCATGCGGGTCATCAGCGCCGTACAGCTGGTCGTGCTGGCGTTCGTCGCCGCTCTGCTGATCACCGCGCTGCTGCAGCCGACGGTGACCCGGCTGAAGCGGATCGGCGTGCCGCGTGGTGCGGCCACCGCGCTGACGGCGCTGTTCGGGTTCGTCGTGATCGGCCTCATCGGCTGGTTCGTGACCTGGCAGGTCATGGAGAACATCGACCATCTCTCCGACCAGATCCAGGACGGCATCGACGAACTGCGCAACTGGCTGCTGAACAGCCCCTTCCACGTCACCGACAAACAGATCAACGAGATCGCCAAGAACCTGCGGGAGGCGGTCGGCGCCAACACCGAGCAGATCACCTCGGCGGGCCTGGAGGGCGTGACCGTCGTGGTCGAGGGGCTCACCGGCATCCTGCTCGCCGTCTTCTCGACGCTGTTCCTGCTCTACGACGGCAAGCGGATCTGGGAGTGGTCGCTGAAGCTCGTGCCCGCGGCGGCGCGTCCGGGGGTCGCCGGCGCGGGTCCGGCGGCGTGGCGGACGCTCACGGCGTATGTGCGCGGCACGGTGATAGTGGCTCTGATCGACGCGATCTTCATCGGGCTCGGGATCTACTTCCTCGATGTGCCGATGGCGGTGCCGCTGGCCGTGTTCATCTTCCTGTTCTCGTTCATCCCGCTCGTGGGCGCGGTCGTGTCGGGGGCGTTGGCGGTGGTCGTCGGGCTGGTCACGCAGGGCGTGTTCACGGGCGTGATGGTGCTGGTGGTGGTGCTCGCGGTGCAGCAGATCGAGGGGCACATCCTGCAGCCGTTCATCCTGGGACGGGCGGTGCGGGTGCATCCGCTGGCGGTGGTGCTGGCGGTGGCGTCGGGCGGGATGGTGGCGGGGATCGGCGGTGCGGTGGTCGCGGTGCCGCTGGTCGCGGTCACCAACACGGTCGTCGGCTACCTGCGGCGGTACGCCCACGAAAGCGCGCTGTCGCACACCCCACGTCCCCACGGGGCCACGGCCTTGTCGGCAACACCGCCCCCCAAGCCCCCGGCGGACGAACCCCCACCACTCGACCCCGCGTAGCCGCGGGCAGTCGTGCCGCTGGGGCGGCACGGGTGGGCGCGGCGGCACCCGGCGAGCGCCGGTGAGTGGACCCACCCCCGCAGTCCGCCGCAGCTGCGGGCAGTCGTGCCGCTGGGGCGGCACGGGTGGGCGCAGCGGTACCCGGTGAACGCCGGCGAGTGGACCCACCCCCGTGCCGCACCGGTCGACGGTGTGGGTGCGGGACGGGGGGAGTCGCGCGGCCCGGCGCTGACGGGGTGCCGTCGCGCCCACCCGTGCCGCCCTGCGGCACGCCTGCCCGCGGATCGGCGGCACGCCTGCCCGCGGATCGGCGGGGGTGCCTGCCCGCGGATCGGCGGCGGAGTACGGCGGCGTGCGAGGGGGCCCGCTCACCGAGTGGTGGGCGGGCCCGGGGGAAGCGGGACGGAGCTAGTCCGTCAGGGCCGCTTCCGCGTCCAGCGTCGCCGCGACCGCCTGGATCACCGCGGCGATCTTGAACGCCTCCTGCACGACCTCGCGCGACACGTCGGCCTTGCGCAGCACCTGCTCGTGCGAGTCGAGGCACATCCCGCAGCCGTTGATCGCGGAGACGGCGAACGACCAGAACTCGAAGTCGACCTTGTCGACACCCGGGTTGCCGATGACGTTCATCCGCAGTCCCGCGCGGAGCGTGCCGTACTCGTGGTCCGACAGCAGATGACGCGTCCGGTAGAACACGTTGTTCATCGCCATCACCGCGGCCGCGGCCTTCGCCGCCGTGTACGCCTCCGGCGACAGATTCGCCTTGGCGTCAGGCTCCAGCTCACGCAGCACGATGGGCGAGCGCGAGGCGATCGCGGTCGACAGCACCGTGCCCCACAGCAGCTGGGCCGGCAGGTCGGAGTTGCCGATGACCGAGCCCAGGTTGAGCTTCAGGTCCTTGGCGTAGTCCGGTATACGGGACTTCAGGGAGTCGAGGGACATCTCGGTTCACTCCCCCGACAGCAGCGCGACCGGGTCAAGGGTCTCGTCACCCTTGCTCCAGTTGCACGGGCAGAGCTCGTCGGTCTGCAGGGCGTCCAGGACCCGCAGGACCTCCTTGGGGTTACGGCCGACGGAACCGGCGGTCACCATGGAGAACTGGATCTCGTTGTTCTGGTCCACGATGAACACCGCACGCTTGGCGAAGCCGTCCTCGCCCTCGATGCCGAGGTCGCGCATCAGCTCGTGCCTGGAGTCCGCCATCATCGGGAACGGCAGGTCGCGCAGGTCGTCGTGGTCCTTGCGCCAGGCGTGGTGGACGAACTCGGAGTCGCCGGAGAAGCCGAGGACCTGGGCGTCACGGTCGGCGAACTCGTCGTTCAGCTTGCCGAAGGCGGCGATCTCGGTCGGGCACACGAAGGTGAAGTCCTTGGGCCACGCGAACACGATCTTCCACTTGCCCTCGTAGGTCTTGTGGTCGATCGACTCGAACTCCTTGCCCTTCTCCAGCGAGACACAGGCCGTCAGTTCGAACTCGGGGAACTTGTCACCGACAGTGAGCACAGGCTCTCCTTGCAGCGAGGAAAACCCCAGGATCGCGGGGATTTCCCATGGGTTGGACTGGAAATGATGTTGGCACACCGTGCATTGATTAGTGAAATAGCTACACTCGGTCGTGTTGATCGGAGGTAGCTATCAGTGACGGTGGGTAACAGGCGTAGGCAGCCGAGTCTGGCGCAGCTCCGCGCGTTCGCCGCGGTGGCCGAGCATCTGCACTTCCGGGACGCCGCCGGGGCGATAGGGATGAGCCAGCCGGCGCTGTCGGGGGCGGTGTCGGCGCTGGAGAAGACGCTCGGGGTCACCCTCGTGGAGCGTACGACGCGCAAGGTGCTGCTCTCACCGGCCGGTGAACGGCTCGCCGCCCGCGCCAAGGCCGTCCTCGCGGAGGTCGGGGCGCTGATGGAGGAGGCGGACGCGTTGCGGGCGCCGTTCACGGGGGTGTTGCGGCTCGGGGTGATCCCGACCGTGGCGCCGTATCTGCTGCCCACGGTGCTGCGGCTCGTTCATGACCGGTATCCGCGTCTGGATCTTCAGGTGCATGAGGAGCAGACCGCGAATCTGCTGGACGGGCTCGCCGGGGGGCGGCTGGATCTGCTGCTGCTCGCAGTGCCGCTGAGGGTGCCCGGGGTTACCGAACTGCCGCTGTTCGATGAGGACTTCGTGCTGGTCACTCCGCTCGAGCATGAGCTCGGGGGGCGGGTGGGGGTGCCTCGGGCGGTGTTGCGGGAGCTGAATCTGTTGTTGCTCGACGAGGGGCATTGCCTGCGGGATCAGGCGCTTGACATCTGCCGGGAGGCGGGGCGGGCGGGGGTGCCGGCGACGACGACCGCGGCGGGATTGTCGACGTTGGTGCAGTTGGTCGCCGGTGGGCTGGGGGTGACGTTGCTGCCGCGGACGGCGGTGCGGGTGGAGACGGCCCGGTCGGTGGGGTTGTTGACCGCGTCGTTCGCGGAGCCGGCGCCGAGTCGGCGGGTCGCGTTGGCGATGCGGACGGGGGCGGCGCGGGGGGAGGAGTACGCGGAGTTGGCTGTGGCGTTGCGGGAGTCGATGCGGGGGTTGCCTGTGCGGGTGGTGGGGTGACGGGGACTGTTTCGCCCCCGCCGCCCCTTCCCTTCCCGTCCCTGGGGCTCCGCCCCGGACCCCGCTCCTCAAGCGCCGGAGGGGCTGAGTAGCCCCCCCGAGGGGCCGAGTCGCCCCCCGAGGGGCCGAGTCGCCCCCCGAGGGGCTGAATCCAGCCCTACTCCGTTCGCAGGCCGTCCGGGCGCATCATCCGCAACAGGGGCGGGAGGCTCAGCAGCGTGACCGCCAGGACCACCCCCGCTCCGATGCCCGTCATCTGGAGCACGCTCGTCCAGTCCACCGTGACCGGGGTCGAGGTCATGCGGAGCAGGACCGTGCCCAGGGACATGCCCACCGTCGCGGCCAGCAGCAGGCCCAGGCCGATCGGGATCGCCGTCTGCCACAGGACCGACAGGCTCAGCGTGCGCCGGCGGGTGCCGAAGGCGACCAGGGCCGACAACAGCTTGCGGCGATCGCGCAGTTGCTCGAGCTGGGAGACGAGCAGGCTCGCCCCGATCAGCGCCAGCACCGCCACCGCGCCCGCGAACAGGCCCGTACGGATGGAGTCGAAACGCTCGGAGCGTTCCGTGGCGGACCACGTCATCGGCCGGGACATCGGGTCGATCTCCGCGGCCGTGTTGCGTACGTGCTCGCGCGCGTCCGGCACCGACTCGTCGAGCGCCAGATACAACTGCCCGCGGACCTCCCGCTCGACGGCCGGCGGTACCGATGCCGGGGTCATCAGGAAACCGCCGCGCTTGGCTCCCGTCGGGTCGTCGACGGAGTCGGCCGGGGTCAGGACCTTCGGCAGGGTCCAGACGACATCCTCGCCCCTGTCGCCCCCCGGGGCGGTGGTCTCCAGATACAGCTTCCGGCCCGGCTCGCTCAGTGCCGGGGTGTCGGTGTCGTACTCCCCGCCGCTGACGGTGAACACGTCCCCGTCCTCGCACTTGGGCAGCTTCGCCACCTCGCGCAGGGCCGAGCAGCCCCCGATGGTCAGCTGGGCGCCGCGTTCCGGCTCGTCCTTCCAGGGTTCGTCGGCGAGGTAGCCCTCGGACAGCGCGTACACCTCGCGTACGCCCTCGGTCTTCTCGAACCTCGCGGTGGTGGACGCCATGTCCGTGCCCTCGGGCACCTGCATCTGCATCTGGGCGCGTGTGGTGTCGTAGCCGGTGGACTCGGTGTAGTCGCCGTCGACGCCGGCGAACAGCATCTGCAGCGCGATCGCGCCGGCCACCGCCACCGCGATGCCGTTGACCATCCGGGCCGCCGCGCCACTGCTCAACTGCAGGCGTCGTACCGCCAGTTGCCAGGAGAGGCTGCCGGCGCCGAGCCGGGCGACCACCGCCTCCACGATCCACGGCAGCAGGGCGGTGATGCCGACGAGGAGGCACATGACGCCGCCGACGACCAGATACTGGTTGAAGTCCCCGCCGTCCCGGCCCTGGCCCATCATCGGCAGCAGCAGGCCGACCCCCGCCAGCGGCAGCAGCAGCCGCCACCAGAGGCGACGCCGTGCGGGCCGTGCCGTACGGACCACGCCCAGGGGCTCGATGACCACGCCGCGCAGGGCGAACAGCGTCACCAGCACCGCGGCCGCCGGAACCGCCACCGCGACAAGGAGCGCCAGCAGCGGGGAGGGGTTGAGATAGCTCGGGAAGACACTGATCCCGAAGACGTCGACCGAGGCCGCCGCCTCCCGCCCGGCCAGGAAGAAGCCGGTGCCGAACACCAGCCCCAGCAGCGCCCCGGCCAGTGCCTCACCGGCGGCGATCCGCCGGGTCATCCGGCTGTCGGAGCCGACCAGCCGCAGCGCCGCCAGCCGGCGGTCCCGCCGCTCGCCGCCGAACCGTACGGCCGCGGCGATGAACACGGCGACCGGCATCAGCAGCACGACGAAGACGACCAGCACCAGCAGTACGAGGACCGGGTCCGCCTCCTGCGGCATGGGGTTGGGGTTGCCGAAGGCGTCGATACGGGCGGTCAGGGCGTTGTCGATGTGCTGCGCGAGGTCGTCGACGCCCGCGTAGTAGGCGAGTTCCTTGGAGCCGATGAGGCCCTGCTCGCCGATCGTGCCCACCACGTCGTACGGCAGCCGCTCCCGCAGCAGCCGTCCGTCGTCCGAGTCGAGGAGTGCCTTCAGCGCGGGGGAGACCACCATCTCGCCCGGCGCCGGATACTTCCGCAGGCCCGGCGGCAGCGGGGCCTTGTCGCCCTCTGGCTGCACCAGCCGGCCGCGCACCTCCTGGTCCCGGTAGTCGGTGTCGAGGTCGGAGATGACCAGGGTGTCGTCGGCCTTCTCGGGGGTCTCCGGGCTGTACGTGTAGTCGAGGCGGGCATCCGCGCGCCGGTCGCGTTCCGCCAGCGCGCCCGGCAGGGCGGTGGTGAGCAGCAGCAGCGCCACGCCCAGGCCGACGCCGACGGCGGTGAGCAGCGCCCTGATCCAGCCCTCGCGTCCGCCCGAGAAGGCGAACCGGGTGCCCATCGCGAGATCCCGCACCCACTGCGTCCCGCTCGTACGACCGCTCATACGACGCGCTCCATGTCCCGGGACTTGCCGTCGCGCACGACGACCTCGCGGTCGGAGTACGCGGCCACCCGCGCCTCGTGCGTGACCAGGACGACGGCGGCGTTCGAGGACCGGGCGGCGTCGGTGAGCAGCTCCATCACCCGCTCGCCGTTGAGCGAGTCCAGTGCGCCGGTCGGCTCGTCGGCGAACAGCACACGGGGTCCGGTGACCAGCGCCCGCGCCACGGCGACGCGCTGTCCCTGACCGCCGGAGACCTCGCCGGGCCGCTTGGTGCGGACGTCGTCGACCTCGAGGCGCTCCATCCAGGTCAGCGCGGCCCGCTCGGCCTCCTTGCGGGAGGTGCCGCTCAGCCGCAGGGGGAGGGCGACGTTCTCCACACAGGTGAGCTCCGGAACGAGCTGCCCGAACTGGAAGACGAAGCCGAACTCCGAGCGGCGCAGCGCACTGCGCTCGCCGTCGCTCATGGTGGTCAGCTCACGCCCGTTGTACGTGATCGAACCGGAGTCGGGGGTGACGATGCCGGCGAGACAGTGCAGCAGCGTCGACTTGCCGGACCCGGAGGGGCCCATCACGGCGACGACCTCGCCCGGGTGGATGGAGAAGGCGGCGCCGTCCAGGGCGGTGGTGGGGCCGTAGGCCTTGCGCAGGTCCTGTGCCGCCAGCAGGGAACCGGCCGGAACGGGTGTGGTCATCGGATTACCGCCTCACGGAGCTTGTCGAGGCGCGCGGCGGTCAGTTCCAGCCAGCGCAGATCGGCCTCGAGGTGGAACAGGGCGTGGTCGCAGATGAGCTGGTCGGCGAGATCGCCCTTGCGCTTGCGGTCGGTGAGGATCCGCATGCTGCGCAGATGCTCCGAGCGCTGCGTGTCGAGGATGTCGGCGGCGTCCCGGCTGGTGAGCAGGGCGAGGACGACCTTGGTGTAGAGCGTCGACTGGAGGTACGGCTCCGGCTTCTCCGGTGTGGCGAGCCAGCGCTCGACATCGGTGATGCCGGCCTCGGTGATCGCGTACCGCTTGCGCTCGGGGCCGCCGCCGGCCTCGATGCCGTCGACTTCGACGAGGCCGTTCTTGAGGAGGCGGGACATCGTCGAATAGACCTGGCCGTAGTGCAGGGGCCGGTCGTGGCCGAACTTCTCGTCGAAGGCACGCTTCAGGTCGTAGCCGTGGCGTGGGCCGGACTCCAGGAGTCCCAGGAGGGTGTGACCGATGGACATGAGCTGCACTCTACACACGGTGTATACGCAGTGTGTATACGTCGGGTGTGCGGGTGGTGTACGGGTGTGCGATGCCGCTGGTGGGGGGCGATTGTCACGGTTCTGCTACCGAGGTGCCCCCGGCGGGGGAGGGAGTGGTTCGTGCGGGTGGACCGGCTGCGGCGCGGTGGGGCTGGTCGCGCACACGCGGCGGAGCCGCATATCGATACAGCCCCGCGCCCCTTGGGGGTTTGCGTGCCGGGGCGTAGGGGGTCAGGGGGCCTCCGGGGGTGGGACCCCGACAGCCCCAGAGTCCGGGTGGCGGAGGGGCAGTTCTCGGCGTGTGGACCGGCTGCGGCGCGGTGGGGCTGGTCGCGCACGCGCGGCGGAGCCGCATATCGATACAGCCCCGCGCGCCTGGGGTGGGTTGCCGGGCCGGAGGCCCGTGACGTCAGGGGGAGGGGGGTCGAGGAGTGGGGCCGCCGGGGCCCTCGGAGTCGCCAGATCCTCCGGGGCCCCCGGAGCCGCCGTGGGCTTCAGGGCCGCCCGGGCCCCTCGGGTTTCCAGGGGCGCTGGGAGCCCCCGGGCCCTCAGCCGCGCGCGGGGGCCGACCGCGGCGGGGGATCGGGGGCGTGTTGCCGGGGAGGCGGCCCGCCTCCGACAGGGCCCGGCGTAGGAGGAACTCGATCTGGGCGTTCGCCGAGCGGAGTTCGTCGTTGGCCCAGCGGGCCAGGGCCTCGTACACCGACGGGTCGAGCCGCAGCAGTACCTGCTTGCGCTGCGGCCGACCCTGGGGGGAGGACGCCGTCACTGGTAGAGCGTCCCGGTGTTGAGGACCGGCTGCGCCGACCGGTCGCCGCACAGCACCACCATCAGGTTGGACACCATCGCCGCCTTCCGCTCCGGGTCGAGCTCCACGATGTCCTGCTCCTGGATCCGGGCCAGCGCCGATTCGACCATGCCCACCGCGCCCTCCACGATCTGCTGCCGCGCCGCGACGACCGCGCCCGCCTGCTGCCGCTGGAGCATCGCCGACGCGATCTCGGGGGCGTAGGCGAGGTGCGTGAACCGGGACTCGATGATCTGCACACCGGCCGCCTCCACCCGCGCGTGCAGCTCCACCGCGAGCTTCTCGGTGATCTCCTCCGCGTTGCCGCGCAGCGAGAGGCCGTCCTCGTCATGGGCGTCGTACGGGTACTCGATGGCGATGTGCCGCACGGCCGCCTCGGTCTGGGTGGAGACGAACTCGATGTAGTCGTCCACCTCGAAGGTGGCCTGCGCGGTGTCCTCCACCCGCCACACCACGACCGCGGCCAGCTCGATCGGATTGCCGTAGGCGTCGTTCACCTTCAGGACGGCGGTCTCGTGGTTGCGTACTCGCGTCGAGATCTTGGTGCGCGAGGTGAACGGGTTCACCCAGCGCAGCCCGTCCTGCCGGATCGTGCCCCGGTAGCGGCCGAAGAGCTGCACCACCCGCGCCTCACCCGGCGCCACCATGTTCAGCCCGCACATCGCGAGGAACGCGGCTATGGCGACCAGGATGCCGCCGATGATCAGCGCGGCCTTGGCGCCGGCCCCGTCGACCGCGCCCGTGGTGGCGATCAGTGCCGCGCCGATGAGCAGTCCGACGAGCCCGAGCAGCAGGGCGAGCCCGCCGCCGATGCTGTGCGCCGTGACCTCCCGCACGCGCGGGGCCGGCATCTCCGGTACGTCGGCCGTGACCTGCGTGTCGTGTGTGGACATGAGTGATCCCCCGTTTCTCCGGACGCCACCGAACGGCTAGCGTCTTCCTAGCTAAGTGATAACACATTACCCGATCGTGGCAACCTTGGACCCCCTTCGAACGTCGGTTCCAGTGGTGCGGGTGCTGATTGTCACGCCCGTAAAGGCCGGATCGGCCGCCCTTTGTCACAGCCGGCGGTGTTAGCTTTCCAAGCTGGCCTCGGCGGCGAACTGGTGTGGCGGCTGAGCACACACGAACGAAGCGGAGCGGAACGGACGCATGGGACGAGCGGAAGAAAGACGCGCACGACAGCGCGGTGGGCGCCGAGCGGCACCCCAGGGCCGCTCCTCGGACGGGACCGGCCGCAGCGGCATACGCCGCCTCTTCACCTGGAAGAAGATCCTCGGCACGTTCCTCGGCCTCTGCCTGCTCGGCATGGGCGCCTTCATCGTGCTGTACATGGTGATCGACATCCCCGAGGGGAACGCCGACGCCGAACTCCAGGGCAACGTCTACAAGTACAGCGACGGTTCGATCATGGCCCGCCGGGGCTACAACCGCGAGATCGTCGACCTCGCCAAGGTGCCCAAGGAAGTCCAGCGCACCTTCGTCGCCGCCGAGAACAAGTCCTTCTACAAGGACTCCGGCGTCGACCTCAGGGGCACCGCGCGCGGTCTGCTCAACACGGTCTCGGGCAAGGGCGCGCAGGGCGGTTCGACGATCACCCAGCAGTACGTCAAGAACTACTACCTGACGCAGGAACAGACCGTCACCCGCAAGCTCAAGGAACTGGTCATCTCCCTGAAGCTGGACCGGGAGAAGTCCAAGGACTACATCCTCGCCGGCTACATCAACACCAGCTACTACGGCCGCGGCGCCTACGGAATCCAGGCCGCCGCGCAGGCCTACTACCGTGTCGACGCCGAGGACCTGAACGTCCAGCAGGGCGCGTACCTCGCCGCACTGCTCCAGGCGCCGAACCAGTACGACTGGGCGATCGCCAGCGACACCGGCAAGCGGCTCGTCCAGGAGCGCTGGAACTACGTCCTGGACAACATGGTCGAGCAGGACTGGCTGGACGGGGCCGACCGCCAGGGCCTGAAGTTCCCGGTTCCCAAGGAGCCGAAGGCCGCCCCCGGTCTCGAGGGCCAGACCGGTTACCTGGTCGAGGCCGCCAACGCCGCGCTCAAGCAGCGGCTCGTCGACCAGGGCACCGCCGAGGACCTGGAACAGGCCAAGGCCATGGTCGACCTCGGCGGCTACACCATCACGCTGAACATCGACAAGAAGAAGCAGAAGGCGCTGGAGCAGGCGGTCAAGGAGAAGCTCACCAGCAAACTCGACCCGAAGAAGCGCGACGTCGACGCCGACGTCCAGGCCGGCGCCGTCTCCGTGAACCCGAAGACGGGCGCGGTCGTGGCGATGTACGGCGGCGTGGACTACGTCAAGCACTACCGCAACAACGCCACCCGCGACGACTACCAGCCCGCCTCCACCTTCAAGCCGGTGATCCTCGCCGCGGCCGTGGACCAGGACGCCGAGACCCAGGACGGCGTGCCGATCACGGCGAACACGCTGTACGACGGCACCAGCGGGCGCCCCGTGATGGACGGCACCAGGAAGGTCGGCTTCTCACCGCCCAACGAGGACGACCGGGACTACGGCGACATCGACGTCCAGGAGTCGATGAACAAGTCCGTCAACTCGGTCTTCGCGCAGATGGGCATCGACGTCGGCATGACCGAGGTGGTGAAGGTCGCGGGCGAACTCGGCATGGAGACCGAGGGCATGGCCCCGCTGCCCGCGCAGACCCTCGGCACCATGGGCGCGAGCCCGCTGGAGATGGCCGGCGTCTACGCCACCCTCGACAACCATGGCAAGAAGGTCACCCCCGCGGTCGTGAAGTCGGTCGAACACAAGGACCGCCAGGTCGAGTTCCCGGACCCGATCGGCGACCAGGTGATCAGCCGCGAGGCCGCCGACACGGTGACCTCCGTACTGACCGGTGTGGTCGACGACGGTACGGCCCGGGTGTCCGTGAAGGAGAACCCGCTGCGCGACGGCCAGGTGGTCGCCGGCAAGACGGGTACGTCCGACAACAACAAGTCGGCCTGGTTCACCGGCTTCACCCCCGAACTGGTCACCTCGGTCGGCCTGTTCGGCGAGGACCCCAAGAGCGGCAAGCAGGTCCCGATGTACGAGGCGGCCGGCGTCGACTACCGCGTCAACGGCGGTGGCCCCCCGGCGGAGATCTGGGCCGCGTACACCTTCGGTGTCATGGACGAGGTCACCAAGTTCGACCTGGACACCAAGCAGGGTGCCGCGGTGAAGCCGAGCAAGTCCCCGTCGGTGTCGCAGTCGCCGTCCCGGACGCCGAGCAACGAGCCGACGAGCGAGGCACCGACCACCGAGGCGCCGCCGGAGACCTCCGCACCGCCGACGTCCGAGGCACCGAGCCCGCCGCCGACGTCGGAGGCGCCGCCGACCCCGCCCACCTCCGGACCGCCGACCACCGAGGCCCCGGGTGGCGGCGACGACCCGGAGAACGCCGACGCGGAACGGTAGACGACGAAAAGGGGCGCCCGGTGTGACCAGCACACCGGGCGCCCCTTCTCGTACGCCCGTTCAGCCGCGGTTCAGCTCGAACCACACCACCTTGCCCGTGCTCAGCCGGGTCGCGCCCCAGCGCCGGGCCAGCCGGTTCACCAGATACAGCCCGCGCCCGCCCTCGTCCGTGGCGCGCGCCTGCCGCAGCCGGGGCAGCTGCGGCACGTCGTCACCGACCTCGCAGCGCAGCACGTCGGTACGCAGCAGCCGCAGTGTGACCGGCCGCGTCGCATACCGCACCGCGTTCGTCACCACCTCGCTGACCAGCAGCTCCACCGAGTCGCTCAGCTCCTCCATGCCCCAGCGGGACAGCGCCCGCCGGGCGAGGCGGCGGGCCCGGCCGGGGGCCGCGTCCTCCGGCTCCAGGAACCAGTACGCCACATCGCTCGGCGCGATCCCGTCGAAGCGGGCGGCGAGCAGCGCGATGTCGTCGTCCCGGTCGCCCGGACCGAGCATGTCCAGCACCTCGTCGCACAGCGCCTCGAGCGGCGGCGGATGGTCGGGGCCGGTCAGCTGCGCGGTCGCGGCGAGCTTCTCCCGCAACTGCTCGATCCCGGTCCACACGTCCCGCAGCCGGGACTCCACCAGACCGTCGGTGTACAGCAGCAGGGTCGCCCCCGCGGGCGCGTCCAGCTCCACGGCCTCGAAGTCCACCCCGCCCACACCGATCGGCGCGCCCGCGGGCACCCGCAGCACCTCGGCGCGGCCGCCCAGCTCCAGCAGGACCGGCGGCGGATGGCCGGCGTTGGCGATGGTGATGCGGTGCGCTACCGGGTCGTACACCGCGTAGAGGCAGGTCGCCATGCGGTCCACGCCGAGCCGCTGAGCCTGTTCGTCGAGGTGGTGCAGCACCTCCTGCGGCGGCAGATCGAGCCCGGCGAGGGTCTGCGCGGTGGTACGCAGCTGGCCCATGATCGCCGCCGAGGTCATGGAGTGCCCCATGACGTCACCGACGACCAGCGCGACCCTGCTGCCGGGCAGCGGGATCGCGTCGTACCAGTCGCCGCCCACCCGCGCGGTCTCGGCGGCCGGCAGATACCGGGACGCCAGCCGTACGCCGGTGCAGTGCGGCAGGTTCTCCGGCAGCATCGTGCGCTGCAGCTCGTCCGCGATGTACGCCTCGCGCCCGTACAGCACCGCCTTGTCGATGCCCAGGGCGCTGTGCGTGGCGAGCTGGGCGGCGACCAGCAGATCGTCGGCCTCGAACGGGATGCGCTCCGGACGGCGCAGGAACAGCGCCGCGCCGATCACCCGCCGCCGCCCGCGCAGCGGCGCGAGGACCGCCCGCTGCCCGTCCGGTACGGCCGACGCGCCCTCCTCGCCGAGTAGTTCGGGCAGCGCGGCCCGCGCGGCGGGCGCGTCCGTGAACACCGGCCGCACCCCGCGCAGCACCTCGGCGAGCGCACTGCCGGGCCGTACGGTGCACAGCTCCGCGCCGACCGAGTCCAGCTCGGACGGCTGCTCCGGCGGGGCGATCGGGGCGAACCCGCCCTCGGTGTCCCGCTCGGTTGGGATCCGGTCGGTGCGGCGCAGCCGCAGCACCAGCGGGCCCGTGGGCCGCTCGTCGCCGACCGGCAGCGGATCGCGCAGATAGACCAGGATCGCGTCGGAGAAGGTGGGCACGGTGGCCCGGCACAGCCCCATCACGATCTCGTCCAGGTCGATACCGCGGGCGATCCGCCGGGTCGCGGCGCCCACGAACCGCAGCCGGTCCCCGTCCCGCCGCATCGGCGTGGGCCGGCCCGGCGCGGCGATCTGTCCCGTACGGCGCTCCCGGCTGTCCGGCCGCCCGTGATCGGCGGCCGGCTGCACCGGGATGCCCTCCGGTGCCGGACGCGGCCGGTGGGTGTCGGGGCCGGCGCCCTGGCCGGCGCCCGGCTGGGAGTGCTCGGAGCCGGCCTCCGTCGCCGGGTCCTGCCCGGCACCGCCGGGTGTCACGGTGTCCGGCGAGGCGGGAGGCTCACCGCCGGAACGGCTCTGCAGAGGTAAAGCGGCTCCGGTGCCCGGTACACGCAGGAGCGCCCCGCGAGGATCCGCGGGGTCGGCGCCCGGCTGCGGGCGCTCGAAGGAGGTCGGCTGCTCCGTCACGCGTGTCGAGTCCATCCGTCCGGCGCACGCCGTGCGCGCGGTTCGTCCCGCCGAAACTCCGATACCCGGAATACCTGCCCCCGGAACGGATTTCCCGCGTGGTCAGAGGTTGTGCCTGCTGCGCCGGCCGGCTGATGCCCGCCGGCGCCGGTGATTCCGTACCCCTCGCTCACGTCCTGCCGCCCCTCGGTGACGATCGGTCAAGCCCGTTCTGCTCTCCGGTGGTTGCTGCCCCGCGCCGTGCGGAGGACGATCCTACGTTTCCCGCCCGGGGGTGCAGCAAGGGTCTCACGAGGACACTTGCGCGGGAGTGCGGTCCCAGTCCTGTGGCAGTGACGGTACCGCCCACGACGGATCGGGGCGCCAGTTCTCCCACCCGTCCGAGAACGGCGGCCCCCAGGCCCCGATCACCGCCACCGCGGCCCGCCCGGCCTCCCGCACCCTTTTGGCCAGCGCGGAGTCCACCAGACCGTCCCGCCGGGCCTGCGCGAACTCGTCCTCGTCGAGCCAGCGCCAGGTGCGGTCCGGGTGCACGGAGATGTCCAGGAAGTGATCCTCGGAGTCCACCCCGCCCGCCCAACGGACCATCGGCTCCTCCAGGTTCACGTACCAGTTCTTGAACCGCCAGCCCGGATTCCAGAACAGCCACACCGACCAGGGCTCGCCGGGCCGGACCAGCTTCAGCACACCGGTGCCGGACCAGCGGTCCCGCCGCACCGTGCGCGGCTTGGTGTACCGGGTGCCCAGCGGCTCCTGGTGCACGGGCGACCCGTCGGCGAGCACCGGCTTCACACACTCGGTCCCGGGCGCCATCCACACCGCGAGCAGCCCGTCGTCGTCGCGTACGACCGTGACGGGGCGCGCGATGTGGAAGCGCGGGCCGCCGTTCTCCCGGTACCGCCACAGGATCCGTGTCCCGGGCGCCCAGTGGCCCGTCGTTCCGTCGGTGTCCTCGCGCACAGTCGCTCCGCCCTCCGCCATGGCCAGATATTAGGTGCCATGGCCATACGACGCCGCTTTCCCCGTCACGGTTCACACGCACCGGGGAGCCGTTTCACGGCCTTGTCATCCGCAGGACATTCAGCGCCGCGTCGAGCTGCTCGACGGTGAGGTCGCCGCGTTCGACGTAGCCGCCCTCCAGGACCACCTGACGGATGGTCCTCCGCTCGGCCAGTGACTTCTTGGCGACCTTGGCGGCCTCCTCGTAGCCGATGTACTTGTTGAGCGGGGTGACCACGGACGGCGAGGACTCGGCGTACTCCCGGGCGCGTTCGCGGTCCGCGACGACGCCGTCGACCGTGCGGTCGGCGAGCAGCCGGGACACGTTCGCGAGCAGCCGCACCGACTCCAGGACGTTCTTGGCGATGACCGGCAGCATCACGTTGAGCTCGAAGTTCCCGGAGGCGCCCGCCGTGGCCACCGTCGCGTCGTTGCCGGTGACCTGCGCGCACACCATGAGCACGGCCTCCGGGATCACCGGGTTGACCTTGCCGGGCATGATCGAGGAGCCGGGCTGCAGGTCGGGCAGGCTGATCTCCGCGAGACCGGTGCGCGGCCCGGACGCCATCCACCGCAGATCGTTGGCGATCTTCGTCAGCCCGACGGCGATGGTCCGCAGCTGCCCGCTGGTCTCCACGATGCCGTCCCGGGCGCCCTGCGCCTCGAAGTGGTCGCGTGCCTCGGTCAGCGGCAGCCCGGTCGCGCGGGCGACCTCCTCGATCACGGCGGCGGAGAACCCGGGCGGGGTATTGATGCCGGTACCGACGGCGGTGCCGCCCAGCGGCAGCTCGGCGAGACGGGGCAGCGAGGCGTTCAGCCGCTCGATCCCGTACCGCACCTGGGCCGCGTACCCGCCGAACTCCTGGCCCAGCGTGACCGGTGTGGCGTCCATCAGATGCGTACGTCCGGACTTCACCACGTCGGCGAACTCCTCCGCCTTGCGCTCCAGGGCCGCGGCGAGATGGCCGAGCGCCGGGATCAGATCACGGGTGACGGCGGCGGTCGCGGCGATGTGGATCGACGAGGGGAAGACGTCGTTGGACGACTGGGAGGCGTTGACGTGGTCGTTAGGGTGCACGTCCCGTCCCAGCCGCTCGGTGGCGAGCGTGGCGACGACCTCGTTGGTGTTCATGTTGGACGAGGTCCCTGAACCGGTCTGGAACACGTCCACCGGGAAGTGCTCGTCCCAGCGCCCCTCGGCGACCTCGCCGGCCGCCTCCTGGATCGCCTCCGCGATGTCCTCGTCCAGCACGCCCAGCCGGGCGTTCACCTTCGCGGCGGCGCCCTTGATCCGGGCGAGGGCCTCGATGTGGGCGCGCTCCAGGCGCTGCCCGGAGACGGGGAAGTTCTCCACGGCGCGCTGCGTCTGCGCGCGCCACTTGGCGTCGGCCGGTACCCTCACCTCCCCCATGGAGTCGTGCTCGACGCGGTAGTGCCGGTCGTCGTCCGTGGTCGTCATCGTCGTACCTCCGAAGAGCACAGCAGCGGTCCCCGACGAGCGTATTCCCGTACGAAGGCCGCCGCCCCGCCGCAAAGGGATCACGGCGGGGCGGAGCACCCGTGGGGGGTGGTCAGTCGCTCTCCAGGGTGACGTCGTCCACGACGAAGCCCGTCTGCAGAGAGGAGTCCTCGGTGCCGGTGAAGGTCAGGGTGACCGTCTGGCCCGCGTACGCCGACAGGTCCACCGACCGCTGCGCGTAGCCGCTGCCGGCGTCGGCGTTGGACAGCGTGGCGAGCGTGGTGGAGCCGGCCTTCACCGTGAACCGGTCGTACGGCGTCGAACCGGTCTCGTCGGTGTCGATGTGCAGCCAGTAGCGCAGCTCGGCCCGCGCGCACCCGGCCGGCACGGTCACCGACTGGCTGATCGACTCGGTACGGGTCGAGCCGTACCCCGACAGCCAGGCGAACCGGGTGCCGGTGTGGGCGGACTGGCCCGAGTGCGCGCCGATGGCTCCGGTACTCCCGGTCCACGGCGAAGTCCCGCTCTCGAAACCGCCGTTGGCTACCACTCCGGCGGTGTCGCAGGTGCTGCCGGTGCCGGTGTCCACGGCCCGCTGCCACAGGGTGTACGCGATGCCGTCGGACGCGCGGTCCAGGCCGGTGGTGTTGATGTTGGTGAGTGTGTCGCAGGAGGAGTGGTAGCAGGGGTCGTAGGCCCGGCTCGCCGTCCCGCCCCACTTGGCGGCCTGTGCGGAGGTCTTCCGCGCGCTGGCGCCCATCGCGTAACCGGAGGTGGGGATGGAGTACTGCTCGAACGAGTAGTCGTCGCTGCGGCCGGCGCCCTCGGTGTTCTCCTCGGGCTGGAGGCCCAGCGAGTCCCAGTACGCCTTCATCGGCGCGGCGGCCGAGGAGGTGATGTGGTTGATGAAGTAACCGCCGTTGGTGGAGGCGATCATGTCGAAGTTGTAGTAGGCCTTGATCTTCGAACGCTCGGTCGAGGACAGTGAACGCACATAGAAGTCGGACCCGTTGAGCCCCTGCTCCTCGTCGGTCCACCAGGCGAAGCGGACCCGGCCCCGCATGGCCGGGTTCTGCTGGGCGAGCGTCAGGGCGTTCTCGAGCAGGGCGGCGGAGCCGGAGCCGTTGTCGTTCATACCGGGGCCGGCCGTGACGCTGTCGAGGTGGGCGCCGAACATGTACACGTTGCCGGCGTCACCCTTGGGCCACTCGGCGATCAGATTGGGCCCGGCGCCGCTGGTGCAGCCGGAGGTGCAGGGCTGCTCGGTGACGGTGTAGCCGGCGGCCTGCAGCCTGCCCTTCACATAGGCGACGGAGTCGTCGTAACCCTGGTTCGTGGAGCGGCGGTTGCCGCCGTTCCTGGAGGCGATGGCGCTGAGTTCGGTGAGGTGCGCCTTCACCTTGTTCACGTCGACGTCGGGTGCGGCGAGGGTGTCCGCGGTGGGGGTGGTGGCCGCGGCGGGGAGTGGGCCGCCGCCGAGCACGACGGCGAGGGCGATGCCCGCGATGGCGAGTCTTCGGTTCACCTGGTCTCCTCGGGGAGTGACATGGCATGTGCATGTCGGAGCGCCGAGAAGACTCACAGTGTTGGTTGAGCGAGTCAACGGAACGGGCGGGCTGGCGACGAGGTTGTCCGAAAGCAGTACACGAAGTCCGCTATGCGGAGAGGGGTTTCGCCCCCGCCGCCCCGCGGAGCGAACGCGCGCTACCGGGACTATTCGCTTCACCACCGGGCTTCAGCCCGGTGGTGAAGCGAATCTGAGAGCTGCTCTGACCTCAGCTGTGCGCACGGATCCGCGCTGTTCACCTCAGCCCAGGTCAGAGCGGCCGGTTCTGCTGCTCGATGTACTGCTTCACGATGCTGAGCGGCGCCCCGCCGACCGACCCGGCGAAGTACGAGCCGGACCAGAGCCGTTGTGCCCGCCAGTAGTGGCGGACGAGGTCGGGGAACTCCTGGCGCAGCCGCCGGGAGGAGACGCCCTTGAGGCTGTTGACCAGCTTGGACACGGCGACCTTCGGCGGGAAGTTCACGAGCAGGTGGACGTGATTGTTCTCGCCGTTGAACTCGACCAGCTCGGCCTCGAAGTCCTCGCACACGGCACGCATGATCTCCTCGCACCGCGTCAAGTGTCGGTCGGAGAACACCTTGTGTCGGTACTTCGTCACGAAAACCAAGTGGACATGCATACGGAAGACACAGTGACGACCTGTACGAACGTTCTCATCGATACTCATAAACCAACTGTGTAGCGTGATCCGCGTGCAGCTTCGGTACAGCTTCCGCTTGTACCCGAGCGCCGGTCAGCGCAGTGCGTTGGCGAGGGCGTTCGGGTGTGCGCGGGTGGTCTACAACGACGCTCTCAGGGCTCGGGAGACCGCACGCAGCGAAGGCATGCCGTTCCCGAAGACCGGCGACCTGTCGAAGCAGCTCATCACCGAGGCGAAGAACACCCCGGAACGGGCCTGGCTCGGCGAGGTGTCGGCGGTCGTCCTCCAGCAGTCCCTGCGCGACCTGGACACGGCGTACCGGAACTTCTTCGACGGGCTGAAGGGCAAGCGCCCGCGCATGGGTGCGCCCCGGTGCAAGTCGCGGAAGGACACCAGACAAGCGGTGCGGTTCACGGCGAACGCCCGCTGGTCGATCACCCCGGGGCAGAAGCTGCGCCTGCCGAAGATCGGCGATCTGAAGGTGAAGTGGTCGCGCACGCTGCCGTCGACGCCGTCCACGGTGACGGTGGTCAAGGACAGTGCGGGCCGGTACTTCGCCTCGTTTGTGGTCGAGACCGGGCCCGAGACGTTGGCCGCCACGGACAACGTGGTCGGCATTGACCTGGGCCTGACCCACTTCGCGATCCTCTCGGACGGCACAAAGATCGACAGCCCGCGCTTCCTGCGCCGGGCCGAGAAACGCCTGAAGAAGGCGCAGCGCGCTCTCTCGCGCAAGGACAAGGGCTCCCGCAACCGGGACAAGGCCCGGCTGAAGGCCGCCCGCGCTCACGCACGGGTGGCCGACGCGCGCCGCGAGTTCCACCACCAACTCTCCACCAAGCTGATCCGCGAGAACCAAGCGGTCGCCGTGGAAGACCTGTCGGTTAAAGGACTCGCGCGTACACGCCTGGCCAAGTCCGTTCACGACGCCGGCTGGTCGGCGTTCGTCGGAATGCTGGAGTACAAGGCCGCCCGGTACGGGCGCACCTTCGCCCGGATCGGCCGCTTCGAGCCCACGTCTCAGGTGTGCTCGCAGTGCGGCGTCAAGGACGGCCCCAAGCCCCTGCACATCCGTGTGTGGACCTGCGGAGCCTGCGGGGCCGTCCTGGACCGGGACATCAACGCGGCGGTCAACGTCGCCAAGGCCGCCGGACTGGCGGTGTCAGCCTGTGGAGCGCAGGTAAGACCGGTACTCGTACCGGCACAGCGCAGCGAAGCAGGAACCCACCCGAAGCCCTCACCCATCCGGTGGGAGCAGGCGGGAATCCCCGGCCTTTAGGCCGGGGAGGATGTCAAACCAGCCCGGGCCCCCGCACGGGAATCGACGTGAACGTCGGCTGCTGCGGCGAAGGATCCTGGAAGAAGTCATTCCCCTTGTCGTCGACGACGATGAACGCGGGGAAGTCCTCCACCTCGATCCGCCACACCGCCTCCATCCCCAGCTCCTCGTACTCGACGACCTCCACCTTCTTGATGCAGTCCTGAGCCAGCCGGGCCGCAGGCCCACCGATGGACCCCAGATAGAACCCCCCGTGCGCGTCACACGCGGAAGTGACCTGCTGGGACCGGTTCCCCTTCGCCAGCATCACCTTGGACCCGCCCGCCGCCTGGAACTGCTCGACGTACGAGTCCATCCGCCCGGCCGTCGTCGGCCCGAACGACCCCGACGCGTACCCCTCGGGCGTCTTGGCGGGCCCGGCGTAGTACACGGGATGATCCTTCAGGTACTGCGGCATGGACTCCCCCGCGTCCAGCCGCTCCTTGATCTTCGCGTGCGCGATGTCCCGCGCCACGACCAGCGGCCCGCTCAGCGACAGCCGCGTCTTGACGGGGTACTTGGTCAGCTCGGCGAGGATGTCGGCCATCGGCTGATTGAGATCGATCTTGACGGCGTCGCCCGAGTCGTCCAGCTGCTCATCCGTGGTCTCCGGCAGGAACCGCGCCGGATCCGTCTCCAGCTGCTCCAGGAACACACCCTCGGCGGTGATCTTCGCGACGGCCTGTCGGTCCGCCGAGCAGGACACGGCGATGGCGACCGGACACGACGCCCCGTGCCGGGGCAGCCGCACCACCCGCACGTCGTGGCAGAAGTACTTGCCGCCGAACTGCGCCCCGATCCCGATCCGCTGGGTCAGCTCGAAGACCTTCTCCTCCAGCTCCTTGTCCCGGAAGCCGTGCCCGAGCGCCGATCCCTCGGAGGGGATCTCGTCCAGGTAGTGCGCGGAGGCGTACTTCGCGGTCTTCAGCGCGTACTCGGCCGACGTACCGCCGACGACGATCGCCAGGTGGTACGGGGGACAGGCGGCCGTACCCAGCGAACGGATCTTCTCCTCCAGGAACTTCATCATGGAGGCCTCGTTCAGGACGGCCTTCGTCTCCTGGTAGAGGAACGACTTGTTGGCCGAGCCGCCGCCCTTCGCCATGAAGAGGAACTTGTAGGCGCCGCCGTCGGTGGCGTACAGCTCGATCTGCGCCGGGAGGTTGGAACCGGTGTTCCTCTCCTCCCACATGGTGAGCGGAGCCATCTGGGAGTAGCGCAGGTTCAGGTTCTTGTAGGCGTCGTAGATGCCCTTGCTCAGGGCCTCCTCGTCGCGCCCGGACGTCAGCACGTTCTGCCCGCGCTTGCCCATGACGATCGCCGTACCGGTGTCCTGGCACATCGGCAGCACGCCCGCCGCCGCGATGTTCGCGTTCTTCAGCAGGTCAAGCGCCACGAACTTGTCGTTGGACGACGCCTCGGGGTCGTCGATGATGCGGCGCAGCTGCGCCAGGTGGGCGGGGCGCAGATAGTGCTGGATGTCGTGGACGGCCTCCTCGGCGAGCTTGCGCAGCGCTTCCGGCTCCACCTTGAGGAACGTCCGTCCGTCGGCCTCGAAGGTGGAGACACCTTCGGAGGTCACCAGCCGGTAGGGGGTGGTGTCCTCTCCCATGGGGAGCAGATCGGCGTACTCGAACTCAGGCATCTCGCCCATTCCTCACTCGACGGAAGACCGCCCGCCTCCATCGGCGGGCGCTCACCAGCGTAGGACCTGCCGCCGGCGGTGAACTTGTGAGGTTGTCCTCAGTTGTTCCCCGAGTTGTCCCCCGCACGGGGGTAGTCGCGATCTATCGCGTTTCGGTACGCTGCTGCCGTGGACCTTCAGAAGCACGCCCAGCAGCCGGACACGGCACCGCGGACGGCCGAGCTGCGCGCCTCCGACGCCGACCGGGACCGTATCGCCGACCTCCTGCGCGAGGCCCTCGCCGAGGGCCGGCTGACCGCCGACGAGCACGCCGAGCGCGTCGAGGGTGTGCTGGCCGCGAAGACGGTCGGCGAGCTGGACGTGTTCGTCCGGGACCTGCCGATAGCCCACCAGCGGCGCACGGCCCCCGCCTCCGCGCCCAGCCGCCCCACGACGGGCGCGATACCGATGGACGCGGATGACAACGTCGTCGCGGTGTTCAGCGCCGCCGCCCGCAAGGGCCGCTGGCGCACGGGCCGCCGGATCCACGCGTACGCGATCTTCGGCAGTGTCGACATCGATCTCAGCGAGGCGCTGTTCGACCACCAGCAGGTCATGATCAAGTCGTATGCCGTCTTCGGCAGCGTCGACATCCGCGTCCCGGAGAACGTGTCGCTGCGCGGCATGGGCGGCGGCGTGCTCGGCTCCTTCGAGGTGGACACGCTCAACGCGACCGATGACGAGGCCCCGGTGGTCTTCGTCGACGGCTGGGCGGTGCTGGGCAGCATCGAGGCGCGGCCCAAGCGCGGCCGGCTGGTGGCGGACATCCTGGACCGGGTGCAGCGCAAGGTCGACAGGAGCATGCGCAGGCATCTGGGCCACTGAGGGCTGTCCTACGGCCGTGGCGCCGCCGGCAGTTCGACCGTGATGCGGAGTCCGCCGGCGGGGCGCGGGACGAGGGTGAGCGTTCCGCCGTGCGCCTGGGTGATGGACCTGACGATGGCCAGTCCGAGGCCGACCCCCGCGTGATCGGTGTGGACGCGCTCGGTGCCGCGCTGGAACGGCTCGGTGAGGGTCGGGACCCGCTCCGGGGCGACCCGCTCGCCGGTGTTCTCGACGGTGAGCACCACGCTCGTCGGGCGGATCCCGGTGCTCACCCACACGCTGCCCCGCTCCGGCAGGTTGTGGACGATCGCGTTGTGCATGAGGTTCGTGGTCAGCTGCAGCAGGAGCGCCGGGGAGCCGATCGTGGGCGTGATGTCGCCGTCGGTCGCCAGGGTGACTCCGTGCTTCTCGGCGAGGGGGAGGAGTGTTTCGGCGGCCTCCTCCGCGAGGAGGGACAGATCCACGTGTTCCCGGGTGAAGGACTGCCGGTTGGCCCGGCTGAGCAGGAGCAGCGCCTCGGTGAGGTCGATGGCCCGGGTGTTGACGGCCTGGAGGCGGTCCAGGATCTCGCCGGTGTCCTGTGACGGGTCGGTGCGGGCCACGTCGAGGAGCGACTTCGAGATGGCCAGCGGGGTGCGCAGTTCGTGTGAGGCGTTGGCCGCGAATCTCTGCTGCTCGGCGAGGTGTGCCTCCAGCCGGGCGAGCATCGCGTCGAAGGCGTCGGCGAGTTCGCGGAACTCGTCCTGGCGGCCCGGCAGCCGGACGCGGTGCGAGAGCGACCCCGTCGCGGCCGTGCGGGTGGCGTCGGTGATACGGGCCAGCGGAGCGAGCATGCGCCCGGAGAGGAGCCAGCCCCCGAGGAGGCCGAACACCAGCAGGAACAGCATGAGCCAGGCCGCCACGGGCGTAAAACCGCGGATGAAGCTGATGCCCGGACCGACTTGCCACGCGCCCTGCTCATTGGTCTGCAGCCATCCCTGGCGCACCAGGAACACACCCACGGCGGCGAGCAGCAGCGCCCCGGCGAGCATGACGAACCCGGCATAGCTGAGGGTGAGCTTGAGCCGGACGCTCAGCCCGGGGCGCCTATCCACCGCCCTCTCCCTGATCCGCGGCGTCCCTGGTGTCGATGCGGTAGCCGACGCCGGGCACGGTGGCGATGATCCAGGGTTCGCCGAGCCGCTTGCGCAGCGCGGAGACGGTGATGCGTACGGCGTTGGTGAACGGGTCGGCGTTCTCGTCCCAGGCCCGCTCCAGGAGCGTCTCGGCGCTGACGACACCGCCGTTCGCGGCGACGAGGACCTCGAGCACCGCGAACTGCTTACGGGTGAGCGCCACATAGCGCCCGTCCCGGTAGACCTCGCGGCGGAACGGGTCCACGCGCAGCCCCGCGATCTCCCGCACCGGGGGCCGGGTGTGCGCACGCCTGCGGTCGAGCGCCCTGAGCCTCAGCGCGAGCTCCCGCAGTTCGAAGGGTTTCGTGAGGTAGTCGTCGGCGCCGAGACCGAACCCGGACGCCTTGTCGTCGAGACGGTCGGCCGCGGTGAGCATCAGGATCGGCATCCCGCTGCCGGAGGCGACGATGCCCATCGCGATCTCGTCACCGGAGGGCCCGGGGATGTCACGGTCGAGGACGGCGATGTCGTACGTGTTGACGCTCAGCAGCTCCAGCGCGGTGTCGCCGTCGCCCGCGATGTCGGCGGCGATGGCCTCCAGCCGCAGACCGTCGCGGATGGCTTCCGCCATGTAGGGCTCGTCCTCGACGATCAGCACACGCATGGCTCCCAGGCTACGAGCGGTCGTATATCGCCGGCGTATCGAAAACCGCATACGTGCCGGCAACACGGGGCCGCCTTGACTGGCGGCATGCATTCACCCGCACGAGTGAACGAGCAGGCGCCCCCGGCAGCCCGGCCCGTCCAGCCCTCCGCCGACGAAGCACCATCCGCCCTGCGCCGGGCGGTGCGCGCCCTTGCCACGCCCGGCCCCTGGAAGCGCGGCCCGGTGCTCGCGGTGTGCGCGGTGCTGCTGGGTCTGCTCCTGTCGCTGCACGCGTGGATCACGGACCGTGCGGGTCTCGGCAGCCTGGTGGAGACCTTCCTGCCGTGGTTCGGCCTGCTCGTCCCCCTGCTGCTCGCCGGGGCGCTGTGGCGGCGGTCGGCCTCCGCGGTGGTCGCGCTGCTGCTGCCTGCCGTGACATGGCTGAGCCTCTTCGGCGGGCTGCTCGGCGACAGGTCCCACCCGGCCGGGGACACGGACCTCACCCTGGTGGAGCACAACGTCGCCGCGGGCAACCCCGATCCGGCGGGCACCGCGCGCGACCTGGCCGGCTCCGGGGCGGACGTCCTCGCCCTGGTGGAGCTGACCCCGGAGGCCGTGGACACGTACGAGAAGGGTCTGGCGGAGGCGTACCCGTACCACACGGTGCAGGGCACGGTCGGGGTGTGGAGCAGGCTGCCGCTGTCGGAGACCCGGCCGATCAACATCCTGGACGCCGGACCGCTGGGGGCCACCAAACCCGCCGGGACCACGTGGGCCCCCAACCGGGCCCTGCGCACCACGGTGACCACGGACCGGGGACCGCTGGCCGTGTACGTGGCCCATCTGGGATCCGTACGGCTGATGCCCCGAGGGGGCTTCTGGACGGACAGCCGGGACCGCAACGCGCGGGCGCTCGCCGAGGCCGTCGCCGCCGAACGAAACGAGCGGATGGTGCTGCTCGGCGACCTGAACGGCACGACGGACGACCGCGCGCTCGACGGTGTCACCTCGGGCCTCCGCTCGGTCCAGACCGAGGCCGGGGACGGTTTCGGCTTCACCTGGCCGGCCCGGTTCCCGGTGGCGCGGATCGACCACATCCTGGTCCGCGGGGTGACGGCGACGAGCTCCCGGGTACTGCCGGCCACCGGCAGCGACCATCTGCCGGTGGCGGCCGGCATCGGCTGGTGATCCCGCGCGGACCCGGCCCATGGCTCAGTGCATAGGCGCGCGTACATCGGGTAAGCCTTGCTGCATCGTGTCTCGCTTGCGAAGCCGTCGTCAGGAGTAGACCGTGCTGCAACCGCCGCATTCGTCCCTGCAGATAGCCGCCGTTCCGGCCCGGCGAGCGGCAGCGCCGGACAGGGACCAGGACGCCCCCTGGCACACCGAAGCGGTGTGCCGGCGCGACGAGGCGGGTCTGTTCTTCGCACCCTCGAAGGAACCCACGGCCGCCCGGCTCTCCCGCGAGGAGGCGGCGAAGCGCGTCTGCGCCCGCTGTCCCGTGATGGTCGAGTGCCGCGAGCACGCCCTGCTCCAGCCCGAGCCCTACGGCGTCTGGGGCGGCCTCACCGCCGCGGAACGCCGGGTGGTCCTGGCCCGCCGCAGGCGCCGCGAGATAGAACTGAAGAAGTCCCCCCGCCAGGGCCCCATAGCAGCAGCGGGCTGACCCCCTCACCTCGCCATGACAAGCGCGCCCCCACGACGCGGACGCGTGCCGTGACATCTGCGGCTCCGCCGCGCGGGCGCTCCCTGCACCCGGGGGTGCCTGGTCATGCCGGGCAGCTCAGCCAACCCAGGGGCGCGGGACTGTGACATCTGCGGCTCCGCCGCGCGGGCGCTCTCTACACCGGGGGTGCCTGGTCATGCCGGGCAGCTCAGCCAACTTCAGGGGCGCGGGGAACTGCGCGACAAGCCACAACGCACCCGCACCCGCCCCCGAGGCGCCCCCTCCGCACAGGGGACACCTGTCACACCGGGCAGCTCAGCCAACTCCAGGGCGCTTCACTTCGCGCGATCGAAATCAACCGCGCTATAAGCCCGCAGCTTGGACAGCCGATGCTCGGAATCAATCCTCCGCACCGTCCCCGACTTCGACCGCATCACGATGGAATCGGTCGTGGCCGTCTCCGGCCGGTACCGGACCCCCCGCAACAGCTCCCCGTCCGTGATCCCCGTAGCCACGAAGAACACGTTCTCCCCCGCGACAAGGTCGTCGGTGGTCAGCACCCGGTCCAGATCATGCCCCGCATCCAGCGCGCGCTGCCGCTCCTCCTCGTCCTTCGGCCACAGCTTCCCCTGGATCGTCCCGCCCAGGCACTTCACCGCGCACGCCGAGATGATGCCCTCCGGCGTCCCGCCGATACCGAGCAGCAGATCGATGCCCGTCCCCTCGCGCAGCGCGAGGATCGAGCCCGCCACATCGCCGTCGGAGATCAGCTTGATCCGCGCCCCGGTCTCCCGGATCTCCTTGATGATCCCCTCGTGCCGGGGCCGGTCCAGGATCACCACGGTGACATCCTCCGGGGTGACCCGCTTCGCCTTCGCGACCCGCCGGATGTTCACATTCACCGGCGCGTTGATGTCGACGAAGTCGGCCGCCTCCGGCCCGGTGACCAGCTTGTCCATGTAGAAGACGGCCGACGGGTCGAACATCGACCCGCGCTCCGCGGCCGCCAGCACCGCGATCGCGTTCGTCATGCCCTTGGCCGTCAGCGTCGTACCGTCGATCGGGTCGACCGCGATGTCGCACTCGGGCCCGGTCCCGTCCCCCACGCGCTCCCCGTTGAAGAGCATCGGGGCCTCGTCCTTCTCACCCTCGCCGATGACGACGACGCCGTTCATCGAGACGGTGGAGACGAGGGTGCGCATGGCGCGCACCGCGGCGCCGTCCGCGCCGTTCTTGTCCCCGCGTCCCACCCAGCGCCCGGCGGCCATGGCCGCGGCCTCGGTCACCCGTACCAGTTCCAGGGCGAGGTTGCGGTCGGGGGCCTCGGAGGGGACATCGAGCTCGGACGGCAGGTGATGGTGTTCGGTCATCGGAGCGCACCTTTCTGTACGACGACGGCCGGATGAGGGTCGGGGCACGACTCTATCGCCAGTCCGACAATATGAGCAGGGCCCCCCACGGATGAGCGCCCCGGCGGCCTGCGACGATAGGAGGCGTGGCAGGAACGAACAGCATGCAGAAGACCGCCCGGGACATGATCTTTTCCATGGTCCTGATCGTGCTCGCCGCGGGAGTGATCTGGCTGTTCATCCCGCACGAGGACGGCGAACCCGACATCAAGCGGGTCGACTACCGGGTCGACCTGCTCACGGCCCGCCGGGCCGCCTCCTACCCCGTGGCCGCGCCCGAGGGCCTGCCCGAGGCGTGGAAACCCACCTCCGTCCGCTACAAGGGCGCCGAGTCCGAGGCCTGGCACCTCGGCTACAGCACCCCGGAGGGGGAGTACGTGGCGGTCGAGCAGTCCACCGGCAAGCGGTCGGCGTTCATCGAGGACAAGACACAGGGCGCCGAGAAGACCGACTCCACGCAGCGGATCGACGGGCAGACCTGGACGCGCTACGAGGGCGACCACTACGACGCGTTGGTGCTGGAGGGCACCGACGGCGCGACCACCGTGGTCACCGGCACGGCATCGCCCGGCGAGCTGACGGCGATGGCGGAGGCGCTCCGCACGGAGTGAACGAAACGGGGCCCCGCCGATCCGGCGGGGCCCCGTTTCCTGCGTGTCCGTTCGGGCTCAGACGGACGTCACGACCTGCTCGTACTCCAGTCGCGGAGAGCGCGGGTACCACGCGTCCGGACCGGGGCGGCCGATGTTGACGATCATCAGCGGGGTGTGGTCGTCGTCGAGGAACTCCTTGCGGACGCCCTCGTGGTCGAAGCCGGACATCGGGCCGGCGGCCAGACCGGCGGCGCGCACCCCGACGATGAAGTAGGCGGCCTGGAGGCCGGCGTTCATCGCCGCGGAGCTCTCCCGGACCGGGCGCTCGCCGAAGACGGCGTCCTTGGCCTGCGGGAAGTGCGGGAAGAGGTGCGGCAGTTCCTCGTGGAACTCGTTGTCCGCGGAGAGGATCGCGACCAGCGGGGCGGTGGCCGTCTTGGTCCGGTTGCCCTCGGCCATGTGCGGGACGAGGCGCTCACGGGCCTCGGCGGAGCGGACCAGCGTGACGCGCAGCGGCGACTGGTTCATGGCGGTGGGGCCGTACTTGACCAGGTCGTAGATCGCCCGCACCTGCTCCTCGGTCACCGGTTCGTCGGTGAACGTGTTGGCGGTGCGCGCCTCACGGAACAGCAGGTCCTGGGCGGCGGGGTCAAGGGCGAGAGACATGCAGAACCTTCTTGGGGATACGTCGGCCCGTCTGTCCGTGTAGGAGCCACGGACCGGTTGGCAGGTCCGACCGTACGCCTATGAAGTTCAACTCTCAACTAAATCTGGACCCTGGTGATCCGCTTCACAGTGCCTCGCCGTCTCCTTCCTCTTCCTCCTCCGCGAGCGCCGCGTCCAGCCGCGCCCGCGCCCCGTCCAGCCAGCGACGGCACACCCTGGCCAGCTCCTCGCCCCGCTCCCAGAGCGCGAGGGACTCCTCCAGCGTCGTCCCGCCCGCCTCCAGCCGCCGTACGACCTCGATCAGCTCGTCCCGCGCCTGCTCGTACCCGAGCGCCCCGGCCGCCGCCGTCTGCTCCGTCTTGCTGGTCATCCGCCCACCCTAAACATCGACTCGGACAGTGAACTCGCCCTCGGACACCCGCGCCCGCAACGCCTCACCGGCCTCCACCTCGGCCGGCCCGCGCACCGCGTGCCCGTCCGCCCGCTGCAGCACCGCGTACCCCCGCTTCAGCGTCGCGGCGGGGGAGAGGGCCACCACCCGCGCATGGGTGTGCGTCAGCTCGGAGTCGGCCCGGTCCAGCTGGTGCCGCAGGGTGCGCCGGCCCCGCTCCAGCAGCGCCGTCACCTCCTCCGCGCGGGTGTCCAGCATTCGGTGCGGGTCCTGTATCGAGGGCCGGGCCAGCGCGTGCGCCAGCCCCCGCTCCTCCCGGTCCAGCAGCCCCTGGACACAGCGCCGGGCACGGTCGCGCAGCATCCGTACCCGCTCGTACTCCTCGCCCACGTCCGGCACCACCTTCTTGGCGGCGTCGGTCGGCGTGGAGGCGCGCAGGTCGGCGACATGGTCGAGGAGCGGATTGTCCGGCTCGTGCCCGATCGCCGAGACGACCGGCGTACGGCACGCCGCCACCGCCCGCACCAGCTGCTCGTCGGAGAACGGCAGCAGATCCTCCACGCTGCCCCCGCCGCGCGCGACGATGATCACGTCCACGTCGTCGATCGCGTCGAGCTCCTTCACGGCCTGCACGACCTGCGGTACCGCGTGCACCCCCTGCACGGGCACATTGCGCACCTCGAAGCGCACGGCCGGCCACCGGTGCCGCGCGTTCTCCAGCACATCCCGCTCCGCCGCCGACGCCCGTCCGCACACCAGCCCGATCAGCTGCGGCAGGAACGGCAGCGGCTTCTTGCGCTCCGGCGCGAACAGACCCTCCCGCGCGAGCGACTTCTTCAGCTGCTCGAGCCGCGCCAGCAGCTCCCCGACCCCCACCGGCTTGATCTCGGCGGCCCTCAGCGACAGCTGCCCGCGCGGCGCGTACCACTCCGGCTTGCAGTGCACCACCACCCGCGCGCCCTCGCTCACCACGTCCGCGACGGCGTCGAACACCTGCCGGTAGCAGGTCACGCCCACGGAGATGTCGTACGACGGGTCGCGCAGCGTCAGGAACACCACCCCGGCGCCCGGCCGCCGGGACAGCTGGGTGATCTGCCCCTCGACCCATACCGCGCCGAGCCGGTCGATCCAGCCGCCGATCAGCCGTGACACCTCACCGACGGGCAGCGGCGCTTCCGCGGACGTGTTGAGAGCCATGTCCGTGAGAGTAGTGCGCCCCACTGACAACGCACCGTGACCGGGCCTCCGGTGGCGGCCTTACGATGGGACGCATGACCGCTTCGCCTGGCCGCCGTGTCCTGCTCGCCGCCCCCCGTGGCTACTGCGCGGGTGTGGACCGCGCCGTGATCGCCGTCGAGAAGGCCCTGGAGCAGTACGGGGCCCCCGTCTACGTCCGGCACGAGATCGTGCACAACAAGTACGTCGTGCAGACCCTGGAGAGGAAGGGCGCGATCTTCGTCGAACGGACGGAGGAGGTGCCCCCGGGCAACATCGTGATGTTCTCCGCGCACGGCGTCGCCCCCGTCGTCCACGAGGAGGCCGCGCGCGGGAAGCTCGCCACCATCGACGCCACCTGCCCGCTCGTCACCAAGGTCCACAAGGAAGCCGTCCGCTTCGCCGACGACGACTACGACATCCTCCTGATCGGCCACGAGGGCCACGAGGAGGTCATCGGCACCTCCGGCGAGGCCCCCGACCACATCCAGCTCGTCGACGGCCCCGGCGACGTGGCCAAGGTCGAGGTCCGCGACCCGTCGAAGGTGGTCTGGCTCTCCCAGACCACCCTCTCCGTCGACGAGACCATGGAGACCGTCGACGCCCTCAAGGAGAAGTTCCCCCAGCTGATCTCCCCGCCCAGCGACGACATCTGCTACGCCACGCAGAACCGCCAGCTCGCGGTCAAGCAGATGGGCGCCGAGGCGGAGCTGGTGATCGTGGTCGGCTCCCGCAACTCCTCCAACTCCAAGCGGCTGGTCGAGGTCGCCAAGCTGGCCGGCTCCCGCGCGGCGTACCTGGTCGACTTCGCCGACGAGATCGAGGAGAGCTGGCTCGAGGGCGTCGGCACGGTCGGCGTCACCTCGGGCGCCTCCGTGCCGGACATCCTGGTCGAGCAGGTGCTCGAATGGCTGTCGGGGCGCGGTTTCGAGGATGTCGAGATCGTCAAGGCGGCCGAGGAGACCATCACGTTCTCGCTGCCCAAGGAGCTCCGCCGCGACCTGCGCGAGGAGGCGGCGACCCTGGTCGCCGAGCGCGGCGGCTCCGGTACGGATTCCGCGAAGTGACGGTGGAGCGGCGGTGACGGTCACGCGGGCTGCCTCGCGTGACCGTCCGTCGTACGTCGTAACGTAGGGCCATGCAGATCTTCGGTGTGGACATCGGCGGTTCCGGGATCAAGGGTGCCCCGGTCGACCTGGACAAGGGGGACCTGGCGCAGGAGCGCTGCAAGGTGCTCACCCCGCACCCCTCGACGCCGGACGCGGTGGCCGACGGCGTGAAGGAGGTCGTCGACCACTTCGGCTGGACCGGACCGGTCGGGGTCACCTTCCCGGGCGTCGTCACCGACGGCTCCACGATCCGTACGGCGGCCAACGTCGACAAGAGCTGGGTCGACACCGACGCGCGCGTGCTGCTCGGCGACCGGCTGGGCGGCCTGCCGGTGACGGTGGTGAACGACGCGGACGCGGCGGGCGTCGCCGAGATGTACTTCGGCGCCGGACGCCACCACCGGGGCACGGTGATCCTGCTGACCTTCGGCACCGGTATCGGCAGCGCCCTCTTCGTGGACGGCGTCCTCGTCCCCAACAGCGAACTCGGCCATCTGGAGCTGCACGGCCACGAGGCCGAGAAGCGGGCATCCAGCAAGGCCAAGGAGGACCACGACCTGTCGTGGGAGGAGTGGGCGCACCGGGTGCGGAAGTACCTGGCCCATGTGGAGATGCTGTTCTCGCCCGAGCTGTTCATCATCGGCGGCGGTGTCAGCCGCAAGTCCCACAAGTTCCTGGACCAGATCCACGGCATCAAGGCCGAGATCGTCCCGGCCCAGTTGCAGAACAACGCCGGCATCGTCGGCGCGGCGATGCGCGCGGCCAGCGGCGCCTGAGCGCCGTCAGGGACGGGGACGGCTCCGCGCGGTGCGCCGGTTGACCATACGCACCCGGCGCACCCTGCGGACCAGCACGATCACCCCCGCGGCCAGCGTCCCGCCGTAGAGCCACCCGGCCTGGGTGGCGAGGCCCGTCACCATCCCCATCAGCCCCTCGAGGGTCCCGCTGCCGAGGTCGGCGACCGGGACCAGCCCCACGGCGAAGGCGATCGGCACGACGACGGGCGCGATCAGCAGGTCCCCGTCCCTCGCCCACAGCGCGGTCAGCGCGCACACCGGCAGGAACAGCACGCCGTACACGGTCGGGGACGAGCCGAACAGCGTCCCGGTCAGCAGACCGAGGACGAGCATCACCAGCCCGCAGAACAGGCCCGACCCCAGCCCGGTGAGCCGCGGATTGGGCAGCCGCCGGGCGGCCGCGCGCGGGGGAGCGGGCCGGCGCCGAGGCACCCGCGCGGGGCGTGCCGGGCGTGACGGGCGCACCGGGTGCGCGGCCCCGCCGTCCTCCGCCCGCCTCGCCTGAGGAGGCAGCGGCGGCCCCTCACCGCGAGGTCCGTACCGTCCGTGCTGCGTGGGTCGCGTCCTGTGTTGCTCCACTGGACCAACCTAGGTCGTTTTATGTGCCGAACGGCCCGTCAGACACGCCGGTGATCGGTACCGGGCCGGACGTCCGGCACATCGCGGGGGCGCGAGCGGGCACGCCGTAGACTGGTGGATCGGTCCTCGTCCCCCATCCTCATGTACGGGAAGTCGCAACGTGTCGCTCACGATCGGAATCGTCGGTCTGCCGAATGTCGGCAAGTCGACCCTGTTCAACGCCCTGACCAAGAACGACGTGCTGGCGGCCAACTACCCGTTCGCCACGATCGAGCCGAACGTCGGCGTGGTCGGCGTCCCCGACCCCCGCCTGACCAAGCTGGCGGAGATCTTCGGCTCCCAGCGGATCCTCCCGGCCACCGTCGACTTCGTCGACATCGCCGGCATCGTGCGCGGCGCGTCGGAGGGCGAGGGCCTCGGCAACAAGTTCCTCGCGAACATCCGCGAGTCCGACGCGATCTGCCAGGTCATCCGCGCCTTCCAGGACGAGAACGTCGTCCACGTCGACGGCAAGGTCTCGCCCAAGGACGACATCGAGACGATCAACACCGAGCTGATCCTCGCCGACCTCCAGACCATCGAGAAGGTCCTCCCGCGCCTGCAGAAGGAGTCGCGGATCAAGAAGGACACCGCGCCGAAGGTCAAGGCGGTCGAGGAGGCCAAGGAGATCCTCGAGAAGGGCGACACCCTCTTCTCCCAGGGCATCGTCCAGAACACCGAACGCGCGGAGCCCCTCCACGACCTGCACCTCCTGACGACGAAGCCGTTCCTCTACGTCTTCAACGTCGACGAGGACGAGCTGACCGACGAGGACTTCAAGAACGAGCAGCGTGCCCTGGTCGCCCCCGCCGAGGCGATCTTCCTCAACGCCAAGCTGGAGGCGGACCTCGCCGAGCTGGACGAGGAGGACGCGATGGAACTCCTGGAGTCGGTCGGCGCCGAGGAGCCCGGCCTCGCCACCCTCGCCCACGTCGGCTTCCGTACCCTCGGCCTGCAGACCTACCTCACGGCCGGCCCCAAGGAATCCCGCGCCTGGACCATCAAGAAGGGCGCCACCGCCCCCGAGGCCGCCGGCGTCATCCACACGGACTTCCAGAAGGGCTTCATCAAGGCGGAGGTCATCTCCTTCACCGACCTGGTCGAAACGGGCTCGGTGGCGGAGGCCCGCGCCAAGGGCAAGGCCCGCATGGAGGGCAAGGACTACGTGATGCAGGACGGCGACGTGGTGGAGTTCCGCTTCAATGTGTAGCGGCTGACATGTCACCACGTCGCTGATCTGGCAAACATGCAGGTCAGAGAGGGTCCGGCTCTTCGGGGCCGGGCCCTTGGTCTTTCCCGTGCCGGGATCGTGCTGAGATGGGTGGGGGTGCCCGTGCTGGGATTTGTGCGAGCAGGGCGCCGGCCGAGTGCGCAGTAGTGCGGATGTAGCGCTTCTCGAATGCGGTACCGCCTTCCCCCGGTCTTACCGCTCTGGAAACGCCGGTCGCGTGGTGGTTCTGGTGTGACAGGGTGTGGGCATGGCATCGATTCAGACGCTCAGTGATGCGGACCGGCGGGTGCTTGCGCGTTGGGCGGCGGGTTGTGCGGAGCGGGTGCTTCCGCTGTTCGATGCCGATGCCGGCGCGGTGCGGGAGATCCGGGACGCGGTGGAGCGCACGCGACGGTACAGCCATGGGGAAAGCAGCGCCGCCGACGAGATCGGCAAGCGCATGGTGGCGGTGAAGGCGGCGAAGGCCGCCACCACGCCCGCGGGAGCCGCAGCGGCGAGGTCGGTCGCTCAGGCCGCGGCGGTCGCGCACATGGGTGCTCACGCGCTGGGCGCGGCCGCGTACGCGACGAAGGCGGTCTCGCTGGCGAAGAGGGAGCAGCAGCAGCCGGACGCTGTCGCGGAGGAGATCCGGTGGCAGCTGGGGCAGTTGAGTGACCGTGAGCGGGCGGCCCTGCGCCTTCTGCCGCCGCTGGGTGCCGACTCCTCCGGACCGCTCTGTGAAGGGCTGCTGTCGCGGGGCATCCTGGGGGCGACGATCCGTGAGATCCAGGTGGATGTCGGATCGACGCCGACGCCGGGAGTCGCGTAACCCCTGAAGGGGCATCGAAGCGTCTTCGGCTGCTGCGGCCAGGGGGCAGGGGGGTCAGGCGGGTTCCGGCTGTGGCTTTCGTCGTGGCGGTGGTACGGCGGTCGGTTCCCACCGGGCCGTGGTGCGCAGGTAGGTGTGGATTACCGAGGCCGTCGACAGGAGGAGCAGCGGGCCGAAGAGCCAGGGGCGGGCGGCCATGTCCGTCGGCAGCCAGCGGTACGACAGGAGCAGCGCGGTGAAGACCGTCGTACCGTAGGCGACCAGCAGGCCCGCCGGGCGGTCCCAGCCGCGGGCGAACGCGCGCGTCCCCGCCTCGACCGTGAGGGCGAACACCACTCCGGCGAGGAGGTCGACGCCGTAGTGGTAGCCGAAGCCGAGCGTCGCCGAGAGGGTGGCGACCAGCCAGAACGTGCCCGCGCAGCGCATCGCCCGTGAGCCCTTGCGGGAGTGGATGAAGAGCGTGGTGGCCCACGCCGTGTGGAGGCTGGGCATGCAGTTGCGCGGGGTGATCCCGTCGAACGGGATCGGGAGCGGGACGCCGATGGTCGGCAGGGTGTCCGGCCACACCGCGGCCGCCGCCCAGGCTCCGCCGTCGGCGCCGTAGGCGTAGACCGGGCCCACGACCGGGAAGAGCAGGTAGCAGGCCGGTCCGAGCAGGCCGATCACCAGGAAGGTGCGTACCAGGTGGTGGGCCGGGAAGCGGCGTTCGACCGCCACGTGGCGCAGCTGGTAGAGGCCGACGAGCGCCGCCGCCAGCGGGAGCTGGCCGTAGACCAGGTGCAGGACGAGCGGCCCGACCGGTTCCGTCGCCTCGACGATCCGGCCGGCCAGCCACGACGGGTCGCCCAGCGCGTGGTCGGCGGTCGCCACATAGGGGTCGAGCACGGTCGGACGGGTCTTCGATGTGATGAGCAGCCAGGTGTCGCCCGTCTTGTGACCGGCCACCAGGAGCAGACCGAGGCCGGTGCCCTTGAGCAGCAGCAGGCGCTCCGCCCCGGTACGGCGGGTGACGGCGACGACCGCGATACCGAGGACCACCCACAACGCGCCGTTGCCGAAGTTCTGTTCCGCGCCGGCCGCCCACCGCACCAGCAGGAAGACGACGTCGACGCCGACCGCGGCGCCCGCCGCGACGAGCCGCTGCCGCCAGGTGAGCACCACCATCGACAGCGCCAGACCGGCGTACAGCAGCGGCCCCGAGTCGGGGGCGAGGAACAGCTCGCGTGCCTGGTGGGTGACCGGTCCCGGCACGCCGTAGCGGCGTGCGGCCCCTTCCAGCGCGATGAGGAAGCCGAGGGTCGCCACGCCCGCCGCCGCCCACAGCATGGCTCGCGGCCGGCGTATGCGCGCCGGTATTCGACTCGGTCTGGTGTCCACTGCCTGGTCTTAAGGGTGAAGATCGGATGATCTGGTCGTCGTCATAGGTCCGCACATGCTAACGGCACGCTGTGCGTGTGAGGTGCGTCGGACCCGATTCGCGGTGGTCGGCGGCGATGGGTACGGCGATGCCGGGGTCCTGGGATGTCCTGACCCGCCCGTACGATGCGGCGGTGTCCATACCTCCGCCGCCCCACGGCCCTTCGCAGGAACCCCCGGTCCCGCCGGGGCAGCACCCCGCCGCCCCGGGCCAAGGGCCTTACGCGCCGCCGCAGTTCACCTACGGCGGACAGCCCGGGTGCGCGCCGTACGGGCTCTACGGGCCGTACGGCCCCCGGCCCCCGGCCGCGGTCAACGGTCTCGCGGTGACCGCGCTCGTGTTCGGCGTGCTGTGCCTGGTGCCGGCCGTCGGACTGGTGCTGGGGCTGGTCGCGCTGTGGCAGATCAAGCGGCGCGGAGAGCGGGGGCGGGGGATGGCGATCGCCGGAACCGTGCTGTCGTCGCTCGGGCTGGCGCTGTGGGCGGTGGCCCTCGCCACCGGTGCCGTGGCCGGCTTCTGGGAGGACGTCAAGGAAGCGACGCGTGCCGGCGGCGTCCTCACGCTGGACAAGGGCGACTGCTTCGACTCGCCCGGCGGGCTGGAGGGCTGGACCGTCGACGTGGACCGGATGCCCTGCGCGCGGCCGCACAACGGCGAGGTCTTCGCCGTCGTCATGCTCCCCGACGGCCGCTATCCGGGCGAGGACGGCCTCACCGACACCGCCGAGGAGCGGTGCTACGACCTCCAGGACACCTACGTGATGGACACCTGGGCGCTGCCCGCCGAGGTGGACGTCTACTACCTGCTCCCGTCCCGGCAGAGCTGGAACGTGGGCGACCGTGAGATCACCTGCATCTTCTTCGGGGAGGACGCCCGCGGCACCCTCACCGGGTCGCTGCGCCGGGACGCGACCACGCTCGACGCGCATCAGCTGGCCTATCTGGAGGCCGTGGGAGAGCTCAACCCCGTTCTGGGCGACGCACCCGGCATGGAGTACCCCGACGAGGATCTGACGGACGACAGGGAATGGGCGGGACGGGTCGAGCAGGCCCTCACCGAACAGGTGAGGCTGTTGCGGGCGCACACGTGGCCGGCCGGCGCGGAGCGGGAGCTGGCGGACCTGGTCGGCCGGCTGGACAGGGCCCGCGTGGAGTGGGGGAAGGCGGCCGACGCCGCCGACGTGGGCGCCTACTACCAGCACGAGGCGGAGGGATGGGAGCTGATCGACCCCCTCGAGTCCGTGACCGCACGCGAAGCTCTGGGGCTGGCCACCACACCGCCGGCATACGAGGAGCAGCCCGAGCGCGACACCGGAAGCGGTGAGCTCAAGGTGTGAGGATCGCCATAGCGGGGAGAAAGTGCCTGGGTAAAGCCCTCACCGCGCCATTGTCATCACATCGAGTGAATCTTTGGCCTTTGCTTGCCTGGCACAACCTACGGTTGCCACGCTGTTGCTGTCTGTACAACCTGATGGGAGCGGCCCGTGACATTCGGTGAGCAGCCGGCGTACCTGCGCGTCGCGGGTGATCTCCGCAAGAAGATCGTCGACGGCCGGTTGCCGCCGCATACGCGGCTCCCCTCGCAGGCGAGAATCCGCGAGGAGTACGGCGTCTCGGACACGGTCGCGCTGGAGGCGCGCAAGGTGCTCATGGCCGAGGGGCTGGTCGAGGGCCGTTCCGGTTCGGGGACGTATGTGCGTGAGCGGCCGGTGCCCCGGCGGGTCGCCCGTTCCGGGTTCCGTCCGGAGCGCGGGGCCACACCGTTCCGTCAGGAGCAGGCCGACGCCGGTGTCCGGGGCACCTGGGAGTCGAGCAGTGAGCAGGCCGAGGCGGGCGGTGCCATCGCCGAGCGGCTCGGCATCGAGCCCGGCGGCCGCGTGATGCGTACCCGGTATCTCTTCCGGGAGGCCGGCGAGCCGATGATGCTCTCCACCTCCTGGGAGCCGCTCACCCTCACCGGCCGCACCCCCGTGATGCTCCCCGAGGAGGGGCCGCTGGGCGGCATGGGGGTCGTCGAGCGCATGCGCGCCATCGACGTGGTCGTGGACAACGTGACGGAGGAGGTGGGCGCCCGCCCCGGACTCGCCGAGGAGCTGGTGCTGCTGGGCGGCGTTCCCGGACACGTCGTCCTGGTCATCCAGCGCACCTACTTCGCCTCGGGACAGCCCGTGGAGACGGCGGACGTGGTCATCCCGGCGGACCGGTACCGGGCCGCGTATCACCTGCCGGTGAAGTAGGCGGACCGGGGCGGGGTCCGCATCCCGCCCCGGGGAACCCCCGTGCCCCCCGCCGAGACCCTCTCCGGATGATCCTCGCGCGCCTTCGCGCGCCGTTCCACGCCCCGCCCCGCCCCCGCTCCGGCGCGCCGCTCATCGCGCCCGAGCCCCCGACGCCGTAGCGATTTGGCCGTTCTCCCAGGTCGTCCCCGGAGCGCGGCGTATCCGGCGGTATGCCGCTGACCGGACGTGTCAGCCTCCCCGCACGGCGCATCCGCCACCGCGCGCCCCCTGGGTTCTGGCTGGTTGCGTGCCTCTTTGTGAAAAGCCGTATTCGCTCAGTGAAGGTAAGGCGTAGGCTCGGGCATATGCGGACTGGGGTTTCGTTATCGGGCGGGGCGCGGCACCGGCCGCGGACGGGAAGCGGAGGGGAGCGATGAACGACGGCACGGTGACTCTTCCCTGGCTCGTCGTGCGCCAGGACGACAACGGCAACCGCTACCGGGTGGGCCGGTACGCGACCCGTGCCGAGGCCGAGAAGATCGCGGACAGCCTCGACGGGCGCGGACACAAGCAGCTCTACTGGGTCGAGCGGATCGGCCAGAACGGAACGGCCGCGGACTGACCCGGCCCGTCCCGCCCCCTCCCGTAGGCTCCGGCGCATGACGAGACGGATCGTGGTGGTCGGCGCGGCCCTGTGGCACGAGGGACGGCTGCTCGCCGCCCGCCGCAGCGCACCCGCCGAACTGGCCGGGCGCTGGGAGCTGCCCGGCGTGCATTAGGCAAGTCGGTTGTCGGGTGTCTGCTGTCGGGCCTTGACGAGGTGCTGGGGCGGCTCCGGGTAGTGTCCCGTCGGACCGGAACTCGGACGAACGGAAACGGGACATTGCCAGTGCTGATCGACACGGTGGCCTGGGTGCTGATCGAGAACGGCCGCATCCTGTGCGCGCGTCCGAAGGGGAAAGACGTCTTCTACGTCCCCGGCGGCAAGCGGGAGGGGGCGGAGAGCGACCTTGAGACCTTGCTACGGGAGATCGAGGAGGAACTCACGGTTCGGCTCGACCCGGATTCGGCTGTCCACGCGGGCACGTACGAAGCCGGTTCCCCAGGACTCCCGGGGGGCACGATCGTGCGGATGGCCTGCTACACGGCCGGGTATCAGGGAGAGCTGACTCCTAGCAGCGAGATCGAAGAGATGGCGTGGTTCTCCTACGCGGACCGGGAGTCGGTTCCCCCCGTCGATCAGTTCCTGTTCGACGACCTGAAGGCCGCCGGCAGCCTGCAGTGAGACAGATACGCAGAGCCGACGGGGGGTCTGACGGCGATTCCCTGGACGTGCGCGAACTGCTGCACGAGGCATCCCTGCTGGCTCCGGAATCAGCCGCGACCGAGAACGACCTCACGGTGAACGATGTCTGGGACTACCTCGCTCACGATGAGTGGGAGGTGGCACTTGGCCTGCTGGAGGAACTGGGCGATGCCTCAGCACTACCGCTGGCCTTCTGGGAGGCGCTCGCCGAGGCGGCGGAGCAACTGTGGCTTCCCCGCAGTGCGGCATGGTGCCACTGGCGTTGCGCCGAGGTCCGCAACGGGGTTGTCCGCGCGGACCTCGAACTCCGCCCGGCCTCGGAGGCACGGCGCACGACGCCCATCGACGGCGCGGGCGTTCTGAGGCCTATGTGGGACATCGGGAACCGGACGCCGACAGGGCAGCCGGCATGGAACATCGCAGGCATGTGGGTGGAAGAGCAGCCCGCCCTCGAGCCTGGTGGCCGAGCCACGGTGCGGCTCGTTCCGCTCAACCCTGTTCAGTGGGTGCATGTCACCCCAGGGCTGCGGATCGTCATGCACGAGGACCGCACCGCGGCGGGGACGGCAGTCGTACTGGGCGTCCGTCCGCCCGGCTGAACGGCTGAACGGCCGCACGGCGAAGCCCATACGGCGAGCCCGAGGTCGTCAGCCTGGGCGTCGCCGGGTCGGCGGAACCGTGAGGCGTGTGGGGCCAGATCCCTCGCGCATGGCGTGCAGCTCTTGATCCAGTTCGGCGACCAAGAGACGAAGGGCCGTAGTGACCTCACGTTCCCTGGCCAGCGCTGACGTGGTGTCGGCCAACCTCTGTTTCAGATGCGCACTCTCGTCGGCCAGCGATTGGGCGGCAGCCGGGGTGCGGTGTTGCGCCCTCACCCGCGCCTGGAACCCCTCGACAAGGTCCCTGTGGTGGCCGTGGACGACGTCTCGGCGCAGGCCGGACTCACGAAGCGGCTCGGTGACGGTGAGACGGCCGGTCTCCGAGTGCAGGGGAGTGCCTTCCAGAAGGCGGTCGGCTGCGGCTCGGAGCGCGGAGCGTTCGGCGTTGAGGTCGCGGGGGCGGCGGGTGGTCATGCCGGAGCTCCTTCGGTGCGCTTCTGCTCGTGACGGCGGATGAGCGAGGTGATGCGTTCGGCCTGTGCGGCTGCCCTGTCACGCACAGGCTGGGGCGCCAGCGGGTCGGACACTGCCGCCTCCCAGCCGCGGAGGGCCTGCTTCCGGTGGGCGATGTCCCGGTCGGTGAACGCCAGATTGGTGCAGCTGGAACGGCACTCGCTCTCGTCCGGGCCAGCCGGCTCGGGCATGCCCTGGGCGAGGCGTGCGGTCCGGCAGGCGGCCGTTTCAGGGCGCCAGACGCAGGTCATGCCCTCCCCGTGGTGCACGAGAGGGTCTGTGCCGGCGAGGAGTCGTGCGGCGCTGCGGGGGCTGATGACTGTACGGCCGGGGAAGTCGGCCGGGCCGCCGACCCGGCGGCGGTACTCGTCGGCGGACGGTCCGCTGACATGCTCGCCCGCCGCGAGCCGCTGGGCGTCGTCGCTGATCTGCTCCATGCGCGAGGAACTCGGCGTCGACGCCGAGGCCGTGGAGCGCGTACCGGGGGAGTGGCCGCTGCGGACGCCGTACGTGATGCGGGTGTGGACCGCGCGTCTGCGCCCCGGATCCCCCGCCCCCCGGCCGCTCGAGGACCACGACGAGCTGCGCTGGCTCACCCCCGACCGGATCTGGGACGTCGACTGGCTCGACCACGATGTGCCGGCCGTCCGGGACGTTCTCGTCCTCGGTCCGGGGGGAGCACGCGTGAGGCGCGACTCCGGCGCACGGAGGCAAGGGTGACGGAATGTGGGCACCCTAAGAGCGCCCTCCGGGCGCCTGTCGAGCGCCGTCCCGCACCGGGCGTGCCACCGTGCGCTGCCGAGTGCGGTAATCCGTCCGGGATATCGGGTATGTGCCCAATGACCCCATGAAACAGGACATGGGTGGAATCCTTCGGCCGGGACGTGATCCGCGTGATCGACACCGACGGCGACTACGCCGCGTGGACCTTCTCCGCCGACCCCGGGACCGTGCGCGGCGCCCGCTCCGCCGTCCGTGACCAACTGCGCCTGTGGGGCCTCGACAGCGTCGGCGATCTCGCCGCGCTGCTGGTCAGCGAGCTGGTGACCAATGCGCTGCGGCACGCCGCAGGCCCCATCGGCGTACGCCTGACCCGTCCCGCGGACCACACCGGCGTCCTCCTGGTCGAGGTCTCCGACCCGCTCCCCGACCCGCCGCACGAGCGTGCCGCCCGGCCCGAGGACGAGAGCGGACGCGGACTGCAGCTGCTGGCGTCCGCGTCGCGCCGCTGGGGCACCCGGCCGGGGGTCGCCGGGAAGACCGTATGGTTCGAACTCGCGGTGCCGAGATGAGTCCTCGCACGCCCGTTCACGGTGTACGCGCCCGCCGTTTCCGTCGAGTGACCGGTGACCGGTCCGGGAGGTTGCCGAAGAGGGGGGTTCGACGACGTGTCCGCTGGTTAGAAGACTGGAAGTGTTCTCACGGCGCGGACCGAAAAGCATCGGGACCGTGCTGTGATCGTGAACACCGTGTTGTGCGGCGCCGTAGTGCTGGATACTGCGGGCAGCCGCCCCCGGCGACCGGTGCCGGACGCGGTGAGCTGGAGGGGACGGTTCGCGTGAGCGAGATACCAGCGAAGGCCACGGAGTCCGAGGACTCGTCGGGTGGCACGAGGCGAGAGGCCGCGGACGGCCTCTTCTCAGGCGATGCTCCGTCCGCCGACGCGATGTGGCAGAGCAGTCCGCCCGGCTCCATCTACGACTACATCAAGGTGGCGTCCTTCTCCATCGGCCCGGACGGGCTGGTCGACCAGTGGAGCCTGCGCGCGGAGCAGATCTTCGGCATCCCCGCCGAGCGCGCCCTCGGCATGGATCCCATCGAGGCGTTCATCGAACCCGTCCGGCGGGAGCGCGGCCAGCGCAAGATGGCCGAGATCCTCGACGGCCGTGAATGGACCGGGGTGGTGCCGTTCCGGCTGCCGGCCGGACTTGCGGCGGACGAGCGCGACCGGGAAGGCCTCGCCGAGGTCTACGTCATGCCGACGCGCACCGAGGAGGGCGAGAAGGCAGCCGTCTGCATCGTCGTCGACGTCCGTACGCTGCGCCGGATCGAGACCGATCTCGCCGCCTCGCAGGCGATTTTCGGCCAATCTCCGTTCGGTTTCCTGCTGATCGACCCCGATCTGCGGGTACGCCGCGCCAACCAGCGGTTCGCGTCCATCTTCGGCGGCTCCCCCGACGACCACCGCGGCAAGGGGGTGCGCGACTATCTGCCGCGCGGTGAGGCCGACCGGGTCGCCGCGACCCTGCGCCGGGTGCTGGAGACCGGCGACTCCATCACGGACATGCACGTCACCGGCTTCGTGCCGGGTTCCGAGGAACGCCGTCACTGGTCCATCAACCTGTACCGCGTGCACAGCGGCAGCGGCCGGCCCATCGGCGTCGCCTGGCTCGGAACCGACATCACCGCCCGCCGTGCCGCCGCCCGCGAGGCCGCCGCCGCACGGCGCAATCTCGCCCTCCTCAACGACGCGGGCGCCCGGATCGGCAACTCCCTCGACCTGGAGACCACCGCCCGCGAACTCCTCGACGTCGTCGTCCCCGGCTTCTGCGATCTGGCCACCGTCGACCTCTACCAGGGGCTGCTGGCCGGCGACGAGACCCCGCCGGGCCTCGCCGACGGCAGCGCGGAGGTACGCCGTGTCGCCTTCGCCAGCGCCGTGTCCGACGCGCCGTTCAGCGTCACCGGGGAGCCGGTGAAGCTGGGCGCCGTCCACCACTACCCGTTCAACTCGCCCTGCGCGGACGCCCTGCGTACGGCCCGCCCGCAGAGCGTCCCCGGCGGCGAGGGGGGTCTGGTGCAGTCCACGCTCGCCGTGCCGATGGTCGCCCACGACACGGTCGTGGGACTGGCCCAGTTCGCCCGCACCAAGGGCAGTGAGCCCTTCGGCGACCGCGACCGTGATCTCGCGGTGGAGCTGGCCGCGCGCGCCGCCGTCTGTATCGACAACGCGCGTCTCTACCGGCGTGAGCACGAACGCGCGTTGATATTGCAGCGGTCCCTGCTGCCGCCCGGCGATCCCGAGGCGTCCGGCCTGGACATCGCCTGCCGCTATCTGCCCGGCCATGTGGCCACCGGCCGGCCCAGTGAGGTCGGCGGCGACTGGTTCGACGTCATCGAACTGCCCGGCCACCGCACCGCGCTGGTCGTCGGCGACGTCATGGGGCGCGGACTGCGTGCCGCCGTCGCCATGGGTGAACTGCGCACCGCCGTACGGACGCTGGCCCAGCTCGATCTGGAACCCGCCGAGGTGCTCTCACAGTTGGATGAGATCGCCCGCGGTCTCGGCGCGCCCGGAGGCATCCAGCAGGCCACCAGGGCCGCCCGGCGCCCCCGCGAGGCCGACCTGTCCGAGGTGTACCTGGCGACCTGCGTGTACGCCGTCTACGACTCGGTGACCAGGCGCTGCACCTTCGCCAACGCGGGCCATCTGCCGCCCGTCCTGGTCGAACCGGGCGAGCCCGCGCTGATGCTCGACGTACCTCCGGGGATGCCGCTCGGTGTCGGCGGTGAACCCTTCGAGGAGGTGGAGGTCGAACTGCCCGAGGGTGCCCTTCTCGCGCTCTACACGGATGGACTGGTCGAAAGCCGCGACCACCCCCTCGACGAGGGCCTCCAGGCGTTCGTGAACGCCCTCACGGACCCCTCCGCGCCCCTGGAGGACGTCTGCGACCACGTCCTCAACACCCTCGACACCCACCACGGCGAGGACGACATCGCCCTGCTGATGGCCCGCGTCCAGGGACTGCCCGCCGAGTCCGTCGGCGACTGGACCCTGCCCCGCGAGCCCCGCAGCGTGGGCCGGGCCCGTGAGTACGCCCGCACACAGCTGCTGGCCTGGGACCTGGAGCCGCTGGTCGACACCACGGAGCTGCTGGTCAGCGAGCTGGTCACCAACGCGCTGCGGTACGGCGAGGGCGAGATCAGACTCCGTCTCCTCCTCGACCGCACCCTGGTCTGCGAGGTCTGGGACTCCGGCCTGGTCCAGCCCCGCCGCCGCCGTGCCCGGGACACCGATGAGGGCGGCCGCGGCCTCCAGCTCGTCGGCCTGCTCAGCGCGGCCTGGGGTTCCCGCCGCACCCCCCGCGGCAAGACGGTCTGGTTCGAACTCCCCCTCCCCGGACCCGACACCACCCTCACCGACCCGGCGGAGGCCCTGCTGAGCCTGTTCTGACGGCCGTCGGCGCGGACGCGCGTACGCTCGCGCCATGCATACCGTCCCGATCACCCCGGTCCGTCTGACGGCCGGTCCGCTCGTCCTGCGCCCCTGGGCGCCCGAGGACGCGGCCGTGCTGGCGGCGCTGTACGACGACGCGGCCCTGCGCCGCTGGACGAGCGCGCCCGTGCACGACGGGCCGAGCGCGGCGCGCTGGCTGGCGGAGCAGCGGCACGGCTGGGAGACCGGCGAACGCCTCGCGTTCGCCGTGGAGGAGGACGCCCGGCCGGCGGGCCATGTCGTACTCAAACGGCCGGCCACGACCGCCGCCACGGCCGAGGTCGGCTACTGGACGGCGGCCCACGCGCGGGGCAGGGGAGTGGCCCCGCGCGCCCTGACGGCCCTGGCCGACTGGGCCTTCACCACCTTCGCCCGGGACGGCCTGACCCGCCTGGACCTGCTGCACCAGGTCGACAACACGGCCTCCTGCCGGGTCGCGGCGAAGAGCGGGTTCGCGTTGTCCGGCCTGCTCCCCGCCGCTCCGCCGGACTTCCCCCTGGACGGCCACCGGCACATACGGGAGGCGCCCCCCGCCACATGATCGCAACCGGAACGCCTGTTCCCCTCGTCCTCCCCCTCAACATCGAACACGCGGCTGCCCCGAGGGAGTCGACGGGCGAAGGGGAGCCGGCATGGAACGCACGGAACCGCAGGAACCGGCGACCGGGGCGGACGCCACCACCCCGGAACCGGAGCCCCAGGAGCGGCCCGGCAAACGCCGCAGACCCTGGGTCCGATGGGTCCGGCGCGGCGCCCTCGCGGTCGTGCTCCTCCTGGTCGTGCCGCTTCTCGCCATCGAGACCGCCCTGCGGATCAACTACATGGGAGACCCGGCGGACACCGCGTACAGCCGCGACCGGGACGCCATGTGGCTCGGGCATGCCTGGGTCGACGGACGGAAGAAGGACGCGGACGTCACCGCGCTCGCCCGTCGGCTCGAGGACACCGGGATCCGCGACCTGTACGTCCACTCCGGGCCGCTGGAGCACGACGGCACCCTGCCGAAGTCCAAGTACCCCCGCGCCCGTTGGCTGATCGACGCCGTGCACCGGGAGCTGCCCGGCGTCCGGGTCCAGGCCTTCCTCGGCGATGTCCTCGCCACCGAGGGTCCCGACGGCATGCGTCTGGACCGCGCCGCCACCCGCGCCGCCGTCGTCACCTCCGCCCGCCAGGTGCTCGACGCCGGCTACGAGGGCGTCCACCTCGACCTGGAGCCCCTGCACTCCGACGACCAGGACTACCTCGCCCTCCTGGACGGCCTGCGCACCGTCACCCGCGCCCAGGACGCCCAACTGTCCGTCGCCGCCCACCAGATCGACCCGCTGCCCGGCCTCCACACCGTCGCCGGTCTCTTCGCCGACCACCCCAAGTGGTGGTCCCAGAAGTTCTTCGGCCAGGTCGCCCGGCGCGTCGACCAGATCGCCGTGATGTCGTACGACACCGCGCGCCCCCTGGAGAGCACCTACGGCGGCTACGTGGCCCAGCAGACCTCCCTCGCCCTGGAGGTCACCCCGCCCACCACCCACCTGCTGATGGGGCTGCCCTTCTACTACGAGAGCGACTTCAGCCACTGGGGCCACGCCGAGACCGTCGCCGCCGCCGTCCGAGGCGCCCGTCTCGGCCTCTCCCGAACCGACCCCGACCGCAAACTCTTCGGCCTCGCCCCCTACATCGACTTCGCGGCATCGGAGACCAACTGGAGGGAGTTCAAGGAGGGCTGGCGACGCCCTACCGCCTCCTGATCTTCGAGCCCAGCCATACCAGCGGGTCGTACTTGCGGTCCGCCGCGCGTTCCTTCAGGGGGATCAGGGCGTTGTCCGTGATGTGGATGCCCTCGGGGCAGACCTCCGTGCAGCACTTGGTGATGTTGCAGTAGCCGAGGCCGTGTTCGTCCTGGGCCGTGCGCTTGCGGTCCAGGCCGGTTTCCTCGGCCGCGTCCAGGGGGTGCATGTCGAGTTCCGCGACCCGCATCAGGAAGCGGGGGCCCGCGAACGCCGGTTTGTTCTCCTCGTGGTCGCGGACCACATGGCAGGTGTCCTGGCACAGGAAGCACTCGATGCACTTGCGGAACTCCTGCGAGCGGTCCACGTCCTCCTGCGTCATCCGGTACTCGCCCGCCGCCACCCCCTTCGGCGGTACGAAGGACGGGACCTCGCGGGCCTTGGTGTAGTTGAAGCCGACGTCCGTCACCAGGTCCCGGATCACCGGGAAGGCCCGCAGCGGCGTCACGGTGATCGTCTCCGCGCGGTCGAACACCGACATGCGGGTCATGCACAGCAGCCGGGGGCGCCCGTTGATCTCCGCCGAGCACGAACCGCACTTGCCCGCCTTGCAGTTCCAGCGGACGGCGAGATCGGGGGCCTGGGTGGCCTGGAGGCGGTGGATGATGTCGAGGACCACCTCGCCGTCGTTCACCTCGACCGCGAAGTCCTCCAGGCCGCCGCCCTGCACGTCCCCGCGCCACACCTTGAAGCGGGCCTCGTAGCTGCTCAATCGTGGAGCTCCTCTTCGGCGAGGTACTTGACCAGCTCGTCCTTCTCGAAGAGGGCGAGCAGGCCGGGACGGATGGGTTCGGTGGTCTCACGGGTGAGGGCGATCTGGCCGCGCACCGAGTCGGTGCCGGCGAGACCGCCGGTGGGGTCGGTGAGCGCGCACAGCAGGTTCACGTTGCGCCAGGAACGCTCCATCGCGGAGTGGTCCTCACGCGTGTGCCCGCCGCGCGACTCGGTGCGCTCCAGCGCGGCCCGGGCCACGCACTCGCTGACCAGCAGCATGTTCCGCAGGTCCAGGGCGAGGTGCCAGCCCGGGTTGAACTGCCGGTGCCCCTCGACACCGGCCCGCCGGGCCCGTACCCGCAGCTCGGCGAGCTTGGCCAGGGCCTGTTCCATCTCGTGTTCGCGCCGGATGATGCCGACCAGGTCGTTCATCGTCTGCTGGAGCTCCTGGTGCACGCTGTACGGGTTCTCCGGCGGCCCCTCGACGGGTTCCTCGCCCTCCGCCGAGAAGGGGCGCAGCGCCTCCGCGGCGGCCGTGTCGACCTGGGCGTCGTCCACCCGGGGCCGTGCCGCCCCGCCCGCGTACTCGGCCGCGTGCCATCCCGCCCGGCGCCCGAACACCAGCAGGTCGGACAGGGAGTTGCCGCCGAGCCGGTTGGAGCCGTGCATCCCGCCGGCCACCTCACCGGCCGCGAACAGCCCCGGCACCCCGCGGGCCGCCGCCGAGTCGGAGTCGACGGCGATGCCGCCCATCACGTAGTGGCAGGTCGGCCCGACCTCCATCGCCTCCGCCGTGATGTCGACGTCCGCCAGCTCCTTGAACTGGTGGTACATGGAGGGCAGCCGGCGTTTGATGACCTCGGCGGGCATCCGTGTGGACACGTCCAGGAACACCCCGCCGTGCGGCGAGCCGCGGCCCGCCTTCACCTCGGCGTTGATCGCGCGGGCCACCTCGTCGCGGGGGAGCAGTTCGGGCGGGCGCCGGTTGCGGTCGGGGTCGTCGTACCAGCGGTCGCCCTCGTCCTCGGACTCGGCGTACTTCTCCTTGAAGACGTCCGGGATGTAGTCGAACATGAACCGCTTGCCCTCGGAGTTGCGCAGCACCCCGCCGTCCCCGCGCACCGACTCGGTGACGAGGATGCCCTTCACCGACGGCGGCCAGACCATCCCGGTCGGGTGGAACTGCACGAACTCCATGTTCAGCAGCGGGGCTCCGGCCAGCAGCGCCAGCGCGTGCCCGTCGCCGGTGTACTCCCACGAGTTCGACGTCACCTTGAACGACTTGCCGATCCCGCCGGTCGCGACGACGACGGCGGGCGCCTCCATGACGAAGAAGCGTCCGGACTCGCGCTCGTAGCCGAAGACGCCCGAGACAGCCGGCCCGTCCTTCAGCACGCGCGTGACCGTGCACTCCTGGAAGACCTTCAGCCGGGACTCGTAGTCCCCGGTCTCGCGGAAGTCCTCCTGCTGCAGCGAGACGATCTTCTGCTGGAGGGTGCGGATCAGCTCCAGGCCCGTACGGTCGCCGACGTGGGCGAGGCGCGGGTACTCGTGGCCGCCGAAGTTGCGCTGCGAGATCCGGCCGTCCTTCGTACGGTCGAACAGCGCGCCCCAGGTCTCCAGTTCCCACACCCGCTGCGGCGCCTCCTGGGCGTGCAGCTCGGCCATCCGCCACTGGTTGAGGAACTTCCCGCCGCGCATGGTGTCGCGGAAGTGGACCTTCCAGTCGTCGCCGGAGTTGACGTTCCCCATCGCCGCCGCGATGCCGCCCTCCGCCATCACGGTGTGCGCCTTGCCGAACAGCGACTTGCAGATCACCGCCGTACGGGCGCCCCGCTCGCGTGCCTCGATCGCGGCGCGCAGACCGGCGCCGCCGGCCCCGACCACGACGACGTCCCACTCCTGTCGGTCGACCACGGACATCAGTCAAAGCCCCCAGCTAGAAGAAGCGCGGATCGTCGAAGACACCGGACGCGACGAGGTAGACATAGAAGTCGGCGAGCGCCACGCTCAGCAGCGACGCCCAGGCGAGCTGCATGTGCCGGGCGTTCAGCCGCCCCACCCACTGCCACATCCGGTAGCGCACCGGATGCCTCGAGAAGTGCTTCAGCTTGCCGCCGACGATGTGCCGGCAGGAGTGGCAGGAGAGGGTGTACGCCCAGATCAGCGCGATGTTCAGCAGGAAGACCAGGGTGCCCAGACCCATATGGCCCCACGCGTAGTGCTCGTCGCGGAAGGCGAGCACGGTGTCGTAGGTCAGGATGCCGGCGACGAGGATCGCCGCGTAGAAGAAGTACCGGTGGATGTTCTGCAGGATGAGCGGGAAGCGGGTCTCCCCGGTGTACCTGGCGTGCGGTTCGGCCACCGCGCAGGCCGGCGGGGAGGCCCAGAAGCCCCGGTAGTAGGCCTTGCGGTAGTAGTAGCAGGTCAGCCGGAAGCCGAGCGGGAAGATCAGGATGATGATCGACGGTGAGATGCCCCACCAGCTCCCGAAGAGCTCCCAGTTCGGCCCGGACCGCATCGGCTCGCAGTTCTCCGCGAGGCAGGGCGAGTAGAACGGCGAGACGTACGGCGCCGCGTAGTAGTCGGTGTTCGCGAAGGCCCGCCAGGTCGAGTAGACGATGAAGGCGAGCAGCCCGGCCGCGGTGGCGGCCGGGGCCAGCCACCAGCGGTCGGTCCGCAGATGCGGGGCGGCGATCGCGGCGCGCGTGCCGGTACGCACGCCGCCGGTTCGGGGACGGGGTTCGGTGGCAGGAGGTTCCGTGCCTGTGGCCACTGGTCCACTCCGGTAGGGGTCGGGGGGAGACCGCGTTCGGCGGGGGTCAGGGAGCGCGACGGTCGCGGGCGCCGAGACCCTCGTCGTCCGTGTCCACCCACAGCGAGGGGTCGTACGGCGTGTCGGAGATGGTCACGAGGTCCGGGCGCCGCTGCGGGGCCGCCGGGGCGGGGGCCGCCTCCCGCAGCAGCGCGACGCTCTCGCGCAGATGGTTGGTGTCGGAGCGGACGCGGCGCATCTCCAGTCCGCCGCTGCCCATTTCCTTCTCCAGGCGCCCCACCGACCGGATCAGGTCGTCGAGACAGCGCTGGACCGATGTCAGTTCGTCGTGCACGGACATGACTTGCCCTCACTTCCACGGGTCCTTCGAGGCCCAAGGCGGCAACGTTCATGCGCCTGCGAGTGTTGCGCGTCACACCTTGCGCTGTGAAGGGATGTGCATCGATTGATCGGGGCGTACGAGTGCTCCGTTCGACACTTTGCGCCGCACGGGTGGGCTTGCCGCCCGTGAACGCCGTGTCGCCCGGAGTTGCCGAACCCTTTCCTCTTCAGTGGGCCGCATACATCGGATGAGCTCCAAATACCACCAAAAGTGATCGTAACGCCCGCCGCTTCCCGGAGGTACCCAGAGATGTCCTACGACGGCGTCGCCCCGCGCGCCGCTCTGCGCTCGGTCGCCTTCCTCACGGCGGGCGTGCTCACGCTGCCCGCGCTGGCCGGATGCGGTTCCGACGACGACCCGGCGGGCAAGCCCCTCGCACGCGCGGACATCGCACGCGCGGACCGGGCCCGGATCACCGACGGGGGCACCCTGCGCTGGGCCGTGGACACCGTCCCCGACACCCTGAACACCTTCCAGGCGGACGCCGACACCACCACCGCCCGGATCGCCCAGGCCGTGCTGCCGTCGATGTACCGGATGGACAGCCGCGGCCGGCCGGTGCGCGACCCCGACTATCTGGACTCCGCCGAGGTAGTCGACACCGAGCCGAAGCAGGTGGTGCTCTACCAGCTCAGCCAGCAGGCCGTCTGGAGCGACGGCCGTGAGATCGGCGCCGCCGACTTCGCTGCCCAGTGGCGCGCCCTGTCCGGCAAGGACACCGCCTACTGGACCGCCCGCAACGCAGGCTACGACCGCATCGAGAAGATCGAACGCGGCAAGGGGAACCTCGAGGTCAAGGTCACCTTCAGCCGCCCCTACGCCGACTGGAGGTCGCTGTTCACGCCCCTGTACCCGAAGGAGGTCATGGGCACCCCGGACGCCTTCAACGACGGCGCCCGCAAGAAGCTCAAGGTCACCGCCGGGCCCTTCACGGTGAAGAAGGTCGACACCGAGGAGGACGAGGTCACTCTCGTCCGCAACGCGCGCTGGTGGGGCGACCCGGTGAAGCTGTCGAAGATCGTGCTGCGGGAGGTGCCCCGCGACAAGCGGGTCTCCGCGCTCAGCGCCGGCACCGTCGATCTGGCCGAGATCGATCCCTCCGCCGCCGCCCGTGTCACCGCCGCCGCGCTGCCGCAGAGCGAGAGCAGCCCGCTGGCCGGCCCCGGCGCCCACCGGTCCGCCGCGGACGCGCTGCGCTCCTGGGCCGTCGCCAACGGCTCCGACGAGGAGGCCGCCGACGAGGAGCTCTCCGCCCGTAAGAAGCTGCGCAGGAAGGCCGAGAAGTACGCCCGCCAGCAGAAGGCCCTCAGCGGCTTCGAGGTACGCAAGTCGCTGGAGCCCGCCTACACCCAGCTCGCCCTCAACGGCTCCGAGGGCCCCCTCGCCGACGAGCGGGTCCGCCGTGCCGTGGCCCGCGCCCTGGACCGCGAGGACATCGCCGAGGCGGTCCTGAAGCCGCTGGGCCTGCCCGCCGTGCCCCTCGGCAGCCACCTCGCGCTGGCAGGACAGGCCGCCTACGCCGACAGCAGCGGCGCCCTCGGCAAGCAGGACGCCAAGGAGGCGCGGGCGCTCCTCACGGACGCGGGCTGGGTACCCGGCGGGCCGGTGAAGGAGAAGAAGAAGGAGACGGAGGAGGAGGCGGCCGGCCCGGAGGGCGAGTCCGAGTCCGATTCCGAGGGCGGCGACGACGGTACGTACATCGTCGGCGAGGACAACCGCAACGGCGACTCCGGCGCCGACGACAAGAGCCCGCGGGACTCCGGCACCGGCACCCGGCAGGGCGGCGCCCCCGGCGCCTACGCCCCCAAGGGCACCGCCGCCCCGGCCCGCGCGGGCGGCGCCCGCCTGGCGAAGGACGGCAAGGCGCTCACCCTCCGCTTCGTGCTCCCCTCGGGGCCGGGCTCGGACACCCTGCGCACCGTGGCCGACCGCATCGCGGGGATGCTGGACCGGATCGGCATCGGTACGGAGATCACCAAGGTCGACGACGAGAGCTACTTCAAGGACCACATCGCCTCCGGCGACTACGACCTCGCCCTGTACTCCTGGCCCGCCACCGCCTACCCCGCCACCGACGCCCGCCCCGTCTACGCCAAGCCCGTCCCGGCCGCCGACGGCTCACTGAACGTGGAGCAGAACTACACCCGCGTCGGCACCGACCAGGTCGACCAGCTCTTCGACCAGGCCATGACCACGCTGGACGCCTCCGAGCGCGGCGCCCTGCTCCGCAAGGCCGACTCCCGCATCTGGGCGGCGGCCGGCTCCATCCCCCTCTACCAGCGCCCCCAGCTCACCGCCGTCCGCAAGGACCTGGTCAACACGGGAGCGTTCGGTCTGCGGACACCGGTGTACGAGGACATGGGCTTCCTGAAGAAGTCCGCACCGGGACCGAAGGGCTCCCCGGGCGAGGGGAGCGGCGCGTCGCCGGCCGGGGACTGACGCGCGCACACGAGAGCGGCACACCCCCCGCCGGGGGTGTGCCGCTCTCGTGTGTGCCTCGGATCAGCCGTGCTTGGCGCGGCTCGCGGCGCGGGCGCGCTCGCGGGCGTCCAGGTTCACCTTGCGGATACGGACCGCCTCCGGGGTGACCTCCACGCATTCGTCGTCGCGGCAGAACTCGAGGGACTGCTCCAGCGACAGCTTGCGTGGCGGGACGATCGCCTCGAAGGAGTCGGCCGAGGACGACCGCATGTTGGTGAGCTTCTTCTCCTTGGTGATGTTGACGTCCATGTCGTCGGAGCGGGAGTTCTCACCGACGATCATGCCCTCGTACACCTCGGTGCCGGGGTCGGTGAAGAGCACCCCGCGCTCCTGGAGGTTGGTCATCGCGAACGCGGTGACCGCACCGGCGCGGTCGGCGACCAGGGAGCCGTTGTTACGGGTGGTGAGGGGCCCGAACCAGGGCTCGTGGCCCTCGTGGATGGAGTGGCCGATGCCCGTACCGCGGGTCTGCGTCAGGAACTCCGTACGGAAGCCGATCAGACCGCGCGAGGGCACCACGAACTCCATGCGCACCCAGCCGGAGCCGTGGTTGGACATGTTGTCCATCCGGCCCTTGCGGACGCCCATGAGCTGGGTGACCGCGCCCATGTGCTCCTCGGGGACGTCGACGGTCATCCGCTCGACCGGCTCGTGGACCTTGCCGTCGACCTCCTTGGTGACCACCTGCGGTTTGCCGATGGTGAGCTCGAAGCCCTCGCGGCGCATCTGCTCGACCAGGATGGCCAGCGCCAGCTCGCCGCGGCCCTGCACCTCCCAGGCGTCGGGGCGCTCGGTGTCCAGGACACGCAGCGAGACGTTGCCGATCAGCTCGCGGTCCAGGCGGTCCTTGACCTGGCGGGCGGTGACCTTGCGGTCCTTGACGGCCGCCTTGTTGTCGGCGCCCTTGCCGGTGCCGCCGCGGCCGACCAGCGGGGAGGTGTTGGTGCCGATGGTCATGGAGATGGCCGGCTCGTCCACCGTGATCAGCGGCAGCGGGACCGGGTTCTCCGGGTCGGCGAGGGTCTCGCCGATCATGATCTCGGGGATGCCCGCGACGGCGCAGATGTCACCGGGCCCGGCCTTCTCGGCGGGCTTGCGGGTGAGCGCCTCGGTCATCATCAGCTCGGAGATGCGCACATTGGAGACGGAACCGTCACGCTTCATCCAGGCGACCGTCTGCCCCTTCCGCAGCTCGCCCTGGTGGACGCGGAGCAGGGCGATACGGCCGAGGAAGTTGTCGGCGTCGAGGTTGGTGACGTGGGCCTGGAGCGGGGCGCCCTCGTCGTAGGTCGGGGCCGGGATGTGCTGCAGGATCGTGGAGAAGAACGGCTCCAGGCTGGTGGAGTCCGCCGGCACCGTGCCGTCCTCGGGCTTGGTGAGGGAGGCCACACCGTCACGGCCGCAGGCGTAGACGATCGGGAACTCGATCTGCTCCTCGTCGGCGTCCAGGTCGAGGAACAGGTCGTACGTCTCGTTGACGACCTCGTCGATCCGGGCGTCCGGGCGGTCCGTCTTGTTGATGCACAGGATGATCGGCAGCCGCTGCTGCAGCGCCTTGCGCAGTACGAAGCGGGTCTGGGGGAGCGGGCCCTCGGAGGAGTCCACCAGCAGCACCACACCGTCGACCATCGACAGGCCGCGCTCGACCTCGCCGCCGAAGTCGGCGTGGCCGGGGGTGTCGATGATGTTGATCGTGATGGGCTCCCCGCCGTCCTTGGGGTGGTACTTCACCGCCGTGTTCTTGGCGAGGATCGTGATGCCCTTCTCACGCTCCAGGTCGTTCGAGTCCATCATGCGGTCGTCGACCTGGTCGAGCTGGTGCGCGGCGAAGGCGCCGGCCTGCTTGAGCATGCCGTCGACGATGGTGGTCTTGCCGTGGTCGACGTGCGCGACGATGGCGACGTTACGGATGTCGTGACGAGTCAGAGACGGTGCCATAAAAGGCGTACTCCCGGAGTGCTGAGGAATGCCCCGCACGAGCGTCTGTGGTGTGCGGGCCCTGCCGGGCTGAACACCACGGCCTCACTCCATGGTACGGGGCCGTCGCGGCGTCCGCCGTCGCGCTCCCTGGCGCCCCACGCGTCACGGGAGGACCGTAAAGTGCTGTTCGGATATCGGTGTGCGCGCGAACACGTTTCGGACATGTAAACAAAAAGGTGTACCTAATTGTCCGAATTGCCGTTTTCTCTCTGAGGGTGTCAAGCGCGCGTAGGTGTCAATCTTTGCAATTTTCGCTCAAAATATGAACGGTAGGGAGATCCCTATGCCTTCCGCCCTTGACGCGCGTTGACTGTCTTGGCGAAAGTTCCCCCAAACCACAGAACCTGCCGGTATCTGTGCTGCGCTCAACTCTCCAACCCCCCGGGGGACGAACACGATGACCAGTCCAATCAAGGCCGAGGACTCCGGGTCCGCGGCTGTCTTGGACCCTGAGCTCGCGGCGACCACCGAAAACACGGTCGCCAAGGGCGTCAAGCAGCCCGAGGGTCGTTCCCCCGGCCAGTTGATGTGGCAGCGCTTCAAGCGCGACCGTACCGGAGTCGTCTCCGCGTGTGTGGTGATTTTCTTCTTCGTGGTATCCGCCTGCGCCCCGCTCATCGCGAAGGCGTACGGCAAGAACCCCTACACGCTGTACGCCCAGGAGCCGGACTTCCCGTTCCTCCTGGACGACTTCGCCATGCCCACCGGTTCCTTCGGTGGCATGTCGGGAGACTTCTGGTTCGGCGTGGAGCCCAAGCTCGGCCGTGACGTGTTCACCATGCTGCTGTACGGCATGCGGACCTCGCTGTACATGGCCGTGGTCGTGACGCTGCTCAGCGTGCTGACAGGCGTGATCATCGGCATGGTCGGCGGCTACTTCGGCGGACGGGTCGACTACTGGCTCGGCCGGGTCACGGACTTCTTCCTGGGCTTCCCGCAGCAGTTGTTCTTCATCGCCTTCATGCCTGTCGTGACCGCGATGTTCGTCGACCCGCAGGACGAGACCCCCACCTACCTGCGGGCCGTCGCGATCATCCTGGTGATGTGGTTCCTCGGCTGGATGGGCCTGTCCCGTCTGGTGCGCAGTTCCGTGCTGTCGCTGGCTGACAGGGAGTTCGTGGAGGCGGCCAAGGTGTCCGGTGCCTCTCCCACGCGCATCGTGCGCAAGGAGATCCTGCCGAACATCGTCACACCGATCCTGGTGCAGGCCACCTACATCCTCCCGAGCACGATCCTCACCATCGCCTTCCTCTCCTTCATCGGTGTCGGCTTCGTGGAGCCGACACCGGACTGGGGCCGGATGTTCAAGACCGGCACCGAGGTGTACGAGCAGGACCCGATGTTCCTGCTCTTCCCGGGAGCGGCGCTGGTGATCTTCGTTCTAGCCTTCAACCTTCTCGGAGACTCCGTCCGGGACGCTTTCGACCCCAAGACCGGACGGTAATCGTCCATTGGTGGTGGGGGAGCTGCCGCCCCCGTGCCGGGACACCGGACCGTCAGGCAGCACTCGTGGACAACTAACGACAGGTAGGTGCATCGGCATCATGAAGCCCATCAGAACGCGCACCGCGCGTGCCATCGCTGTGGCCATCGTGGCTGGTTCTCTGGCTCTGACCGGCTGCTCCAGCGACAACGGCGGCGGCAGCAAGGGCAAGGACGACTCGAAGCAGCAGAAGGACGCCGCCGAGCAGCAGGACCCTGTCGCCTACGGTGACGCCGCCGCCTCCAACGGCCCCGCCGAGGAGGTCGCCGGCGCCAAGCCCGGTGGCTTCATCAATGTCTACATGCAGTCGGACCTGTCCCACATGGACCCGGGTCAGATCTACGTCAGCGACGCCGGCCAGTTCGCCAACCTGGTCCACCGCGGCCTGACGAACTACCAGGAGGACGAGAAGGGCAACCTGACCGTCGTCGGTGACATAGCCACCGACTCCGGCAAGTCCTCCGACGGCGGCAAGACCTGGACGTACACGCTCAAGGACGGCGTCAAGGACGAGGACGGCAACGCCATCACCTCGGCCGACGTCCGCCACACCATCGAGCGCCAGTACTCGAAGGTCATCTTCGACGGTCCGACGTACGTCCAGACCTGGCTGTCGGGCGCCGACTACCGCAAGGCGCTGCCGGACGGCCCGTACAAGGGCAAGCACCTGCCGGACTCCGTGCTGGAGACCCCGGACGACAAGACGGTCGTCTTCCACTTCGACCAGCCGCGCCCGGACCTCCCGCAGGCCATGGCCATGGCCGGTTACGCCATCGTGCCCGAGAAGCAGGACACGAAGGAGAAGTACGACGACGCCCCCGCCGCGCTCGGCCCCTACAAGATCGCCGAGTACAAGCCGGGCAAGTCGATGAAGCTGGTCAAGAACGACCAGTGGGACCCGAAGACGGACTCGGTGCGCCACCAGTACGTCGACGGCTACAACTTCACCAGCACCGTCGCGCAGGCCAGCCAGACCAAGCGTCTGGTGGCCGACCAGGGCGAGGCCAAGAACGCCATCCAGTTCACCGACTCGGTGGACCCGGCGCAGATGTCCGCGGTGATCAGCAACGCGGAGAGCAAGAAGCGCACCATCCAGGGCTACCAGCCCTACGTGTGGCAGCTGACCTTCAACCTGGACCGCGTCAAGGACAAGAAGATCCGCGACGCGATCACCTACGCCATCCCGAACCAGTCCATGGTCCAGGCGGACGGTGGCCGCTACGGCGGTGAGGTCGCCGGCGGTCTGCTCGCCCCGACCCTGCCGAACTTCGACCCGACCTACGACCCGTTCGGCAAGCTGAAGAAGCCCAACGGTGACATCGCGAAGGCGAAGGAGCTGCTGAAGGAGGCGGGTGTCAAGGAGGGCACGAAGCTCACCTACGCCTACTCCAACACCCCGCGCGGCCAGGCCCAGCAGGTCATCATCAAGGACGCGCTCGCCAAGATCGGCTTCGACGTCCAGGCCAAGGAGATCGACCGGGCCAGCTTCTACGAGCAGGTCGGCAAGCTGGACAACCCGTACGACATCTACATGACCGGCTGGGGCCAGGACTGGTCGTCGCCGTCCACCGTCATCACGCCCGTCTACGACGGCACGCAGGTCCAGGACGGTGCGTCGAACTACTCGCACATCGACGACGAGCAGGTCAACGAGCTGATCCAGAAGGCCCTGACGCAGGAGCCGGAGGAGGCCGCCAAGACCTGGGAGCAGGCGCACAAGCGCATCGTCGAGGAGATCAACCCGGCTGCCCCGGTCTACTACTCCAAGCAGATCCAGCTCTTCGGATCGAACATCGGTGGCGCCAAGTACAGCACCGAGTCGAGCTACATCGACATCAACGATCTGTACCTGAAGCAGCCGTAAGCCGTCAGTTCGGCTGACCGCGGGGGTGCGCGCCAGGCGGAGCGCACCCCCGCGGACGGTTCCCCCTCCCCGCCGCCGCGTTTCGAAGAGAGCATTCACCCGCCATGCTTCAGTTCCTCATCCGCAGGCTGATCGGCGCCCTCGTCATCTTGTTTTTGATCGGCGCCTTCACGTTCTTCCTGTTCTATACGGTCCCCCAGGACTTCGCTGCGCTGTCCTGCGGCAAGAACTGCTCGCCCGAGAACCTCGCGGTGATCCGGGAGAACCTGGGCCTGGACAAGCCCATCACCACCCAGTTCTGGGAGTTCATGTCGGGCATCGTGTCCGGCCGCGACTTTGCTACGGGACACTGCTCCGCGCCCTGCCTCGGGCAGTCCTTCGACACCAACGAGTTCGTCTGGGACTCGATCATGGACCGTTTCCCGCTGACGCTGTCGCTGACCGTCGGTGGTCTGGTGATCTTCCTGATCATCGGTCTCGGCTCGGGTCTGCTCGCCGCCTGGAAGCGCGGCACCATGGTCGACAAGCTCGTCTCCGGTTCCTCGATCGTGCTCAGCTCGTTCCAGATCTACCTGCTCGGCCCGATCATCCTCGGCATCTTCGTCTACAGCTCGGGCATCCTGGAATTCCCCAAGTACCACGAGTTCACCGACAACCCGGCCACCTGGGCGCTCGGCCTGCTCATCCCCTGGATAGTGATGGCCACCATCTTCACCGCCCAGTACACTCGTATGTCGCGCTCGACCATGATCGAGCAGCTCCAGGAGGAGCACGTCCGCACCGCGCGCGCCAAGGGCATGCGTCAGCGGTACGTCTTCTTCCGCTACGCATGGCGGGGCTCGCTGATCCCGATCGTGACCATCCTGGGCATGGACCTCAGCTCGCTGCTCTCCGGAGCGGTGGTCACGGAGTTCACTTTCGACCTGGCCGGCATCGGCCGTCTCGCGGTGGAGTCCTCGCTGACGAAGGACCTGCCGGTGACGATGGGCGTCATGCTGTTCGGGGCGTTCTTCATCCTGCTTCTGAACATCCTCGTCGACCTCGCCTACGCGTTCATCGACCCGCGCGTGCGGCTCAGCTAGGAGTAACCCCGTGACCACTCTGACCAAGACCGAAGGGGAGAAGGTCCCGACCGGGCCGGACTCCTTCCTCTCGGTCCGCGACCTGCGGGTGCGGTTCTCCACTGAGGACGGCATCGTCAAGGCGGTCGACGGACTGTCCTTCGACGTCGAACGCGGCAAGACCCTCGGCATCGTGGGCGAGTCGGGCTCCGGCAAGTCCGTGACCAACCTGACCGTGCTCGGGCTCCACAACCCCAAGTCCTCCACCGTCGAGGGCGAGATCCTCCTCGAGGGGCAGGACCTGGTCACCGCCTCCGAGAAGGAGATGGAGAAGCTCCGCGGCAACAAGGTCGCGATGATCTTCCAGGACCCGCTGACGGCGCTCTCGCCGTACTACACGGTGGGCCGGCAGATCGCCGAGCCGTACATGAAGCACACCGGCGCCTCCAAGAAGGAGGCGCGGGCGCGGGCCATCGAGATGCTGACCAAGGTCGGCATCCCGCAGCCCAAGACGCGTGTGGACGACTACCCGCACCAGTTCTCCGGCGGTATGCGCCAGCGCGCCATGATCGCCATGGCGCTGGTCTGCGACCCCGACCTGCTGATCGCCGACGAGCCGACCACGGCCCTCGACGTGACGGTCCAGGCGCAGATCCTCGATCTGCTCAAGGACCTCCAGCAGGAGTTCGGCTCCGCGATCATCTTCATCACCCACGACCTCGGCGTCATCTCCGACATGGCCGACGACCTGCTGGTGATGTACTCGGGCCGGGCCGTGGAGCGCGGCAGCGTCCGTGAGGTGCTGCGCGAGCCCAAGCACCCCTACACCTGGGGTCTGCTCAGCTCGATGCCGCGCCTCGGCGGCGACACCGAGCAGGCGCTGAACCCGATCCCCGGGTCCCCGCCCAGCCTGCTGAACCCGCCCTCCGGCTGCCCCTTCCACCCGCGCTGCGCCTTCACGGACCAGGTGTCGGGGGACCGCTGCAGCACCGAGCGCCCGGCGCTCGGCGAGGGCCGCGCCGCCGCCTGTCATCTGACGGCGGAGCAGAAGCAGACCATCTTCTTCGACACGATCCAGCCCCGGCTGCGCTAGGGAGAGATCCGAGACATGAGCGACAACCTCACCCTCCCCGCACAGCAGGGCTCCACCGGGGCGTCCAGCGAGACGCTGCTGAAGGTGGAGGGCCTGACCAAACACTTCCCGATCTACGGCGGCTTCCCGATCAAACGGAAGGTCGGCGCCGTCCAGGCCGTCGACAACGTCGACCTGACCGTCGGCGTCGGCGAGAGCGTCGGCCTGGTGGGTGAGTCGGGCTGCGGCAAGTCGACCACGGGCCGGCTCATCACCCGGCTCCTGGAGCCGACCGGCGGCAGGATCGAGTACGCGGGCCAGGACATCACGCACGCCTCGCGGCGGCAGATGGCGTCCGTGCGGTCGGAGATCCAGATGATCTTCCAGGACCCGTACTCGTCGCTGAATCCGCGGCAGACCGTCGGCACCATCATCAAGTCGCCGATGGAGGTCAACGGGATCGACCCGGCGGGCGGCCGGGAGAAGAAGGTCCGCGAGCTGCTCGAGCTCGTCGGCCTCAACCCCGAGCACTACAACCGCTTCCCGCACGAGTTCTCCGGCGGTCAGCGCCAGCGCATCGGCGTCGCCCGCGCGCTCGCGCTGAACCCGAAGCTGATCGTGGCGGACGAGCCGGTCTCCGCGCTCGACGTGTCGATCCAGGCGCAGGTCGTCAACCTGCTGCAGAAGGTCCAGGACGAGCTGGGCATCGCCTTCCTGTTCATCGCGCACGACCTCGCGGTGGTCCGGCACTTCTCGCATCGCGTGGCCGTGATGTACCTCGGCAAGGTCGTCGAGGTCGGTGACCGGGACTCCATCTACAACCGGCCCCGGCACCCGTACACGCACGCCCTGCTGTCGGCCGTGCCCGAGGTGGCGATGGACGACGAGGCGGAGAACCGGGAGCGCATCCGGCTCTACGGCGACGTGCCCTCGCCGATCTCGCCGCCGTCCGGCTGCCGCTTCCGCACCCGCTGCTGGAAGGCGCAGGACAAGTGCGCGACGGAGGAGCCGCCGCTGCTGCAGATCTCCGGCAACCGTGAGGGTCACCTGACGGCCTGCCACTTCCCGGAGGACCCCAGCACGGAGGCGCGCGGCGAGGACGTCGTCCTCGACCCGGCGCTGAAGGCCCTGGAGGAGACCGCCGCGAAGAAGGACTGACCCGGCGTCGGACACGGCGGCTGCCGCCCGCCCCTCACGGGGGTGGACGGCAGCCGCCGTTTTCGTGCAAACGGCTGGAGTCCGCCCCGTACAGGTGCCGTGCACGTGCGTGCCACCCCCCTTGCCCCGATATTGGCGGAAAGGATCAGCGCGCGTACTCAGCACACGTACGAGGAGGCACCCATGCGCGGAGCCACACACGCCGGATGGGCCGTCTGCGCGGTGGCGGTCGCCCTGGCCGCGACCGCCTGCGGAGGCGGCGGGGACGGCGGCAGCGGGGACGCCGGTGCCGTACTGAGCGCCTCCTGGGGCGACCCGCAGAACCCGCTGGAGCCGGCCAACACCAACGAGGTCCAGGGCGGCAAGGTCCTCGACATGATCTTCCGGGGGCTGAAGCGGTACGACCCCGTCACCGGCGAGGCCAAGGACATGCTCGCCGAGAAGATCGAGACCTCCGACTCGCGGAACTTCACCGTCACCGTCAAGGACGGCTGGACCTTCAGCAACGGCGAGAAGGTCACCGCCCAGTCCTTCGTCGACGCCTGGAACTACGGCGCGAGTCTGAAGAACAACCAGCGCAACTCGTACTTCTTCGGCTACATCGAGGGCTACGACAAGGTCCACCCCGAGGACGGCGGCGAGCAGACCGCGGACACCCTGTCCGGGCTGAAGGTCACCGGCGACCTCACCTTCACCGTCAAGCTCACCCAGACGTTCTCGACGTTCCCCGACACCCTCGGCTACAACGCCTTCGCCCCGCTGCCGAAAGCCTTCTTCGACGACCACGACGCCTGGGTGAAGAAGCCCGTCGGCAACGGCCCCTACCTGGTCGACACGTACACCCGTGGCTCCCAGATGGCGCTGCGCAAGTGGGACGACTACCCGGGCTCCGACAAGGCGCAGAACGGCGGCGTCGACCTCAAGGTCTACACCGACAACAACACCGCCTACACCGATCTGCTGGCCGGCAACCTCGACCTGGTGGACGACGTGCCCGCCGCCCAGCTGAAGAACGTCAAGAACGACCTCGGCGACCGCTACCTCAACACCCCCGCCGGCATCATCCAGACCCTCGCCTTCCCGTTCTACGACGACGCCTGGAACCAGTCCGGCTCGGCGAAGGTCCGCCAGGGCCTGTCGATGGCGATCGACCGGGGGCAGATCACCGACACGATCTTCCAGAAGACCCGCACCCCCGCCACCGACTGGACCTCACCCGTCCTCGGCAAGGACGGCGGCTTCCAGGACGGCCTGTGCGGCGAGTTCTGCGAGTTCAACCCCGACGAGGCGAAGAAGCTCATCCAGGAGGGCGGCGGGCTGCCCGGCGGCAAGGTGACCATCACCTACAACGCCGACACCGGCTCGCACCGTGAATGGGTCGACGCCGTCTGCAACTCCATCAACAACGCGCTGGACAACGAGCGCGCCTGCACCGGCAACCCGGTCGGCACCTTCGCCGACTTCCGCAACCAGATCACCCAGCAGAAGATGAGCGGCCCCTTCCGCGCCGGCTGGCAGATGGACTACCCGCTCATCCAGAACTTCCTGCAGCCGCTCTACTACACCAACGCCTCCTCCAACGACGGCAAATGGTCCGACGAGAAGTTCGACGGCCTCGTCGACCAGGCCAACCGGGAGACCGACCAGCCCAAGGCCATCGGCCTGTTCCAGCAGGCCGAGGAGGTCGTCCGCGACAACATGGCCGCCATCCCGCTCTGGTACCAGAACGGCAGCGCCGGCTGGTCGGACCGGCTCTCCGACGTCAAGCTCAACCCCTTCAGCGTCCCCGTCTACGACCAGATCAAGGTGAGCTGAGCCGCCATGGGGCGCTATGTCGTCCGGCGGCTGCTCCAGATGATCCCGGTGTTCATCGGGGCCACGCTGCTGATCTTCCTCATGGTCAACGTGATGGGCGACCCCATCGCGGGCCTGTGCGGTGAACGCCGCTGCGACCCGGCCACCGCCGCACAGCTGGAGCGGGAGTTCGGTCTCGACAAGCCCGTATGGCAGCAATACCTGACCTACATGGGGAACGTCTTCACCGGCGACTTCGGCACCGCGTTCAACGGCCAGGAGGTCACCGAGCTGATGTCGACGGCGTTCCCCGTCACCATCCGGCTCACTCTCATCGCGATCCTCTTCGAGATCGTCATCGGCATCACCCTCGGCGTGGTCACCGGACTGCGCCGGGGCCGCCCCGTCGACACCGGCGTCCTGCTGCTCACCCTCGTCGTCATCTCCGTGCCCACCTTCGTCACCGGCCTGCTGCTGCAACTGCTGCTCGGCGTGAAGTGGGGGTGGATCCGGCCCTCGGTCTCCTCCGAGGCGCCCTTCGACGAGCTGATCCTGCCCGGCCTGGTCCTCGCCTCCGTCTCCCTGGCCTACGTCACCCGGCTGACCCGTACCTCCATCGCCGAGAACCGGCGCTCCGACTACGTCCGTACCGCCATCGCCAAGGGACTGCCCCGCCGCCGGGTGGTCGTCCGGCACCTGCTGCGCAACTCCCTCATCCCGGTGGTCACGTTCATCGGCGCCGACATCGGCTTCCTCATGGGCGGCGCCATCGTCACCGAGCGGATCTTCAACATCCACGGCGTGGGCTACCAGCTCTACCAGGGCATCCTGCGGCAGAACACCCAGACCGTCGTCGGTTTCGTCACCGTGCTCGTCCTGGTCTTCCTGGTCGCCAACCTCGTCGTCGACCTGCTCTACGCCGTACTCGACCCGAGGATCCGCTATGCCTGACGGACGCCACGAAGAGGAACAGGCCATCGCCGGGACCGGAATGGGCGGCACCATGGACCTGGGCGTCGACGAGGCCGAGACGCTGGAGAAGCGGCCGGGCCCGGACGGCGCCGGGCCCGAGGACAAACCCCGCTCCCTGTGGTCCGACGCCTGGCGCGACCTGCGCCGCAACCCCGTCTTCATCCTCTCCGGCCTCGTCATCCTCTTCCTCGTCTTCATCTCCCTGTGGCCCTCGGCGATCACCTCCGGCAGCCCCCTCAAGTGCGACCTGTCCAAAGCCCAGGAGGGCTCCCAGTCCGGCCATCCCTTCGGCTTCGACGGCCAGGGCTGCGACGTCTACACCCGGACCGTCTACGGGGCCCGTACGTCCGTCGCCGTCGGCGTGCTGGCCACCCTGGGCGTGGCGGTCCTCGGGAGCGTCCTGGGGGCCCTGGCGGGCTTCTTCGGGGGCGTCTCGGACTCCGTCCTGTCCCGCATCACCGACGTCTTCTTCGCGATCCCCGTCGTCCTCGGCGGACTGGTGCTGCTCTCCGTCATCACCAGCAACACCATCTGGCCCGTCATCGGCTTCATCGTGCTGCTCGGCTGGCCGCAGATCTCCCGCATCGCCCGCGGCGCCGTCATCACCGCCAAACAGAACGACTACGTGCAGGCCGCGCGGGCGCTCGGCGCCTCCAACTCCCGTCTGGTGCTGCGGCACATCGCGCCCAACGCCGTCGCCCCGGTCATCGTCGTCGCGACCATCGCGCTCGGCACCTACATCGCGCTGGAGGCGACCCTGTCGTACCTCGGCGTCGGTCTGAAGCCGCCCAGCGTCTCCTGGGGCATCGACATCTCCGCCGCCTCCCCGTACGTCCGCAACGCCCCGCACGCGCTGCTGTGGCCCTCCGGGGCGCTCGCGATCACCGTCCTGGCGTTCATCATGCTCGGCGACGCGGTGCGCGACGCCCTCGACCCGAAGCTGAGGTGAGCGGCCGTGCTGCTCGAAGTGCGCGACCTGCACGTGGAGTTCCGCACCCGGGACGGGATCGCCAGGGCCGTCAACGGCGTCAGCTACGGCGTCGACGCGGGCGAGACCCTCGCCGTGCTCGGCGAGTCCGGCTCCGGCAAGTCGGTGACCGCGCAGGCCGTCATGGGCATCCTCGACATCCCGCCCGGCCGGATCACCGGCGGCGAGGTGATCTTCCAGGGCCGGGACCTGCTGAAGCTGAAGGAGGAGGAGCGGCGCAAGGTCCGCGGCGCCGAGATGGCGATGATCTTCCAGGACGCGCTGTCGTCGCTGAACCCCGTCATCTCCGTCGGCGACCAGCTCGCCGAGATGTTCACCGTGCACCGGGGCATGTCCCGGAAGGACGCGCGGGCGAGGGCCGTCGAGCTGATGGACCGTGTACGCATCCCGGCCGCGCGGGAGCGGGTCAGGCAGTACCCGCACCAGTTCTCCGGCGGTATGCGCCAGCGCATCATGATCGCCATGGCGCTGGCCCTGGAACCGGCCCTGATCATCGCCGACGAACCGACCACGGCCCTCGACGTCACCGTCCAGGCGCAGGTCATGGAACTGCTCGCGGAACTCCAGCGCGAGCTGCGCATGGGCCTCATCCTCATCACCCACGACCTGGGCGTGGTCGCCGACGTCGCCGACCGCATCGCCGTGATGTACGCGGGCCGGATCGTCGAGTCCGCCCCCGTCCACGACATCTACAAGGCGCCGGCCCACCCGTACACGCGCGGCCTCCTCGACTCCATCCCCCGCCTGGACCAGAAGGGCCAGGAGCTCTACGCCATCAAGGGCCTGCCGCCCAGCCTCATCCACATCCCGCCGGGCTGCGCCTTCCACCCCCGCTGCCCGCTGGCCCGGGACGTCTGCCGCACCGACGAGCCGCCGCTGTACGAGGTCTCGGCGACGCGGGGGAGCGCGTGCCACTTCTGGAGGGAGTGCCTGAATGGCTGAGCCGATCCTGGAGGTCCGTGACCTCGTCAAGCACTACCCGCTGACCCAGGGCATCCTCTTCCGCAAGCAGATCGGCGCCGTACGGGCCGTCGACGGCGTGGACTTCGCCCTCGGCCGGGGCGAGACCCTCGGCATCGTCGGAGAGTCCGGCTGCGGCAAGTCGACGGTCGCGAAGATGCTGGTCAACCTCGAACGTCCGACGGGCGGTTCGATCCGCTACAAGGGCGAGGACATCACCCGTCTCTCGGGCCGTGCGCTGAAGGCGGTACGCCGCAACATCCAGATGGTGTTCCAGGACCCGTACACCTCCCTCAACCCCCGTATGACGGTGGGCGACATCATCGGGGAGCCGTACGACATCCACCCCGAGGTCGCGCCCAAGGGGGACCGGCGGCGGAAGGTGCAGGAGCTGCTGGACGTCGTCGGCCTCAACCCGGAGTACGTCAACCGCTATCCGCACCAGTTCTCCGGCGGCCAGCGCCAGCGCATCGGCATCGCCCGGGGGCTGGCGCTGCGCCCCGAGGTGATCGTCGCCGACGAGCCGGTCTCCGCGCTGGACGTGTCGGTACAGGCCCAGGTCGTCAACCTGATGGACCGGCTGCAGAGCGAGTTCGGTCTCGCGTACGTGTTCATCGCGCACGACCTCTCGATCGTCCGGCACATCTCCGACCGGGTCGCGGTGATGTACCTCGGCCGGATCGTGGAGACCGGCACCGACACCGAGATCTACGAACACCCCACGCACCCGTACACCCAGGCCCTGCTCTCCGCCGTCCCCGTACCGGACCCCGAGGCGCGGGAGCACCGCGAGCGGATCATCCTCACCGGCGACGTCCCGTCCCCGACGAACATCCCCTCCGGCTGCCGCTTCCGCACCCGCTGCTGGAAGGCACAGGAGCGCTGCGCCCTGGAGGTGCCGGCGCTCGCGGTACCGGCCTGGTTCGACGAGGCGGGCGGCCCGGCGGCGCACGACTCGGCCTGCCACTTCGCGGCGGAGAAACAGGTCGTGCCGGTGGAGAAGGACGGCGACGGGCCGGGGGAGAGACGCGGCGGCGGACCGGTGGAGAAGGACGGCGACGGGCCGGGGTGACATGGCGGCACCCCGGCCCGTTTACGGCACCCGCACGGCCGTACGCTGATCAGCGTGCCGTGTCCGTATATCGGTACCGCTTCCGTGGGGTTGCGTGTGCGTTAACGCGTCTCGTCCCCGTCCGCGAGCCCCAGCGAGCGCTTCAGGAAGCCGAGTTGGAGCAGGAGGAGGTTCTCGGCGACCTCCTCCTGCGGGGTCATGTGGGTGACGCCGGACAGGGGGAGCACCTCGTGCGGGCGGCCGGCCGCCAGCAGGGCGGAGGACAGCCGCAGAGAGTGGGCGACCACCACGTTGTCGTCCGCGAGGCCGTGGATGATCATCATCGGGCGGTGCGGTGCGGCGGCGTCCACGAGGCCCGCGTCGTCGATGACGGAGTTGCGGCGGTACACCTCGGGCTGCTCGTCCGGGTGGCCGATGTAACGCTCCTGGTAGTGGGTGTCGTAGAGGCGCAGGTCGGTGACCGGCGCGCCCACCACGGCCGCGTGGAAGACGTCGGGGCGGCGCAGCGCGGCGAGGGCCGCCAGGTAGCCGCCGAAGGACCAGCCCCGGACGGCGACCCGGTCCAGGTCGAGCGGGAAGTCGGCGGCGAGTGCCCGGAGCGCGTCCACCTGGTCCTGGACGACGATGCCGGCGAGGTCGTCCCGGACGGACTTCTCCCAGGCGGGCGAACGGCCGGGCGTGCCGCGCCCGTCCGCGACGATCACCGCGAACCCCTGGTCGGCGAACCACTGCGAGGTGAGATGCGGGTTGTGGGCGGCGAGCACCCGCTGGCCGTGCGGACCGCCATAGGGGTCCATGAGCACCGGCAGAAGGGTGTCACCGGCGTAGTCCCGAGGCATAAGCACGGCGCACGGAATCTGGCGTGCGCCCCCCTGGGCCAAGGTCAGGCGAGGGGACATACCGGGGTCTTCGGCATATGACGGGACAGTCGCCGTCGGTTTCCCGTCACGCAGCACCTGGACCCGCGAACCTGGCCGGTCCGGGGTCGCGGAGACGAGTACGGTCACGCTCCCGGCGCGGATCGCCGAGTGTACGCCGGGCTCCTGCGAGACCCGCTCCACGCCGAGTTCGTTCACCCGGTAGACGTGCACCTCGCCGAGTTCCGGATCGGCCGCCTCCTCGCCCGCCGACGCCGAGACCAGCACATCGTCGTCGGAGACGTCCAGCACGGCCCGGATGTGCAACTGCGGTCCGGTGAGCGGTCGTTCACCTACGGCGAGTCGTCGTGCACCCCCCTCGTCCGCGATCCGTACCAACTGCCCGGAAGGGCTCCAGCAGGGCACCCCGGGGAAAAGTTCCAGCCAAGTTGGATCTTCGTCGGCGTGCACCATCCGGGTCGCCCCGGAGCCCGGGTCCACCGCCAGGATCAGCTGGCCGCGCTGGTCGCGCGCCTGTACGAGCAACTGCGGCGCACCCGCCGCTGACCAGTGCACACGCGCCAGATACGGGTACCGTGCCCGGTCCCAGGAGACCTCCGTGCGATGGCCGTCGAGGTCGATCACGAACAGCCGTACATCCGCGTTCGGGGTGCCGGCCGCCGGGTACGGCACCCGCTGCGGCTCCCGGTCGGGATGCGCCGGGTCGGAGATCCACCAGCGCCGTACCGGCGTGTCGTCCACGCGCGCCACCAGCAGCCGGTCCGACTCCGGGGCCCACCAGAAGCCCCGCGAGCGGCTCATCTCCTCGGCCGCGATGAACTCCGCCAGCCCGTAGGTGACGTTCTCCGACTCCGGGGTGGCGAGGGCGCGTTCGCCCGCCCCCTCGGCCTCCACGACCCGCAGCGCGCCCCGCGAGAAGTAGGCGACGTACCGCCCGTCGGGTGAGGGCCGGGGGTCGATCACCGGTCCGGGGACCCGCAGTTCACGCGCCGTGCCGGCCCGCAGCTCGGCCGTGAAAAGCCGCCCTGACAAGGCGAAAGACGCCAACTCCACTGCTCCGTCGGTGGCGTAGCCGACGATGCCGGCACCGCCCTCACGGCTGCGCTCGCGGCGTGCCCGCTCCTCTGCGGGGAGGTTCTCGAGGGCCCCGCCGAGGAGGGCGTGCGGGTCGGCCGCCACGCGCTCCCCGCCCCCTTCCGTATCGAGGACCCACAGCGAATTCGCCCGGTCCGTACCGGAACCGGAGCGCAGGAACGCGACACGTGAACCGTCCGGGGCCACGCTGAACGAACGCGGCGCGCCGAGGGTGAAGCGGAGGGTGCGGGCGTGCCGTCGGGGGAAGGAGTCCGTCTCGGTCGTCATGCCTTGACCATATTGGCCATGCGCCCCCTTGTGCGGCCGTGCGCCGATCGATGCGCACGTACGGATAGTTATGATCGTTAGCGCATAGTGGGTATGAACCTGCTGGCTGCTGTGTCGCTTTCCCTGCCCCCATGTTCCTACGTCCCCCTTACCCCCGCGCCCTGGGACCTTTGGAGGTGAACCGCCGTGGCACTTTCGATTTCGGCGGTGGTGCTGCTGGCGATCATCGTCTTCCTGCTGATCAAGAAGTCGGGCCTCAAAGCAGGGCACGCCGTGGTGTGCATGCTGCTCGGCTTCTACATGGCCTCGTCGACGATGGCGCCCACGATCAGCGAGTTGACGACCAACATTGCGGGGATGATCGGCAGCATCAACTTCTGAGCGGCCCGTCTTCCGGCCGGGCCCCGAGGCACGTCCCGGGAGCCGGCCGGAGTCCACGTCGCGTCGGCCCCTCGCGTGTTACCCGCCGGTAGGGAATGATGGCGGGTACTTGTCCACGCGTTCAGGGGCGGAGCCGACGGTGACGACTTCCGAGGAACAGAGCGAGGTACGGACCAGGGTGCACGTCTTCCGGGACGACGCCCTGGGCGACCATGACGCGGTCGGTCTGGCCGACGCGATCAGGCGGCGCGAGGTCGGTGCCGCCGAAGCCGCCCGTGACGCGGCCGCGCGCGTCCGTGCCGTGGAGTCCCGGCTGCACGCGGTCCAGGTCCACCTCGACGCCCCGGCGTACGGCGGCGGCGACGGCGCGCTGTCGGGCGTGCCGGCCTTCGTCAAGGACAACACCGACTACCTGGGCCTGCCCACCGGCCACGGCAGCGCCGCCTTCGCGCCCCGCACCGCCCGGCGGCACGCCCCCTTCACCCGCCAGTTCCTGAGCACCGGCGTCACGGTGCTCGGCAAGACCCGGCTGCCCGAGTTCGGCTTCAGCCCGAGCACGGAGTACGAGGACGCCGACCCGGTCCGCAACCCGTGGCACACGGACCATTCGGCGGGCGGCTCCTCGGGCGGCAGCGCGGCCCTCGTCGCCGCGGGCGCGGTCCCGATCGCGCACGCCAACGACGGCGGCGGTTCGATCCGCATCCCCGCCGCCTGCTGCGGACTCGTGGGCCTGAAGCCGACCCGCGGCCGGGTGGTGGCGAACGCGCAGGGCCGTCAACTGCCCATCGACCTGGTGACGGACGGCGTCCTCACCCGCTCGGTACGCGACAGCGCGGCGTTCCTGGCGGCGGCCGAACGGCACTGGCGGAACCCGAAGCTGCCGCCCGTCGGCCTGGTCGAGGGCCCCGCCGCCCGCCGTCTGCGCATCGGCCTCCTGGTGGACTCCCCGAACGGCGTCACCTCCGACGCGGACACCCGGGAGGCGGTGACGGAGACGGCCCGACGGCTGAGCGGGCTCGGCCACACCGTGGAACCGGTGTCCCTCGCCATCGACCCGCACTTCACCGACGACTTCCTCACCTACTGGGGCCTGCTGTCGTTCCTGATCGGCGTCACCGGCCGGACCCTGGGCACGGATTTCGACCGCCGCCGTATGGACGGGCTGAGCAGGGGCCTGCGCGAGATGTACGTGAGGTCGTGGCGGACGACGCCGACGGTCCTGCGCCGACTGAAGCGCACCCGCGAGGCATACGCGGCCGGCTTCCGGGGCCTGGACGTGATCCTCTCCCCGGTGCTGGCCCACACCACCCCGCCGCTGGGCCACCTGAGCCCGGCGGTCCCGTACGTCACCCTGATCGAACGCCTCCTGAACTACGTGGCGTTCACCCCGGTGAACAACGTGGTGGGCACCCCGTCCCTCGCCCTTCCGTCCACGACCACGACGGCCGCCGGCCTCCCCGTCGGCGTGATGCTCTCGGCCCGCCCGGGCGCGGAACGCGCGCTGCTGGAGCTGGCGTTCGAACTGGAGGCGGACCGGCCGTTCCGGCGGCTCCAGGACGTCTGAGGGGCCCTGGTCACAGCAGCAGCAGGACCGCCGCGCCCCACAGCACCGACAGGGCCGCCAGCGGAGGTCCCACCGGTATGCCCTGCCGCCCCACCGGCGCCTCCTCCTGCGGCCGCAGTTCCGGCCGGAGGAACAGCGCCCGTACCTCCTCGGCGACGCGCTCCGCGCCCGGCTCGTGGCCCAGACGGCGCTCCAGCCATGTCCATCCGGCGGGGGAGACCTTGATGGAGGAGTCCTTGGCCCGGCCGATGCGGATGCTGTCGTCGGCATGCCGTACGGACGTGATCTCGTCCCACGGGACCCGTCGCACGCGCCACGCCCCCGCCACCCAGAGCCCGTCCCGGTCGGCGGTGATCCGCCAGGTGAGCGCGGTCGCCACGGCCGTGACCAGCCACGGCACCCCCACGGCCAGGGCGAGCCAGGTCCACGACGGCCCGTCGTCGAGCGACGCCCAGATGCCGCCGCCCTGTACCAGCAGCAGAAAGAGGCCCACCGCCCGCGAGAAGCCGTGCGCCCGCCACACCCGCGGGCCCGCCGTGCGCGTCATCCCGGCGGCGACCTCGTCGGCGGACCGCGACGGTCGCTTCCGTCGGCCGCGTTGCGGCCCGTGTCTCCTCCACCCCGCGACCGCCGGCCTCACCTCGCTGACGCTGCACTCCACCGCCACCTCGTCGTCGTCCGCGTCGTCGCGGGCGACGAACGCGACCTCGGCACCGGCGTAGGGGACGCCGTACAGGACGGCCTCCCGCAGCGGCGGGGTGGGGGCCCCGCCCTGGAACACCTCCTTGAGCCTGTCGACGACGGCCGTGGGGTCGTCCTCGCCCTCGTCCGTGGTCTCGTCCTCGCCCTCGAAGGCGTACAGCGAGTGGAAGTGCAGGACCGGCCGGAGGCCCCCCGGGTCGTCGGCCGCGAACACCCAGGTGCGGCTGTCCTCCGGGTCTTCCCGCACCAGCACCCGCAGCACCGGCAGCGGCCCGCGTCGCAGCCTTCCCGAACGCACCCGCCCGGCCACGCCGTTGGCGAGGAACGCCAGCCCCGCGACGGAGCCGCCCAGCACCAGCATCTCCCAGCCGAAGACGTCGTACGGCTCCGCGACCAGCACCGCCCAGTCGCCGTCCACGACGAGGTCGACCCGGCTGCCCACGGGGAAGTCCTCGGGGTACGAGGTGTCGAAGCGATGGGTACGCCTGTCGGCCGTCACCGTGAGGACGTCAACGTCCTCGTCGCCCGGGTCCAGGGCCGTGACCCGTCCGGACAGCTTCGTGGCGCCCGCGGCCCGTTCCTCGTACGCCTCCACGACCTCCTGGGCCTGCCAGAAGCCGAACCCGGCGCCGGCCAGCGCCAACGCGGCCAGGACGAGGGAGAGCCGGCCCCGGCGGAACGTCCGCGCGGCGGCGGGCAGCGGCTGCACAACCGGCCCGGCCGCCGCCACGGCCAGCGACCGCTGCCGTCCGGCGAGGGCGAGCCGGTGGACGGTTCCCGCGGTGGTGAACGCGACCACCAGGGCGAACGCGAGCGCGGACGGCCGCCCGAACGTGCTGAAACCTTCCTCCATGGCGAGCGTCACCAGCCCGACCGCGAGCCCCACGACCGCGAGCCTCGGCTGCCGCCACACCCAGTACGGGGTCAGCAGGAGCACGGCGGCCACCCCGAGGCCCGGCCAGTCGGTGCCGCACGGCGCGGCCGACGTACAGGCGGCGACGGGACCCGCCTCCAACTCCCACACGACGGAGACCACCAACGCCAGGACCGCCCACAGGGGATGAGCCCACCGGGCGGGCACGGCGGCGAGCCAGCGCTGGGCGTCGGAAGTCCGCCAGTCGGCGGTGCCGGGCGGTATCCGCTCGGCAGGCAACGGCACGGGAGGTGTGGTCACCCGCGCATTATGATCACAGCCCGCTGACCGGCGGGATCAGCCCCCGACCACGTACGGCAGGAACCCGGCCCAGGTGGCGGGGGCGAAGGCGAGCCGGGGGCCGTCGAGGTTCTTGGAGTCACGGACGTGGACGGTGGCGGGGGCGGTGGCGATCTCGACGCAGGAGTCGCCTTCGTTGCCGTCGCTGTAGCTGCTCTTGAACCAGGCTCCTGCTACTTCGACGCAGGAGTCGCCCTCGCTGCCGCTGCTGTAGCTGCTTTTGAACCAGGCCAGGTCGGAGGGGTCTTCAGACGAGGTCTTACGGATCATGTCTCCCCCAGCAGTTGTTCGATAAAGGCCGTCGACTCACGTGGCGTAAGCGCCTGAGCCCGGATGATGCCATACCGTAGTTCCAGGATGCGGAGCTGCCGCAGGTCGGAAACCGGCCGCCCATTGGCTACTGCTGGCGAGCGCCCAACCGCGGAACCATCGTCGAACTTGAGCACCTCGATGCTGCCGTCCACTCCGGCGTGCTCGTAGCGTTCGAGCGGCATCACTTGCAACTCGACGTTACACAACCGCGCCATGTCGAGCAGGTGCTCGAGCTGACTGCGCAGGACGCCCCTTCCGCCCAGCGGCCGCCGGAGGGTCCATTCCTCCAGAACGAAGCTGAGGTCCGGCAATGCGGGCCGCTCAAAGATTGCCTTGCGTGCCACGCGGGCTGCGATGAAGCGCTCCACTTCTTCCGCCGAATAGGCAGGACGCCGCATGGACAGCAGGGCGCGCGTGCACTCTGCCGTCTGCAACAAGCCGTGGACGTGCAGCGGATCGTAGAGCTGAAGCTCGACCGCCCGAGCCTCCAACTGTGCGAGATCCCGAACCTTCTTCGGGTACCGGACCCTCTTCACGTCCTCCTGCATCGCCGCGATGAGCCCACCGGCGTTCAGCACCTCGTCCGCCGTGTCCAAGTACTCGGGCCTCGGGATCCGCTTCCCCGTCTCGATCTTGTACACCAGATCCGCCCCGTACCCGGCCGCCACCGCGAAGTCGTTTACCCGCATCCCCGCCGCTTCCCGGCGCAGCCGCAACTGCCGCCCCACCGTGGCCACGACGGCCAGCGCCCAGTCGTCGTCCGGGTCGACCTCCCATCCCGGCTCGTCCGTCTGGTCCGTCTCGGTCCCGACCCGCACCGCCTCGTCGCTCACCGACATGTGTGCCCCTCCGTGATGCTCCGACGTGCTGTTCCGACCTGTTCGCGGGAGCTACTTCGACAGTCTGGACACGACCGGTTGAACCTTGGACCGTAGCTCTACGTAACAGCTCAATTACCCATCACAGTATGTCCGGTCGACCACGCTCGGTGATGTGAATCAGCAAACTCAGGGAATCGCCGAACCCGGGTCGGGACCCGAACCCCACGCCGGCGTACGCAACTTCAGCATGCTGCTGTCGTCGACCCCGCGCGGTGCCCGCCTGGCCCGGCTGCTCGCCGTGGACACGCTCCGGAGCTGGGGCCTCCCGCATGAACGGGCGAGCCACGTCATCGCCGAACTGGCGGCCAACGCGGCCACCCACGGCCGCCTCCCCGGCCGTAGTTTCCGGCTCACGCTCTACGTGGTCCGGGCCACGCTCCGTATCGAGGTCACGGACACACGCGGTGACGAGATGCCCGTGCCGCAAGTGCCGGACGCGGGGGCGGAGTCGGGCCGGGGCCTGCTGCTCGTGGAGGCGCTGGCCGATCGCTGGGGAGTGACCGAGGGGCGGTTCCCCCGGAAGACGGTCTGGGCCGAACTGGACTTCTCTCCACCGGAACCCGAGTCCTCGCGCTGCGGTGACGGCGGCGACTAAAGACAAAGAACTCCGAGGGAAAGCACCTCCACCAAACCCGTCCCTCCCGCCCGTGGCCGTACTCACTCGGGCGGGTGAACATCGCCGTTCCGGCTGGATTTTCGGACCTCGCAGGCCCGACGCTCAGCGCAAGGAACGACCACACGACTGCGGACATGAGTCGGCCCCCGCCGGGAACGCCAATCCCACTGCGAGGGCCTGACCACCGAGGAAGAAGCACCTTCCAGATGGATACCCAGAACCCTAGCGCGCACCCGCGCGCACAGGCCCGAAACGCGGACAGCAACACCCCGCACCGCCCCCACCGCACCACCACCGGCGGTCTCCAGCACGACAACTCGCCCCACACCGCCCGCTTCACGGTGATCGGCAACCACCTCGCCCAGCACGGCCGTCTCTCGCTGCTCGCCATCGGGCTCGGTGTGCACCTCCAGTCGCTGCCCAAGGGCGCCCCGGCCGACATCAAGAGCCTGACCGCGCGGTTCCCGGAGGGTGCGACCCGTATCGCCGCCGCCCTGCGCGAACTGGAACGCCACGGCTATCTGCGCCGCGAGCGCCACCGCACGCCCTCCGGCTGCATCGTCAGCCGTACGGTCTCCTGCAACCAGCCGACGGCGGCCCGCCCCCACCCCGAGCCCCCGGCCGCACCGGAACCCCGCGAAGCGCCCGAGCGCGAGCCCGAGAGCGCCTGCGAGCAGCCACCCGCCCGCAAACCCCTCCCCGCCGTACCGCGCCCGGAGTGCACCGTCCCCGCGGTGTTCAAGGCCGCCGCCGACCTCCTCGCCGGCCTGCACCGCCACAGCCCGCAGCTGCTCCTCTCCACCACCGACGCGGCCCACCTGACCCCCGGTGTCGCCGCCTGGCTGGAGCGTGGCGTCAGCCCCGCGGCCGTACGCCGTGCCCTGACCGCCGACCTGCCGCCCGACGGCGTACGACGCCCCGCCGCGTTCCTGGCGCACCGCCTGGCCGCCCAGCTCCCGCCCCCGGCCCCGTACGGCCGTGAGCCGGCCGCCCCGCCGCCACCCGCGCGCCCCCGACTCTCCGTGCAGGAATGCGACGGCTGCGACCGCGCCTTCCGCGCCCCTCACCCGGGCCGCTGCCGCGCCTGCCGGACCGACATCCCGGAGGCCGCCTAGCATGAACGTGACGATCCTTGCCCCTGGGCACAGACGACGAGGAGCGAGCGCCATGACCATCGCACCCCACGACGCGCGGCGGGGCGGCTCCCACGTTTACCGGGCCATGCGGGACGTCGTTCAGTCGTTGGACGACACCGACACGGTCCCGGGCAAGTTCGAGATCACCACGAAAGGGATCGTCCACGACATGACGGCGCCCATCGGCCCGCACGAGCTGACCACCCTGCATCTGCGTAAACGCCTTGAGAAGGTGATGCCGGAGGAGGTCGTCGCTCACACGGGGGAGCCCGATGTCGAGGACGAGTACGAGGGCATCATGCGACGCCCCGATGTGATGGTGATCGCGTGGACGGACATGGAGGTGCCGGGGAGCTTCGATCCCCGGACACTCATCGCCGCCATCGAGGTCGTGTCCAGGTCGAACCCGGAGAACGACTGGGTGGGCAAGACGGGGGACTATCCGTTGATGGGAGTGCCGGTTTACGCGATCTTCGATCCCCGCACCGGCACCGGTGCCGTCTTCTCCGACATCCACGCCACCCCCGAAGGCCCTCGCTACGCGGTGCGCAAGGATTTCGTCTACGGCGAGGAAGTCACCATCGGCGAGTGGACCATCTCCACGAACGGCCTCCCGCTCTACCGGGGCGACAGTGCGACGGAGACCGGCCCGTCAGGGACATGACCCTGGAAGGGAGCGAATTCGGCGTCGCGGTCGCGGCGGGATCATTCAAGCTGTCGCGACGGCGGGCGGTACGGACGCTGTCATCAGTCGATCCAGCGGGAGTTCGCAGGGTGCGTGATTCACTGACCGCATGGTGGAGGACAGCACATGTCTGGGGCCGTTGGAACTGACCGACGGTCGCTGGGGAGTCGGGGACGCCACGCGGCCTGACACCCACTGGGTGGAGTTCCGCCCGGACGGGCTCTACCAGCACAAGCCGGACTCCGAGGGGCAGTTGATCCCGTGGTCCCGGATCATGAACGGCATCTGGATCACCTGGGGCAAGCACTCCTGGGACACGAACAGCAGAGGCCGCTACACGCTGAGGGGCATGGTCGCCACCCGCGACGGCGGCTGGCTGCACACGACACTGCGTCACCCGTACGAAGACCACCAGTTGCGCTTCGACCAGCACACGCGCCCGTACCGGGCGGTGGACGCGCTGCGGCTGGAGTACCTGCTGCGGCTGCTCACCACCGAGGGGAAGCTCCATCTGCTCGGCGACCCGGACTGGGTGGGCCGTGCCGTGGGGTACCTGGGCGGCGGGAAGAACCGCTGGATCACCACCCGTGCACTGCGGCAGGTGGCTGCGGAGGCCCTGGCGGCCGCCGGCCCCGGCAGCCCCTGACAGCCGCCGCCGCTGTGGGCGGACGGCTGGTCTCTCAGCTGTCCGGGCTGCCCGTGGGCCCGGAGCCGGGCGGGGGGCCGTCGGTCGGGGCTCCGCTCGGGGGCTGACCGCCGCCGCCGGGAGCGTTGCCGCCGGTGGGCTCGGTGCCGGTGTCGATGGGGACGGTTAGCTTCGCCGTGTAGCCGGTTCTCGCCGAGCCGCTCGTCGTGGCGAGCTGGTGGACGCCGCCGTCGTCGCCGAAGACGTTGTCGGTCTTGAGGGTCAGCTTCGAGAGGTTCTCGACGGAGGACTCGTACCCGCCGGTGGCGAAGACGGTGTCGCAGACGTCCTTCGGGAAGGCCAGCTGAGACGTCGACAGGCGCTTGTCGTAGTCGGTGATGGAGTCGAGGTCGGGGTAGACCTCGAAGTGCACGTGCGGCCAGCGGCCCGGATAGCAGGCGGGGAAGACGCTGACGAACCTCACCCGGCCGTCGTCGTCGGCGACCTGTACGCCGCGCAGGTAGTTCTCGTTCTCGATGGCGCTGGAGTACAGGGAGTAGTTGCCGTCCCGGTCGCACTGCCAGGCGTAGACGGCCGCGCCGACGAGCGGCTTGCCGTCGCCCACGATGTCCAGCACCGTGAGTTCGAGGGTGAGCGGGATGCCCGGGGCGGTCGTCGTCGAGTCGCCGAAGCTCGAGCGGATGTCCTGCCGGACGATGCCGTCCTTGTCCAGGACGTTGACCCCGTTGGTGCCGTCCGCGGGGTAGGGGCCGTTGGTCTCGTCGGGGATCTCGGTGAGGCCGGACGAGGCGGAGGCGGTGGCCTTCCCCGTGCCGCTGGAGCCCGAGCCGCACGCCGCCAGCGCCGCCATGCCGCCGACCCCTCCGAGGAAGGACAGAGCCCGCCGTCGGGACAGGGTGCCCAGGTCGAAGCCGAGTCCCTGGTCCACGACCTCCTCCGCGGGGTTCGGAAGCAGGCGGCCCTGGTAGGCGGGGCCGTCGGGTGTCTGCTGGGCTTTCGGCTTGCGCATCGGGTGCCTTCCGTCAGTGGGGTGACTCGTGGTGCGGGGTCCGCGCCGGGTCCGGGAGGAGCGGGGCGCCGTCGCCGATCCGGGGTCAGCTTGACGCCGTAATCCATGACCCGGCTCGGTGCCGCCTGTGAGTCCGCTGAGAGGAGCGGCCGCGGTCGGCGTACACGGCTGTGGACGGTCTTCCGCGTTACCGGGACGAGGACGCCGCCTCATAGGGTGAACCCCATGACGGAACTGCCCGACCGACGGATGCTGCTGGTGCACGCGCACCCGGACGACGAGTCGATCAACAACGGCGCTACCATGGCCCGGTACGCCGCCGAGGGTGCCCATGTGACGCTGGTCACCTGCACGCTCGGTGAGCGGGGGGAGGTCATTCCGGCGGAGCTGCGGCATCTGAGCGGGGCCGCTCTCGGCGGGCACCGGCTCGGGGAGCTGAGGGACGCCATGCGGGCGCTCGGGGTCGAGGACTTCCGGCTGCTCGGCGGGGCCGGGCGGTACTGCGACTCCGGAATGATGGGACTGTCCGACAACGACGACCCCGGATGCTTCTGGCAGGCCGACGTCGATCAGGCCGCCGGGGCACTCGTCGAGGTGATCCTCGAGACCCGGCCCCAGGTGCTCGTCACCTACGACGAGAACGGGGGCTACGGGCACCCCGACCACATCCAGGCCCACCGCGTCGCCATGCGAGCCGTCGAGCTCGCCGCCGGGCGGGGGTGGGACATTCCCAAGGTCTACTGGAACCGTGTGCCCCGGTCCGTCGGCGAGGAGGCGTTCGCGCGGCTCGACGCGGACCTCGCCGGGCTGCCGTTCGAGAAGGCGGGCGTCCTCGACGACGTACCCGGGGTCGTCGACGACGGGCGCGTCACCACCGCGATCGACGGCACCGCCCACGCCGCCGCCAAGGCCGCCGCCATGGCGGCGCACGCCACCCAGGTCACCGTGGCCGAACCGTACTTCGTGCTCTCCAACGATCTCGCCCAGCCGCTCTTCACCACCGAGTACTACGAGCTGGTACGCGGCGAACGCCCCCAAGAGCGGGAGAACGATCTGTTCGCCGGGGTCGGGGAGGCGTCGTGAGCGGCCGGTCGTCCTCCGCGCTCGCCCAGCCGCTGCGGCCGCCGTCCGCCGGGCGCGTCGTCGCCTGCCTGGCGTTCTTCCTGCTCGGCGCCGTGGTGGGGGTGGCCGGGGCGCTGGTGCAGCCGGCCTGGTTCCCCGGCGGGCTGCTGCTCGCCCTCGCCGGTGAGGCCGGGCTGGTGCTGGGCGCCACCCGGGTCCTGCGCAGCCGGGCCGGGGGTGCCTGGGCCGCGGGCGGGTGGGTGCTCGTCGTCATCCTGCTCACCGCCAGCCGCCCGGAAGGCGATTTCCTGTTCGCCGCGGGAGGCGGCTCCTATCTCTTCCTCCTCGGCGGCATCGCCGTGGCTGTGATCTGTGCCACGCTTGCCTCCGCGAGGCAACCGGACGGCGCTCCCGCCCGACTTGGCAAGTGACGTACCACTTCGCCATGGGCCGGGCGTGCGGGTCCGGTGTGGGTTTCCCCGGCGGTACTGGGATGCGGGCCGGATATGGCCAGTAAGGTGGTGCGCGCCGCCGAGCCTCCCTCGAACCCTCGGCTTCGCCCGAGCTGGGAGGACTCCCACCGTGAGGTCGTGACGGGCGGCGGAGCCAACCGGGAGAACCTGCCTTGAGTCGTGAAACTGACACTCCGTCCTCCGGGCCCAACGGGCGCGGCGGAGCCGCCTACCCGTCGGGCACCCCGCCCTACGGGATTCCGGCGATTCCGGACGAGGGTACGGACGCGGGCCGTCCGGCCGCGCGGCCGGAGGAACGCAAGACCGAGACCACGCTGACGACGCGGATCCGCATCAACATCCCGGGATCCAGGCCCATTCCGCCGGTCGTCGTGCGCAAGCCCGTCGCGGACGCGGACAACAGCGCGGAGAGCAAGAGAGCCGCGGAGCCCGAGGCTCCGGCGCCGGCCCCGTCTCCCGCCCCGCCCGCCGCCGCGGCCGAGCCCCCCGCTCCGGCCGCCCCGCGGACGCCCGAGGAGAAGCCGGCCAGCGACTGGTTCGCGCCGCGCAAGTCGGGTGCGGGCAAGGGCGGTCAGCCCGGCGCCCCGGCCAACGGCACGGGTGCGGCGGGCGGTTCGGGTGCCGCCGCGGGCGGTCCCCCGCAACTCCCCGCCGCTCCCTCCGCTCCCGCCGGCGCGTCCGGTGGCGCGCGGCCGGGCGCCGGACGCCCCGGTGGCGTGGCCGGCTCCATGGGAGCGCCGGGCGGCGCCCTCCCCGGCGGCACGAAGGGACCCACCGGCGCGACCGGTGCGACCGGCGGGCCCGTGGCCCCCGGGCACGGCGGCGGTACGGGCTCCTTCGACGTGACCGAGGCGCTGGCCGGCGGCCCGGCGGGCAACGGCGGCCGTCCGGGCGCCGCGCCCGGCGGTGAGCCGCGCCGCGACGATCTGCCGTACTTCACCGACGAGGCTCCCGGCGGCCGCGACGGACGGCCCGGACGGACCCCTCCGCCCCCCATCCCCGGCCGGCCGGGCCCCTCGGGCCCGACCGCCGGACCCGCGACCGGCTCGAGCCCGGTCGCCCCCGGCGCGGGCAGGGGCCCCGGCGCTCCCGGCCGCCCCGGCGGCCAGGCGGTCCCCGGCATCCCCGGCGGCGGTCTGAGCGACGACACGGCCATCCTCACCCCGCAGAAGCTCGCCGAACCGGGCGCCCCGGGGTACGGGCCGCGCCACGACAACGTCTCCGGGCACACCGTCACCAGCGGCATCCCGGTCATCCCGCCGGGCGCGGACTTCAACGCCCCCGGCTCCCCGGCCGACGGCCCGCGGACGCACACGCCCCCCAAGCTGCCCGAGCCCGTGTCCCCGCCCCCGGCGAACTCCTCGAAGCCGGCGAAGAAGAAGGGCCGCAACAAACTCGTCCTGTTCTGCGGCTGCGTCGTCTTCCTCGCCGGTGTCGCCTACGGCGCCGGTCTGCTGATGAACCGTTCCGACGTGCCCAAGGGCACCACCGTGCTCGGCGTCGACATCGGCGGCAGCACCCGCGACCAGGCGGTGAACAAGCTCGACGACGCCCTCGGGAAGCGGCTGGGCCAGCCGCTGAAGCTGTCCGTCGACGGCAGGACCGTAGAGCTGGACCCGGACAAGGCGGGCCTGCAGTTCGACACCGACGCCACCGTCGGCAAGGCCGCCACCAGCGACTACAACCCGGTCAACGTCATCGGCTCCCTCATCGGCAACGAGCGGGTCGTCGAGCCCGAGATGCCCGTCGACGAGGAGAAGCTGCAGGCCGCCCTGGAGGACGCCGCCGGCGGCGCCGGCTCGGTGACCGAGGGCTCGATCACCTTCAAGTCCGGCAAGGCCGTCCCGGTCTACCCCAAGGGCGGCCAGGGCATCGACGTCGCCAACGCGACCGACGTGGTGACGGCGGCGTACCGCACCCAGGTCGAGACCGGCAAGCCCGCCACGGTGAACGTCCCGACGGCCGACCAGCAGCCGAAGGTCACCAAGGCCGAGGTCGACCGGATGATGAAGGAGTTCGCCGAACCGGCGATGTCCGGCATCGTGACCGTGCAGACCGACGCGGCGCACTCCGTCCCGATGAGCCCGGAGAACTCCCTCTGGAAGTTCCTCGGCGTCCAGGCCGTCAACGGCAAACTGGTCGAGAAGCCCGACCTGAAGGCCTTGAAGGAGCTGTACGGCCAGGCCTTCGACGGCGTCCTCATCGTCCGCGGCAACGGCAAGAAGACGGCCGTGACGCCGCAGGACGTCTACGGTGCACTCCGCCTCGCCCTGGTCGACAAGACCGACCGCCTGGCAGTGATCGACACCGACCCCAGCTGACCGGTACCAACACGTACAGGGGGCACCCAGCACCGGGTGCCCCCTTCGCGCTCAGCAGCACCCGCCCCGCCTTCTGCGCCCAGCACACCCGCCGCGCTCTCTACGGCTGGCAGTGCCCGCCCCGCGGTCCCGCCCTGTGCGCCCAGCACACCCGCCGCGCTCTCTACGGCTGGCAGTGCCCGCCCCGCGGGCCCGCCCTCTGCGGGCAGCAGTGCCGCTGGGGCGGCACGGGTGGGCGCAGGCGGCGCCTCGTGGGCGCCGAGCGGCGCACCACCCCCCGGCCACCGCAGCGGACGTTCAGCCCTTCGCCCGCGGCGGCGAACCCCTCAGTTCAACATGGCCCGGGCGGCCAGAGCCTCACCCCGCACCCGCTCCCCGGCGACCGCGTCCACCGCCCCCACCACCTCCGCGTACGCCTCCAACTCCCCGGCCCCCGCCAGGAACTCCCCCCGCCGCACCAGCAGAACCGCCCGCTCGTACCGCAACCGCGCAGGATGCGAGGGCAACAGCAACGACAGATCCAGCGCCCACAACCCCACCCCCGACTCCTCGGGCCGGGCCTCCGCCCACGCCCGCACGTTGTTCAGCACCCGCGACACCACGTCCAGCACCCCCGCCGGCGCCAGCGAAGACGCGTCCAACGGCACCCCCGTAGCCCCCGCGACCAGCACAGACGCGTCGGCCCCGGTCAGCACCCGCCCCCCGCCGAAGGGATCGGCCAGCACCTGCGCCTCCACCTCCCCGACCCCGACGACGAAATGCCCCGGCAGCGCGACGCCGTACACCGGCGCCCCCGCACGCCGGGCCACCTCCATCCACACCACCGACAGCAGGATCGGCAGCCCCCGCCGACGCCGTACGACCTCGTGCAGCAGCGACGACTCCAGCCGCTGATAGTCATCGGACACGCCACCGAACCCGTACCGCTCACCCAGCAGATCCCGCAGCGCCAGCGCCCACGCGCGCGGCGAACCCGGCCGGTAGGGCAGCTCACCGGCCAGCCGGTCCAGCTCCACCTCCACCGCGTCCATGCCCGCCTCGTCCAGCGAGCCGTCCGCCACCGCCCCGATCAGCAGGCACAGCGTGGTCAGGTCCGGCCGCTCGCAGCGGGCCTCCTCGGCGAACCGCCGGCGCAGTTCGGCGGAGCGCTCGGGCGGCGGGGGGTGCGGCGCGCGCATACCCGGTTCGTGCCCGCTCACAGCGCCGCCTCACCTGCCGGAGCGGACGATTCCGGAGCGCGGTGGTGGTGATACGCGTGGTGCGCGGCGAACCCCAGGCGCGTGTACAGCGCCCGCGCCCCCGCGTTGTCCTCCTCCACCTGCAGCCACGCCGCCGAAGCACCCTCCTCCAGCGCCCGCCGGGCCAGCGCCGCCATCACGGTGGTCGCCAGCCCCCGCCGCCGCAGCGCCGGATCGACCTCGACCGCCGCGAACCCGGCCCACCGCCCGTCCACGACACACCGCCCGATCGCGGCCGGCGCGCCCGTACCGTCGTCGCCCGGCACGGTGGCGAACCACACCGAGGGTCCTCCCCCACTCTCGGCTTCGCTCGAGCGGGGGGACCCCCATCCCAGCACCCGCAGCGCCACCTCGCCCACGCCCTTGCGCTGGTACCGCGCCAGCCACGCCTCGTCGGCCTCCCGTGACAGCGTCACCCCGGACGGCTCCGCGCCGAGGTCGGCGACCGGGGCCAGCCCGCCCGTCCACAGCTCGGCGGTCACCTCGCGCACCCAGCCCCGCCGCTCCAGCTCCGCACAGAGCCGCTCCTGCGTCCCCTCGGCGCCGGTCGCGGTCTGCACGTAGGCGGGCAGCCCGCGCGCCGTGTACCAGTCGCGTACGGCCGTCAGCGCCTCGTCCAGCGGCACGCCCGGGTCACCGAGCGGCAGGACGGAGTTGGCCCGCCGGGTGAACCCGCCGGCCGCCCGCAGCTCCCAGTCGCCGAGCCGCTCGCTCTCCACCGGCCGCCACGCCCGCGCGGAGACCCGCGCCAGCTCCTCGTACGAGGCCGCCGGACCTCGGCGCCGCGCCGGAGCCGACGGGACCACCTTGCCCGCGACCAGCGCGGACTCCGGAATACGGACACCCTCGCCGTTCCTCCTTGTGATCCGCAGCACACCGTCGTCCCATGATGTGAGAACGCCGACCGTGTCGGTGAACTTCTCACCCGAGGGACCATGTTCGATCAAGCTCCGTACGGAGACCCGTTTTCCCACGTCAGCAGTGGTGATACGGACCTCGATGCGTCCGGCGGCAGAGATTTCCACAGGTCAGTTCACCCCTCCTGTTCGGATCATGCCCAAGAACGGAGATACTAGGGGCGGGCATCGACGACGCCGCGCTCCCGCGCGCCAGGCGGCGGAGCCTGAGGAGGCCCGCCAGCGCCCTATCGAGGAGGAACGACAGCGTGACCTACGTCATCGCGCAGCCTTGTGTCGACGTGAAGGACAAGGCGTGCATCGAGGAGTGCCCGGTCGACTGCATCTACGAGGGCCAGCGGTCCTTGTACATCCACCCGGACGAATGCGTCGACTGTGGTGCCTGTGAGCCGGTCTGCCCGGTCGAGGCGATCTTCTACGAGGACGACACTCCGGAGGAGTGGAAGGACTACTACAAGGCGAACGTCGAGTTCTTCGACGAGCTCGGCTCGCCCGGCGGCGCCAGCAAGCTGGGGCTGATCGAGCGGGACCACCCGTTCATCGCCGCACTGCCGCCGCAGGCGTAGCCGTTCCGCGAGAAGCGGCCCCGCAACGACGCGCCGCCTCGGTCCCGTACGGCCCGATCCTCCCGATCGACGTACGGGACCGAGGCGTTTGCCGGACCAGAAAGTGAGCCCGTACGTGTCCGCAGTCTCCGACCGGCTGCCCGCCTTCCCCTGGGACAAGCTGGAGCCGTACAAGAAGACGGCCGCGGCGCACCCCGACGGCATCGTCGACCTCTCGGTCGGCACGCCCGTCGACCCGGTGCCCGAGCCGGTCCAGAAGGCCCTGATCGCCGCGGCGGACTCGCCGGGCTATCCCACGGTCTGGGGCACGCCGGAACTGCGCGACGCGCTCACCCGCTGGGTGGAGCGCCGGCTGGGCGCCCGCGGGGTCACGCACCACCACGTCCTGCCGGTCGTCGGCTCCAAGGAACTCGTCGCCTGGCTCCCCACCCAGCTCGGGCTCGGTCCCGGCGACAGGGTCGCCTTCCCGCGCCTCGCCTACCCGACCTACGAGGTCGGCGCGCGCCTCGCCCGCGCGGATCATGTCGCGTACGACGATCCGACCGAGCTGGACCCGGCCGGTCTGAAACTGCTCTGGCTGAACTCGCCGTCCAACCCGACGGGCCGGGTGCTGTCCAAGGAGGAGCTGACGCGGATCGTCGCGTGGGCGCGTGAGCACGGGGTGCTCGTCTTCTCCGACGAGTGCTACCTCGAGCTGGGCTGGGAGGCCGACCCGGTCTCGGTGCTGCACCCCGACGTCAACGGCGGCTCGTACGACGGCATCGTCTCGGTGCACTCGCTGTCCAAGCGGTCCAACCTCGCCGGTTACCGTGCCGCGTTCCTGGCCGGTGACCCGGCGGTGCTCGGTCCGCTGCTGCAGATCCGCAAGCACGGCGGGATGATGACCTCCGCGCCGACACAGGCGGCGGTGGTCGCGGCCCTCGGCGACGACGAGCACGTCCGCGTCCAGCGGGAGCGCTACGCGGCCCGCCGCACGGCCCTGCGCCAGGCTCTCCTCGCCCACGGCTTCCGCATCGAGCACAGCGAGGCCAGCCTCTACCTCTGGGCCACGAGGGACGAGTCCTGCTGGACGACGGTCGCCCACCTGGCCGCCCTGGGCATCCTGGCCGCCCCGGGCGACTTCTACGGCCCCGCGGGCGCGAACTTCGTAAGAGTGGCCCTGACAGCCACGGACGAACGAGTCCAGGCGGCGGTAACCCGCCTGACCCCCTGACCCACCCCCGGCAGCCCCCACCCCGGCCCCGCGCCCGGCCCACAGCCGGGCTGTGCCGCCCGCCCGGCTGTGGGCAGCCACGCCACGCCGCCCGGCTGTGGGCAGCCAAGCCACCCCGCCCGGCTGTGGGCAGCCAAGCCACCGCGCCCGGCTGCGCCCGCCCACCCCGCCCGGCTGTGGGCAGCCACGCCACCCCGCCCGGCTGCACTCAGCCACCCCGCCCGGCTGCGGGCAGCCACGCCACCCCGCCCGGCTGTGGGCAGTCGTTCCGCAGGGCGGAACGGGTGGGCACAGCCACCAACGCCGGGCAACCGGTCAACCCACGGCCACCGCACCCATGTAGGAACGGCGACGGGGCCTGGGGGAGCACCCCAGACCCCGTCGCCGTAGAGCAAGGGCCTCAGCCCACCGGCAGCCCCTTCACAGGCGCACCCTTCGTGAGGGAACCCGCCGTCTTCTTCACGGTCTTGCCGACCGGCGCCACCTTCGACGCCGCACCCGTGGACTGGGCGACATCGTCCACGGCGGACCCGTCCAGCGCGGTCACCCCGCCGAGGTTGGGCGCAGCCGGCAGCGCCGGCGCCGCGCTCGCGGTACCGGCCGCACCGACCCCGGCGGCCGCTCCCGCAGCGACGAGCAGCGCGGCACGGGCGATCCGACGGGTCAGGGGGAGGGACATGGTGCTCCTTCGACGGCAGAGGACGCTGACGCAGTGACTACCGCTCGATCACCGAGAAGGTTGCGGCGAGGCAACGCAAAGAGTTGGCAATGCGTCGCATTATCGGCCGCGTACAACCCCTGCGGGTGACACCCCGCACCCCTGCACGATCACCCCCGCACACCCCTACGGCTTCGTCGTGATCGTGACGACCTCCGCGCCACGCCCCGAACCCGAAGGGTTCTTCCCGTCCGTCGGCCGCCACTGACTGTCGGTGTTCCCGGCGGTCCACTCCCGCCCCGCGTACGACACCCGCTTTATGTGCAGCTCGGACGCGTTGGCCACGGCCCAGTGCGCCAACTGCCACCCCCGCGCCCCGGAGCCGGCGCCCTCGACATCGGCGACCGGAACCCGCACGACCCCCGCCGAAGCGTCCACCGAGGCCGAAACGGACGGCGACGGCGACGGCGTACCCCCCACCTCCGCCCCCGCCGGCTCCAGCGCGTCCCGCCCGAAGTCCCGCGCCAGCGCGGCCCGTACCGCGTCGGCCCCCGACGGCGGCGTCGCAGCGGGCCGCCCCGCGCAGGTCAGCGTGGCCGCCGAACGCCCCGTGAGGGCGGCCGCCAGCAGCGCCGCGTCCGGCTCGTGCTTGGCGTACGCCTGAGGGAACCCGCTGCGCTGCACCTTCTGCGCCGCGACGGTGAGCGGCAGCCGGGTGTAGCCGGGAACCTCCTCGAGATGCTCGTAGAACTTCTCCGCGGCGTACGCCGGGTCCATGATCTCCTTCGGCGTGCCCCACCCCTGGGAGGGACGCTGCTGGAACAGGCCCAGCGAGTCACGGTCGCCGTAGTCGATGTTGCGCAGCGCCGACTCCTGCAGCGCGGTCGCCAGCGCGATCGTCACGGCCCGCTCGGGCAGTTCGCGCGCGGTGCCCACCGCGGTGATCGTCGCCGCGTTCACCGCCTGCTCGGGTGTGAACGCGTACGTGGCGCCGTCCCCCTTCCCGGAGACGACCTTGCAGTCCGGCCCGCCGGTACCCCCGGTGACGTACTGCACCACCAGGTATCCGGCGACCGCGGACAATACGACGAAGGCCGCCCCGCAACGGAGAAGGCGGCCGCGACGTCTGCGCTGAGGAGTGAGGGACGGCTCTGGCACGCCTACAAGGTACTGGAGAGTACGGTTCCCTGTGTGCCGGGTGTGAAGAGTGACCCGCGAACCGGCGCGCTAGGGTCGACGCCATGGCCGACACCCCGCTTGACCTCACGCTGGACGCCGCGCGCCTGACCGCGCGGCTCGTCGACTTCCCCTCCGTCAGCGGCACCGAGAAGCTGCTCGCGGACGCGATCGAGGGCGCGCTGCGCGCCCTGCCGCACCTCACGGTCGACCGGTTCGGCAACAACGTCGTCGCCCGTACGGAACTGGGGCGGGACGAACGGGTGATCCTGGCCGGCCACATCGACACCGTGCCGATCGCGGACAACGTGCCCTCCCGGCTCGACGCCGACGGGGTGCTCTGGGGCTGCGGCACCTGTGACATGAAGTCCGGGGTCGCCGTCCAGCTGCGCATCGCGGCCACGGTCCCGGCCCCCAACCGCGACCTGACGTTCGTCTTCTACGACAACGAGGAGGTCGCCGCCGACCTCAACGGGCTGGGACACGTCGCCGAGGCCCACCCCGAGTGGCTGGAGGGCGACTTCGCGGTGCTGCTGGAACCCTCCGACGGCCAGGTGGAGGGCGGCTGCCAGGGCACCCTGCGGGTGCTGCTGAAGACGGCCGGCGAGCGCGCCCACTCCGCGCGCGGCTGGATGGGCGCCAACGCGATCCACGCCGCCGCCCCGATCCTCGCCCGCCTCGCCGCCTACGAGCCCCGCTACCCGGTGATCGACGGCCTGGAGTACCGCGAGGGCCTGAACGCGGTCGGCATCACCGGGGGAGTGGCCGGCAACGTCATCCCCGACGAGTGCGTCGTCACCGTCAACTTCCGCTACGCGCCGGACCGTGGCGAGGAGGAGGCCCTGGCCCATGTCCGCGAGGTCTTCGCGGACTGCGGGGTGACGGAGTTCGTCGTCGACGACCACAGCGGCGCGGCGCTGCCCGGCCTGTCCCACCCGGCCGCGGCGGCCTTCATCGAGGCGGTCGGCGGCACCCCGCAGCCCAAGTACGGCTGGACGGACGTCTCCCGCTTCTCGTCACTCGGCATCCCGGCGGTCAACTACGGCCCCGGCAACCCGCACTTGGCGCACAGGCGGGACGAACGCGTGGACACGGCGAAGATCCTCGCGGGGGAGGAGCGGCTGCGCTCCTGGCTGACGGCGTGACGCGCGCCGGGTTTGGGCCGCTGTGTGCCGGACATGCTGAGGTCCCTCGTACGTAACCCGAGTGGATCTACGCTGAGGTGGAACGACTGGCACGACGGAGGGAGCGCACATGGCTACCGGTAACCCCGTGGGGAAGAAGCAGCCGCCGGACGAACAGCGGCTCGGGCCGGTCCTCCGCCGGCGGGGCCAGGTGCAGGCGAGCACCACCGACCAGCGGTTGCTGGACGAGCGCGCGCCCACGGACTGGGTGCACACGGACCCGTGGCGGGTGCTGCGCATCCAGTCGGAGTTCATCGAGGGCTTCGGCACACTCGCCGAACTCCCGCCCGCGATCAGCGTCTTCGGCTCGGCGCGGACGCCGGTGGACTCCCCGGAGTACGCGGCGGGGGTCGAGCTCGGCCGGGGACTGGTCGAGGCGGGCTTCGCGGTGATCACCGGCGGCGGCCCCGGCGCCATGGAGGCGGCCAACAAGGGCGCGCTGGAGGCGGAGGGCCTCTCGGTCGGCCTGGGCATCGAGCTGCCGTTCGAGCAGGGGCTGAACCGCTATGTCGACATCGGCCTGAACTTCCGGTACTTCTTCGTCCGCAAGATGATGTTCGTGAAGTACGCGCAGGGCTTCGTGGTCCTGCCCGGCGGACTGGGCACCCTGGACGAACTCTTCGAGGCCCTGACCCTGGTCCAGACCCAGAAGGTCACCCAGTTCCCCATCGTCCTGTTCGGCACGGACTACTGGGGCGGCCTGGTCGACTGGCTCCGCCACACGGTCATCGCCCAGGGCAAGGCGGCCGAGAAGGACCTCCTCCTCTTCCACGTCACGGACGACGTGGACGAGGCAGTGGCCCTGGTCTCGAAGGAGGCGGGCCGCTAAGGGTTCTTCCAAGGCCGGGGTGTCCGGGGGGCGGGAGCCCCCCGGGGACGGGAACGGGAAGGGGCGGCGGGGGCGACAGAACCCTTACGCCAGCCCCCTGCGCCCCACAGCCGGCCCCCGCTCCCCGGCGATCGCGGACACCATGTCCAACACCTGCCGGGTCTCGGCAACCTCATGCACCCGATACACCCGCGCCCCCAGCCACGCGGACACCGCGGTCGTGGCCAGCGTCCCCACCACCCGCTCCTTGACCGGCCGGTCCAGGCTCTCCCCCACGAAGTCCTTGTTGGACAAGGACACCAACACCGGCCACCCCGTGGACACCATCTCCCCCAACCGCCGAGTCGCCTCCAGACTGTGCCGCGTGTTCTTCCCGAAGTCATGCCCCGGATCGATCATCACCGACTCCCGCGGCACCCCCAGCGACACCGCCCGCTCGGCCAGCCCCACGGTCACCCGAAGAATGTCCGCCATGACATCGTCGTACGACACCCGGTGCGGCCGGGTCCGCGGTCGCGCCCCGCCCGCGTGGGTGCACACCAGCCCCGCGCCGTACCGCGCGGCGACCTCCGCCAGCCGTGGGTCGACCCCGCCCCACGCGTCGTTCAGGACGTCCGCGCCCGCCTCGCACACCGCCTCGCCGACATCGTGCCGCCAGGTGTCCACGCTGATCACGACGTCCGGGAAGCGCCGTCGCACCTCGGCGACGAAACCGACGGTCCGCCGCGCCTCCTCCTCGGCGGTGACCTCCTCGCCGGGACCGGCCTTCACGCCGCCGATGTCGATGATCGCGGCGCCGTCCGCCACCGCCTGCTCCACACGCGTGAGCGCGGGCTCGTCGCGGAACGTGGCGCCCTGGTCGTAGAAGGAGTCCGGGGTCCGGTTCACGATCGCCATGATCACCCGCTCCTGCGGCCCGAATTCCCGCTTGCCCAGCCTGAGCATCCCCTGTGACCTCTTCCTCGTACGATCCCGTCCTGAGCCGCCCGTGACACGCCCGGCGGCCTCGCCTGTCAGACTCGCATGGCACGATCGGAGCCACACATCCGACTCCGACCGATCCGACACCGACTCATCCGACCGTGGGGGCCCCGGCGATGGTTATGTTCCTGTTCCTGGTCGTCGCGCTCGCCGTCGTGGTCACCGCGGTGACGCTCGCCGTGGTGAGCGGCGGCGAGAACGGCCCGCTGCCCGAGGCCGCGCCCGAGCGGCTCTGGGACGCCCTGCCGCCGGACCGGCCGGTCAGCCGCGCGGACGTGGACGGACTGCGCTTCCCGCTCGCCGCCCGCGGTTACCGCATGGCCGAGGTGGACGACGCGCTCGGCAGGCTGGGCGCGGAGCTGTCCGAGCGCGACGCCCGGATCGCCGACCTGGAGTCCGCGCTGGCCGGCGCGCGTGCCGCCGCGGCGCACCTCTCCATGGACAAGCCGGCCGCGCACCCGGAGGACGGGCACCTGTGAACAAGGGAGCGGCGGCCGGCCCGGACGGCGTCCCGCGCTGCCCGTGGGCGCTGTCCACCCCGGACTATGTGACGTACCACGACGAGGAGTGGGGCCGCCCGGTCCACGGCGACGACGCGCTCTTCGAGCGCCTCAGCCTGGAGGCGTTCCAGTCCGGGCTGTCCTGGATCACCATCCTGCGGCGCCGCCCCGGCTTCCGGGCCGCCTTCGCCGGCTTCAAGATCGCCGAGGTCGCGAAGTTCACCGACACCGACCGCGAACGCCTGCTGGCCGACACGGGCATCATCCGCAACCGCGCCAAGATCGACGCCACGCTCGCCAACGCCCGCGAACTGGCCACTTGGGCACCCGGCGACCTGGACACCCTGATCTGGTCCCACGCCCCGGACCCGGACGGTCGCCCGGTCCCGAAGACCATCGCCGACGTCCCGGCGGTGACCCCGGAGTCGACAACGCTGTCGAAGGCCCTCAAAAAGCGAGGCCTGCGCTTCGTGGGCCCGACAACGGCCTACGCACTGATGCAGGCCTGCGGCCTGGTCAACGACCACCTGGAAACCTGCGGGGCAAGAAACGCGCCGTCAGGGGCGCGGGGCCCGGTCGGTTAGCGGCTCCGCCGCGGGGCGCGAGGAATCACGACGCACCCGCACCCCGCGACGGCGATCCAGTCCCCGGTTCAACGGCCCACAAACCGGGGCGTCGCCTTCTTTACGAACGCCTCGACCGCGATCACATGGTCCTCGGAGGACCCCGCCCGGGTCTGCAGCTCGTCCTCCTTCTCCAGCGCCTCCTCCAGCGAGCGGCTCAGCCCGTACGCGACGGACTCCTTCAACGCCGCGTACGCCACCGTCGGCCCCTGGGCCAGCGCCCGCGCCACCTTCTCCGCCTCCGCCCGCAGCTCCGCCGCCGGAACCACCCGGTTCGCGATCCCCAGCTCGTACGCCTCCTGCGCCGGGACGTTGCGCGGGAACAGCAGCAGATCCATGGCCCGCCCGGCGCCGATCACGCGCGGCAGCGTCCAGGAGATCCCGGAGTCCGCGGTCAGCGCCACCCCGGCGAACGAGGTGTTGAACGCGGCCGTCTCCGCGACGATCCGGTAGTCCGCGGCCAGCGCGAACCCGAAGCCGGCGCCCGCCGCGACCCCGTTCACCGCCGCGACCACCGGCTTGGCGGCCCCGGCGATCGCCTTCACGATCGGGTTGTAGTGCTCGCGCACCGTGCTCATCGTCTGCCCCGCACCGCTCTCCCGGTCGGCGGCCAGCAGCCCGATGTGCTCCTTGAGGTCCTGCCCGACACAGAACGCCCGGTCCCCGGCCGCGGTCAGCAGCACGGCCCGTACGGCGTCGTCGTCCGCGGCGGACCGGAGTGCGTCCCGCAGGGCGGCCTTCGCCGCGACGTTCAGCGCGTTCATCGCCTCCGGGCGGTTCAGCGTGATCGTCGCGAGTCCGTCGCCCACCTCGTAGAGCACGGTGTCGGCCATGGCGTATCCCTCCGTACGGCGGCTCGGGACGTACCGGCGAGTACGTCCCCGTCTGGCAGACAGCATGACGGAGATCACCGGCCGTGGCGGGTGACCGGTGTGTGACCTGCGTCAAACAATTTCCGCGGGTTTCCGACCGCCGGGAGTCCGTGGGGCGGCGCAGTATCGCAGTCACATCGCCGAATTGGGTGGTTTTGCTCGCGCGCGTTGCCCAAGCGATGCCGACCGATGTTGGTCATCGGGTCCCGCCATGCGGGATAATGGCCTGGAAGCAATGTGTTCGATGCCGGTGGCGTGTGTCCTGCTTCAAGGACCGCAGGTGCCCTTCAGTGGGCCGTCGGCTCTGACGGTTTAGCCGGGTTTCAGGAAGGGGAACGAGCATGGCGGCCATGAAGCCGCGGACGGGTGATGGCCCGCTCGAGGTGACCAAGGAGGGGCGGGGCATCGTCATGCGCGTTCCGCTCGAAGGCGGCGGTCGGCTCGTCGTCGAGCTGACCCCGGACGAGGCCGACGCGCTCGGCGACGCCCTCAAGAAGGTCGTCGGCTGACGCGCAAGCGACCATACCCTTTCAGCCGCCCCGGTGCCGCACGCGGTGCCGGGGCGGCTGTTTCCCGTACGGGCGCGGGGCGAGGGACGGGTACGCGGGTCAGCGCTTGACGGCGCAGAGGAGCCCGTCTCCCACCGGCAGCAGCGACGACACCAGTTCCGTGCTCTCGCGTACGGCCCGCACCAGCTCCCGCAGGCGCAGCACCTCCGTGGGCTGCGGCCCCGAGTCCACCGTGCGGCCGTTCGCGAAGACGCCTTCGAAGGCGACCAGGCCTCCCGGGCGCAGCAGCCGCAACGATTCGGCGAGATAGTCCTGGTACTCCTGCCGGTCGCCGTCGCAGAACACCAGGTCGTAGCCGGCGTCCGCGAGACGGGGCAGGACGTCCAGCGCGCTGCCGGGGATGAAGCGGGCCCGGTTGCCGGCGAAACCGGCGTCACGGAAGGCCTGGCGGGCCGACTGCTGGTGCTCCGGCTCCTGGTCGACCGTGGTCAGTACCCCGTCCGGCCGCATCCCGTGCAGCAGATGGATCCCGGAGACGCCGCAGCCGGTGCCGATCTCCGCGACCGCCTTGGCGTCCACGCTCGCGGCGAGCAGCCGCAGCGCCGCGCCCGTGCCGGGCGACACCGAGCGCAGCCCCGCGTCACGGGCCCGGTCACGGGCCCAGTGCAGTGCTTCGTCCTCGGCGACATAGGCGTCGGCGAACGCCCAGCTCGTCTGCCGGTTGGCGGTAATGACCCTCTCCTGTCCCCGTGGATGCCTGGGCGTGACTGTATCCGTTGGCGCCGGGAACCTGCTGATGGGACCGGTCGTTCCAAGGGATGAGGAAGTGGCGTGTGCCATGACGGGGGGCAGGTAGTGGACGAGGACGCCGAGCAAGTGCTGACGCAGCCGTACGAGCCGTGGCAGCCCAGATCAAATTCTCGTAAAACCGCTTATCCGGAGCTAACGGGCGAGGTGGCTATGGTAGGGGCTCCACTGGACACCACCAGAGCCGATAGGGGAGGTGCGGCTGCGCCTGTGGATCGCGGAGGAGTGCTGCGGCGCTTCCTCGGATCGGCGGGCAGGCCGAAATTTGTGAACGACACCGCTGCTGACCATCACCGCGCCGGCGACCCGGCCCAGACCGCGACCTTCTCCAGCGACGCGGACGGGCAGGCGTGGACTCCGCCCACCTGGGAGGAGATCGTCAGCATGCACAGCGGCCGGGTCTACCGGCTCGCGTACCGCCTCACCGGCAACCAGCACGACGCGGAGGACCTCACCCAGGAGGTCTTCGTCCGTGTCTTCCGCTCCCTGTCGACGTACACGCCGGGCACCTTCGAGGGCTGGCTGCACCGCATCACCACCAACCTGTTCCTGGACATGGTCCGCAGGAAGCAGCGCATCCGCTTCGACGCGCTCGGTGAGGACGCCGCCGAGCGGCTGCCCAGCAAGGAGCCCTCGCCCCAGCAGGTCTTCAACGACGCCCACTTCGACGCGGACGTCCAGCAGGCCCTCGACACCCTCGCCCCGGAGTTCCGTGCCGCCGTCGTCCTGTGCGACATCGAAGGACTGTCGTACGAGGAGATCGCGGCCACCCTGGGCGTCAAGCTCGGCACCGTCCGGTCCCGGATCCACCGGGGCCGTTCCCAGCTGCGCAAGGCCCTCGCGCACCGCTCGCCGCAGGCGCGCGCGGAGCGCCGCTCCTTCGTGCCGCGTGTTCCCGCACTGGGAGGAGGGGGCGCGAGCGCGTGAGCGGTTCACAGCCGAAGTCGTCCGAGGGACGCCTCGCAGAGCAGCACCTGGGAGACCGACTCTCCGCCCTGGTGGACGGGGAGCTCGGTCATGACGCGCGTGAGCGCGTACTGGCGCATGTCGCCACCTGCGCGAAGTGCAAGACGGAGGTGGACGCGCAGCGCCGGCTGAAGAACGTGTTCGCGGAGGCGGCGCCCCCGCCGCCCTCCGAGAGCTTCCTGGCCCGTCTCCAGGGCCTGCCGGCCGGGGGAGACCTCGGCGACGGCGGCTCCCCGCTGAGCGGCGGAGGACTGCCGGGCGGCACGCCGGGGCGGCTCGGCGGTGGTTTCGGGGTCTTCGGGGCCCGGCGCGGCGAGCGCTTCGAGTTCGCGTACACGCCCGTCCGGCGGCACGAGCCGGCGTCCGCGGCGGGCGGCGGCGGCTTCGCCGCCCATGACGTCAGCCGCCATGACACCGACCGGCCGTCCTCCCGCGGGCTGCGGTTCGCGTTCGTCGCCGCCGGGGCGGTGTCGCTGGCCGCGATCGCGCTCGGCGGGGTGACCACGGTCACGCCCGCCGACGCGGAGGCGCGCGGCGCGGGCAAGGGCAGCAATGTCACGCCGACGCGTACGCAGGGGACGGGGGCCGCGCTGCCCGACTCCCAGCGGCGGCGCGGCGCGGGTCCGCTGCTGGGGCAGCTGACGGGGCAGAGCGCGCTCGCGGACGCCCCGGCCGCCCCGGTCATGGTCTCGGCCCCGCTGCTGCCCGGAAACCCGGCGCCGACGGAGCACCACCCCACGACGGGCACGCCGGTGACGGGAGGTGCGACGGCCTTGTCCCCGCTGATACGGCCGCTCGCCTCGACCCCGCCGCTCACGCTGACCGCGTGGGCCCTCTCCGCCGGTCTCGAGGAGCCCGGCCTCGTCACCGCCGGCACCACACCGGCACCCACGGCGACATCCCGCTGAGCCGTCCAGTGCGCAGGGGCGCGCGAACCTGATTGAATCCAGGGGGCGCGCCCCGGCCCAGCCGGGTGCGGCCACCGCCGTGTCCAGCCGTGGGGAGAGCATGAACGAGGGGAAGCCGGGCTCATCGGGGGAGGAGCCGACGACGCGTCCGCAGGGACCCGACGGCGACTTCGAACTGGCCCACCCGGCCCGCGACCGGGCCACCGGGCCCGCCGACGAGGGCGACTACGAACTCGACCGTCCCCAGGAGCCCACCGGTCCCGTGCCACCCGGCACCCCCACCCACGGTTCCGACACGCCCCAGTGCCCCGCCGAGCCCGCGCCCGCGGGTTCCGGGGCGCGGGTCTCCGACGCGCCGACGGGGCCCGTCGGTGAACGGCGTGGGCCGCTGCACGACCCGGATCCCTACAGCACCCCGCCGTACGGTGAGCCGGGCCCCTGGGCGCCCGCGCCGCCCGTGCAGCACCCGGCGACGACACCGGCGCACGGAATGGCCGTAGCGGCCCCTCCCACGGCCCCGGAGACGCCACCCCAGGGCACCACACCCCCCGTACCCGTCCCGGACCCGACCGCGACGCCAGAGCGGGGTGCCGCCCTGGCACACGGTGCGGCGCCACAGCAGGGTGCGGCCCCGGAGCCCGCCCCGAACCCGGCGTACGGCGTGCCTCCGGTGCCCGCCCCGGAGTCGGCCACCGCACCGCGGCAGGACGGCGCCCTGACACACGGCGCGCCCACGACCCCAGTCCCAGCCCCGGCGCACGGCGTGCCGCCGGTGCCCGCCCCGGACCTGGTCAAAGCTCCGCATGGTGCGGCCCCGGCCCCCGCCCCTGCCCCCCTCCCGCACCCGGACGCGGTACCCCCCGGCGCCCCCACGGCGCCCCACATCCCCGCGCAGGCGCGCCCGGACGCCGATCCCTGGGGGCGTTACGACCCCTGGGCGGCTGCCGCCGCCGCGCCGTTGCAGCAGGCCGAGCCCGCCCTCGTCGGTGAGAAGCAGCGGCGGCGCCGGGGACGGCGGGTGCTCATCGGGGCCGCGCTCGTGCTCGCGCTCGTCTCCGGCGGTGTCGGCGGGGCCATCGGCACCTATCTGGAGCGCAACGGCGGCGTCGACACCGTAGAACTGCCGCAGGCCGGGAAGGAGGACGTCGCGCGTGACCCCGGCAGCGTCGCCGGAATCGCCGCACAGGCCCTGCCCAGCGTCGTCACCCTGCATGTCAGCGGCGCCGACGAGGCCGGCACCGGCACCGGGTTCGTGCTCGACGGCCGCGGCCACATCCTCACCAACAACCACGTCGTCGAACCCGCCGGCGACCGCGGCGAGATCACCGTCACCTTCAACAGCGGAGACACCGCCGAAGCCACCGTCGTGGGCCGGGACAGCGGCTACGACCTGGCCGTCGTCAAGGTGAAGGGCGTCAGCGGCCTCACCCCCCTGCCGCTCGGCAACTCCGACAACGTGCGCGTCGGCGACCCCGTCGTCGCCATCGGCGCCCCCTTCGACCTGGCCGGCACGGTCACCTCCGGCATCATCAGCGCCCGTGAGCGGCCCATCACGGCCGGCGGCGAGAAGGGCGACGGCAGCGACGTGTCGTACGTCGACGCCCTGCAGACCGACGCGCCGATCAACCCCGGCAACTCCGGCGGCCCCCTGCTCGACGCCAAGGCCCATGTGATCGGCATCAACTCGGCCATCCGCTCCGCCGCGGGCGGCGCCGACCCGGAGGGCGGTCAGGCCGGTTCCATAGGGCTCGGCTTCGCCATCCCCATCAACCAGGGCAAGCGCGTCGCCGAGGAGCTGATCAACACGGGGAAGGCGTCCCACCCGGTGATCGGCATCACCCTCGACATGGAGTACGGCGGCGACGGCGCCCGAGTCGCCGCCAAGGGCAGTGACGGCGGGCCCCCGGTCAGCACCGGCGGCCCCGGCGCCAAGGCCGGGATCAAGGCCGGCGACGTCATCACGCAGGTCGACGGCCAGCGCGTCCACTCCGGTGAGGAGCTCATCGTCAAGACCCGCGCCCACCGCCCCGGCGACCGCCTGGAACTCACCCTGGAGCGGGACGGCGAGGAGCGGACGGTCACCCTGACGCTCGGCTCGTCGGGAGGCGGCTGAGGCGCGAGGGGGCCCGGGACGGTACCGGTCGCACGGGGTGGCCGGGTACCGTGGACCCGGCCCGGACCACGGAAGACCGCAGGCCGCCCCCGAGGACCGAGGACCGAAGGCATCGCGAGGAGCTTCAGGTGTTCAATGACATAGGTTCGCTCGAGCTGGTGACGCTCATCGTCCTCGCCGTGCTCGTCTTCGGTCCGGACAAGCTCCCCAAGGTCATCCAGGACGTGACCCGCACGATCCGGAGGATCAGGGAGTTCTCGGAGGGCGCCAAGCAGGACATCCGGCAGGAGCTCGGGCCGGAGTTCAAGGATTTCGAGTTCGAGGACCTCAACCCCAAGACGTTCATCCGCAAGCAGCTGGACAACGAGGACCTGGGGCTCAAGGAGATCCGTAACGGCTTCGACATCAAGAAGGAGATGGCCGAGGTCACGGACGCCGTCAACGGCCACGACACCGACGACGCCCCCGCCCCGGTGGCGTCCGGCGGCCGCGTGGACATGACCAAGAAGCCCGAGCCTCCGGCGGCCGACACCCGTCCGCCGTTCGACGCGGACGCCACCTGAGCGGAGTGTCCCGGGCGCACGCCTCGGCGTACGTGACGCGTTTCATACTCCACCCGGGCTCCGCACGGCCTGATCAGGGCGTCCGTGCGGCCCAAGAGCCGGGCGGTTTCCCGGCCCGCGCCGTCAAGGTGGCTATGCTGCCGAGTTGTTGTGCGGAACGGACGAGTACGCCCGAAGGGGGGCGGGCCGCCCGCTCCGACGAGAGCGAGGAGGCGTCCGGCCATGGAGACGACGAGTTCGGCAGTCGCGCAAGCGCCGGCCGCGGAGGACGGAGAACCCGTACCCTCCGCCCGGCGGACCGTCGACGGCTATCTGCGCGCGCCCTTCCCCTGGTACGGCCTGGACGAGGCCTTCACGGGCCGGCGCTGGCTGATGCAGGTCGGACTGGCGGCCGCCGGGGCCGTCGAACACGGATCGGTCGGGCACGGTGACGAGCCCTCGGTGCGCAGCGAGTACACGGCAGGGAGCGACCAGGAGGCCAAGGAGAAGTTCGCGGTCGTGGTGACCGTGGCCGCCAACCCGGTGCGCCGCAGCGCGGACGGTACCGGACTGCTGGAGGCCACCTCGGTCTCCTCCGCCGCCTGGCTCGCCGGGGTGGGGCTGCTGTCCTTCACCTGGCCCGGCCAGATGGACCACTCCCTGCGCGACGACTGGCTGGACCAGCAGACGGAGACGGCCTGGGTGCTCGCGGACGACCTGGCGGGGGAGGACTGGTCGACGCTGTCCCTGCCCGTGGACGGGGTGCCGACGCCGTTCCACTACCGGGAGTCCGAGTTCGGCTGGGTGCTCGCCGGTTCCACGGCGGCGGGCGTGCACGTGGGGGCGTACGGCAGGGGGATGAGCGCGTACGGCCTCGGCTTCGCCGTAATCAAGGACATCGCCGCGTACCAGGGCTGAGCGGGTGCGCGGAAGGGCGCCGTCCGCTGCGGACGGCGCCCTTCGCCGGGGAAGATCTCAGAACTTGTTGCGCGGGGTGATCCCCAGCGACATGCCGGACAGACCGCGCTGCCGGCCGCCCAGCTTGCCGGCGATGGAGCGCAGCGCCGAGCCCGCCGGGGAGTCCGGGTCGGACAGCACCACGGGCCGGCCCTCGTCGCCGCCCTCGCGCAGCCGGACGTCGATCGGGATGGCACCGAGCACGGGGACGGTCGCCCCGGTCGTACGGGTCAGGCCGTCGGCGACCGACTGGCCGCCGCCCGTGCCGAACACGTCGACCATCTCGCCGCAGTGCGGGCAGGGCAGCCCCGACATGTTCTCGACCACGCCGACGATCTTCTGGTGCGTCTGCACGGCGATGGAACCCGCCCGCTCGGCGACCTCGGCCGCCGCCTGCTGGGGCGTGGTGACGACGAGGATCTCCGCGTTCGGCACCAGCTGGGCCACCGAGATCGCGATGTCGCCCGTGCCGGGCGGCAGGTCGAGCAGCAGCACGTCCAGATCGCCCCAGTACACGTCCGCGAGGAACTGCTGCAGCGCGCGGTGCAGCATCGGGCCGCGCCACACCACCGGCGCGTTGCCGGGGGTGAACATGCCGATGGAGATGACCTTCACGCCGTTCGCCGACGGCGGCATGATCATGTTCTCGACCTGGGTGGGCCGCCCGTCGGCGCCCAGCATGCGCGGCACCGAGTGGCCGTAGATGTCGGCGTCCACGACACCGACCTTCAGACCGTCGGCCGCCATCGCCGCCGCCAGGTTCACCGTCACCGAGGACTTGCCGACCCCGCCCTTGCCGGACGCCACCGCGTAGACCCGGGTGAGGCTGCCAGGCTTGGCGAAGGGCACCTCGCGCTCGGTCTGGCCGCCGCGCAGGGCGGTCGCCAGCTCCTTGCGCTGCTCGTCGCTCATGACGTCCAGCGTCACGTCCACCCGGGTGACGCCGTCGACCCGGGAGACCGCGTCCGTCACGCGCTGCGTGATCGTGTCCCGCATGGGGCAGCCGGAGACCGTCAGGTACACGGCGACCGCGACCGCCCCGTCCGCCCCGATCTCCACCGATTTGACCATGCCGAGTTCGGTGATGGGCCGGTTGATCTCCGGGTCGTTCACCGTCGCCAGTGCCTCGCGCACCGCGTCTTCCGTAGCCATAGGGACGATGGTACGGCGCCGGGTACACCCGCCGGTAAGGACGTCAGCGGTCGTCTGCGTCACGCCCCGGCGGATGTTCCGCGCGCATCGCCGGGAAAGGGCCCTGATGGTCCTTGTGCCCGTTCTGTCGCCCCTCCATGTCCTTGACCATGTCCTGGAGCTCCGAGCGGATCCAGTCCCGGGTGGCGACCTCGCCGAGCCCGATCCGCAGGGCGGCGATCTCCCGGGTCAGATACTCGGTGTCCGCGATCGACCGCTCGTTCTGCTTGCGGTCCTGCTCCAGATTGACCCGGTCCCGGTCGTCCTGCCTGTTCTGCGCGAGCAGGATCAGCGGGGCCGCGTACGAGGCCTGGAGGGACAGCATCAGCGTCAGGAAGATGAACGGGTACTCGTCGAAGCGCAGCTCCTTCGGCGCGGACACGTTCCACACCACCCACAGGATGATGACGAACGTCATCCAGACGATGAACCGCCCGGTGCCCAGGAACCGCGCGACGCTCTCCGAGAGCCGCCCGAAGGCCTCCGGGTCCCACTCGGGCAGGATCCGCCGCCTGGGCGGACGCGGCTGGTCCAGACGGGGCGCACGCGGCCGCCCGGCCGCCGTGGCGCCCGCCGGTACGCGCTCCCGCACGCCCTCACGCTCAGGAGCCACCGGTCTCCACCCCCTCGTCGAGGTGGAACTCGGTCTCCCGCCAGTCGTCGGGCAGCATGTGGTCGAGGACGTCGTCCACCGTCACCGCGCCCAGCAGCGACCCCGACTCGTCCACCACGGGCGCCGCCACCATGTCGTACGTGGCGAAGAACCCGGCGACCACGGGCAGTGCCGCGTCCGGGTCCAGGGGCTGGAGGTCGTCGTCCAGGATCGATCCGACCAGCGTGTACGGGGGATCGCGCAGCAGCCGCTGGAAGTGCACCGTGCCCAGGTACTTGCCGGTGGGGGTCTCCTCCGGCGGACGGCAGACATAGACCTGCGCGGCGTGCGCGGGGGACAGGTCGGGCTCGCGGATCCGGGCGAGGGCGTCCGCGACGGTCGCGTCCGGCCGCAGCACGATCGGCTCGGTCGTCATCAGACCGCCGGCCGTGTGCTCCTCGTACGCCATCAGGCGCCGCATGTCGGCCGCGTCGGCGGGCTGCATCAGGCTCAGCAGCCGCTCCTTGTCCGCCTCCGGCAGCTCGCCCAGCAGGTCGGCCGCGTCGTCGGGGTCCATGGCCTCCAGGACGTCGGCGGCGCGCTCCTCCTTCAGCTTGCCGAGGATCTCGATCTGGTCGTCCTCGGGCAGCTCCTCCAGGACGTCGGCGAGCCGGTCGTCGTCGAGGGCGGCGGCCACCTCCGCGCGGCGCTTGGGGGAGAGGTGGTGCAGGACGTTGGCGAGGTCGGCGGGGCGCAGCTGCTCGAAGGTGGCGAGCAGGTTCTCGGCGCCCTGCCCCTGCTCCTCGAGGGAGAACCCGGTGACGGCGGACCACTCGACGGTCAGTGCCTCGCCCTTGCCGCGCCGGAACGCGCCGCCCTTCCTCCCCTTGCGCACGAACACGCGGTCGATCTCCCACTCGCGGCGGGCGGGCAGTTGATGCACCGACAGATCGAGGACGGTGACCTCCTCGTCGGTCCCCACCAGCGTCACCCGCCGGTCCAGCAGTTCGCCGAAGACGAGCCGCTCGGTGGGCCGCTGCTCGAACCGCCGCACATTGAGCACCCCGGTGGTGATGACCTGGCCGGACTGCACGGCGGTCACCCGGTTCATGGGCAGGAAGATACGGCGGCGGGTGGAGAGTTCGACCACCAGGCCGAGCAGCCGCGGCGGACGCCGGCCGGGCCGCAGGATGACGACCAGATCGCGCACGCGCCCCACCTGGTCGCCCGCCGGATCGAAGACGGCGACACCGGAGACATGCGAGACGAAGAACCGGGGAGCGCCCCCTGCCATGGCCGCCACTCCTTTCCCCGCGGGGTGTTTCGTTGCCGTGTACCGCCTGCTGCGTCTGTTGTTCGGATTGCCCGCTCGGGTGGGCTTCAGGCTAGCCCGTACCGATCATCCGTGCGTCGGTGGCCGGTCCGGACGGACTGGCTCCGCTCGGGTCTCCCGGCCCCGGTACTCTGCGGTACGCCGTTCAGGTCCCCCGTCAGAGAGGCAGCCCACCTGTGATTCCGATCTCCCAGGGCCGTTCCCGCAGGGCCACGCTGGCCGGCGCCGTGTGCGCACTGCTCGTGACGGGAACGGCGCTCACGGGATGCTCCGAGGATCCGAACGAGGGCACCAACGGCGTCGGCAGACTGTCCGCCGACGAGATCCAGGGCAGAGCCCAGAAGGCCGCCGCATCGGCCGGCACCGTACGGCTGCACGGCACCGTGGTCGCCGGCGAGCGTACCTACACGCTGGACATGCGGCTGAAGGAGCAGGGCGGTGTCGGCTCGCTCAGTGCCAAGGGGGAGACGTTCCGCCTGCTGCGCGTCGACGACGAGCTGTATCTGAAGGCCGGGGCCGAGTTCTGGGGTCACGCGGACGACGAGTCCGACGGCAGGACGGACGCGGCGGCGGCCGGCAAGCTCGCCGAGAAGTATGTGAAGGTGCCGCAAGCCGACCCCTCGTACAAGAAGTTCATCGGCTTCACGGAGAAGAACGTTCTCCTCGACGGTCTGCTGACCCTGCACGGCAAGCTGGCCACGGACGGCCACCACGAGCAGTCGGGCGTCCGCACCATCCGCGTCACCGGCGACGACGGCTCCGGCGGCACCCTGGACGTCTCGCTCGAGGGCCGGCCGTACCCGGTCCGGCTGGTACGCGCCGGCAAGGCGGGCACCCTCACCTTCTCCGACTGGGGCACCGACTTCGACCTGAAGAAGCCGGCCGAGGACGAGACCCTGGACTACGGCCGGCAGCTCCCGACGTCCTAGCCCCGCCGCTTCTTCCTCTTGAACAGCAGCCGGGGCAGGCCCGCCGGGACGGGGTGCCGGGTCGTGGCCGGGGTGGGCAGGGGAGCCTCGGCCAGGGAGTCGTCGGGGAGCGGGGCGGTCGTCCCGGTCGGCTCCAGACGCAGGACGCGGCACTCGCGGGCCCAGCGGCCGGTCATCGCCTCGCCGTCGGGTGCGTTGAGCCGCTTGCCCTTCAGTTCGGCCACCGTCGCCGTCCACCGCTCGGAGCCGGACGGCAGCTCGACGACCCGCGCGGTCCAGGAGACCAGCCGGCCGCCCTTGTCCTTGCTGCGGACCGTGACCTCGGCGGACGCGCCGTCGGCCAGCCCCGGCAGCGGCTGCTCGCCGGGCCCGTCGCCGATCACGCACGCGGCGCCCTCGTGCCACACGTGCCACAGCGCGCGGGCCGCCGCGCCGGGCCCCCTGACCCAGACGAGGCCGGACTTCTTCGTGGCCTCCTCGATGAGGGCCCGGTCGAGCAGCGCACTTGTCATGGGTCCAGCCTATCCAGGGACCCTCAGAGCCAGCCGTTGCGCTTCAGTGTCCGGTGGATGCCCAGGCACATGCCCACGGTGATGCTGAGGACCAGCGGATAGCCGTACCTCCAGTGGGTCTCGGGCATGTGGTCGAAGTTCATCCCGTACACCCCGCACACCATGGTCGGTACGGCGATGATGGCGGCCCACGAGGTGATCTTCCGCATGTCCTCGTTCTGCGCCACGGAGGCCTGCGCGAGGTTGGCCTGGAGGATGGAGTTCAGCAGTTCGTCGAAGCCGATGACCTGCTCCTGCACCCGCGCCAGATGGTCGGCGACATCCCGGAAGTACTTCTGGATCTCCGGGTCGACCAGCCGCATCGGCCGCTCGCTCAGCAGCTGCATCGGGCGCAGCAGCGGTGCCACGGCCCGCTTGAACTCCAGTACCTCACGCTTGAGTTGGTAGATCTGCCCGGCGTCCGTACCGCGCGGGGTGCCCTTGCGGCCCGGCGAGAAGACCTCCGTCTCGACCTCGTCGATGTCGTCCTGCACCGCGTCGGCCACCGCGATGTAGCCGTCCACCACATGGTCCGCGATGGCGTGCAGTACCGCCGAGGGGCCTTTGGCCAGCAGCTCGGGGTCGTCCTGGAGCCGGTGCCGCAGGGCCCGCAGGGAGCCCTGTCCGCCGTGCCGGACGGTGATGAAGAAGTCCCGGCCGGTGAAGCACATGACCTCGCCGGTCTCGACGAGCTCGCTGGTGGAGGAGAGCCGGTCGTGGTCGATGTAGTGGACGGTCTTGAACACCGTGAACAACGAGTCGTCGTAGCGCTCCAGCTTGGGCCGCTGATGGGCCTGGACGGCATCCTCCACGGCCAGCGGGTGCAGCCCGAACTCCCGGGCGATCCCGGCGAATTCGGCCTCGTTAGGCTCGTGCAGACCGATCCACACGAAGCCTCCGTCGCGGCGCACCAGCCGCATCGCCTCGTGCGGGGTGAGCGGGCCGCCCTCGGACGGGAGGCGGCGGCCGCCACGGTAGACGGCGCAGTCGACGACCGCGGTGGTCGTCGCGGGGTCGCGGGTGGTGTCGTACGGGCCACTCTCCTTGCGCAGCGGGATGCGGGAGGAGGGACGGACCACGGCGCGCAGGTCGCGGATCATCGACATGGCGGGCTCCTTCGCGGACAGGCAACGAAAGGCGCCGGTACGACGGATGGAACAACCCGGAATGAGGACGTCCTGGACTGCGGATGTTTGGCACGTCCACAAAGCGGGGAGCACCGCACCGTCGCGGTGGCGAGGTTCGTCGCTGATACAGCTACTGGGGCAGATCAGGCGGAACGAAACAAAGTGCTCTTCCGATGAAGACGCGCGGACGAAAGGCGGGAGCCAGACAGGAGCAGCTGCCTCAGCGGGCGGAAGAGCGGGTGCTACTGCACGGTCGACTTCGGTCCATGCCAGCCCCACCTCCTCCGGTCGGTCCCTCGTGAGGGACGATCCACGATCCCTTCAAGGGATCAACCCCTTTGAACAGGGGTCCTTACAGTGTTCGGGACGACCGGACGCTTCTGCGTGCTGCCCGAACCACCGGCCAAGCGTATCAGCCGACTGCCGTGTCAAGGCTCCGCTTTGCCCGCCGCTGACGAGTTCTATGCTCGCCGCATGGCTGATGTTCTTCCTCTGGTCGAGGCCCGGTTGCTCACGGCGCTGGGCGAACCGGACGCCCGCGCGGCGGTCACCTTCCTCGGCACCGACCGCATCGAGGTACTGCGCTTCCACGAGGGCGACATCGTGCGCTACGCCACCCTCGGTATGTCGGCGCAGCCCATGGCCGACCCCACGTCGGTGATCGCGGACCCGGTCGAGGGCCCCCGTGTCGAGCTGCTGCTCTCCGTCCGGGCCGGCGGGGCCGACACCGACAAGGTGCTGCGCCCGCTCGCCGTACTCGCCGCCTCCCCGCAGGTCGAGGGCGTGGTCGTGGCCCCCGGCGCCTCGCTCGACGTGGGGGAACCGCTGTGGCCCGGTGCCCCGTTCACCTCGGTGCTGGTCGCCGAGCCGGGCGGACTGGTGGAGGACCTGGAGCTCGACGAACCCCGCGATCCCGTACGGTTCCTGCCGCTGCTGCCGATGACCCCGAACGAGGCCGCCTGGAAGCGGGTGCACGGCGCCCAGGCCCTCCAGGAACGCTGGCTGAACCAGGGGACGGATCTACGGGATCCGTCCCGGCGGCCGGTCCCGCTGGACTGACGTCCATGGCCGGAAGTCGCCGCCCCGTGGGGCCGTGACTTCGGCGGACAGGTGCGCCGGGCGGGTGATCGTCCTTGACGTGGCGCGGTGCGGGTAGGACCGTGGGGCCCTATGAGGGGCGAACCCAGTTGCCCGAAGTGCGGTGGCCGGGTCAGGGCTCCCGGCCTCTTCTCGGATGCCTGGCAGTGCGCTGTGCACGGCACGGTGCACCCGGTGCAGCCCGTGATACCGCCGAGCGTCGAGGCCCTCGAAGTCGTCGTGCACCGCACGAAGGTGCCGGTGTGGATGCCGTGGCCGCTGCCGGTGGGCTGGCTGTTCACCGGTGTGGCCTGCGCGGGTGACGACCGCAGCGGGGGCCGGGCGACCGCCGTCGCGTGCACCGGGCCCGGACCGCTCGGCGGCATGGGCGAGCTGATCCTGGTCGCCGAGGAACTCGGCGTGGGCCTCGGCGCGCGGTACGCGGGCCTCGACGCCCCGGACCCGGGACCGTACATGAACGTCGAGAAGCCGCCGCAGGCCAAGGTGCTCGCGGCGGGCCGGCCGACCCCGCTCTGGCATGTCGCCAAGACACCGGACGACCGCGCGGTCTTCGCCGGCGAGGCGCTCGGTATGTGGCTGTGGGCGGTGGTGTGGCCCGAGCAGTCCGGGCTGCTGATGTACGACGAACTGGTCCTCACCGACCTGCGGGACGCCGGCGCCGAGGTGGAACTGGTGCCCTGCGGAGCACTGTCCCCACGTCTGCTGGAGACCCCCTAGGGCCTGCCCGGCGGGTCGTGCCGGGGTCGCGGGGTCCGGCACGCGCCCCACCGCCTGACGGGCGGGAGGTGCCCCGGCCGCGTCGTCGGTCGCCGGCACTGCGCGGCTGCCCTGCCGGGGTTCGTCCGACTCGATCCGCCGGACAGGCCCTGGCCACGGTAGGGGGCGCACGGTGGGTTCGGGTGTGACAAGAGGTGTCCGGGAATCCGGTTATCCTGAAGCGTCCCCGTCCGTCCGTCACCGCTTGGAGTCATGCGTCGTGCGTATCGATCTGCACACCCACTCCACCGCGTCCGACGGCACGGACACCCCGGCCGAGCTGGTCCGCAAGGCGGCCGCCGCCGGTCTCGACGTCGTCGCCCTGACCGACCACGACACCACCCGCGGGCACGCCGAGGCGCTCTCCGCGCTCCCGGCGGGGCTCACCCTGGTCACCGGGGCGGAACTCTCCTGCCGGCTCTACGGCATCAGCATGCACATGCTGGCCTACCTCTTCGACCCGGCGGAGCCCGCGTTCCTCGCCGAGCGCGAGCTGGTCCGGGACGACCGGGTCCCGCGCGCCCAGGGCATGATCGCCAGGCTGAACGAGCTGGGCGTACCCATCACCTGGGAGCAGGTCGCCCGGATCGCGGGCGACGGTTCGGTGGGCCGCCCGCACATCGCCAGCGCGCTCGTCGAGCTGGGCGTCGTACCGACGGTGAACGACGCCTTCACCCCGCAGTGGCTGGCCGACGGCGGCCGGGCGCACATGCCGAAGCACGAGACCGACCCCTTCGAGGCGCTGCGGCTGGTCAGGAACGCGGGCGGCGTCGCCGTCTTCGCCCACCCCGCCGCGAGCAAGCGCGGCAGGACCGTGCCGGAGTCCGCGATCGCCGAACTGGCCGTGGCCGGGCTCGACGGCATCGAGGTCGACCACATGGACCACGACCCCGACACCCGGGCGAGGCTGCGCGGCCTGGCGAAGGAGCTGGGGCTCCTGACGACCGGCTCCAGCGACTACCACGGCAGCCGGAAGACCTGCGTCCTCGGCGAGTTCCTGACGGACCCCGAGGTGTACGGCGAGATCACGCGGCGCGCGACCGGCGCGTTCCCGGTCCCGGGGGCCGGCGGGGCCTGAGGCCCGAACTCCGCGCCGCCCCTTCCCCTCCGTACCTCCAGCAAGGCAGTCATGCTCGACGTCGCCGTCTTCGGCTCTCTCTTCCTGACCCTTTTTGTCATCATGGATCCCCCTGGGATCACGCCCATCTTCCTCGCCCTGACCGCGGGCCGGCCCGCCAAGATGCAGAAGCGGATGGCCTTCCAGGCCGTCTGTGTGGCCGGTGGTGTGATCACCGTGTTCGGCCTGCTCGGCCACCAGATCCTCGCCTATCTGCATGTGTCGGTGCCCGCCCTGATGATCGCGGGCGGGCTGCTGCTCCTGCTGATCGCGCTGGACCTGCTCACCGGCAAGACCGACGAGCCCCAGCAGACCAAGGACGTCAACGTCGCGCTGGTCCCGCTGGGCATGCCGCTGCTGGCCGGGCCCGGCGCCATCGTGTCGGTCATCCTCGCCGTGCAGAAGGCCGACGGTGTCGGCGGGCAGCTCTCGGTGTGGTCGGCGATCCTCGCCATCCATGTGGTGCTGTGGCTGGTGATGCGGTACTCGCTGCTGATCATCCGGGTCATCAAGGACGGCGGCGTGGTCCTGGTGACACGCCTGGCGGGCATGATGCTCTCCGCGATCGCCGTGCAGCAGATCATCAACGGCGTGACCCAGGTGATCCGGGCCGGCTGACCCCATACGTGCGCGGAGCCCCCGTACCGATGGCGGTACGGGGGCTCCGGGGCGTACGCGGCTCCGAGGCCGGCCCGTGTGGCCGGCGTCCCGCGTGCCGCGCGTTATGAGGCCGGTGTGTCGGCCGGGCGGATCCACAGGCGCTGTCCGATGGCGGCTGCCTGCTGAACGATGCGGTTGACGGAGGCGGCGTCTACGACGGTCGAGTCCACGGGTGTGCCGTCGACGTCGTCGAGTCGCATGATTTCGAAGCGCAAGGGGCTTCTCCCTTCGTCTGGTCATCCTCCTGAGGAGAACTACTCGGTGGGTGGCGCACCGGCCTCTCGGGCCCGTGTTCCATCGATTCCAACGGGATGCGGGAAGCAATCATTCCCTACGCTAAGGAAATTTTTCGATCGACTAAATACTGAGCAGTAAGGGTTTCGAAGGAGACCGACCGGGACCGGTTGTGTTCGTAGCGTGACCAACGGGAGAATGGAGGCGATGAACGAAGACCTCACGGCCCTGCAAGCCCGTATCGACCGCACGAACGAGCTGCTCCAGCGCATGCTCGCCGAGGTGGCGAAGACGCCCTCGACGCACGCCATCTTCGTCGACGCGGGCTATCTGTACGCCGCCGCGGGGCGCCTCGTGGCCGGGACGGAGGACCGCCGGGCCTTCGACCTCGACGCCGAGGGACTCATCGACGCGCTCATCGACCGCGCCCGCACCATCTTCGCGGACAGCAGGCTGCTGCGGGTCTACTGGTACGACGGCGCCAGGCGCCGCATCCACACCGCCGAGCAGCAGACCATCGCCGAACTCCCCGACGTCAAGGTCCGCCTCGGCAACCTCAACGCCAACAACCAGCAGAAGGGTGTCGACTCCCTGATCCGCACCGATCTGGAGTCACTGGCCCGGCACCGCGCCATCAGCGACGCGGCCCTGCTCGGCGGCGACGAGGACCTGGTCTCGGCGGTCGAGGCGGCCCAGGGGTACGGCGCCCGGGTCCACCTCTGGGGCATCGAGGCACCCGAGGGCCGCAACCAGGCGGAGCCGCTGCTCTGGGAGGTCGACAGCCAGCGCACCCTCGACCTGGACTTCTTCAAGCCGTACGTCTCCCGGCGCACGGCGCCGCCGTACGAACCCGCGTCGGGCCGGCCCACCCGCGAGGACGTACGGTTCGTCGGCGCGCAGATCGCCGCGAAGTGGCTGGTGGCGCGGGGCCGGGACACGCTGGTGGAACTGCTGCCCGGCCATCCCTATCTGCCCGGCTCCGTCGACCAGGACCTGCTGGTGGAGGCGGAGGGGCTGCTGCAGTACTCCCTGCGCGGCCAGGCCGACCTGCGGCGCGCCCTGCGGGACGGATTCTGGGACCACTTGCAGGCGCAGTACTAGGGCCTGTCCGGCAGGATCCGCCGGACAGACCCTCATGGGGTTGCCGCGAGTCCGTCCCAGAAGTCGGCGAGGGCGTGGGCGGTGGGCCCGGGGCGGTCGGCGTTGGGGGAGTGCTCGGCGCCTTCGACGACGGTGCGGTGTGCCTTCAGGCGCCGGGCCATCCCGTCGAGGTCCGGTACCGGCCAGGTGTCGTCGCGCTCTCCCGAGAGCACGTGGAACGGCAGCGGGACGGCGGCCAGTTCGGCGACCCGGTCGGGCTCCGTGCACAACTGGCGTCCGGTGGCGAGCAGTTGCGCGGGCCTGGTGCCCAACCAGCGGCGGCGCAGATGCTCGTGTCCGCCGAGCCCCCGTGCCGGACCGCCCACCTCCTCCGGCGGGCCCATGGCCAGGACCGCCTCCCAGCACTCCGCCATCGACAGCACCGCGAGCGCGTCCCGCAGCAGCTTCACGCGCTGCTCCTGGGAGTCGGAGATCCGTGCGGGGCCGGAGGAGACGAGCGTGAGCGAGCGGAAGGGGAAGTGGTCGAGGAGGGCGGCGGCACGGGCGATCTGGCCGCCGAGGGAGTGCCCGACGAGGTGCACGGGCGCCCCGATCGCGTGCGCCTGTGCGAGCACGTCCCGCGCCAACACGCCCTGCGTGTAGGCGGCTTCGTCGTGCTCGGGGCCGTCCGACTCGTACTGGCCGCGTCCGTCCACGGCGACGGTGCGGTAGCCGCGTGCGGCGAGCGGCGCGTGCAGCAGCGCGAAGTCCTCCTTGCTGCCGGTGTATCCGGGCAGCAGCAGCGCGACCCCTTTCGCCGCGCCGGGGGCGGTTGCCGGCACGTCCACGACGGCGAACTCCCCGCGTGAGGTGCGGAGTCGAGTGGAGGGGGAGGAGGGGGTCACGGGGTGAGGGTAGCGGGTGCGCGGACGCCGACGGCCCGGCCCCCACGGGTGGGGACCGGGCCGTCGGCGGTTTGGCGCGTCAGCCCTCCGCGGACTCCGCGGCGGCTGCCGTCTTCCGGGTGCGGCGGGGCTTCGTCTCCGTCTCCGGCTCGGCGGCGACCGCCGCCTTGCGGGTACGGCGGACCTTCGGCTTGGCCTCCTCCGCGACCTGCGCGGGGATCTCTGCGGTGACCTCGGTCTTCTTGACCGCGGTCTTCCGCGTACGGCGCGGCTTGGCCTCGGCCTCCTGGGCGGTCTGCGCCGGGATCCCGACGGCGAGAGCCGCTTCCGGCTCCGCCTCGGCGACCTTGCGCGTCCGGCGACGGGGCGCGGCCTCGGCGGTGTCGACGGCGGCTTCGGCCTTCTTGGTGGCCGCGGTCTTGCGGGTGCGGCGAGGCTTGGCCTCGACGCTCTCGGCCACCTCGGTGCCTTCGACGGTGTCCACCGCGGCTTCGGCCTTGACGGCCGCCGCCGTCTTGCGCGTACGGCGCGGCTTGGCCTCGACGGTCTCCTCGGCGGCGGCTTCGTCGGCCTTCTTCGCGGTGGCCGTCTTCCGGGTGCGGCGGGGCTTGGGCTCCGTCGCCTCGACCTGACCGGTGCTGCCTTCGGCGGTGTCGACGGCGGCTTCGGCCTTCTTGGCGGCCGCGGTCTTGCGGGTGCGGCGGGGCTTGGCCTCGACGGCCTCCTCCACCGTGTCCACCGCTGCCACTTCCGCCGTCTCCACCGGCTGCGCGGTCTCCGTGGCCTTGCGGGTGCGGCGGCGACGCGGCTCGGCGACCGGGGCCTCGGGCTCCGTGATGACGGGGGCCTCGGCGACCACCGTCGTCTCCTCGGCGACCGGCGTCACCGGCGCCGTGTCCGCAGCGCCCTTGCGCGTACGGCGGCGGCGCGGCTTGTCGGACGTCTCGGACGCCGTCTCGGGGGCGTCCACCGCGGCGCGCTCCGCCGTGCCTTCCGCCGTGTCGACGGCGGTCTCCGCCGCCTCCACCACGGCCGGTGCACCGGCCGGCACTCCGCCGCGCATACGGCGACGGCGGCGCGGGGTGCGGGCGGCGGCCGTGTCGGTCTCCGCCTCGCCGGCGCCTTCGGCGGCCGGGCTCACGGGCTGCTGCGCGGCCTCGTCCGGCGTGGCGCCACCCCGCGTACGGCGACGACGGCGCGGCGTACGCGTCGAGGTCTCCCGCTCCGCGGAACGGGAGGCGTCGCGCCCGCCCCGGCCACCGCGCCCACGCGGTCCACCACGTCCGCCCGGCTCGCCCAGGTCCTCGAGCTCCTCCGCGTCCAGCCCGGCGCGCGTACGCTCCGAGCGCGGCAGGACGCCCTTGGTGCCCTCGGGGATACCGAGGTCGGAGAACAGGTGCGGGGAGGTGGAGTACGTCTCCGGCGGGTCGCCGAAGCCCAGGTCCAGCGCCTTGTTGATCAGCTGCCAGCGCGGGATGTCGTCCCAGTCGACCAGCGTGATCGCCGTACCCTTCGCACCCGCGCGGCCGGTGCGGCCGATGCGGTGCAGATACGTCTTCTCGTCCTCGGGGGACTGGTAGTTGATGACGTGCGTCACGCCTTCGACGTCGATGCCGCGGGCGGCGACGTCGGTGCAGACGAGCACGTCCACCTTGCCGTTGCGGAACGCGCGCAGCGCCTGCTCACGGGCGCCCTGGCCGAGGTCGCCGTGGACCGCGCCGGAGGCGAAGCCGCGCTGCTTGAGCTGGTCGGCGAGGTCGGCGGCGGTGCGCTTGGTGCGGCAGAAGACCATGGCCAGGCCCCGGCCGTCGGACTGCAGTATCCGCGCGACCAGCTCGGGCTTGTCCATGTTGTGCGCGCGGTAGATGAACTGCGTGGTGTTCGCGACCGTCGCGCCCTCGTCGTCGGGGGACGTGGCGTTGATGTGCGTCGGCTGCGACATGTAACGCCGGGCCAGACCGATCACCGCGCCCGGCATGGTGGCCGAGAACAGCATGGTCTGGCGCCTGGCGGGAAGGAAGTTGATGATCTTCTCGACGTCGGGCAGGAAGCCCAGGTCGAGCATCTCGTCGGCCTCGTCGAGGACGAGGGCCTTCACGTGCTTGAGGTCGAGCTTCTTCTGCCCGGCGAGGTCGAGCAGCCGGCCCGGGGTGCCGACGACCACGTCGACGCCCTTCCGCAGCGCCTCGACCTGCGGCTCGTAGGCCCGGCCGCCGTAGATCGCGGTGACGCGCACATTGCGCACCTTGCCGGCGGTGAGCAGGTCGTTGGTGACCTGCGTGCACAGCTCACGGGTGGGGACGACGACCAGCGCCTGCGGCGCGTCGGTGAGGTCCTCGGGCTTCGCGCGTCCCGCCTCGACGTCGGCGGGGACGGTGACGCGCTCGAGGAGCGGAAGGCCGAAGCCGAGCGTCTTTCCGGTGCCGGTCTTGGCCTGGCCGATGACGTCCGTGCCCGACAGGGCCACGGGGAGCGTCATCTCCTGGATGGGGAAGGCGGTGATGATGCCGACGGCCTCCAGGGCCTCGGCGGTCTCGGGGAGGATCCCGAGCTCTCGGAACGTCGTAGTCAGGGTGCTGCCTCTTCTGTGTACGCGGTGCGAGGCGAGCGCGGGGGTCGAGTAGGGACCGTGCCGGGGACGTCGGCTGCCAGATGGGCCATGCCATAGGACACGGGACCACTGCCGACGCTCGAGCGCTCGTACCGCTGAGGGTCCCCCTCCGGAATCCGTACGCCGCGTGGCGTACGGCAGGGAGGGCTGTCGGGTCGGAGCCGATCGGGCTTACGACCGGGCATCCTCATACATGCGGCCCGTCGAGAACGTCAGAGTGCTCAGCAGGCGCATTACCACCATACCCCGGATTGGCGCACACGCCATGGCCGATTCGGTCACGTAGTCGTCGTCACACTGATCGGACAGGGCCTTCCGGGGCCTGACGGGCGGGCTATTGTGCGCTCCATGACGAGCTCTGACACGCCTGACAACGCCTCCACCGGACACACCGGCGTCGCCGCCACGGACTGGTCGGCGGCGTCCGCCGATCCCCAGTACCGCGCCGCCGTCGTGGATCTGCTCGGCGCGCTCGCGTACGGGGAGCTGGCGGCGTTCGAGCGGCTCGCGGAGGACGCCAAACTGGCGCCCACGCTGGCGGACAAGGCGGAGCTGGCGAAGATGGCGTCGGCCGAGTTCCACCACTTCGAGCGGCTGCGCGACCGGCTCGCCGAGATCGGCGAGGAGCCGACGCTCGCGATGGACCCGTTCGTCGCCGCGTACGACGGCTTCCACAAGCAGACGGCGCCCTCCGACTGGCTGGAGGGGCTGGTCAAGGCGTACGTCGGCGACTCCATCGCCAGTGACTTCTACCGGGAGGTCGCGGCCCGCCTGGACGCCGACACCCGCGCCCTGGTGCTGGCCGTCCTCGACGACACGGGCCACGGCGGTTTCGCCGTCGAGAAGGTCCGCGCGGCGATCGACGCGGAGCCCCGAGTGGGCGGCCGCCTCGCCCTGTGGGCCCGCCGCCTGATGGGCGAGGCCCTCTCCCAGTCCCAACGCGTCGTGGCCGACCGGGACGCCCTGTCGACGATGCTCGTGGGCGGCGTGGCAGACGGCTTCGACCTGGCCGAGGTGGGCAGGATGTTCTCCCGCATCACAGAGGCCCACACGAAGCGCATGGCAGCCCTGGGCCTGGCGGCATAAAGGGCGCGAGGCTCAAGGGGCGCGAGGCTCAAGAGGCGCGGCGCTCAAGGGGCGCGGGGCTGTACCGATGTGCGGCTCCGCCGCGTGGGCGCGAACGGGGGTCTGGGGGCAGTGCCCCCAGGGACGGGACGGGAAGGGGCGGCGGGGGCGAAAAACCAAGCCGCCCCCCAAGCACCGAGGGCCGCGCGACCACAGGGACGCCGCATGACGGGTTGCAGCCAAGGCAACCCTGCCGACGACGACCGCTCACGCGGTAGCGGACCGCCCCAGCCTCCCCGCCGGCCGCACCAGCAAGGACAGAGACGCCACGGACACCACCGCGGCCCCCACCAGCACCGCCGCCAGGCTCCCCGCATCCACCGCCGTATTCACCAGAAACGCCCCGAACAGGGCCCCCGCCACCCCCGTAGGCACCACCAGCACCCGCGCGGGCAACCGATGCGGCAGCCGACGCACGGCCACCCAAGCCAGAACCAGGCCGACGATCGCGGAGCTGAACGCTTCCAGGAGCACGGGGTCCCTCCCAATGTGGCCGGCCATGTCGGTCGTACCCCGTCTTACCCCTGACCTGCGGAATCCAATCCCCCCTGTGGACGATCTGTGCGCCGTCCGTGAACACGCGAAGGGCCCGGCGGTACGACACCGCCGGGCCCTTCGACATCCGGTCTTCGCTACAGCGCGCCGAAGCCCACCTTGCGCGGGGCCGGCTCGCCGATCTCGATGTAGGCGAGACGGTCGGCCGGGACCAGGATCTTGCGGCCGTGCTCGTCCACGAGGCTCAGCAGCTGCGACTTCCCGGCCAGCGCCTCGGCCACCACGCGCTCGACCTCCTCCGCGCTCTGACCGCTCTCCAGAACGATCTCGCGGGGCGCGTGCTGCACGCCGATCTTGACCTCCACGGCTATGTCCCTCCGACGGTCAGTGAAGTGCGCGACCTTCCGCGCCGTACCAGCACACATTAGCCCGGTGAAGGGACGTACACGTTGCGTCCCCTCCACGCCAGAAGCGAACAGCCGACGGGAACAAACAGCCGCCGACGGATCAGTGGTGCTGTTCGTTGCCGTGCAGCGGGAAACCGGCGATACCGCGCCAGGCCAGCGAGGCCAGCAGCTGCACCGCCTGATCGCGCGGGACGCTGCGGTCGCTGTGCAGCCAGGACCGCGCCACCACCTGGGCGAGGCCGCCGAGCCCCGAGGCGAGCAGCATCGACTCCGCCCGCGACAGGCCCGTGTCCTCGGCGATCACATCGCAGATCGCCTCCGCGCAGTCGTTGGTCACCTTGTCGACGCGCTCCCGAACGGCCGGCTCGTTCGTCAGGTCCGACTCGAAGACCAGACGGAACGCGCCGCCGTCGTCCTCCACGTACGTGAAGTAGGCGTCCATGGTGGCCCGGACGCGCTGCTTGTTGTCCGTCGTCGACGCCAGAGCGTGCCGCACCGACTGGATCAGGGCCTCGCAGTGCTGGTCCAGCAGCGCGAGATACAGATCGAGCTTGCCCGGGAAGTGCTGGTAGAGCACCGGCTTGCTGACGCCCGCGCGCTCGGCGATGTCGTCCATCGCGGCCGAGTGATAGCCCTGTGCGACGAAAACCTCCTGGGCGGCGCCCAGCAGCTGGTTCCGCCGGGCCCGGCGCGGCAGGCGTGTACCCCTCGGGCGTACCGCGTCTGTCTGCTCGATGGCTGTCACGCCGCCTCCCATTGTCGTCCTCGTGCGGTGTGAGCCGCGCCGCCATCGTACTTTTCGGTAACCGTGGTGTGCGCGGTGAGAGCGCAGAATTTCACGGACCGGACGGCGGCGAAAGCCATACGGACGGTTTCAAAAGATGTCAGAGCGGGCAAGAAGCGCCCTCCTCACGGCTCGGTGACATCGCTCCACGACGTCCCGGCCTGCGCGTCCGTCACCGGTAGTCGTCCTCGTCGAGGGAGACGATCCGGGCCTGTTCCGCCAGGTCCGCCTCGTTGGCGCGGTCCGGGTCGGCTTCCGTCAGCGGGTCGTCGCGGTCCGGCCGCACCTCCGCGCGCTGCTCGGCCGTATCGACCCGGGGCGCCTCGACATCGTATTCCTCGCCCTCGTGTACGTCCTCGTCCTCCGCGAACGTCTCGGGGTCGGTCGGATCCACGGCCATGCTGGGCTCCCTTCCTGCGAACGCCCCCGGAGCATGCAGGGGCTCTGTACGGGTGCCCTGTCTACGAGCCTAGGAGACACCCGATGTGGACGCCATGCGATCCGCGACCGGAAGGTGACGGGGGAGCGCACGCCGGAGCCCGCTCCTGCGGGGCACGCGCCTCGGGAGCGCTGCACCGGAGGAACCCGCGCCTGAGCAACCCCGCCCCGTGACGCCTTGTGACGGCGAACACATGAACCCGTACGTGATCGTCTCGTAACATTGCCGCATGTCTTCGACCGAGCTGCCGCCCGTGCCGCCCGCAACAGTGCTCCCCAGAGTGGCGCCGGTCAGGGTCGCGGAGGGTGAGCGGCTCGGCTCGGTGGAGCTGCCCGGGGTCACGCTGTCGGTGCGGTCGCGGCCACCCGCGCGGGAGGGCCTGCCACCCGCCCTCTATGTCCACGGGCTCGGCGGTTCCTCGCTGAACTGGTCGGCGCTGATGCCGCTGCTGGACGACGTCGTCGACAGCGAGGCCGTCGATCTGCCGGGGTTCGGCGACTCCCCGCCGCCCGACGACGGCGACTACTCCATCACCGCGCACGCACGCGCGGTGATCCGCTATCTCGACGCGACCGGCCGCGGCCCGGTGCACCTCTTCGGCAACTCGCTCGGCGGCGCGATCACCACCCGTGTCGCAGCCGTACGGCCCGATCTCGTCCGCACCCTCACGCTGGTGTCACCGGCCCTGCCGGAACTGCGGGTGCAGCGCACCGCCGTCCCCACCGGACTGCTCGCGGTGCCCGGCATCGCCCCGCTGTTCACCCGGATCACCCGGGAGTGGACGGCGGAACAGCGCGTCCGGGGCGTCATGCAGCTCTGTTACGGGGACCCCGCGCGGGTGACGCCGGAAGGGTTCCGCCATGCCGTGCAGGAGATGGAACGGCGGCTGCGGCTGCCGTACTTCTGGGACGCGATGGCACGCTCCGCGCGGGGGCTCGTCAGCGCGTACGTCCTGGGGGGCCAGCAGGGACTGTGGCGCCAGGCCGAGCGCGTGCTCGCGCCGACCCTGCTCGTCTACGGCGGCCGGGACCAGCTCGTCGGCTTCCGCATGGCCCAGCGTTCGGCGCGCGCCTTCCGGGACTGCCGGCTGGTGACACTCCCGGACGCGGGACACGTCGCGATGATGGAGTACCCCGGGACGGTGGCCCTCGCGTTCCGTGAACTCCTCGCGGATGCAACGGAATCGGTGGTTGAGGGGGATACTGGTGTGCCGGGCGCGCAGGGCGCTCCGGGTCCGCCCGCCGGTACCGGTGGGGGGACCACCGCCGAGAACTTGAGGGGCTGAGGCGCGACGTGGGACGCCACAGCCGCCGCGGACCCGCCCCGAAGGGCGACAGCGCGGACAAGAGCGGCCGTCCGGCACCGGGCGGCTCGTCGGGATCCGCGCAGGCCGGCAGGCCGCCGCAGCGGACGAGCGGGCTCCCGCCGCAGCAGCAGCGGCCGCCCCAGGGGTACGGGCCCCCGCCGGTACACGGCGACGGGGGGTACGGGACTCCCGCGGGCGGAGTGCAGCGTCACCCGGACGGGACTCCCGCCCACGGCGTCCCCCGCCTCCCCGACGGCCGGCTTCCGGACGGAACCCCGGCGCACGGCTTCCCACGGCTTCCGGACGGGACTCCCGCGCGTGGTGTTCCCCGGTACGCGGACGGGACTCCCGCGCGTGGTGTTCCCCGGTACGCGGACGGGACTCCCGCGCGTGGTGTTCCCCGGCTGCCCGACGGAACCCCGGCGCACGGCGTACCCCGGGCCCGTGGCGGGCATCCCGAGCAGCGGGAACCCGGGGGCGGCTGGGGGACGTTGGACGGTCGTACGGCCGGCCGGCCCGGGTACGGCACGCCGGCGGGCCCGACCGCGCCCCTCCCGCGACAGCGGCAGGCGCCCCCCGGAGCACCGCGCCAGGACTACGTCGACGCCTTCGGCGAGGACACGGACCTCTTCTCCCCCCGCACTCCCGCCGCCCCGGACCCCCGCACCGCCGTCACCGACTGGAGCGGCGCCCCGTCCACCGGCATCCCCTCCGACCGGGACGGCGACGACACGCCGCCGATGGGCGAGCCCGCGCCGGCCAAGGGCGGCAAGGGGCGCGCCTTCACCGGGATCGCTGCCGCCGCCGTCACCACCGTGCTGGCCGTCGTCGTCGCCGGCCAGGTCGCCGACGAACGCGGGGGCACCGACGTACAGGCACAGTCCACCGGCGACCAGGCACGCGACGTACGGGACTCCGCCTCGCGCGGGGACGACCGCGAGACACCGTCCGCGCCGGGCGCCGCGCCCCTGACGTACGCGCAGAAGATGGACAGGACGTATCCCGTCAGCGCCGCGCGCGGCGGCACGGGGAAGTTCGACGCCATCCCCGGCATCGCCAAGGCGCCGGGCAAGGGCGAGAAGATCACCTACCGGGTGGATGTGGAACAGGGACTGGACCTCGACGGCGCGCTCTTCGCCGAGGCGGTCCAGAAGACGCTCAACGACAACCGCAGCTGGGCGCACAACGGCGCGCGCGCCTTCGAGCGCATCCACTCCGGACAGCCCGATTTCGTCATCACCCTGGCCAGCGCGGACACCACCGCCGAGTGGTGCGCCAAGTCCGGCCTGGACACCACCGAGGACAACGTCTCCTGCGACTCGGCGGCCACCGAACGCGTGATGATCAACGCGGACCGCTGGGCGCGCGGATCGGAGACCTACGGCGACGAGATCCACGCCTACCGCCAGATGCTGATCAACCACGAGATCGGCCACCGCCTGGGGTTCAACCACGTCACCTGCGACAAGGACGGTGACCTGGCCCCGGTCATGCAGCAGCAGACCAAGTTCCTCGACCACGACGGAATCACCTGCCGCCCGAACCCATGGGCGTACCCCGAGAGCTGATCGCCTAGCGCGGCGAAACGCGCCCCGCGCGGGAAAGTCACGCGCGTTCACCCCTTCTGGTGGTGTGATGGACAACCGTCCATCACGCCACCCCCTTGTCCGCATACGTTCGTACCGATGTGAGCCGTCGGACCAACGGCGGCTCCCCACACGGGAGATCGGGGGTGCACACGTGCGCATCGGACTGCTTACGGAGGGTGGCTATCCGTACGTGGGCGGTGAGGGCGGGCTTTGGTGCGACCGCTTGGTACGCGGACTGGACCGGCACGAGTTCGACGTCTACGCGTTCAGCGGCGACGAGGCCCAGGAGGACGCGGGCTGGGTCCCACTGCCTCCCCAGGTGAGCAGGGTCCACACCGCCCCACTGTGGACCGCCGAGGACGACGGTGTGGTGTACGGCCGCCGCGCACGCCGGCGCTTCGCGGAGCACTACGGCGAACTCGCCGCCGTTCTCTGCGCCGCGACGGGCCCCACCATCCCCGGCACCCGGCCCGCGACGTCCCAGGCGGACCGTTTCGCCACCGCTCTGCGGGGCCTCGCCGAACTCGCCCGCGACGAAGGCGGTCTGGTGGCCGCACTCCGCTCCGAGACGGCCGTACGCGCCCTGGAGCGCGCCTGTCGTACGCCGGGTGCCCAGCGCGCCGCGCGTGAGGCGCGCGTGCCGGATCTGCTGTCCGTCGCCGCGCATCTGGAGCGCGCCCTGCGCCCCCTCTCGCTCGACTGGTACGAGGAGGACGGACTCGGCGCGGTGGACCTGTGCCACGCCACCGCCGGCGGGCTGACCGCCCTTCCGGGCCTGCTCGCCCATCACTTCTTCGGCATCCCCCTCCTCGTCACCGAATACGGCGTACGCCTGCGCACGCACTACCTCACCCGCCCCGACGCCTCCCCCGCGGTCCGCTCCCTGCTCGCCGCCTTCCACGGCAGGCTCGCCGCCGAGACCTACCGCCGGGCCGCGTTCGTCACACCGGGCAACACCCACGCCCGCCGCTGGCAGGAGCGCTGCGGCGCCGACCGGGAGAAGCTGCGCACGGTGTACCCCGGCATGGACGCCGCGCCCTTCGCCGAGGCCGGGGAGTCCCCGGGGCGCGCGGACCCGCACACCCTCGTCTGGGTCGGCCGGGTGGAGCCCGCCAAGGACCTGGTCTCCCTGCTGCACGCCTTCGCGGAGATCCGCAAGGAGGAACCCGGGACCCGGCTGCGGATCGTCGGCAGCCCCTCGGATCCGGAGGGCGCCGCCTACCTCGGCCACTGCAGGGCACTGGCCGCCCAGCTTTTCCCGGACGAGGCCGACGGCCCGCACTCCGTGGGTGCGAACCCGGTGTCCTTCGAGGAACTCGGCGGCCCGGGCCTGGACACCACCGCCGACGCGTACGCCTCCGGCGCGGTGACCGTCCTGTCCAGCGTCGTCGAGGGCTTCCCGGCCGGCCTCGTCGAGGCCATGTTCTGCGCTCGCGCGACGGTCTCCACGGACGTCGGCGCCGTCGTGGAGGCCATCGGCGGCACCGGTCTCGTCGTACCGCCGCGCAATCCGCGGGCGCTCGCCGAGGCGTGCGTCTCCCTGCTGCGCGACCCCGAGCGCCGTGCACGCCTCGGTGCCGCCGCGCGCGCCCGCGCACTCGAGCTGTTCACCGTCGAGCAGAACGTCTCCGCCTTCCGCGGCATCTACCTGGAGATCGTCGCCCGGACCCCGGTCCGCCGGCTCCTCCTCGACGGCACCGGCGACCCCCTGCCCTTCGCCACACCCGCCGAGGCCCACGTGCCCGGTCACTGGACCGACCCCACCCCGCGCGCCGTCCCCGGGTGGGCGGCCATGGACACCCCGGTACCCGCGACGGAGACAGCCCGATGAACGACCTCGGCGCACTGCACCACAGCACTCGGCCCGGCGCGGCGGACCCGGTCAAGGCGCTGCTGCACCGGCACCGCGACCTGTGCGAACAGGCGGTGGACCCGCTGGAGATCGCGGCGGGCCTGGAGGCCCACGGCATCACCGACCGCACCGCGGCCCGCTTCCGCCACCGCGACGTGTTCTCCCTCGCCGAGGAGCTCTACGCCCGCGTGTCCCGCGACGACGCCGCCCCCAGGCCCGCCCCGGCCACGACGACCCCCCGGACCGGCGCCGCCCGGACCGTCCTCGTCCTCCTTGTCCTCCTTCCCGGCCTTCCCGGCGCTCTCTGCGCCGCGTCGGCCGTCGCCCTGCGCCTCACCCACGGCGAGGCCCGTGTCTACACGGCGGCGGGCGGCGTCCTCGCCGTCACCCTCGCCCTGCACGCGGCCCTGCGCCGAGGCCCGCTGAGCGCCCGGACCGAGATCCCGGCCCACTCCTCGGCGGCGTCCTGGACCTGCTGGCTCATCGCCTACACCCTGCTGGGCGACGGCCTGCTCCGTACGGCGATCACCGGCGGCCCCGACGGCCTGCCCGACGGCACGGCGGCGGGGGACTGGCCCCTCACCGTCGCCCCGGTCGTGGCGCTCGCCCTGTCCTGCGCCCCCGCCGCCTGGACGGCCCACATCCTCGCCGCCCGGGTCCGCCGCAGGCTGGAGTCGAGCCGTGGCCTGGAGGACTTCGCGGCATCCGTACGGCCCCTGCTCATCGCCCTGTTCGCCCTGTTCCTGGGGGCGGTGGCCGTACTGGTCACGGCGACCTCCGCGCTGCTCGACGAGCCCCTCGCCCTCCCCTCGACGCTCGCCCTGGGCGGCCTCCTGTTCCTGGCCCGCCTCCTCACGATCCACGGCTTCGCCCACGCCCCGAAGGTGATCCTCACCCTCACCGCCGCCGCCCAGCTGACGGCCCTGGCCACACTCTTCACGGCCCGCCTCCCCGGCTGCGACGCCCTGGCCACCCCGCTCCAGACCCTGAGCACCTACTGGAGCCCAGCCGCCCTCCCCACCCTCACCTGCGGAGCAGCGTCCCTGCTTCTCCTGATCCACACCACCCGCAAACTCCCCCAAGCCTCAACCCACATCCCCCCGGAACCACCCCGGTGAGACCCACACCCCTACCCCTACCCCTACGCGCAGCCGCCCTCTGTCCTCCGCTCTCCGCTCTCCGCGGGCAGTCGTGCTGCTGGGGCGGCGCGGGCGCGACGGCTCCCCGTTGTCGCCGGGCTGCGCAACACCTCCCGGCCCACCCTCACGAGGGGGCGCCCCGCGAACGCCGGGCCGCGGTCACCGACGACCCGGCCCCGCCCCCGACATCAGGCGCTCGCGCCACAAGCCCGCACACGAAGGAGAACCCCGCAATGACCACCCCGGACGCCGAAGGAGCCGCCCGATGAGAGTCCTCCTGATCGGAGCCAATGGCTACCTCGGCCGCTTCGTAGCCGACCGCCTCCTCGCCGACCCCGCGGTCCAGCTCACCGCCCTGGGCCGAGGCGACGACGCCGACGTCCGCTTCGACCTCGCCACCGGCAGCCCCGGCGCCCTCACCCGCTTCCTTGACGCCGTGCACCCCGGCGTAGTCGTGAACTGCGCGGGAACCACCCGAGGCGGCGCCCGCGAACTCACCCGCCACAACACCGTCGCCGTCGCCACCGTCTGCGAGGCCCTCCGCCGCAGCGGCTGCGGCGCACGGCTCGTACAGATCGGCTGCGGCTCCGAATACGGGCCCAGCCAGCCCGGCTCGTCCACCGCGGAGGACGCCGTCCCCCGCCCCGGCGGCCCGTACGGCGTCAGCAAACTCGCCGCCACCGAGCTCGTCCTCGGTTCCGGCCTGGACGCCGTGGTCCTGCGGGTCTTCTCACCCGTCGGCCCCGGTACCCCCGCCGGCTCCCCTCTCGGCCGCCTCGCCGAGGCGATGCGCCGCGCCATGCAGTCCGGCGACGCCGAACTGAAACTCGGCGGTCTCGGCGCACAGCGGGACTTCGTCGACGTACGCGACGTCGCCCGCGCCGTCCACGCCGCCTCCCTCTCCGCAGCGCAGGGCGTCATCAACATCGGCTCGGGACGGGCCGTCCGCCTCCGCGACGCCGCCGGAATCCTCGCCCGAGTGGCCGGCTACGGCGGCGCCCTCAACGAACTGGACGGCCCTCCGCACCCGCACGCACCCCACGCCGCCTCCCACCCCGCCCCCACCCTCCGCGCCACGATCGGGCACCCCCGCCAGGACTCCGACCACCACCCCGGTACCGCTCCCGTCGCCTTCCCGTACCCCGACGGCTGCGGCAGCTGGCAGCAGGCCGACGTCCGCACCGCGCGCGACCGCCTCGGCTGGCGCCCCCGGATCAATCTCGAGGAGTCCCTCGCCGACATCTGGATGGAGGCGGCATGCCGTATCTGACCAGCGTCAAACCCGGCACCGCCATCACCGGCGTCCGCACCGGCGTCGGTGTCCCCGGCCTCGCCCACCCCCTCGTCGCCCCGGCCGAGTGGAACGAACTCACCCGCCCCGGCACCCCTCTGCACTGGGTCGTCCTCGATGTGGCCGACGGCCCCGGCAGCCGGCCCGACCCGCACTGCCTCGAAGCGGCCGGCCGCCTCCGCAACACCGGTGTCCGCGTCCTCGGCCGCCTCGACACCGCCTACGGCCTGCGCACCTTCGCCGAGGTGATCGCGGACGCCCACCGCTTCATCGACTGGTACCAGGTCGACGGCTTCCTCCTGGACCGCTGTCCCGCCGACCGCGCCGCACTCCCCGAGGTCCGGAGCACCGTCACCACACTCCGGGCCCTCCACGACGCCCACATCGTCCTCGGCCACGGCACCCATCCGTACCCCGGATACGCCGAACACGCCGACCAGCTGGTCACCTTCTCCGGCCCGTGGAGCGACTACCGCTTCTCGCAGACGGCGGAATGGACCGCCGACCACCCGCCCGAACGCTTCTGCCACTTCGTACACGGCGTGCCTCGCCCGCACCTCGACGAGGCCCTGCGCATCGCCCGCTGGCACGGTGCCGCGACGATCTACTTCACGGACCACACCCACGACAGGAACCACCGGGCCCGCACAGCCCCGTGGGAACCGCTGCCCGGCTACTGGGACGACATCGTCTCGCGGATCGGAACAGGTGTCTCGGAATGAAAAAGGCCATGGCACTGTTAAGCGGAGAACAACCGTAGTGATCGTCCGACCAACGGAGTCCCCGTGTCGTTGCCACCCCTGGTCGAGCCGGCCCCCGAGCTCACCGTAGACGAGGTCCGCCGGTACTCCCGCCACCTGATCATCCCCGATGTGGGCATGGACGGGCAGAAGCGGCTGAAGAACGCCAAGGTGCTCTTTGTGGGCGCCGGCGGCCTGGGCTCGCCCGGTCTGATGTACATGGCCGCGGCGGGCGTGGGCACGCTCGGCATCGTGGAGTTCGACGAGGTCGACGAGTCGAACCTGCAGCGCCAGGTCATCCACAGCCAGTCCGACATCGGCCGCCCCAAGGCCGAGTCCGCGCGGGACACGATCAAGGGCATCAACCCGTACGTGAACGTGGTCCTGCACGAGGAGCGGCTCGAAGCCGACAACGTGAAGGACATCTTCAGCCAGTACGACCTGATCGTCGACGGCACGGACAACTTCGCCACCCGCTACCTGGTCAACGACGCCTGCGTGCTGCTGAACAAGCCGTACGTGTGGGGCTCGATCTACCGCTTCGACGGCCAGGCGTCGGTCTTCTGGTCCGAGCACGGCCCCTGCTACCGCTGCCTCTACCCGGAGCCCCCGCCCCCCGGCATGGTCCCCTCCTGCGCCGAGGGCGGCGTCCTGGGCGTGCTGTGTGCGTCCATCGGCTCCATCCAGGCCAACGAGGCGATCAAGCTCCTCGCCGGCATCGGCGAGCCGCTGGTCGGCCGGCTCATGATCTACGACGCCCTGGAGATGCAGTACCGCCAGGTCAAGGTCCGCAAGGACCCCGACTGCGCGATCTGCGGCGACAACCCGACCGTCACCGAGCTCATCGACTACGAGGCCTTCTGCGGCGTCGTGTCCGAGGAGGCGCAGGCGGCGGCCGTCGACTCCACGATCACCCCCAAGCAGCTCAAGGAGTGGATCGACGAGGGCGAGAGCATCGAACTCATCGACGTCCGCGAGCCGAACGAGTTCGAGATCGTGTCCATCCCGGGTGCCCGCCTGATCCCCAAGAACGAGTTCCTCATGGGCAACGCCCTGGAGAGCCTGCCGCAGGACAAGAAGATCGTCTTGAACTGCAAGACGGGCGTCCGCAGTGCGGAAGTCCTGGCCGTCCTGAAGTCCGCGGGCTTCGCCGACGCCGTCCACGTGGGCGGCGGCGTGATCGGCTGGGTCAACCAGATCGAGCCGGAGAAGCCGGTCTACTGACCGAACCCGGCACGACCACGGGCCGACGCGGGGGCTCCGGGCACCACGAGTGCGCGGAGCCCCCGCGGTCGTCAGGAGCAGACCTTGCCGTCCTTCGGCACCGTGCCGTCCAGCAGATACGCGTTCACCGTGGAGTCGACGCAGTCGCTTCCACTGCCGTACGCGCCATGGCCCTCGCCCTTCCAGGTGAGCAGCACGCCCACGCCCAGCTCGTCCGCCATCTTCCGCGCGCCCTCGTACGGCGTCGCCGGGTCGCCGGTGTTGCCCACGACCAGGACCGGCGCCGCGCCCGGGGCGCTCACCTCCGGCGTGTCGAACTGGCCGGGGACCGGCCAGTCGTGGCACCAGCCTGCCGTGTCCCAGCCGAGGAAGGACCCGAACACGGGCGAGATCTCCGCGAACTCGGGCAGCAGCCTCTTCGTCTCCTCCAGGGTCGGCCGCTGCTTGTCGTCCAGGCACGATATGACCCGCTGTGAGTGGCCCGTCGTGCCGTAGTGCCCCGACTCGTCGCGTTCGTTGTAGCCGTCGGCCAGCGCCAGCAGCTCCGTGCCGTCGCCCTCCTCCGCTGCCTTCAGCGCGCTGGTCAGCACGGGCCAGCTGGTCTTGCTGTACAGCGGCAGGACGATGCCGGTCAGGGCCAGCGTCTGCGTCAGCTCGCGCCCGGACGACGACGTCGGCAGCGGCTCGGAGTCGATCCGCTCCAGCAGCTCCGCGATCTCCCGTGAACCCTGTCCGGGGTCCCGCCCGGTGGACTTCAGATAGTTGTCCAGGGCTGTCTGGAAGCCCCGGGTCTGGTTCTTGGCGTGGCCCACGGTGTCGGCGGTCGGGTCGACCACCGCGTCGAGCGTCATCCGGCCCACCTTCTTCGGGAACAGATGGGCGTAGACACCGCCGAGTTCGGTGCCGTAGGAGATGCCGAAGTAGTTCAGCCGGTCGTCGCCGAGGACCTGCCGGATGCGGTCCATGTCGCGAGCGGTGTCGGTGGTCGAGACATGGGCCATCAGCTTCCCGGCCGCGTCCGCACAGCCCTTGCCGAAGCCGACGGCGTCCTGGAGGAACGCCTGTTCCTCCGCCGGGGTGTCCGGGGTGCCGTCCACCGACGACTCGGCGGCCCGGATGTCCTCGTCGTCGCGGCAGCGGACGCCCTCGCTGGCCGCCACGCCGCGCGGGTCCCAGCTCACCAGGTCGTAGCGCTCGCGCAGCTTGGCGGCCGTGGCGTCGTAGGACGGCATCATGTCCACGCCCGAGCCGCCGGGGCCGCCGAAGTTGAACAGCAGTGAGCCGAGGCGGTCGTCGCCCGTGGCCTTGGCCCGGATCAGGGCGAGCCCGATCGTGGAGCCTTCCGGCTTCGACCAGTCCAGCGGCACCTGGAGCGTGGCGCACTGCCAGTCCTCGCCCGGCGCGGGGGCGTCTTCGGTCGCCTTGCAGCGCTCCCAGTCGAGCGCCGTCCCGCCGTTCTCACCGTTCTTGCCGTCGTCGCCGGAGTCGCCGTCCGGTGAACCGCCGCCGCAGCCGGCGGTCAGGAGCGCGGCGGCGACCGTCAGGGCCGTCCACCGTGTGAAACGGGTCATGCGTCAATTCCCCCCTCGCTGGCCGTCCGCACCGTGCCACGGATGGCGGTCAGGCCATGGTAGGCAGATCCGCCGCTCGCCGGGGCAGCCTGTGGATAACGCTCTGACCTGGGACTTCGTGAGGGTGTAGGTCTGGTTCACGAACAGACGGTTCCGGGTTTCGGTACCTTTCCGTCCAGGAGATAGCCGTGCACCGCGTCCTGCACGCACCTGTTACCGCTGTTGTAGGCCCCGTGCCCCTGTCCCTCGTACGTCAGCTCCACACCGGCGCCCTCGCCGAGGGCCTGCACCATCCTGCGCGCCCCCTCGTACGGTGTGGCCGGGTCGCCGGTGTTGCCGATCACCAGGATCGGGGCCGCGCCGGGGGCGTGGACGTCCGGATGCCCGGCGGCCCCGGGCACCGCCCAGTCGGTGCAGCCGACCATTCCCCATGCCAGATACTCCCCGAACAGCGCGGAGGCGGCCCGGAACTCCGGCAGGAGGCGCTCCACATCCCCGACGGTGTAGCGGGGTTCGTCGTCGGCGCAGTTGATGGCGATGTTGGCCGCGAGGAGGTTGCTGTACTCGCCGTTCTCGCCGCGGCCGTTCATCGAGTCGGACAGGGCCATCAGAATCGTTCCGTCACCGTCGTACGCCTGGTCGAGGCCCTCGGTGAGGAACTCCCAGAACTCCTCGGAGTACAGGGCCTGAAGGATCCCGCCGGCGGCCGCGGTCTGGGTCAGTTCCCGGGGGAAGATGCCGGGGACGGGCTTGCCGTCCAGGTCCCTCAGCAGCCGGGCGATACGGTCCTTCACGTCCTGCGCGCTGTCGCCCACGGGGCATTCCTCGGCCTGGGAGACGCAGTTCTCCGCGTAGTTGTCGAGTGCGAGCTGGAATCCCCGTGCCTGTCCGAGTGAGCCCTGTTCCGCGGTCTGCGTGGGGTCCACGACCGCGTCGAACACCGCGCGGCCCACCTTCTTGGGGAACAGATGGGCGTAGACGCCACCGAGTTCGGTGCCGTAGGAGATGCCGAAGTAGTGCAGCGTGCCGTCGCCGAGGACCTGGCGCATCAGGTCCAGGTCGCGGGCGACGTCCGTGGTGCGCACGTGGGGGAGCACCCGTTCGGAGTTCTTCTCGCAGGCCGCGTTGAACCTCTCGGTGCCGTCCACGAGTTCGGTTCGCTCGGCGGCGTCGTCGGGTGTGGCGTCCTGCTGGAGATACGCGTCGAGCTGCTCGTCGTCCAGGCAGGTCACGGGCTCGCTGCGGCCCACCCCGCGCGGATCGAAGCTCACCAGGTCGTAGCGGGTACGCAGGGTCGCGTAGTCCTGGCCGAACGCGGGCAGGGTGGTGACGCCGGAGCCGCCCGGGCCCCCGAAGTTGAAGATCAGGGAGCCGATGCGCCGGTCCGCGGGACCGCTTGACCGGGCCCGGATCAGCGCGAGGTCGATGGTGTCGCCGTCGGGGTCGTCCCAGTCCAGCGGGGCCTTCATACGGGCGCAGCTCCATTCGCCCCGGCCGCCCGGCAGCGGCGACGGGGCGGCGCCCCCGCCCTGTGCCTCGGACGGGGCCGGGCAGTCCTGCCAGTCGAGCTGCTGTTCCGTCAGGTCCTCGTCCCTGTCGTCGTCCTCACCGCAGCCCGTCAGCAGCGCGGGCAGCAGGACGGCGCAGACGGTCAGGGCGGCGGCACGCAGACGGAAGGGGCGGGACATGGTCCCATCCTGCGGTCGCTCGGAGCGGGCCGCGCGGGACACGGGCCGTACGAGGTAGGGCGACGCTCACAGGGCCGCTTTGCGTGTGAGGTGGTTGAAGGCCAGCCAGCCCGGCAGCACCGGCAGCCACAGCGTCAGCAGCCGGAAGAGCAGCACCGCCGGCGCGGCGACCTCCTTGGGGAGCCCGACCGCGATGAGACCGACCGTCAGGGTCGCCTCGACCGCGCCGACACCGCCCGGCGTCGGGGCCGCCGACCCCAGTGCGTTGCCCGCGAGGAAGACGACGGCGACGCTGGCGATGCTGACCGAGGTCGTCTCGTCGCCGAACGCCCGGATCGAGGCGTCCAGACACATCACGAAGCAGGCCGTCAGCAGCAGCATGCCGCCGATGCCGGTGACCAGCTTCTGCGGCCGTTGCAGTACATCGAGCATGCGCGGTACGACACCGGCGAAAAGCGACCGCACGCGCGTGACGACGAATTTCCGCAGGAACGGCACCGACGTCACGACGAGCACCAGCACCGCCACCGTCAGCAGGCCCCCGATCACCGTGCGGGACGGGGACAGGGACGGCGTCTTCTCGGTGCCGGTGAGATAGCCGAAGGACAGCAGCATCAGGATGTGGCAGCCGAGCCCGAAGAGCTGCGACGCGCCGACGCTCGCCACCGCGAGTCCCGGCCGCACCCCCGCGCGCTGCAGGAACCGGGTGTTCAGGGCGACACCGCCCACGGCCGCCGGGGCGACGATCTTCACGAAGGACGCGGCGACCTGCGCCGCCACGGTCCGCAGGAACGGCACCCGCTCCGGGACGAATCCGAGCAGGGCCATGGCCGCGGCGATGTAGCTGGCGGCCGCGAACAGTACCGCCGCGATCACCCAGCCCCATTCCGCGTTGGCGATCAGCGGGCCGAACTCGATGTGGGTGAGCTGCGTCAGCAGGAAGTACGCGCCGATCGCGCCGGCGATGAAACTGATCAGGGTCCGCGGCCGCACCCGCTCCAGGCGGGCCGGTTCGACCGGCGCCTGCGGCCTGATCCGCAGCACCTCGTGCCGGATCTGGGTGAGCAGATCCTCCTCGCGCGCCTCTTCCATGGCCTCGTCGATGGCCCGCTTCTCGGCCCGCTGCTCCGCGCGTGCGGCCTTCTTGTCGACCTTCTCGAGCGCGGTGTCGGCGGCGTCGTGGGCGCCGTGCTCCGCGCGGGCCGGCTTGGACTGCCGGTAGGCCTCCAGGACGGCCTCACGCTCGCGTTCCGCCCGCTCGCGGGCCAGCTGCCGCAGCGTCCCGCGCGTGGAACGGCTCAGCGCGATGGGCTGGAGCATCGGCAGACAGTCCGCCACCGTGTCGGGGCCGAGGACGCTCAGCGCGGAGGCCACCGCGCGTTCGGCGCCCACCCGCAGCCCCAGGGTCACCAGCAGCTGGGAGGTGTCCATGCGCAGCAGCAGATCGCCGGCCGCGATCTCGCCGCCGCGCAGATCGGTGAGGATCACCGTGCCGGAACGATCCACCAGGATGGCGTCGCCCACCAGCCTGCGGTGCGCGATCCGGCGGGACTGCAGGGCCCGTACCTGGCGCCAGGTGTCGCGCAGCAGATCGTCGGTGATCTCCTCGTCCGCCAGTGAGTCGAGGGTGCGCCCGCCCGTGTGCTCGTACACGAGCATGACCGCGTCGGGGCCGAGTTCGGAGGTCGCGATCAGCTTGGGCGCGTTGGCGCCGGCCGCGATGGCCGCGTACGCCAGCAGTGCCTCCTGCTCCAGCGCCTGGCGCAGCGACTGCAGGCTGCGCCGGGTGGCGAAGCCGCGCAGCGCCAGATTGCGCCACGCGCGGTAGAAGAACCCCTGCGCCTGCTGTTCCCGGTCGACCACCGTGACGTCCAGCGGCGGACCGTCCTCCAGGGTGACGAAATAGCGGCGCCCCCGGTCCCCGGCCTCGGCGGCGTCTCCCGACTCCACCCGGGAGGCGGTCACGGGCCGGAAGCCGACGGTGCGCAGGCCCGCCATCAGGGTGCGGCCGGTGGGGCGCACATTGGGCGACCCGACCGCGTAGAGGGTGCCGTAGGCGACGGTCCAGCCGATCAGGACCGTCAGGATGATCGAGAACGGAGTGGTGTACCCGGTGACGAGCATCGAGAAGGCGTCGAGGAGCAGCACCACCCACAGCACCGCGCGCCACCGGGGTCTGCGGGACATCCCGACGGCCGTCATGTACGCGATCACCGGCGCGAGATAGCCGTGCACCGGGTCCGTGAGGGCATGGATGTCGCCGGGGGAGGGCTGGGTGAGCGCCTCCTGGATCGAGCCGGGTGCGGCACGCGCGACCCACAGGTCGGTGGCGAGCGTCACACCGTGGGCGAGGACGGCGGCGAGCACGCCGTCGGCGATCCGCAGTCCGTCCCGTTTGATCAGCCGCTCGATGGCGAAGGCCACCGGCACCAGGAGGATCGCGATGCTGGAGGCCAGGCCCGCGATCTTGATGAGGAGGTCGGGCGCCTGCCCGGTGCCCTTGTTGATGTCCTGTTCCAGGCCCGAGGTGGTGCCGTGGGCGAACGCGGCGATCGCCAGCAGCACCACGACGGCGAGCACGCCCGCCAGGAGCCGCATGAGGTCGGACGGCCGGTGCACCCGCGCGGGGAGCAGCGGTTCGTCGCCTTCCACCTCGTCGATGTGCGCCGTCTCGGCCTCCGCGGTGTCCGGGCGCGACGAGGCGTCAGGGGTGCCCTCCGTGTCGTCGGGGTGCGCACCCTGCTGCTTCATCGTCTCTTCTCGATCTTGTATCACCGGTCACCGCCCGCACGATGGTGGCATGCCGTACCGCCAGAAGGGGGCATCAGGGTCCGAACACGGGCGGCACAGTCTGCCCGACGCGCCGCTCCGGGGCGAGCCGCGCGCACACGCGCGAGCGCGCCGCGTTGTCGGTGGGGTGCGGCAGGATGGGCCGGATGAGCCAGGAGAGCCTTCCGTCCGACGGGGGTCCGGAGCACCCGGACGCCCTGCCCGAGTACGCCGAGCGCGTACTCGAGGTGGCCGAGCTGATTCCGCCGGGACATGTCATGACGTACGGGGACATGGCCGAGTGGCTGGGGGAGGGCGGCCCCCGGCAGGTCGGGCGTGTGATGGCCCTTTACGGGGGCGCCGTCCCGTGGTGGCGTGTCGTCCGCGCGGACGGCGTGCTGCTGCCGGGACACGAGCTCAGGGCCCTCGGGCACTACCGCGCGGAGGGCACGCCGCTGAAGGAGGCGAGCCGGGCCGCGGAGGGCCATGTGCCGCGCGTCGACATGAGACGCGCGCGCTGGGACGGCGGCGGGCACACCGAGGGTCACACCTGACAGCCTCCGCCATGGCGCACTCCGCCGTGTGACCTGTGATCCCTCAGGGTGAGATGGGGCACATTCGCGGCATGACGTACGTTCGTGAGGCAAGGGACATGTGCGGCCCGAGTGACCGGAGGGAAGAAGCGGAAAGCCTGCTTCCGTACTTTTCACCGGCGTAGCGTCGGCCGCGCGTACCCCCTTCACCCCGCACCCACCGCCCCGCACGCGCGGCGAACGGCCCCACTGCACACCCACCAGGACCGGCGAACCACGTGAGCTCCTCTTCCTCCACCAGCGGCCTGCCGCACCCCCAGGTGCGGCGGGGGAACCGCGGCGCTCATCGACTGGTGCGTACCCCGCCGGCTCGCCGGAATCCCCCTCGTCTGGACGCCGCACAGCGCTCCGTGGTTGAGCACGAGACCGGTCCGCTGCTCGTTCTCGCAGGTCCGGGCACCGGGAAGACCACCACGCTGGTCGAGTCGGTGGCCGCGCGGATCGCCCGCGGCGGGAACCCCGAGCGGGTCCTGGTCCTGACGTTCAGCCGCAAGGCCGCCGTCGAACTGCGGGACCGCATGGCCCTGCGCATGGGTGCCGCCCGCGCCCCGCAGGCGACCACCTTCCACTCGTTCTGCTACGCCCTGATCCGCGCCCACCAGGACAACGACCTCTTCGTCGAGCCGCTGCGACTGCTGTCGGGCCCCGAGCAGGACGTCACCGTCCGCGAGCTGCTCGCCGGCCAGGTGGACCTGGAGCGGCTCGGCCTCGGCCATGTGCGCTGGCCGGACGAACTGCGCGCGTGCCTGACCACCCGCGGCTTCGCCGACGAGGTCCGCGCGGTGCTCGCCCGCAGCCGCGAACTGGGCCTCGGCCCCGAGGCCCTGGACGCCTTCGCCCGCCGCATCGGACGCCCCGACTGGCGCGCGGCCTCCGCCTTCCTCGCCGAGTACCTCGACGTACTCGATCTGCAGGGCGTCCTCGACTACGCCGAACTGGTCCACCGCGCGGTGCTCCTCGCCGGCCGGCCGGAGATCGCCGGACGGCTGGCCGCGCGGTACGACGCCGTCTACGTCGACGAGTACCAGGACACCGACCCCGCCCAGGTACGGCTGCTGCACGCCCTGGCCGGCGGACGCACCCTCGTCGCCTTCGGCGACCCCGACCAGTCGATCTACGCCTTCCGGGGCGCGGACGTGGGCGGCATCCTGGAGTTCCCCCACGCGTTCCCGCGCGCGGACGGCCGACCCGCCCCGGTCGAGGTGCTGCGCACCTCCCGGCGCTCCGGCGCCGCCCTGCTGGAGGCCACCCGGCGGGTGACCCGGCGCATGCCACTGCCCCGCCTGCCCGCCGAGAAGGTCCGCGCCCACCGGGAACTCACCCCGGACCGGGACGGCGGCCGCGTCGAGGCGTACACCTACCCGACGTCCGGCACGGAACTGGACAACATCGCCGACATCCTGCGCAGGGCACACCTGGAGGACGGCGTGCCCTGGAACGAGATGGCCGTCCTGGTCCGGGCCGGCGCCCGCACCCTGCCCACGGTCCGCCGCGCGCTGACCTCGGCGGGCGTCCCCGTGGACGTCAACGGCAACGACCTGCCCCTGCGCCACGAACCCGCGGTGGCCCCGCTGCTGACGGCCCTGCGCGCGGTGGCGACGGCGGAGGCGGGCGAACGGGGCGCCACCGGAGACGGTGCCGACGCGTGCTGGCTCGACACCGAGACCGCCCTCACCCTGCTCACCTCCCCCCTCGCCGGCATGGACACCGCAGACCTGCGCCGCCTCGGACGGGCCCTGCGCGAGGAGGAGCGGGCCGCCGGCAACCCGTTGCCGCCGCCCTCGGACGAACTCCTCGCGCGTGCGCTCGCCGAGCCGGAGCGGCTCGCCGTGCACGACACCGCCTACGCGCGGGGCGCCCAGCGGCTCGGCGACCTGCTGCGCCGGGCCCGCGAAGGGCTCTCGGGCGGCGGCACCGCCGAAGAGGCCCTGTGGGACCTGTGGAACGACACGGACTGGCCCCGGCGTCTGGAGCGCTCCGCCCGGCGCGGCGGCGCCGCCGGCCGCAACGCCGACCGGGACCTCGACGCCGTATGCGCCCTGTTCGCGACCGCCGCCCGTGCGGAGGAACGCACCGGCGGCCGGGGGGCCCTGAACTTCCTGGAGGAGATCGAGGCCCAGGACATCGCCGCCGACACCCTCACCCGGCGCGCCGCCCGTCCCGACGCCGTACGTCTGATGACCGCGCACCGCGCCAAGGGCCTGGAGTGGCGCCTGGTCGTCGTGGCCGGAGTCCAGGAGGGCCTGTGGCCGGACCTGCGCCGCCGCGGCTCCCTGCTGGAGGCCGACCGTATCGGCCGCGACGGACTCGCCGAACCCCTCACCCCCGGCGCGCTGCTCGCCGAGGAACGCCGCCTGTTCTACGTCGCGGCCACACGCGCGCGGGAACGCCTCGTGGTGACGGCCGTGAAGGCACCCGCCGACGACGGCGACCAGCCCTCCCGCTTCCTGGCCGAACTCGGCGTCGAGCCCCAGGACGTCACCGGCCGCCCCCGGCGCCCCCTGTCCGTCGCCGCGCTCGTCGCCGAACTGCGCGCCACGACGGTCGACCCCCGGGTCTCCGACACCCTGCGGGAGGCAGCCGCCCGGCGGCTGGCCCGGCTCGCCGCGCTCGCCGACGAGGACGGCCGCCCCCTGGTGCCGTCCGCGCACCCGTACCGCTGGTGGGGCATGTTCGAACCCACGGAGAGCAAGGTGCCGCTGCGCGACCGCGACCAGCCCGTCGTGCTCTCCGGAAGCGCCCTCGACCAGCTCGCCAACACCTGCGCCCTGCAGTGGTTCCTGGGCCGCGAGGTGAAGGCCGACGCGCCCGCGACCGCCGCCCAGGGCTTCGGCAACGTGGTGCACGTCCTCGCCGACGAGGTGGCCTCCGGGCACACCCCGGCAGACCTCGACGTCCTCATGGAGCGGCTCGACTCCGTGTGGAACGCGCTCGCCTTCGACGCGCCGTGGAAGTCGGAGCAGGAGAAGGAGAACGCGCGCGTGGCGCTCGAACGCTTCCTCGAGTGGCATGTCATGGACCGCGCCGGACGCACCCCGGTGGCCAGCGAGCACGACTTCGACGTCACCCTCGAAGCGGGTGACTACGAGGTCCGCATCCGCGGCCAGATGGACCGCGTGGAGACCGACGGCGACGGACGCGCGTACGTCGTCGACTTCAAGACCGGCAAACAGGCGCCCAGCGCCAAGGAGGTGGAACGCCACCCCCAGCTCGCCGTCTACCAGATCGCCGTCGCCGAGGGCGCGGTCGACGACGTCTTCGACGGCACACGCCCCGAACCGGGCGGCGCCGAACTGGTCCAGCTGCGCCAGGGCGCCGCCAAGCGGGACGGCGGCGAGACCCTGCCCAAGGTGCAGGCCCAGGAGCCGCCCGAGGGGGAGTGGGTCGGCGACCTGCTGGCCACGGCCGCCGGGAAGGTCCTCGACGAACGGTTCGGGCCGACCGCGGGCCAGCACTGCGCCCACTGCGCCTTCCGGGCCTCGTGCAGTGCCCGGCCCGAGGGCCGGCACGTCGTCGAATGACCGGCGTGACGCATCGCACCACCGGCGCCGACCTGCGGTTCTTCGCCCTCGGGGCACTGTGACGGCATCCGTTGTCAGTGCCCGCCGTTAGATTCTCCGTGTGCCCGCCCCTATCACCGATCCCGATCAGCTCAAGGAGCTCCTCGGGATCCCGTTCACCCCGGAGCAGACGGCCTGCATCATCGCGCCGCCCGCCCCGCAGGTGATCGTGGCCGGAGCCGGGTCCGGCAAGACCACGGTGATGGCGGCACGCGTGGTCTGGCTCGTCGGCACCGGTCAGGTCGCCCCCGAGCAGGTACTCGGCCTCACCTTCACCAACAAGGCCGCCGGGGAACTCGCCGAACGCGTCCGCAAGGCACTGATCAAGGCCGGCGTCACCGACCCCGATGCCATCGACCCGGACAACCCCCCGGGCGAGCCGGTGATCTCCACATACCACGCCTTCGCCGGCCGTCTCCTGACCGACCACGGGCTGCGCATCGGCCTCGAACCGACGTCCCGCCTCCTCGCCGACGCCACCCGCTACCAACTCGCCGCGCGGGTCCTCCGAGAGGCACCCGGCCTCTATCCGGCGCTCACCCGCTCCTTCCCCGACCTGGTCGGCGACCTCCTCACCCTCGACTCCGAGCTGTCCGAACACCTCGTACGGCCCGAGGACCTGCGCGCCCACGACGCCGAACTGCTGCACACCCTGGAACACACCAGACTCACCAACGCCGACCTGCGCAAGGTCCCCGACGCGGCCGCCGCCCGGCGCGAGCTCGCCGACCTCGTGCTGCGCTACCGGACCGCCAAACGCGAACGCGATCTGCTCGACTTCGGCGACCAGATCGCCCTGTCCGCCCGGCTCGCCGCCCTCCCCGAGGTGGGCCGCGTCCTGCGCGACGAGTTCCGTGTGGTCCTCCTCGACGAGTACCAGGACACCTCCGTCGCCCAGCGCGTCCTGCTGGCCGGACTGTTCGGCGGCGGCACCGGACACCCCGTGACCGCCGTCGGCGACCCCTGCCAGGCGATCTACGGCTGGCGCGGCGCCTCCGTCGCCAACCTCGACGACTTCCCCGAGCACTTCGCCCGCGCCGACGGCCGCCCCGCCACCCGGCAGTCCCTCAGCGAGAACCGGCGCAGCGGCGGCCGCCTCCTCGACCTCGCCAACGGCCTCGCCGGACCACTGCGCGCCATGCACGCGGGCGTGGAGGCCCTCCGCCCCGCCCCCGGCGCCGAACGCGACGGCACCGTGCGCTGCGCCCTGCTGCCCACCCACGCGGAAGAGATCGACTGGATCGCCGACTCCGTCGCCCACCTGGTGAACACCGGCAAGGCACCCGGCGAGATCGCCGTGCTGTGCCGCACGGCCGGCGACTTCGCCGAGATCCAGGGCGCCCTCGTCGCCCGGGACGTCCCCGTCGAGGTCGTCGGTCTGTCCGGGCTGCTGCACCTGCCCGAGATCGCCGACCTCGTCGCCGTCTGCGAGGTCCTCCAGGACCCCGGCGCCAACGCCTCACTCGTCCGCCTGCTGACCGGCCCGCGCTGGCGCATCGGCCCCCGCGACCTCGCCCTGCTGGGACGGCGCGCGCGGCTGCTCGTCTCCCACGCGCGCGTCGACGGCGACGACGACCCCGACCGGCGGCTCGCCGAGGCCGTCGAGGGCACCGACCCGGCCGAGGTGATCTCCCTCGCCGACGCCCTCGACACCTTCCTGGGAATCCCGCTCGACGGCCCCGGCGACGACGGACTGCCCTTCTCACCGGACGCGCGCGTGCGCTTCGCCCGCCTCGCCACCGAACTGCGCGACCTGCGCCTCTCCCTGTCCGCCCCCCTCATGGACGTCCTGCACCGCGTCCTCGCCGTCACCGGCCTGGAAGTCGAGCTCTCCGCCTCCCCCCACGCCCTCGCCGCCCGCCGCCGCGAAACCCTCTCCAACTTCCTCGACGTCGCCGCCTCCTTCGCCGCGGGCGACGGCGAGGCCACCCTCCTCGCCTTCCTCGGCTTCCTGCGCACCGCCGCCCAGTACGAGAAGGGCCTCGACAACGCACTGCCCGGCGGCGAGAACACCGTCAAGGTCCTCACCGCGCACAAGTCCAAGGGCCTCGAATGGGACGTCGTCGCCGTCCCCGGACTGGTCACCGGCACCTTCCCCAGCAGCCAGGGACGCGAGAAGTGGACCGCGCAGGGCAAGGTGCTGCCGCACGCGCTGCGCGGCGACGCCGACACCCTGCCCGACGTCGAATCCTGGGACTCCCGGGGCCTGAAGGCCTTCCACGAGGCCATGAAGGACCATCAGCACACCGAGGAACTCCGCCTCGGCTACGTCACCTTCACGCGCCCCCGCTCCCTGCTCCTCGGCTCCGGCCACTGGTGGGGCCCCAGCCAGAAGAAGCCGCGCGGCCCCTCCGATTTCCTCCACGCCCTCTACGAGCACTGCGCCGCCGGACACGGCGAGATCGAGGCGTGGGCGGACGAGCCCGCCGAGGGCGAGGAGAACCCCGCCCTGCACCGGGCCGGCGACGACCAGGTGTGGCCCCTGCCCCTCGACGCCGCCGCCCTCACCCGCCGCCGCGCGGCCGCCGACACCGTCCTCGCCCACCTCGACCGCCTCGCCGCCCACCCGGACGGCTCCGCCACGGCCGTACACGACCCCGACACCTACGAGGACCCGGACTGGCCGCCACCGCCCGACGACGAGGACCCCCTCCCCGGGGAGGACGACCCCTTCGCCGGCGCCGGCGCGGACGACTGGGACTCCTGGACCGCCGACCGCCCCGCCGTTCCGCACCAGGCGACCGCCCCGGAAACCATCACGCGGGCCCCCGCGGCGGAGGCGGAACCGGCCCACCCGCCGCGCCCCCGGCTCACCCCCGAGGAGGCCCGCACCGTCGCCTCCTGGGACCGCGACCTCGACGCCCTCACCGGAGAACTGCTGCGCACACGCGAGAGCGTCAGCGAGGTCCTGCTGCCCGCCTCCCTGACCGCCTCCCAGCTGCTGCGCCTGGCCGCCGACCCCGACGGCTTCGCCCAGGAACTGGCCCGCCCCATGCCCCGCCCGCCCCAGCCGGCCGCGCGCCGCGGCACCCGGTTCCACGCCTGGGTCGAAGCCCGCTTCGAGGCACTGACCCTCCCCATGCTCGACCCGGACGACCTGCCCGGCAGCGACGCCGAGATCGCCGACGAACGCGACCTGGAAGCCCTCAAGGAGGCCTTCGAACGCACCGAGTACGCCCACCGCACCCCCCACCGCGTGGAAGCGCCCTTCCAGCTGACGCTCGCCGGCCGTGTCGTCCGCGGCCGCATCGACGCCGTCTACAAGGAGGACGACGGGGACACGACGACGTACGAGATCGTCGACTGGAAGACCGGCCGGAGCCGCGACGCCGACCCGCTCCAGCTCGCCGTCTACCGGCTCGCCTGGGCCGAACAACAGGGCGTCCCCCCGCAGACCGTCAGGGCCGCGTTCCTGTACGTACGCACGGGCGAGGTCGTCCGGCACGATGACCTGCCCGGCCGCGCCGAGCTGGAACGGCTGCTCCTCGAAGAGCCGTCCGGTGAGATACCGCACTCCGAGGACACCCGCGCGGGCCGATAGGCTCAAGGACATGAGCCAGCCCGTTGACACTGCCGTCAGCGCCGTCCGTACGTACATCGCACAGCACCGCGTCGCCTTCCTCGACGACCTCACCGAGTGGCTGCGCATCCCGTCCGTCTCGGCCCAGCCCGACCACGCGCCCGACGTGCGCCGCAGCGCCGACTGGCTCGCCGCGAAACTCGAGGAGACCGGCTTCCCCACCGTCGAGGTCTGGCCCACCCCCGGCGCCCCGGCCGTCTACGCCGAGTGGCCCTCCGCCGACCACGGAGCACCCACCGTGCTGGTCTACGGCCACCACGACGTGCAGCCCGCCGCCCGCGAGGACGGCTGGGACAGCGAACCCTTCGCCCCCGTCGTCCGCGACGGCCGCCTCTACGCTCGCGGCGCCGCCGACGACAAGGGCCAGGTGTTCTTCCACACCCTCGGCGTCCGCGCCCACCTCGCCGCCACCGGCCGTACCAGCCCGGCCGTCCATCTGAAACTGCTGATCGAGGGCGAGGAGGAATCCGGCTCCCCGCACTTCCGCGCCCTCGTCGAACAGCACGCGGACCGGCTCACGGCCGACGCCGTGATCGTCTCCGACACCGGCATGTGGTCCGAGGACACCCCCACCGTGTGCACCGGAATGCGCGGCCTCGCCGAGTGCGAGATCCGGCTGTACGGCCCCGACCAGGACATCCACTCCGGCTCCTTCGGCGGCGCGGTGCCCAACCCGGCCACCGCCGTCGCCCGCCTTGTCGCCGCCCTGCACGACGAGCACGCGCGCGTGGCCATCCCCGGCTTCTACGACGGTGTCGTCGAGCTCACCGGCCGCGAACGCGAACTCTTCGCCGAGCTGCCCTTCGACGAGGAGCGGTGGCTGCGCACCGCCAAGTCCCACGGCACGCGGGGCGAAGCCGGCTACAGCACCCTGGAGCGCGTCTGGGCCCGCCCCACCGCCGAGGTCAACGGCATCGGCGGCGGCTACCAGGGCCCCGGAAGCAAGACGATCATCCCGTCCTCCGCCATGGTGAAGCTGTCCTTCCGCCTGGTCGCCGGCCAGGACCCCGAACACGTACGCAAGGCCGTGGGCGACTGGGTGCCCGCCCAGCTCCCCGACGGCATCCGCCACGAGATCACCTTCAGCCCGGCCACCCGCCCCTGCCTGACCCCACTGGACCACCCCGCCCTGCGGTCCGTGGTCCGCGCGATGGGCCGCGCCTTCGGCACCCCCGTCCGCTTCACCCGTGAGGGCGGCTCCGGGCCGGCCGCCGACCTCCGGGACGTCCTCGGCGCACCGGTCCTGTTCCTCGGCATCTCCGTCCCGTCCGACGGCTGGCACGCCCCGAACGAGAAGGTCGACCTGGACCTGCTCCTCAAAGGCGTCGAGACCAGCGCGTACCTGTGGGGCGACCTCGCCGAGCACTGGCGGCACGCCCCCTGACCTCCCACGCCGTCCGAACCGGAGCCCCGCGCGCGGCACACTGGAAGAGCCCCGCCGCCGAGCGGGCCCCGGTGCCCCCGCCGTCCCTACCGCCGAACCAATCCCATCCACCGGGGGAGTTGGAAGCACCCGTGACCACCTGGACCGACCACACCGCCGACCGACCCATCTCGCTCACCCTCCCGAGCGGCATCGACCGCGCCGCCCACCACCGGCTCGACGAGGCATGGCTCGCGGCGGCGTGGAGCCACCCCTCGACGCGCTGCTTCGTGGTCTCCGGCGGCCAGGTCCTCATCGACGAGACCGCGGACGGGCGTACCGAACTCGTCATGACGCCGTCCTTCGAGGCCCCGCTCACCGAGGCCCACCGCTACTTCCTGGGCAACGACGAGGACGGCGTCAGCTACTTCGCCCTGCAGAAGGACTCCCTGCCCGGCCGCATGGACGACTCCGCCCGCCCGGCGGGCCTGCGCGAGGCCGGACTGCTCCTGTCGCCGCGTGAGGCCGGCCTGATGGTGCACGCGGTCGCCCTGGAGAACTGGCAGCGGCTGCACCGTTTCTGCTCCCGCTGCGGGGAGCGCACCGTCATCGCCGCCGCCGGCCACATCCGCCGCTGCCCCGCCTGCGGTGCCGAGCACTACCCGCGCACCGACCCCGCGGTGATCATGGCCGTCGTCGACGACCAGGACCGCATCCTGCTCGGCCGCCAGATGCACTGGCCCGAGGGCCGCTTCTCCACGCTCGCCGGATTCGTCGAGCCGGGCGAGTCCATCGAGCAGTCGGTGCGCCGCGAGGTCCACGAGGAGGTCGGCATCGGCATCGGCGAGGTCGAGTACATCGCCAGCCAGCCCTGGCCCTTCCCCTCCAGCCTCATGCTGGGCTTCACCGCCCGCGCCACCTCGACCGAGATCAACGTCGACGGCGACGAGATCCACGAGGCCCGCTGGTTCTCCCGCGACGCACTCGGAGCCGCCTTCGACTCCGGCGAGGTCCTGCCGCCGTACGGCATCTCCATCGCGGCCCGTCTGATCGAACGCTGGTACGGCAAGGAACTGCCGACCCGCAGCGCCTTCTGAACCCGGGCACGACAAAGCGGGGCGGCTCCCTCCCGATGAGGGGCCACCCCGCTCCGTGCGAACCGCTCAGACGCCGACCTTCTGCTTCACCTGCGCCAGTGACGGGTTGGTGAGCGTCGAACCGTCGGGGAAGAGGACCGTGGGCACCGTCTGGTTTCCGCCGTTCGCCTTCTCCACGAAGGCCGCGGACTCCGGGTCCTGCTCGATGTTGATCTCGGTGTACGCGATGCCCTCACGATCCATCTGGCTCTTCAGCCGACGGCAGTAACCGCACCACGTGGTGCTGTACATCGTCACAGTGCCCTGCATGCCTTTCGCGCTCCTTCGGCGGTTCGGGGAAGTCCTCGGTGCTCGGAGAACGTACTTGAAAGCGCAGACATTCCCGCCGGGCGCCCCACGGCTCCCGCCTGATGGCCGCGGCGTCGGCCCGCGTGATGCCCGCCGCATCAGTACGACCGCGACGGCCTCCCTGTGGACAACCGGCTCACCCGTCTCCGACGACCTGGCAGCATGGCTGTGTGACAGCAGCAACGCACTCCACCCTCTTCCCACAGGTACCGGACTCGGCCGACGCGGTGCTCGACGGGCTCGACCCCGAGCAGCGCGCCGTGGCCACCGCCCTGCAGGGCCCGGTGTGCGTGCTGGCCGGCGCCGGTACGGGCAAGACCCGGGCGATCACCCACCGGATCGCCTACGGCGTGCGCGCCGGGATCCTCCAGCCGTCCAGCGTCCTCGCCGTCACCTTCACCAACCGCGCCGCCGGGGAGATGCGCGGACGGCTGCGGCAGCTCGGCGCCGTGGGGGTCCAGGCCCGCACCTTCCACTCGGCGGCGCTGCGCCAACTCCAGTACTTCTGGCCGAAGGCGATCGGCGGTTCCCTGCCCCGGCTCGTCGACCGGAAGATACAGCTGGTCGCCGACGCGGCCGCGGCCTGCCGCATCCGGCTCGACCGGGGAGAGCTGCGGGACGTCACCGCGGAGATCGAATGGTCCAAGGTCACCCAGACCGTCCCGGGCGACTACGCGGCAGCCGCAGCCAAGGCCGGCCGGGACGTTCCCCGCGACCCCGCCGAGATCGCCCAGCTGTACTCCGCCTACGAGGAGCTCAAGCGGGAGCGCGTCGTCATCGACTTCGAGGACGTGCTGCTGCTGACCGTCGCCGTCCTGCAGGACCGCCGCGACATCGCCGAACAGGTCCGCGCCCAGTACCAGCACTTCGTCGTCGACGAGTACCAGGACGTCAGCCCGCTGCAGCAGCGCCTGCTGGAGCTGTGGCTCGGCGACCGGGAGAACCTGTGCGTGGTCGGCGACGCCAGCCAGACGATCTACTCGTTCACGGGCGCAACCCCCGACCATCTGCTCGACTTCCGCACGCGCCATCCCGGGGCCACCGTCGTCAAGCTGGTCCGCGACTACCGCTCCACCCCGCAGGTCGTCCACCTGGCGAACGGCCTGCTCGCCCAGGCCCGCGGCCGCGCCGCCGACCACCGGCTGGAACTCGTCTCGCAGCGTGCCGCGGGGACCGATCCGGTCTTCACCGAGTACACCGACGAGCCCGCCGAGGCGGAGGGTGCCGCCCGCCGTATCCGTGAGCTGATCGACGCGGGGGTCCCGGCGAGCGAGATCGCCGTCCTGTTCCGGACGAACGCCCAGTCCGAGACCTATGAGCAGGCCCTGGCCGATGCCGGGGTGCCCTACCAGCTGCGCGGCGCCGAGCGGTTCTTCGACCGTCCCGAGGTGCGCAAGGCCGGTATCGCCCTGCGCGGCGCGGCCCGCTTCGGTGGCAACGACGCGCTCCTCGACGATGCCCCCGACCTGCCCTCCCAGGTGCGTGCCGTGCTCTCCGGCGAGGGCTGGACGCCGCAGCCGCCGGCCGGTTCGGGAGCGGTCCGCGAGCGCTGGGAGTCACTGGCCGCGCTGGTGCACCTCGCCCAGGACTTCGCCGCCGCGCGACCGGGCGTGACACTCGCCGACCTCGTCGCCGAACTCGACGAGCGGGCCGGAGCCCAGCACGCCCCGACGGTGCAGGGCGTCACCCTCGCCTCGCTGCACTCGGCCAAGGGACTGGAGTGGGACGTCGTCTTCCTGGTCGGCGTCGCCGAGGGCATGATGCCGATCACCTACGCAAAGACCGACGAGCAGATAGAGGAGGAGCGCCGCCTCCTCTATGTCGGGGTCACCCGAGCTCGTGAGCGTCTCCATCTCTCCTGGGCGCTCTCCCGCTCACCCGGCAGCCGGCCGAACCGCAGGCCCAGCCGCTTCCTCGACGGACTGCGCCCCGGCTCCAGCGGTGCCGCGGGCCGTGGCGGCACGGCCGGCGCGGGAGGTGTGGAGCGCGGCTCGGCCGCGACGGCGTCCGCCCCGGTGGCCCCGGGCCCGCGGCGCAGACAGCGCAGTCCCGCCCGCTGCCGGGTGTGCGGCCGCACGCTGACCGACGCGGGCGAGATGAAGCTGATGCGCTGCGAGGACTGCCCCACCGACATGGACGAGGGTCTCTACGAGCGGCTCCGGGACTGGCGCGCCGGACAGGCGGAGCGCAGCGGGCAGCCGGCCTTCTGCGTCTTCACCGACAAGACGCTGATGGCCATCGCGGAGACGGTCCCCGACGAGGAGCACGCGCTGGCCAGGATCCCGGGGGTGGGGATGCGCAAGCTGGGCCGCTACGGGGCCGATGTTCTGGCCATCTGCGCAGGTCGCGACCTCGACGAGGACCGAGGCCTGAACTGATCCGAACTCGTCGGAAAAATAGTTTGCGCATGCCCCGGCAATCCCCATAGGTTCTTAGGCACGGGGACAGCGGCCTTCTCCGAGGCCCTGATTCCGTGTTGTACTTGCATATCCGCGGACCGGTTCACACCGGTCCCCTAGACGCCGAGAGGAGGCGAGTCCAGTGATCAGCATCAACAGCAGCTCCGTCGTCAAACTGACCGATCGCTCGGCCGTCTCCCTGTGCATGCTCGGCGCCTCGAACCAGGGCACCGGTCTGTCCGGCATCCGTGCCGCACACCTGGTGTCCTCCCTCGCTCCCGCGGCTCCTGCCGTCCGTGAGCGCGATGAGCGACCGACCAAGGCACTGGAAGCGGTAGTGGCACAGGCGAAGACCTATGCCTTTGCGGCAGCCGGTGCCGGATTCCGGAAGCAGACGACGCAGCACCACCTGATGTGGGCCTTCCGTGGGCCAGAACCCTGGAGTGATCCAGCCTGATTCGATCAGGCCGGCGCCTTCAGGGCCGCGGAACCCCACCCGGGATCCGCGGCCCTTCTGTTTTCCCCGAACGGGGAGAGCGAAGCGCCTCGGGACAAGAAAAGAACCCGGTACCAGCCGCCACCGGCCAACAGCCGGAACGACCAGACGAGGAAGACGAACCGTGCAACTCGAAGCGCACGTCCCGTCCGTACCGCCTTCCGACACGATCCCCAAGCCCTGCTCCACGGAGGACCCGACCTTGACTCCGCTCACGGCGCTCACCGCGCTCGACGACGCCATCGAGAACCTCGGCGTACCCGTCCCGTGCCGTTCCTACGACCCGGAGGTCTTCTTCGCCGAGTCGCCGGCGGACGTCGAGTACGCCAAGTCCCTCTGCCGCACCTGCCCGCTGATCGAGGCCTGCCTCGCCGGTGCCAAGGAGCGGCGTGAGCCCTGGGGCGTCTGGGGTGGGGAGCTGTTCGTCCAGGGCGTCGTCGTCGCCCGGAAGCGGCCGCGTGGCCGCCCGCGCAAGAACCCGGTCGCGGCATGAACACCCCCGGAACGATCGACCGACCCTTCACGCACGACCCCCAGAAGCAGGCCCCGATGATGCCGTCCGCCCACGAGCCCGCAGGCTCCGCGACCGAAGACTTCACCACCAGTGGTGCGAACGACTCGCGCCAGAACAGGACCCGAGAGATGCAACTCATTCCAGAAGCCCTGGCCCGTGCGCATATGCACGAGCGACTGCGGGAGGCGCAGCGGGAGCGCCAGGCCACCAGCCTGGTGACCGCTCGCCGGATGCAGCGCCGGGCGGAGCGCGCCTCCCGGCGCGCCCGCCGCGCGCTCGCCATGGCGGTCATGCAGTAACCGAGCCGAAGCGACGGCCTCCCCATCCGGAGGCCCCGCCCTGCTCGCGGGGGCCGGTCCGTTCACACGGGCCGGCCCCCGCGGTGCGTGGCGCGGGCGGGCCGCCGGGGACGGCGTTATCGTCGCCGGGTGACGAGTCATCACGGTGACAGCGGCGACGACGGCACCATGGCCGAGCCGGAGCCGCTGGTGTGCGCACGCTGCGGCACCCGCGCCGAAGGACCACAGCCGACCTGGACCTTCTCCGTGGAGAACGGCGCCGCCCGGCACTACTGCGAGCCGTGCTCGCGCGACAACCTGCGGGCGATCGAGGGCCGCCTGGACGCACAGTGGTGGTAGCGGCGACGGCCGGTACGCGGGGTGACCGCCGGGCGTGTCACGCCTGCGCGGCCGACTCCTCCTCCACCGGTTCCTCCGGGACGAAGCCCGGCAGCCACTCCTCCAGTTCGGCCCGCAGCCGCACGGTCGCACCCAGCTGACAGAGCACGCCGATCGTGCTCAGGGTCACCCGGTGGATCAGCAGATAGGCCGGGGGGAGGTTGAGCTGCTTGGCCAACTGGGAGGCGGGGGAGCGCGGGTCGGCTATCCGGGTCGCCTGACTCCGCATCCAGCTCCGGGTGAAGGTGAACTCGCCGGCCGCGGCCGGCTCGATGATCGGCAGCAGATAGTCGAGGACGGAGTCGGGGTCCAGCTCGATCGACTCCTTGACGAAGCCCTCGGCGCAGAGCATCTCGTAGACGGCCTCGGCCTCGCCGTCCAGGGTCATCCGCAGGGCCTCGCCGATCGGTTCGGGCAGTCCGCCGGGGAGCCGGTCGACCGTGCCGAAGTCCAGTACACCCAGCCGCCAGTCGTCCTCGCCCTCCGGACCGCCCGGCAGCAGACGGAAGTTGCCGGGGTGCGGGTCGGCGTGCAGCAGACCGGTGCGGGCGGGGCCGGAGAACAGGAAGCGGGCCAGGAGCTGGCCGGCCCGGTCGCGCTGCGCCTCGGTGCCGTCCGAGATGATCTCCGACAGTGGTATGCCGTCCATCCATTCGGTGACCAGCACCTGCTCGCACTGGTGGACCACGCCCGGCACGACCACGTCGGGGTCCTCGGTGAACTCCTCGGCGTGGGCCCGCTGGGCCTGGGCCTCGAGACCGTAGTCCAGTTCCTCGGAGACCCGGTCCTTGAGCTCCGCGATCAGCGGTTTGACGTCCATGCCCGGAATGAGCGGACCCAGCAGACGGGCGAAGCGGCTCAGCTGGTTCAGGTCGGACAGCAGGGCCTCGCCCGCGCCCGGATACTGCACCTTGACCGCCACCTCGCGGCCGTCGTGCCACACACCCCGGTGCACCTGGCCGATCGAGGCCGCGGCGGACGGTTTGTCCTCGAACTCCAGGAACAGCTCCTGCCAGTCCTCGCCCAGCCGCTCCCGGAGCACCCCGTGCACCGTACGGGTCGGCATCGGCGGGGCCGCCTCCTGGAGCTTGGTCAGCGCCGCGCGGTAGGGGCCGGCGATCTCCTCCGGCAGGGCCGACTCGAACACGGACAGGGCCTGGCCGAACTTCATCGCGCCGCCCTTGAGCTCGCCGAGCACCTTGAAGAGCTGCTCGGCGGTCCGCTGCTGGAGCTCGCGGCCGACCAGCTCCGCGGACTCGCCCACGATCCGCTTGCCGAGTCCCCAGGTCGCCCGCCCGGCGAAGCCGAGCGGGAGCGCGGCCAGCTTGGCGGTCCGGGTGACCGCCTTCCGGGGAAGATCAGACATGCGCCCTCCAAGTCCCTGCCGGCCGCTTCGCGTCCGCCTTGCGGCGCCACTCGTCCGACGGCCCGTGCACGGCCATTGTCTCGTGCGACGGCTCGTCTCCGGGGGTGTGTTCTCCCTTACGTTTTTCCGGATCTCCCAGGGCGGCCCCGCACGGACACTCCGCATGCGGCCGGACCGGCCGCGTCCGCCACTCCAGCCCGGGGACGGCTGCCTCCCAGCGTGCGCCGGCGCTGGACGGAAGCCGGCCGTCGAGGAACATGAGCGCGTGGGCGGCCGCCAGCCCGGCCACCGTCGTGGCCAGCGTCAGATCGCAGGCACCCACCCGGCGCTGCCGGCCGGAGCGCCACTGCGCGACCAGCCGTGGCCAGGCCGGGTCCCGGTCGGTGCGGTCCTGCTGGAGGCAGCCCGCGCAGCCCGTCTCCCCGGGCAGGACCAGCGGGCCCACCACACCGGTCCCCTCCACGACACCGGCGTAGAGATGAGGAGTGCCCGAGGACAGCAGGGTCCGAGCGGACGCCGGGTCGGGCGCGTGCACGGCGACGTCGTCCCGCGGGGCGAGCACCACCAGGGAGAAGCCGGGGTCGCCCTCGTCCAGCGCGGACCGGTCGGTGCGGTGAGGCGGCCGGTCCGGGGCGGCGCGGCGCGCGGCCCGGCGTGCCGCCTCGTCCCTGCGGTCGCCGACGGACTCGGCGGGCAGCCCGCCCGGCGCCACGTCCCACGGCTCGACGCGCCCGACGTCCCGCACGTCGACCTCGCCCACCCCGGCTCCCGACAGCAGCGCCGCGAGCGCGGCGCCCACCCGTCCCGCACCCCTCACCTGCACACGCATACTGCGGCGCGCCGCCAGCCGGCGGAGCGGATCGCCGGGTTCGGAGGTGGTCAGGGAGAGCGACGCCAGGTCCGGACGGAGCCGGTCGAGCACCTCGGTTCTCTCGCGCAGCGCTTCTGCGGCCGGCCCGCCGCCGCGGGAGTCGTCGAGCAGCCCGGCCCGCGACAGCCGGCGCACCAGCCGGTCGACGTGCCCCTCGGACAGATCCATGCGCCGGGCCTCCTCCCGCAGGAGCTCCCGGCCGCGCGTGCCGTTGAGCAGGTCGAGGAAACTGCCCGTGGCCGTGTCCATCGGACCCAGCGTCAACGCGTGCGCCGGTGTCATCCCGAACTGCACGGTGTTGAGATCACGCCAGCCGCGCCGCAGCGCGGGCTTGACCATCGGATGCATGACAGAACCCCCGTATGTCCTGGAACGTCCCCGTCGAGCGGGCGAGTCCGTCGCGGCTCACCCGACGCATGCCAGCATGCCGGGACCCGCCGAGGTCTGCCGAAAGTTGTCCACAGGGGGCGGGACTCATCGTACAAATCCGGCGCCCGGAGGTGGTATCGCCGGAGAACCGTCCCGGAGCCAAGACTTCCCCGTGTCCAGCGGGTACGGTCGGTGCGTGCCCGCCGACCCACTGCACCGCGCCGGAAAGTCACAGCGCAGCGCGACGAGCCAGCCGACGAACGGCTCACGGGCGAGCGCGATCGAGGTCCGCAGGAGCACCCGCCGCCGCAGGACGGTCTCCGCGTACCGCGAGGGCGATCGCACCGTCGTGCTCATCCCCGCCCGGATGTCCGAGGCGGAGGAGCAGCGCTGGGTGACCGTCATGCTCGACAAGCTGGCCGCCCAGGAGAGCAGGCGGGCACTCGGCGACACCGAGCTGGCCGAGCGCGCCCGGCGGCTGTCCGGCCAGTACTTCGACGGTCGGGCCAGACCCGCCTCGGTGCGCTGGGTGACCAACCAGAACACCCGCTGGGGCTCGTGCACCCCGGCCGAGGGGAGCATCCGGCTGTCGCACCGGCTGCAGGGCATGCCGGAGTACGTCGTCGACTACGTCCTCTGCCATGAGCTGGCGCATCTGCTGGTCCCCGGGCACGGCCCGCGTTTCTGGCGGCTGCTCGAGGCGTATCCCAGGACCGAGCGGGCCCGCGGCTATCTCGAGGGAGTGGTGGCGGCGGAGCGGCTGCCGCATGTTCCCGGTGCGCGCGACGTGTGAGCTCCCGCCCGAGGTGAGCGCGTCGCGGGCCCGCCCGTGCGTTGTGTACCGGGTCTGTACCGACTTCATCCGGTGTCGGAGTTTGCGGTTAGCCTGGCGCGACGCACTCACATTCGGGATGGGGGACGGTCGTACGTATGGCCAGGGAATTCCAACGCGGCCACAAGGCCAGGATCAGTGATCTGACGGCAGGGACGGATCTGTACGTGGGTGTGCAGATCTCCGGCCCGGGCCTGACCTTCGACATCAGCTGCTTCGGTCTCGACGCCGACGAACGGCTCTCGGACGACCGGTACTTCATTTTCTACAACCAGCCGAAGTCCCCCGAGGAGTCCGTTCAGCTCCTGGGTGCGCAGGCGGGCGACACCGAGTCGTTCCGCGTGACGCTCGACCGGATCCCGCAGCAGATCAGGAAGCTGTCCTTCACGGCGACTCTCGACGGTGCCGGCCAGATGTCGCAGGTCGGACCCGGGTACATCCGTATCGTCGCGGGTGGCGAGGAAGTGGCCCGGTATCCGTTCAGCGGCTCGGAGTTCTCCACCGAGCGGGCCGTGATGCTGGGTGACTTCTACTTCAAGGACGTCTGGCGGTTCGCCGCCGTCGGACAGGGTTTCGACGGCGGGCTCGACGCGCTGCTGAAGAACTTCGGCGGCGAGGTGGCCGAGGAGGAGCCGGCCGCCGCCCCGCCGCAGCAGCCGGCGGCCGGCGGTGCCGCGCCCGGTTTCGCGCCGCCCGCCCAGGCCGCCGCGCCGCCCGCGTTCGGAGCGCCCGGCGGTGGCCCGGCACCCGTGCCGGCTCCGGCTCCCGTGCCCCAGCCGGCCGCACCGGGCTTCACGCCGCCGCCGGCTCCCGCACCGGCCGCGCCGCCGGTGCACACCGCGCCGACCATCGTCGCCCCCCTGCACACCCCGCCCGGCGGATCCCCCGTACCTCCCCCGGCGCCGGCCCCCGCCCCCTTCGGCCAGCCGGGCCAGCAGCCGCCCTACGGCCAGCCCGCCCCGCCGCCGGGCTACGGACAGCCGCCGGGCCCGCAGGCACCGCCCGGCTACGGCCAGCCGCCGCCCCCTCAGGGTTACGGACACCAGCCGCCGCCCGGACAGCCGCCCGCCCCGCAGGCCCCCTACGGGGCACCGCAGGGCGCTCCCCACGGTGCTCCGCAGGGCCCGGGTGTCCTGGGCGCGCTCCAGCAGTTCAAGGAGACGCCCACCGGCCAGCGCTGGACGCAGCAGAACAAGAAACTCGTCCGCGCGGACCTCGGTGTCGGCGGACAGCCCGTGCTCGCCCGGCAGGGCAGCATGGTGCTCTACCAGGGCAAGGTCGACTTCAGCTACAAGGGCGCCGGTTTCTCCGGCCGCATCGTCGGCAACGCCACCGGTCAGGAGATGCAGCTGATGCGCTGCACCGGCCAGGGCCAGGTGTTCTTCGCCGAGAACTCCACGATGCTGCACCCGATCGAGCTCCAGGGCGACGCCGTCTGCGTCTCCGCCGAGAACGTGCTCGCCTTCGACGAGGGCCTCCAGTACGAGGTCCGCCGTATCGAGGGGCACGGCATCCCGGGCGGCGCGCTGTTCACGATGCAGTTCCAGGGCACCGGCACCATCGTCGTGAAGACCCACGGCGTGCCCGTGGTGCTGCCGGTCACACCCACGACGTTCGCCGACTGCAACGCCGTGGTCGCCTGGTCCGCCGCCTCCCAGGTGGTCGTCTCCAGCCAGGTGCGGATGCGCCGCAACTCCTACCCCGGCGACACGGGGGAGAGCGTGAACCTGCAGTTCCGGGGTGCACCCGGCAACTTCATCGTCGTCCAGCCGTACGAGATCTGAGGGAGCCCGTTATGAACCAGCCACTCGCGGGCTTCGCTCCCGCACCCGTCACCGCCCGCATGGAGAACCACGGCAATCACATGCTGAAGGTCGCCATGCAGACCGGCAACGACCTTCTCGCGCGGGTGGGGTCGATGGTCGCCTACGAAGGGTTCGTCCAGTACGAGCCCAACCCGCCCGCCGTGCGTCAGATCGCCAAGGACTGGCTCACCGGTGAGGGCGCGCCCCTGATGAAGTGCTCCGGCGACGGTCTGCTGTACCTCGCCGACTACGGCGCCAACGTCGTCGTGATCAACCTCAACGGCGACGGCATCTCCGTCAATGCCACCAATCTGCTCGCCTTCGACGCCCATCTCACATGGGGCGTGGAACGGGTCAAGGGCCTGGCGAAGTTCGCCGGACAGGGCCTGTGGAACACCAAGATCTCCGGGCAGGGCTGGGTCGCGCTCACCTCGCGCGGCAAGCCGATCGTCGTCGACTGCGGTGGTGGCGACGACGAGACCTACGTCGATCCGGACGCCCTCGTCGCCTGGTCCCCGAACCTCAAGGTGAAGGGCAAGCGCAGCTTCCGGGCACAGTCGCTGATCGGCCGCGGCAGCGGGGAGGCCTACCAGATGGCCTTCTCCGGCCAGGGCATCGTCGTCGTCCAGCCCAGTGAGGACAGCACCGACCGTCTCCGGGTCCGGGGCTGAGGGGGAGCAACCACACCATGCAGAGCCCGCTTTTCGCGTACAACGACCAGCAGTCCCAGGACCGCTGGAGTCTGCAGAACCAGCAGATGCTCCGTGTCGCCCTGGAGGGTCACGACGACATCCTCGCCCGCAAGGGCGCCATGGTCGCCTATCAGGGACTCGTCGAGTTCGACGCCGAGTACCAGAGCAACAGCGCCTCACGCGCGCGTGCGCACACCGGTGAGGGACTCGACCTGATGCGCTGCCACGGGCAGGGCACCGTCTATCTCGCCAACCTCGCCCAGCGCATCCACGTCATGGAGGTGGAGCAGGACGGGCTGACGGTCGACAGCAGCTATGTGCTCGCGATGGACTCCTCACTGCACCACGAGGTCATCGCCGTCGACAGCCTGTACGGCATCTCCGGCTCCGGGAAGTACCAGCTCAACATCACCGGCCAGGGCAGGGTCGCGCTGATGACCTCCGGTATGCCGCTGCTGATGCAGGTGACGCCGGACAAGTACGTCAACTGCGACGCGGACGCGATCGTCGCCTGGTCCACGTCCCTGCGCGTGCAGATGCAGGCGCAGACCCACTCCTCCGGGGTGTGGCGGCGCCGCGGCAGCACCGGCGAGGGCTGGGAGCTCAGCTTCATGGGCACCGGCTTCGCGCTGGTGCAGCCCAGCGAGCTGCTGCCGCCGCAGAACGCCCAGATCGGCTCCGGCCTCTCCGCCCAGTACGGCATGGGACAGCAGGGGGCCCGCGGCCAGAACCAGGGCAACGTCTGGAGCTGAATCCACGGGTAAGGGGCGGCCGCCATTGCGGCCGCCCCTTACCCGTGTCTCAGACGCCCAGTCTCGTCCGGGTCGCTTCGACCAGACGGGTGACCGAGGTGTCGGCCACGTCCGCCACCTCGTCGTACGGGAACCAGCGCAGGTCGAGGGACTCCTCGCTGATCGCCTCGACGGCCCCGGAGGGGGCCAGCGCCGCGTACTGGACGTCCAGATGCCAGGCACACGGCGTGTGATGACGGTCCAGCCGCACCGGGCCCCCGGGCGCCAGCGTCAGTCCGGTGATGCCGGACTCCTCCGTCGCCTCCCGCAGAGCCGCCGCCGCGAGCGAGACATCGCCAGGCTCGCAGTGCCCGCCCATCTGGAGCCACATGCGCAGCTTCCGGTGCAGGGTCAGCAGCACCCGGCCCCGCTCCGGGTCGATCACCAGGCCGCTCGCCGTGATGTGACCGTCCGTACAGGCCTTCCACATGCCGTCCGGATGCGCCGCGAGGTGGGTCAGATAGGTCTGGCGCAGTTCGGACTGGTCCTCGTACCCCTTGAGCACGAGGACCGCGTCGTCGTGAAGGGTCACTCGGTGTCGTCGCCCTTGTTCTTGTCCTCGCCGTCGTCCTTCTTCCTGAGGTCGGGCGTGCCACCGGCGGCTTCGCCGAGCATCTTGTCCAGCTCGGAGAAGTCGATCTGCTCTCGGTGCACGAAACCGTCCGGGTCGTCCAGGTCGGTCGCCGTCGGCAGCATGTCCGGGTGTGCCCACAGCGCGTCCCGGCCGTCGACCCCGCGCGCGTCGGTGAGCGACGCCCACAGCCGCGAGGCGTCGCGCAGCCGACGCGGGCGCAGCTCCAGACCGATCAGCGTGGCGAACGTCTGCTCCGCCGGACCGCCCGAGGCGCGGCGGCGGCGCAGCGTCTCGCGCAGGGCGTCCGCCGACGACAGCCGCGGCTTGGCGGCGGCGTGCACCACCGCGTCCACCCAGCCCTCGACGAGCGCCAGCGCCGTCTCCAGACGGGCCAGGGCAGCCTTCTGCTCGGGCGTGTCCTCCGGCTGGAACATGCCCTGCTGAAGGGCCTCCTGCAGCTGCTCGGGGTTCTGCGGGTCGAACTGCCCGACGACGTCCTCGAGCTTGCCGGTGTCGACCTTGATCCCGCGCGCATAGCCGTCCACGGCGCCGAACAGATGCGAGCGCAGCCACGGCACATGGGCGAAAAGACGCTGGTGGGCGGCCTCGCGCAAGGCGAGATACAGCCGCACCTCCTCCTGGGGGACGCCCAGGTCCTTGCCGAACGTCTCGATGTTCAGCGGCAGCAGCGCGGCCTTGCCGGCCGGACCGAGCGGAAGGCCGATGTCGGACGAGCCGACGACCTCACCGGCGAGCACGCCTACGGCCTGCCCGATCTGCGTGCCGAACATGGCGCCGCCCATGGAGCGCATCATGCCGATCAGCGGGCCGGCCATGGCCTGCATCTCCTCCGGCAGGACATCGCCCATCGCGTTACCGACGCGCTCGGCGACCGGGTCGACCAGCTCGCGCCACGCGGGCAGGGTCGCCTCGACCCACTCCGCGCGGCTCCAGGCCACGGAGGAGTGGGCGCCCGACGGCAGCGAGGTCGCGTCGTCCAGCCACAGATCGGCCAGACGGACCGCTTCCTCCACGGCCTTGCGGTCGGAGGCCCCGACGCTCGCGTCCTTCGACCCGTCCGCGGTGCCCTGCGCGACGGTCTGCCGCGCGATCTGCTTGGCCATGTCCCAGTTCACCGGCCCGCCCTCGTACGAGAGCATCTGGCCGAGCTGCTGGAACGCCGCGCCCAGGTCGGTGGGGTTCAGCGACCCGAACATCGCCGCGAACGGATTGTCCGCGCCCGGGCCGCCAAATCCTCCTGCTCCGGACATGCCGAAGCCGAACGGGTTGGCCGGGCCCTGACCACCACCGCTCTGCGGGTCCTTCTTCTTGCCCTCGTCGCCGTCGTCCGGCTCCTCCGGCGGAAGGCCGAATCCGAATGGGGTGTCACTCACGGGTTTCCTCGGCTGGTAGGGCCACCGGTTCTTTCCGGCGGCACGGCTGCCCGACAACACCACCCAGCGTAGACACCTGAAGCGGTTCGGGCCTCGGTGCTTCGCCGACAGAACGCCTGCGGCAGGATGGATGCCACCTGGTACGTACGCGTCGCTTGCGCCCGTACTGAAGACAACCACTGGAGACGCCCGGTGAGTTCCCCAGATCCACAGGTTCGCGCAGCGCGAAACAACTCAACCAGTGCCGCCCCGCGCGGGCCCGTCGTCGCGGTCACCGGAGCCGCGTCCGGCGTCGGTGCCCTGCTCACCGCGCGGCTCGCCGCCTCGGAGGAGATCAAGCAGGTCATCGCCATCGACGAGCGGCGAGGCGAGTGCGACGACGCGCGCTGGCACATCCTGGACGTACGGGATCCGGCGATCGCGGACAAGCTGCGCGGGGCCGACGTCGTGGTCCACCTCGCGCTCGACCTCGACCTGGAGACCGACGCGGCCGCCCGGACGGCCTACAACGTACGGGGCACCCAGACGGTGCTGACCGCCGCCGCGGCCGTCGGGGTGCACCGCGTGGTGCTGTGCACCTCGACGATGGTCTACGGGGCCCTGCCGGACAACGAGCTGCCGCTGTCCGAGGACGCGGAACTGCGGGCCACGGCGGAGGCCACGGGCGTCGGGGACCTCCTGGAGATCGAGCGCCTCGCGCGCCGGGCACCCCGGGCACACCCCGGCCTCAATGTCACCGTCGTACGCCCCGCCCTGCTGGTCGGCGGCACCGACACGGCGCTGACCAGGTATTTCGAGTCTCCCCGGCTGCTCGTGGTGGCCGGGTCGCGGCCCGCCTGGCAGTTCTGCCACGTCGACGACCTGTGCAGCGCCCTCGAGTACACCGTGCTGGAGAAGGCCGACGGCGAGCTGGCAGTCGGCTGCGACGGCTGGCTCGAGCAGGAGGAGGTCGAGGAGCTCACCGGCATCCGGCGGATGGAGCTGCCGTCGGCGGTCGCGCTCGGCGCGGCGGCCCGCCTGCACCGGATCGGGCTCACCCCGTCCCCCGCCGGGGACCTGGCGTACACGATGTACCCCTGGGTGGTGAGCGGCAGCAGGCTGCACGACGCCGGGTGGCGGCCCGCGCACACCAACGAGGAGGTGCTCGCCCAGCTCCTCGAGGAGGTGTCCGGCCGGCACACGGTCGCCGGACGGCGGCTGGGACGCAAGGACGCGACGGCGGCGGGCGCCGCGGGAGCGACGGTCGCCCTGCTGGGCGCGGCGGCGGTGGTACGCCGGGCCCGGAAGGCGCGCCGCCGCATCTGAGGCGCCACAGCGGCACCACGCGTGTGTGCCGGTCGGGGCGGGGACGCCGTACCGCCCGCGAGGTCCGGCGGCCGTGCACGCGTGTGTGCCGGGTCTGTTCCGGGTCGCCGTCGGGGTGGGGCACGATGGGGGCATGGCATCCACGCACGATCACCCCGGTGAGCAGGCCGCGCAGGACCCGATCAAGCTGATCGCGATCCGCGACACACCACTGTCCGTGGACGAGGTCCTCCGCGCGGTCGGCGACGACGCGGCGGGCGGGACGGCGCTGTTCGTAGGGACCGTGCGCAACCACGACGGGGGCGCCGACGTCGACGAGCTCGGCTATTCGTGCCACCCGAGCGCCGAGGACCGGATGCGGCGGATCGCCGAGAAGGTCGCCGCCGATCACCCCGTCCGTGCGCTGGCCGCCGTGCACCGTGTGGGCGACCTCAGGGTCGGGGACCTTGCGGTCGTCGTCGGCGTGTCGTGTCCGCACCGGGGGGAGGCCTTCGAGGCCTGCCGGAAGCTGATCGACGACCTCAAGCACGAGGTGCCGATCTGGAAGCACCAGAGGTTCTCGGACGGCACAGAGGAGTGGGTCGGCGCGTAGCGCCGTCGTTCGGGGGTGGTGGTCGGGCGACGGGAGGGCGGGTCGGCGCGTAGCGCCGTCGTTCGGGGGTGGTGGTCGGGCGACGGGAGGGCGGGTCGGCGCGTAGCGCCGTCGTCCGGGGAGGGCGAGGGCGGCGCCTGCTGAGGCGCGCCCAGGGCTCCGGTTGCGTAACCCCACCCCGGGCGTGAGCGTTGTCACTGCGGATGGTTAATCTGCTGATCAGTCAGTTGCGGACGCTCATGGGGTTGGGAGGTCGGCATGGCAGCGCTTGCCTGGTTGCTGATTCCGCTTGTGGCCGCGATCGGAGCGGGGCTGTGGGGCAGTTGGGCCAATCGCACGCGCAAGGTGCGCGGCGACGGCCCGGAGGTCATCGGTTACGCCCGCTTCCGCGAGGCCATGGAAAAGCCGCGCTCAGGTAGCTGAAAGCCGTAGAACAGCAGGTCACGGCGTACAGAGCGAGCAGGGCCGCCCGTCCGGGCGGCCCTGACGGTGTGCTGACAGGTCTGTCCCGTACTGTCGAGGCATGCCACGCCGCACCGCGACGATGCTCGCCTCCACCTTGATGCTGATCGCGCTCCTGTGTGCGGGAGTGTTCTTCCCTGTGCCCTACTCGGAGATGTCGCCGGGGCCGACGGTGAACACGCTGGGCGAGCACGACGGCGAGCCGGTGCTGCAGATCGACGGACGCAAGACGTATCCGACGGACGGCCATCTCAACATGACCACGGTGCGGGTCACCAGCGCCGACTACCGGATGAACCTCGTCGAGGCCGTCTACGGCTGGCTTGCGCACGACAACAAGGTCGTGCCGCACGAGACCCTCTACCCCGACGGCAAGACGGAGGAGGAGTCCACCCAGGAGAACGCCGAGGAGTTCAGCCAGTCGCAGGAGAGTGCCAAGGTCGCGGCGCTGAAGCAGCTCGACGTCCCGGTGAAGTCCTGGGTGATCGTCTCCACGGTCGTCAAGGGGTCCCCGTCCGAGGGCAGGCTGCACGCGGGCGACGTGATCAAGACCGTCGACGGCAAGACGGTGAAGGAGCCGGCCGACGTCGCCGAGCTGGTCACCGAGCACAAGCCGGGCGAGGACGTCGTCTTCACGATCGTGCCGGCCAAGGAGCAGGCCGCAGCCGAGAAGGCGAACCGGGCGGCGACGAAGACCGAGAAGGTCACGATCACCACCACGGACTCCGACGACGGCGGCGAGCAGCGCGCGATCGTCGGCATCTCCGCCGGGACCGACCACACCTTCCCGTTCAGCATCGACATCAAGCTGGCGGACGTCGGCGGGCCGAGCGCGGGCCTGATGTTCGCGCTCGGCATCTACGACAAGCTCACCCCCGGCAGCCTCACCGGCGGCAAGTTCGTCGCCGGCACCGGCACCATCGACGACGACGGCAAGGTCGGGCCGATCGGCGGGATCGAGATGAAGACCGTCGGCGCGCGCAGCAAGGGCGCCCAGTACTTCCTCACGCCCGCCGACAACTGCGCGTCCGCCGCCCAGGACACCCCCGACGGGCTGACCCTGGTGAAGGTGGACACCATCGACGACGCCCTGGGCGCCCTGGAGGACATCCGCTCCGGGGACACCGCGGACCTGCCGAAGTGCGCGGTGTCCTGACCGGCCGCGTTACTCCTCGAACGTCGCGGTGAGCGCCTGGGCCAGACCCGGCACCAGGTCGGAGCCGGTGAGGACCTCCGTGGGGGAGTCCTTCTCACGGAGCCGCAGTGCCGACTCGCGGGTCCCGTCGCGCAGCACCGCGACCGTCATCCGGACCTCCTGACGCTCAGGGTGCTGTGCCACCCAGTTCGTCAGCGCGGCCTCGTCCAGGTCCTTGGGAACCTGGGCCTCGGCCGACGGAGGCAGCATCAGCCGCTCCACGGCAAGGGCGCAGCCGGTCACCGAGCCGGGCCAGGCGATGGTGCCCAGGAACTCGTCGAGCGGCTTGCCCGTTGGAACCTCGTCCTGCTCGATCGGGGTGAGAGCGGTTGTCTCCTGTTCGTCGCCCAGACCGAGCCGGTCCGCGAGCGAGGGCTGTTCTGCCCGCAGCCGGGCGGTGTCGACGAGGGCGAAGAGGCGGGCGGGCTGGTCCCAGCCGAGGCCGGAGACGTACTCGTCGATCTCGAGCACGGCGCGGGTGAGCGGGTTGGCCGCCATGGGTGTGTTGGACATGGTCACAATCCTCTCTCGTTCCTCACCGGAATCGGGAACCGAGTAAAGCGTGAGTAAGTTGCATAGGTGTGGGCCCCGATCACAGGGGCCCGTACACGGTCCGTGAAGACGCGGGCCTGACGAATCAACAGCGAACTTCGAGGTGCCTACCTTGGCTTTCCAGATGCCGGACCGCGGCGGAGGCCCGACGGGGCCACGGATCAGAGTGGGCCGCCCGTCCCGGCGGGTCCGGACCCTGCTCATGACACTGGGCGTCCTGGCCGTCCTCGGCATGGTCTTCACCATGTTCGCGGGCTTCTGGACCGACTGGCTGTGGTACCGCTCGGTCGACTACTCGTCGGTGTTCACCACGACCCTGTCGACCAAGATCGGACTGTTCTTCGTCTTCGGTCTGCTGATGGCCCTCGCGGTCGGCTTCAACGTCTGGCTGGCCCACCGCATGCGGCCGCCGCTGAGCGCCATGTCGATGGAGCAGCAGAACCTCGACCGGTACCGGATGGGCATCGCCCCCTACAAGAAGTGGCTGCTGCTCGGCATCACCGCGCTGGTCGGCCTGATCGCCGGCGCCTCGGCGTCGAGCCAGTGGCGGACCTGGCTGATGTGGGTCAACGGCGTGCCGTTCGGCCAGAAGGACCCGCAGTTCAAGCTCGACGTCTCCTTCTACGCCTTCGACCTGCCCTGGTACCGGTTCCTGCTCGGCTTCGGCTTCGCCGCCACCATCCTGGCGCTGATCGCCGCCGCGCTCACCCACTACCTGTACGGCGGGCTGCGCATCACCAGCCCCGGCGCGCGTGCCACGGCCGCTGCCACCGGACACCTCTCGGTGCTCCTCGGCATCTTCGTCGCCCTGAAGGCGGTCGCCTACTGGCTCGACCGGTACGGACTGGCGGTGAAGTCCAGCGACTTCAAGGCCACCGACAGCTGGACGGGCCTGAGGTACGTCGACGCCAACGCCTATCTGCCGGCCAAGACGATCCTGTTCTGCATCGCCGTGATCTGCGCGTTGCTGTTCTTCGCCACCCTGTGGCGGCGCACCTGGCAGCTGCCCGTGATCGGCTTCGGTCTGATGGTGCTGTCGGCGATCCTCATCGGCGGCCTGTACCCGGCGATCGTGCAGAAGTTCCAGGTCCAGCCGAACGAGCAGGCCAAGGAAGCGCCGTACGTCGAGAAGAACCTCAAGGCCACGCGTGAGGCCTACGGCATCGACGACTCCCAGGTGACCGAGTACCCGGGCACCAGTCAGACCCAGGACAAGACGCGGCTGCGGGACGACGTCGGTGACACGGCGAGCATTCGGATCATGGACCCGAACATCGTCTCGCCGACGTTCCAGCAGCTCCAGCAGATCAGGAACTACTACGCGTTCCCGACCAACCTGGACGTCGACCGCTACAGCAAGGACGGCAAGGACCAGGACACCGTCATCGGTCTGCGCGAGCTGAACCTCAGCGGCATCCCGAAGCGGAACTGGATCAACGACCACTTCCGGTACACGCACGGATACGGGGTCGTCGCCGCCGAGGGCACCAGCGCCGACGCCGGCGGCCGTCCCGAGTTCACCGAGTCCGACCTGCCCTCCAAGGGCGACCTGGGGTCGTACGAGCAGCGCGTCTACTACGGCGAGCGCACGACGACGTACTCGATCGTCGGCGGTCCGCAGAAGGAGATCGACTACTCCGACGACAACGGCGAGAAGACGTACAGCTACAAGGGCGACAGCGGGGTCAACCTCGCCAACCCGGTCAACCGGGCCGCCTACGCGGTGGCGTTCAGCGAGCCGCAGATCCTTTACTCGGGTGCGATCGGCGAGGGTTCACGGATCCTCTACAACCGCACGCCCAAGGAGCGCGTCGAGGCGATCGCCCCCTGGCTGACCATCGACGGCGACGCCTATCCGGCGGTCGTGGACGGCCGTATCCAGTGGATCGTCGACGCCTACACGACCACCAACGGCTATCCGTACGCGTCGCGGACGACCCTGGGTGACACCACGGCCGACTCGCTGACCGCCACCAACGACCAGCGCGCGGTGGTGGCCCAGCAGAACCAGGTCAACTACATCCGCAACTCGGTGAAGGCGACCGTCGACGCGTACAGCGGCGAGGTCAAGCTCTACCAGTGGGACACCCAGGACCCGGTCCTGAAGACCTGGATGAAGGCCTTCCCGGACACGGTGCAGCCGAAGACCGAGATCTCCGGCGATCTGATGGCCCATCTGCGGTATCCGCAGGACCTGTTCAAGGTGCAGCGCGAACTGCTGACCCGCTACCACGTGAAGGACGCCACCACGTTCCTCTCGGGCAGCGAGGTGTGGCAGGTGCCGGACGACCCGACCAACAAGACGGGCGACGCGGTTCCGCCGTACTACCTGAGCATGAAGATGCCCGACCAGTCGGAGCAGACCTTCTCGCTCACCACGACGTTCACACCGAACGGCCGTGACAACCTCAGTGCCTTCATGGCGGTGAACGCCGATCCGGGCACCGACGACTACGGCAAGATCAGAGTCCTGAAGCTGCCGACCAGCACCACGGCCGCCGGACCCAAACAGGTCCAGAGCCAGTTCAACTCCGAACAGAACATCGCCGAGTCCATCAGGCTGCTGAGAGGCGGCGACTCGGAGGTCGAGTACGGCAACCTGCTCGCCGTCCCGCTCGACGGGGGACTGCTCTATGTGGAGCCGGTCTATGTGCGCGGTGGCGGGCTGAAGTATCCGCTGCTGCGGAAGGTGCTGGTGACCTACGGAGGCCAGACGGCCTTCGAGGACACCCTCGACGAGGCCCTGAACAAGGTCTTCGCCGGTGAGGGCACGCCCACCGAGCCACCACCGGGCGAGGACGAGGGCGCCGGTGAGGACGAGGGCACGACGCCACCGCCGGCTTCCGACAACCCGACGGTCCAGGAGGCGCTGAACGACGCCCAGAAGGCCTTCGACGCCGGCCAGGAAGCCCTGAAGAAGAACGACTGGGAGGCCTACGGCAAGGCACAGAAGGACCTGGAGGACGCGCTGCGCAAGGCCGAGGCGGCCCAGTCCTCCGAAGGGGGTGGCGGAGCCGGGGGCGGGGAGAGCGAGCCCAGTCCCGACGCGAGCCCGAGCAGTTAGCGACCGGCCTGGTCAAATGCCCCTCCCGCGCCGTGCTAGGGTTGCAGCACAACGGCGCGGGGTGGAGCAGCTCGGTAGCTCGCTGGGCTCATAACCCAGAGGTCGCAGGTTCAAATCCTGTCCCCGCTACTCACGTCACCGGCAGGTGACTTCAAAGGCCCGGATTCCTCAAGGAATCCGGGCCTTTGTGATGGGCGAACGCATGTACCTGGCCGGGCTACGGCCGTGCCGCCGACGGGAGTTGGCAGATCTGTGTTTGACTTGTCTCTCTGTGGGCATGTCGACAAAACGCTGTAGTGACCTCACTGACCGCGGTATGCCAGGTGTACCCAGGTTGCAGGTGGTGCGACGATGGATGGTATGGGGGACAAGGCAACTCTGTTCGAGACAGGGCGTTCTGTGAAGTCCTCCGTTCAGGAGGAACCCCGCGACGCGGGGGAGGCCGCCGACGAGGCGGCGGAGGAGCTGCGCCGGCGGCTCGCCGCCGAGACCGGCGATGTGGAAGCGATGAGTGTCCTCGGCGCCATGATGCTGCGCCGCGGTGATCTCGACGGAGCCGAACCCCATCTGCGCGCCGCCACCGCCGCGGGCGACCGCGCCGCCGCCAACAACCTGGGCGTCCTGCTGCTCCAGCGGGGCTACGCCGACGAGGCCGCCGGCTGGTGGCGCATCGCCGCCGTCGCCGGCTCCACCGCGGCCGCCCACGCGCTGGGCCGCCACCACCGGGAGCGCGGGGACGAACCGGCCGCCGAGTACTGGCTGCGCCAGTCCGCCGAGCAGGGCCACACCCTGGGCGCGTACGCCCTCGCCGACCTGCTGGAACACCGCGGGGACACGGCGGGGGCCGAGCGCTGGATGCGGGCCGCCGCCGAACGGGGGCACCGGGAAGGGGCGTACCGGCTGGCCCGCGCGCTGGAGGGCAGGGCCGTACGGGAGAGCCACGACGACGGTACGGCGCTGGTCGGGGAGGCCGAGCAGTGGTACCGGCAGGCCGCCGCGCGCGGACACCGCCGGGCCGCGCTGCACCTCGGGACGATCCTGGAAAGACGCGGCGACCTCAAGGAGGCCGGCCGCTGGTATCTGACCTCCGCCAAGGACGGCGAGGCCCGTGCCGCCTGCGCCCTCGGCTTCCTGCTGCGCGACGCCGGGGACAGCGAGAGCGCCGCCGTGTGGTGGCTGCGGGCCGCCCAGGACGGCGACGGCAACGCCGCCAACGCGCTGGGCGCGCTGCACGCCGAGCGCGGCGAGACCCAGACCGCCGAGCGCTGGTACCGGGCCGCGATGGACGCGGGTGACATCAACGGCGCGTACAACCTCGGGCTGCTCTGCGCCGACCAGGGCCGGACCGGCCAGGCCGAGCAGTGGTACCGCCGGGCCGCGTACGCCGGCCACCGGGAGGCGGCGAACGCGCTGGCGATCCTGCTCCTGCGGGCCGGCGACGAGACCGGCGCGGAGCCGTGGTTCTCCAAGGCGGCGGAGACCGGCAGCGTGGACGCCGCCTTCAACCTCGGCATCCTGCACGCGGGCCGGGGGGAGGAGCGGTCCGCGCTGCGCTGGTACGAGCGGGCGGCGGCCGCCGGGCACATGGAGGCGGCGCTGCAGGTCGGCATGGCGCGGCTGCGGGAGGGTGAGGAGAGCGAGGCGGAGCGGTTCCTGAGGTGCGCGGCGGGGGGTGGCAGCGCGGAGGCCGCCTACCGGCTGGCGACGCTGCTGGACGCGCGTCGGCCGCCGGAGCCCGAGCATGAGCTGGGGGAGCCGGTGAACCGGCGCAGCGAGTGCGAGGAGTGGTACGAGCGGGCCGCCTCGCAGGGGCATCGCCGGGCGCAGGTGCGGGTGGGGATGCTCGCGGCGGCGCGGGGGGACGTGGTCGAGGCGGCGCGGTGGTACCGGGAGGCGGCGGAGGCGGGGTCGCGGAACGGGGCGTTCAATCTGGGGCTGCTGTTGGCTCGGGAGGGGAGTGAGCCGGAGGCGGCGGTGTGGTGGACGCGGGCGGCCGATGCGGGGCATGGGCGGGCGGCGTTGCGGCTTGCGCTGGTGTATGCGCGGCGGGGGGAGTTGGCGGAGGGGCAGCGGTGGGCCGAGCGGGCGGTGGGGCTGGGGCCGGTGGCTGTGGCCGAGCGGGCCACGCGGCTGCGGGACGCGTTGCGGGAGGAGCTGTCCGCGTGAGGCTGCGCGGGGTGGTGCGGGATCGTGAGGCTGCGCCGGGTGGTGCGGGGTGAGGTTGCGACGGCTGGGCGGGGGTGTTGCGCAGCCCGGCGATTGCGGGGTGCCGCTGCGCCCACCCGTGCCGCCCCAGCGGCACGATTGCCCGCAGTTACGCGGCGCGGGCAGCCGCAGTTGAGCGGCGCGGGCACCCGCAGTTACGAGGCGCGGGCACCCGCAGTGGCGCGGCGCGGGTAGCCGCACTGACGGGGCGGGTGTGCCCGCGGTTCATGGATTTGCTTCTGTCGGATGGGTTGACGTAGTGTTTCATTCATCGACGCGGGGTGGAGCAGCTCGGTAGCTCGCTGGGCTCATAACCCAGAGGTCGCAGGTTCAAATCCTGTCCCCGCTACTGAAGGCCGAGGGCCGGAATCCGAATGGATTCCGGCCCTCGGTCGTATCTGCGATCCCGGCACTCAGAGGCGCCGGGGCTTTCGGCTACGCGGACGCGCAGTTCGGGCAGACCCCGCGGTACGTCACCTCGACGTCGGAGACCGCGAAACCGAAACGCTCCGTGTCGGGCAGGTCCGCCAGCGGATTGCCGGTCGGATGGACATCGCGGATCGCGCCGCAGCGCGCACACACCAGGTGGTGGTGCGGACGGTGGGCGTTCGGGTCGTACCGCTTGGCCCGCTTGTCCGTGGCGACCTCGAGCACCTCACCCAGCGAGACCAGCTCGCCCAGGGTGTTGTAGACGGTCGCCCGGGAGATCTCGGGCAGCTTGACGACGGCCCTGGCGTGTACCTCGTCGGCCGTCAGGTGGACATGGTCGCCGTCGAGGACCTCGGCCACGACACGGCGCTGCGCGGTCATCCGCCATCCACGTCCACGGAGCCGTTCCAGAAGGTCACTCATAGGAACCAGCCTAACAGCAGGGGGATCGGAGTCCCGAACGGGTGTGACTTTGGAGCCTTACTTGACTTAGACATTGTCCATTGTAGGATCGGGATCGGCTTTGGCCAAGGAACAGGGTTGGTCGGAAATGACGCAGGAGGCGTACGTGACGCAGGGACCGCTTACGACGGAGGCCGGGGCTCCGGTTGCCGACAACCAGAACAGCGAGACCGCGGGCGTCGGTGGCCCGGTCCTCGTCCAGGACCAGCTCCTCCTGGAGAAGCTGGCCCATTTCAACCGTGAGCGCATCCCGGAGCGCGTGGTGCACGCCCGCGGCGCCGGCGCCTACGGAACCTTCACGGTGACCGCCGATGTCACGAAGTACACACGGGCCAAGTTCCTCTCCGAGGTCGGCAAGCAGACGGAGACCTTCCTGCGCTTCTCGACGGTGGCCGGCAACCTGGGAGCCCCGGACGCCGTGCGCGACCCGCGCGGTTTCGCGCTGAAGTTCTACACCGAGGAGGGCAACTACGACCTCGTCGGCAACAACACCCCGGTGTTCTTCATCCGGGACGCCATCAAGTTCCCCGACTTCATCCACACCCAGAAGCGCGACCCGTACACCGGCTCGCAGGAGGCGGACAACGTCTTCGACTTCTGGGGTCTGTCGCCCGAGTCCACGCACCAGGTGACCTGGCTGTTCGGCGACCGCGGCATTCCGGCGTCGTACCGCCACATGGACGGTTTCGGCTCGCACACCTACCAGTGGAACAACGAGGCGGGCGAGGCCTTCTGGGTCAAGTACCACTTCAAGACGGACCAGGGCATCAAGACCCTGACCGCCGAGGAGGCCGAGGTCCTCGCGGGCAAGGACCCCGACTCCCACCAGCGGGACCTGCGCGAGGCCATCGAGCGCGGCGACTTCCCGTCCTGGACCGTCTCCGTCCAGGTGATGCCGGCGGCCGAGGCGGCGACGTACCGGTTCAACCCGTTCGACCTGACCAAGGTCTGGCCGCACGCGGACTACCCGCTGATCGAGTTCGGCAAGCTGGAGCTCAACCGCAACCCGGAGAACATCTTCGCCGAGGTCGAGCAGTCCATCTTCAGCCCCGCCCACTTCGTGCCGGGCATCGGTCCCTCCCCGGACAAGATGCTCCAGGGCCGCCTCTTCGCGTACGGCGACGCCCACCGCTACCGCGTCGGCATCAACGCCGACCACCTGCCGGTGAACCGCCCGCACGCCACCGAGGCGCGCACCCACTCCCGTGACGGCTACCTGTACGACGGCCGCCACAAGGGCGCGAAGAACTACGAACCGAACAGCTTCGGCGGCCCGTTCCAGACGGACCGTTCGCCGTGGCAGCCCGTCGCGGTCACCGGGGTCACCGGCGAGACGGTCACTCCCGTGCACGCCGAGGACAACGACTTCGTGCAGGCCGGCAACCTCTACCGGCTGATGACGGAGGAGGAGAAGGAGCGCCTGGTGAACAACCTGGCGGGCGCCATCTCCGGGGTCACGCGTGAGGAGATCGCCGCCCGCGCGATCAACAACTTCCGTCAGGCGGACGAGGACTTCGGCAAGCGGCTGGAGGCCGCCGTCCAGGCTCTGCGAGGCTGACCCCAGCGCTGGACCGCTTGCCGGTGAACGGGCCGGACCCCCTGGGGGGTCCGGCCCGTTTCGCGTCAGGCCGGTACCTGCTGGGCCCGCTGGGGCGCCCAGCAGCGGATGATGTCGCGGACCGAGACGATGCCCGCGGGCTCGCCCCGGTCCAGGACGATCAGATGGCGGAAACCGCCGTGGGTCATGGCCGCGGCGGCCTCCTCCAGGGTCCAGGACGGGGCGGCGAACACGACGTCGGTGGTGGTGTGGGCGTGGGCGCGCTCGGCGTCGGGGTCCTGGCCGAGCCCCAGGGAGTTGAGGACGTCCCGTTCGGTGAGGATGCCGATGCCGGTCCCGTCGGGATCGAGGACCACGGCCGCGCCCACCCGGCGGGTGGACATGAGGGCGGCGGCCTGGCGGAGAGAGTGGGCGGGGCCGATGGTGAGGACCACGGTGCTCATGGCGTCACGGACGAGCATGGATGGAGCCACCTCCTACCGGAAACCGCGTGGTCACGGGCGCGGAAGCCCGCTCGTTCACGGTTTCACAAATTCACAAGTGGGGGGACTCCCAGAGTGGCAGGCAAAGCGGGGGTCAACAAGGGGGCGCGTGCGGCCGATCGGGGGCGCGCACGCTCACCCCGTGCCGCTCAGTAACGCTGGTTCAGGTACCCCAGCAGCTCGTCGTGCAGCAGCCCGTTCGACGCCGCCGCGTTGCCGCTGTGCGGTCCGGGACGGCCGTCGAGCCCGGTGAAGGCGCCCCCGGCCTCCGTGACGACGATCGCGGTGGCCGCCATGTCCCACAGCGACAGTTCGGGCTCGGCGCACATGTCGGCCGACCCCTCGGCGACCATCATGTACGGCCAGAAGTCGCCGTACGCGCGGGTGCGCCACACCTCGCGCGTGAGGTCGAGGAAGCCGTCGAGACGCCCCTGCTCCTCCCAGCCGCTGAGCGAGGAGTACGTGAAGGAGGCGTCGGACAGCTTGGAGACGCGCGAGACGTGCAGCCGGGAGGCCGAGGACAGACTGCGGCCGGCGAAGGCGCCGTGTCCCCGCGCGGCCCACCAGCGGCGGCTGAGGGCGGGCGCCGAGACCACGCCGACGACCGGCTGGAAGCCGCCCTCACCGGCCTCCATGAGGGAGATCAGCGTCGCCCACACGGGGACGCCCCGCACATAGTTCTTGGTGCCGTCGATCGGGTCGATCACCCAGCGCCGCGGCCCCGTGCCCTCGACGCCGTACTCCTCGCCCAGGACCGCGTCCCTCGGGCGGGCACGCTTGAGATGATTGCGGATCAGCTCCTCGGCGGCCTTGTCCGCCTCACTCACCGGCGTCATGTCCGGTTTGGTCTCCACCTTGAGGTCGAGAGCCTTGAACCGTTCCATCGTCGCGGCGTCGGCGGCGTCCGCGAGGACATGGGCGAGACGCAGGTCGTCGAGGTAGTCGGGCATGTGACGAACGGTATCTGCCGAGGTCGGTGCGGGGCCAGCGGGGGCGGGGCCCGAGAACCCTTGACAGTGCCCGGCGGCGCGTCAAATCTAACCGCAGGGTCGGCCGCTCGCCCCGAGGGAGGCGAAGATGCCTGCAGCGAGGGAATCTCTGCTGGACGCCGCCTGCACGGCACTGGCACGCCGCCCGTGGGCCGCGGTGCGGATGGTGGACGTGGCCGCCGCGGCCGGTGTCTCCCGCCAGACGCTGTACAACGAGTTCGGCAGCAAGGACGGGCTCGCCCGGGCCCTCGTACGCCGGGAGGCCGACGGCTATCTCGCCGGCGTCGACCGCGCCCTCACGAGTCACTCCGACCCGCGTGAGCGGCTGACCGCGGCCGCCGAGTGGATCACCGCCAGCGCCCGCGGCAACGCCCTGGTGCGCGCCCTGCTCACCGGCTTCTGGAGCGAGCACCTGCCCGCCCCCGGTCTCGCGGCCGTGGTGTCGGGCTCCGCCGTGCCGGCACAGCGCCGCGCCGACGGCCCGCTGCCCTCACCCGCCGACTTCGTCGCCCTCGTCCGGGACCGTGCCGTCACCGTCCTGGCAGGCACCGGCATCCCCGGGCAGGCGACCGCCGAACTGGCCCGGTCCTGTGAACTCGTGGTCCGCCTCGCCCTGTCCTGCGTCGCCGCGCCCCCGCCCGGCGACGGCGTCACCGACCTGGTGCGCGGCGCCCTGCACCGGCACACCGCCGTCCCGTAGCACTCCCTCAGTGCGCGGACCCCGACAGTTGCAGTCCGACCACGCCGACGATCACGAACGTGATCGACACGATCTTCAGCGTCGACACCAGGTCCCCGAGGAACACCATCCCGTAGATCGCCGTCCCCGCCGCGCCGATACCGGTCCACACCGCGTACGCGGGCCCCACGTCGAGCTTCTTCAGCGACATGGTCAGCAGCCCGAAGCTGCCCAGCGCGAACGCGCAGAACGCAACGGTCGGCCACAGCCGGGTGAAGCCGTGCGACAGCTTCAGACACACGGCGAAACCGGTCTCGAGAACCCCGGCCACCACGACCAGCAGCCACGCCATGTGTCGTCCTCCCGCATCGCCCAGTTCGGTGACCGCTTCGCCACGTTCGGGTCCGGCTCGGTGCGATTATGCACTTACCGTCCGCGGGCCATGACAAACAACCCGAAGGTCAGTCGCCCTCCGTGCGCTCCCGCGTCGCCAGCAGTCGCCGCAGCGAGTACAGCCGCGCCTGGTCCGCGTGGCCTTCGGCCACCCACGCGTCCAGCGCGCAGTCCGGCTCGTCGTGACTGCACGCGCGCGGACAGCCTTCCGTGCCCGGCTCCAGATCGGGAAAGGCGTGGATCACCCGGGACGGATCGACATGGGCGAGCCCGAACGACCGCACCCCCGGGGTGTCGATCACCCAGCCCTCCGCCCCCGCGAGGGGCAGCGCCAGCGCCGACGTCGTGGTGTGCCGGCCCCGGCCCGTCACCGCGTTGACATGGCCGGTCGTACGGCGTCGTTCCTCCGGCACCAGCGCGTTGACCAGTGTCGTCTTGCCGACCCCGGAGTGCCCCACGAACGCCGTGATCCGGCCGTCCAGCTGCTCCCGCACCCGGTCCGCCGCCTCGCCGCTCTCCAGCTCGGCACGGCTGGTCACGACGTACGGGATGTCGAGGTCGCCGTACAGCTCCAGCATCTTGTCCGGTGGCGCGAGGTCCGACTTGGTCAGCACCAGCAGCGGTTCGAGGCCGCCGTCGTACGCCGCGACCAGACAGCGGTCGATCAGCCGCGGACGGGGTTCGGGATCGGCGAGGGCGGTGACGACGGCGAGCTGGTCGGCGTTGGCGACGACGATCCGCTCGTAGGGGTCGTCGTCGTCCGCGGTACGGCGCAGGACCGACGCGCGCTCCCCGATCCGCACGATCCGCGCGAGCGTGTCCTTCTTCCCGGACAGGTCGCCCACGATCGCCACCCGGTCACCGACCACCGCCGCCTTGCGGCCCAGCTCACGGGCCTTCATCGCCATCACGGTCCGGTCGTCGACGAGGCAGGTCAGCCGGCCCCGGTCGACGGTGAGGACCAGGCCCTCGGCGGCGTCCTCGTGCTTGGGCCGGATGTGGGTGCGCGGCCGGTTGCCCTTGCGGTTGGGGCGGGAGCGGATGTCGTCCTCGTCGGTGTGCTTGCCGTAGCGGCGCATGGTGAACCCCTATGCCCCGAGCATCCCGGTCCACAGGTCGGGGAAGTCCGGCAGGGTCTTCGCCGTCGTCGCCACGTTCTCGATCTGCACGCCCTCGACCGCGAGGCCGAGGAGCGCGCCCGCGGTGGCCATCCGGTGGTCCTCGTAGGTGTGGAACACCCCGCCGTGCAGCCGGCGCGGGCGGATGTGCAGACCGTCGGCGGTCTCGGTGACGTCGCCGCCGAGCTCGTTGATCTCCTTGGTCAGCGCGGCCAGCCGGTCCGTCTCGTGCAGCCGCAGATGGGCCACGCCGCGCAGGGTGGACGGGGAGTCCGCGAGCGCCGCCACGGCCGCGATGCCGGGCGTCAGCTCGCCGACCTCGCCGAGGTCCACGTCGACGCCGTGGACCGAGCCGGAGCCGGTGAACACCAGACCGAACTCGGTCAGCTCGCAGGAGCCGCCCATCTCGGTGAAGATCTCCCGCAACCGGTCACCGGGCTGGGTCGTACGGGCCGGCCAGTCCGGGATCACGACCTTGCCGCCGGTCACCAGCGCCGCGGCCAGGAACGGCTGGGCGTTCGACAGATCCGGCTCGATGGTCAGGTCCCGGCCCAGCAGGGCGCCCGGCGTGACCCGCCAGACGTTCGGCTCGCCGCCCGACTCGGGTGTGTCCACCTGGGCGCCCACCGCGCGGAGCATGTCGACGGTCATCCGGATGTGCGGCAGCGACGGCAGCGTCGTGCCCGTGTGCCGTACCTCGACGCCCTGGTTGAAGCGCGGCGCGGACAGCAGCAGGGCGCTGACGAACTGGGAGGACGACGACGCGTCGACCTCCACGGTGCCGCCGTCCAGGGCGCCGCCGCCGTGCACCGTCATCGGCAGCGCGCCGCGGTCCTCGTCGTCGATCCGGGCACCCAGGTCCCGCAGCGCGTCGATGACGCCGTTCAGGGGACGCTCGTACGACCGCGGGTCACCGTCGAAGCGGACGGGGCCGTCGGCCAGCGTGGCGACCGGGGGCAGGAACCGCATCACCGTGCCGGCGTTGCCGACGTCGACGGTGGCCTGGCCACGCAGGCCCGTGGGGAGCACCCGCCAGGCCTCGCCGGTGCCGTCGGGGCCCACGCCCTCCTCGATCTCCACACCCATCGCACGCAGTGCGCCGGCCATCAGCAGCGTGTCGCGCGAGCGCAGCGGGCGGCGCAGCCAGCCCGGCTCGGAGGCGAGCGCGGCGAGGACGAGAGCGCGGTTGGTGACGGACTTCGACCCGGGCACGTGGACCGTCGCATCGACGGCTCCGCTCGCGTGCGGGGCGGGCCAGAGGGCGGTGTCTGCGGGGTTTCGGGCCATGGGGCCCACTCTATAAGGAGGGGGGTGTGCGGGCCCCGCTTGTCGGCCGCGGGTTCGTCGTGGCTGGTCGCGCCCGCGCGGCGGAGCCGCACAGCGACACAGCCCAGCGACCCTGGAGGGCTGCCCTCGTTGACAGAGTCCGTGTACCCCCTGCGGCCCCGTGAGCCGAGCACGGGGACACGACGTGCGACGAACAGACAAGGGCGTCGTGGACCGCTACAGGCCCAGGAGCCACCTGCCGCCACCCAGCAGCGAGCACAGCGACACCGCGTGGAACAGGAACAGCCACAGGCCCGGTGGGACGTGGGTCAGGCGGGAGAGCTGGTCCGCGTCCGAGTCGCCGGCGCCGCCGCTGGAGCGTTTGGCCTGGAGTTCGAAGGCCGGGCGTACGCCGCCGAGCAGCAGGAACCACACCACGGCGTACGCGAACGCCGCCTGCACCTGGGGGCCGGTCAGCCAGGACACCAGGACGAACGTGGCGCCCGTGACCAGCACCGACATCGCCCCGTACGCGTTGCGGATCATCACCAGCATCGCCACCAGCAGCCCCGTCGCCAGCCACAGCAGCAGGGTGATGCGCCCGGCGCCGAGCAGCGCGGCGCCGCCCAGACCCAGCAGCGGGGGAGCGGTGTAGCCGGACGCGGCCGTGAGGATCATGCCGATGCCGTGCGGTTTGCCGCGGCTGACGGTCAGGCCGCTGGTGTCGGAGTGCAGACGTATCCCCGTCAGCGTGCGCCCGGTGAGCAGCGCCACCAGTCCGTGCCCGCCCTCGTGGGCGATCGTGATCGCGTTCCGGGACAGCCGCCAGGGCCCCTGCGGTACGACGACGGCGGCCGCGGCGACCAGGGTGGCGACGACCACCCACATGTCCGGGTCGGGCTGGGTGCCGGAGACCTCGTCCCAGAGGGAGGCGAGTGAGGCGGACGCGGTACTGGCCATGCTTTCCATCTGTGTGCGGGTGCTCCCTCTGCGCGTACGGAGTCTGGCAGTGTTGCACGTATGTGCGGACGGTATGCGGCGAGTCGAAGGCCCGAGGATCTCGCGGGAATCTTTGAGATCGAGAAGTGGGAGCCGGAGGAGACCCTGGAGCCCGACTACAACGTGGCGCCGACCAAGGAGGTCTTCGCCGTACTCGACCGTGCCCTCAAAGACGTGACGGAACCGCGTCCGGTTCGGCAGCTGCGGAAGCTGAAGTGGGGCCTGGTCCCCTCCTGGTCCAAGACCCCCGAGGGCGCCGCCCGGATGATCAACGCCCGCGCGGAGACCGTCCACGAGAAGCCGTCGTACCGCCGTGCCTTCTCCTCCCGGCGCTGCATCCTGCCCGCCGACGGCTACTACGAGTGGGTCACCGGGCAGCAGGAGCGGGACCTGGAGGTCGAGGGGAAGAAGAAGCGGCCCCGCAAGCAGCCGTACTTCGTCACGCCCGCCGACGGCTCGGTGTTCGCGATGGCGGGACTGTACGAGTTCTGGCGGGACAAGACGCTGCCGGACGACCACCCCCGCGCCTGGTGGGTGACCTGCTCCGTCATCACCACCGAGGCCGAGACCGGCCCCCTCGCCGTGTCCCCGGCGGACGGCCCGCACGCCCTCGCCGAGATCCACCCGCGGATGCCGCTGATGCTCACCCCGGACCGCTGGGACGCCTGGCTGGACCCCGCCCGCACCGACGTCGACGAGCTGCGCGAACTGCTCGCCCCGCCGCCCACCGGCCTGATGCGCGCCTACCCGGTCGCCACGGCCGTCAGCAACGTCCGCAACAACGGACCGGAGCTGCTGAAGGAGCTGGAAGGGCCCGAAGAGGGCACACTCTTCTGACGTGACCCCCGACACCCCGGCCGTGACAGCCGCCACCGAGACCGTCGAGACGGACGCGGGCCCCGCCCGTGTCACCTGGCACCGCGCACCCGGCCGGGCCCGGCTCGTCCTCGCGGTGAGCCACGGCGCGGGCGGCGGCATCGACGCCCGGGACCTGAGGGCGCTCGCCGCCACGCTGCCCGCCCACGGAGTCACCGTCGCGCTGGTCGAACAGCCCTGGCGGGTGGCCGGCAGGAAGGTGGCCCCCGCGCCCAGGACCCTCGACGTCGGCTGGCGGGGCGTGTGGCCGGCACTGGCGAAGCCGGGCCTCCCGGTGATCGCGGGAGGACGCAGCGCCGGTGCCCGCGTCGCCTGCCGCACCGCCACGGAACTCGGCGCCCGTGCCGTCCTCGCCCTCAGCTTCCCCCTGCACCCGCCGGGCAGGCCGGAGAAGTCCCGCGCGGGCGAACTGCTCGGCGCCGGCGTGCCCACGCTCGTCGTCCAGGGCGGCAACGACCCCTTCGGCAGGCCGCGGGAATTCCCCGAGGGGCCCTACGAACTGGTCGAGGTGCCCCACGCGGACCACGGCCTCGCCGTCCCCAGACGGGCCGGCCTCACCCAGGACGAGGCCGTGGCGCTGGTCACGGACGCGGTCGTGGGGTGGGCCGGCCCACTCGGCTGAGGCGCCGGGAATGCCGGACCGGCTCCCGCTGTTGTGGCGGACGTATGTGCCGGTCAACGGCATCACCGTCGTAGGAGAGGAAGTCCGCCGCATGGGTTCGACCTTCTGCCCGAGTCGCAGTGCCCGCGCCACCTTGGACTGGACGGTGCTGCACGCGGCCAAGACCGTCCCTGTTCGGGCGGCGGGCGGACCGGATCGTCGTCTATCCTCCGATTCGGGTGAGACCGGTCTCGGTCTCATCAAAACTCTGGAGGAGGTGGGTCAGGTTCCCGGTACCGACGCAGGGACCGAACACGGCCAGGCGGAGCAGCCCGAGGGCCAGGGCAGCACGGGCGCGGAGTCGACCACGGAGCGCAGCGCGCGCTTCGAGCGGGACGCGCTCGAGTTCCTCGACCAGATGTACTCGGCCGCCCTGCGCATGACGCGCAACCCGGCCGACGCGGAGGACCTGGTCCAGGAGACGTACGCCAAGGCGTACGCGTCCTTCCACCAGTTCCGTGAGGGCACCAACCTCAAGGCGTGGCTGTACCGGATCCTCACCAACACCTTCATCAACTCGTACCGCAAGAAGCAGCGCGAACCCCAGCGCAGCGCGGCCGAGGAGATCGAGGACTGGCAGCTCGCGCGCGCCGAGTCGCACATGTCCACGGGTCTGCGCTCCGCGGAGTCGCAGGCGCTGGACCACCTGCCCGACTCGGACGTCAAGGAAGCGCTGCAGGCGATTCCCGAGGAGTTCCGCATCGCGGTGTATCTCGCCGATGTAGAGGGCTTTGCCTACAAGGAGATCGCGGACATCATGGGGACACCCATCGGTACGGTGATGTCCCGGCTGCACCGCGGTCGCCGTCAGCTGCGCGGCATGCTGGAGGACTACGCGCGTGAGCGCGGACTGGTCCCGGCCGGCGCCGGAGAGTCGAACGAAGCGAAAGGCTCGGGGTCATGAGCTGCGGAGAGCCGCACGAGACGGATTGCAGCGAAATCCTCGATCATCTCTACGAGTTCCTCGACCGTGAGATGCCGGATTCCGACTGTGTGAAGTTCGAGCACCACTTCGAGGAATGCTCGCCCTGCCTGGAGAAGTACGGGCTCGAGCAGGCCGTGAAGAAGCTCGTCAAACGCTGCTGCGGGCAGGACGACGTGCCGGGCGATCTCCGCTCCAAGGTGATGGGGCGGATCGATCTGATTCGCTCCGGCCAGACCGTCCCCGACCAGGACGTCGCCGCCTCCCCGGCGACCCCCCAGGAGTCCTGACACCGGGCCGTCCCCCGGCCCCCATGTCACTCGAACGTGCTAATCCGCGGGTTATCGGCCCGTGGAGGCACCCCTTGCCGTCCTAGGCTCCGGAGCCAGGCATGGTGGCGGGGTCGAGTGCCGGCGGGCACGGTCGGGGGAGGGGACTCCATGGAGGCGTTACCGGCACGGGCCCGCGCGTACGTCGTCTGCGTCACCGTCGCGGCCCTGCTCTGTCTGCTGCCCCTGATCCCCGCTGCCCCCGTGTCACTGCCGGACAGTGTCCACATCTCGTGGTGGGCGGTCGCCCTGCTCGCCGCGCTGTACGCCGGCTGCGAGCGCCTCGCCCGGTCGCGTACGGTCGCCGCCCCGCACCCGGGCGGCATCTTCCACCCCGTCCTGCTCGCCGCGGCGTTCCTGCTGCCACCGTCCGCCGCGGCGCTGATCGCGCTCCCCGGCGCGCTGCTGCTTCCCGTGGAACAACGGCCGTATCTGGCGCGCAGACTCTGGCGGGCCGGACGGCTGGTGCTCGCCGTATGGGCCGCGAGCCGCGTCCATCTGGCCGTCGGCGGCCGGGACGCGGTGGCGGACTGCGCGGTGCCGGGCGCGCTCGGCACGGCCGGGGCGGCGGTGCTGGTCTTCTGCCTGGTGCTCACCCTGCTCGAGGGAGGCATCCTGGCCCTCACCTCCGGCGCCCTCCCGCGCGGGAGGCGCCTTTCGGCGCCGGCCGCCTGGTGGCGGCTGTTTCTCGGCTCGCTGGCACCCCTCACCGTGCACGGCCTCGCCGGGCTCATGATGGCGTTGCTGTGGCGCAGCACCTACGGCCCCGTCGCCGCGCTGCTCGTGCTGCTGCCGATGGGCGTCTCGTGGTGGGCGTTCGCCCAGTACCACCGGGAACGGGCCGCCCACCAGGCCACGATCCGCGCCCTCGTCCAGGCCGTCGACATCAAGGACGGCTACACGCGCGGGCACAGCGAACGCGTCGGACGGGCGTCCATGATGATCGCGCGTGAGCTCGGCATGGACGACGAACGTGTCGAACTGCTCCGCTTCGCGGGCATCCTGCACGACGTCGGCAAGCTCGGCGTGCCCACCCGGCTGCTCACCAAGAACGGCCCGCTGACCCCCGAGGAGCGCCGGGTGATCGAACTGCACCCCGAGTACGGGCACGAGATGGTGCGGGGTATCTCCTTCCTCGGCGAGGCCCGCGCGGCGGTACTCCACCACCACGAACGGCTGGACGGCAGCGGCTACCCCTACGGGCTGGCGGGCGGTCAGATCCCGGAGTCCGCACGGGTGGTCGCCGTCGCCGACGCCTTCGACGCGATGACCTCCAACCGCTCGTACAGCAGGGCCCGGCCCGTGCAGGTGGCACTCGACGAACTGCGCCGTTGCGCGGGCGCCCACTTCGACCCCCGGATGGTGGCCGCACTGGTCCGGGCGGTCACCGACTCCGGCTGGCACCCGGCGGTGACCGCCGACGACCCCCCGACCGCCGCGGGCGGCACCGGCCCGGCCGACGGCGCAGGGTGGACCGGTGGAGGCACACGGTCCACCACGGGCGGCACCCGATGCGCCGACGGTGACATGCGGCCGGCCGACGGCGGTACGCCCTCCGTGCCCGGGCCCGCCGCACCCGGGGCCCGGCGATGAGGCCGCGGCTCCATACCGTCGTGCACGTGTGCGCCGCCGTCCTCGCCGTCGGCTCCCTCGGCGCGACCCTGTACGACGGAGTCGAGGGGCGCGGTGCCGCGCTCGCCTTCGGGGTGCTCATCGCCGTGGGCGAGCTCAGCCGGCGCACCGGGACCGGCATCCGGGAGGCCGCGCCGCTCGCCGCCGCCGGCTCACTGTCGTACGCGCTGCTCGGCGAGATCGCGGGGCGGCCCACCCATCACGGCGCGGCCCAGGTCGTCACCGTGGTGCTCGCGGCCTCCCTGCTCGGCAGCGTGCCGTACGTCGGACGCGGGGACGGCCCCGCCCTCGACCCGTCGGCGCGCAGGGTGCTGAGCGTCGGGTTCGTCGCCCTGTGCTTCCAGCCGCTGTACAACCGGGGCACCATCGACGGCTGGGGCGGCCCCGCCCACGCGGTACTGCTGCTCGCCCTGCTGTCCCTCACCGCCCTGTGCGACGCCGTCCTCGCCGCCGCGCTCGCCCACTCCCGCACCGGATGGCCCTTCCTGCCGACCCTGCGGGACGAACTGCGGGCCCTGCCCGGCATCGGGGCCGCCGTCATCGCCACGGGCGCGGTGATGGCGCTCGGCGTCGCGGTCGTAGGGCTGTGGGCACTGCCCGTCTTCTCCGTACCGCTGCTGCTCGCCCAGCTGTCCTACCGGCGGTACGCCGCCGTGCGCGCCACCTACCGGCAGACCATCACCTCCCTCGCGCGGGCCACCGAGATCGCCGGCTGCACCCCGGCCGGACACGCCCGCCGGGTCGCCGCACTCGGCCAGGCGGTGGGCCGGGACCTCGGGCTGAGCGAACCCGAACTGACCGTGCTGGAGTACGCCGCCCTGATGCACGACATCGGCCAGCTCAGCCTCGTCGACCCGGTCCCCGCGGGCGCCACCGCCGGCCTGCCCGCCGAGGAGCAGCGGCGGATCGCCCTCCTCGGCGGCGCCGTCGTACGCCAGACCGGCGTGGACCCGCGCGTGGCCGCCATCGTCGAACGGCAGGCCGACCCGCACCGGGAGCAGCCGCTCGCCGCGCGGATCGTCCGGGTGGTCAACGCGTACGAGGAGAAGTCGCGGGAAGGAGGGCCCGGCGGGCCGCTCAGCGCGCTGGAGGAACTGCGCCTGGGCACCTCCGGCGCGTACGCGCCGGAGGTGGTGGAGGCACTGGCCCGGGTGTTGTCACGGAACACGGAGGGGACGCGTGAACACCAGGGCCGAGCGTGGCGAGGACCACGTACGGGACTGTCTGACCCCGGCCGGGGCTGGGTAACCCATGGGTAATGAGCGCCCTTGTGGCCGTACGTGGTTGGATGCGAAGGAGAGGGAGTCCGGGGGCGCGGACAGATACAGCCAGCCCACCGACGGAACCGGCAGGCGGGAATCGTGAGGATCTTCGGCAAGGGACGGCACCGGCCCTCCGCCTCCTGGCGGCAGGCCACGGACCGCGCGTTCACGCTCATCGGCGACGGCCGGTACGAGGACGCGGGCGCGCTCCTGACACGTGCCGCCGATCTGGAACCCTGGCTGTCGGAGTCCTGGTTCAACCTGGCGCTGCTGCACAAGTTCCGGCACGACTGGGAGCAGGCGCGCGCGGCCGGACTGCGCGCCGTCGCCCTGCTCGACCGTGACACCGGGGCTCCCGACTGGTGGAACGTCGGCATCTCCGCCACCGCCCTCCAGGACTGGCCGCTGGCCCGGCGGGCCTGGCAGGCCTACGGACTCAAGGTGCCCGGCCCGCCCACCGACTCCGGCGAGCCCCTCGGCATGGACCTGGGCAGCGCGGCCGTACGGCTCTCCCCGGAGGGGGAGGCCGAGGTGGTGTGGGGGCGGCGGCTCGACCCCGCCCGGATCGAGGTGCTGTCCATTCCGCTGCCGTCCTCCGGGCGCCGCTGGGGCGAGGTCGTCCTGCACGACGGTGTGCCGCACGGCGAGCGGAGCACCGCCGCCGGACACACCTACCCGGTGTTCGACGAGATCGAGTTGTGGGCGCCCTCGCCGGTGCCGACCTGGGTGGTGCTCCTGGAGGCCGCGACCGAGGCCGACCGGGACGCGCTGGAGCAGCTGGCCTCCGACGCCGGCTTCGCGGCCGAGGACTGGTCGTCGTCCGTACGGCTGCTGTGCCGGATGTGCTCGGAGTCCCGGATGCCGTCGGACGAGGGGGAGGGCGAGCATCTGGATCCGCACGATCACAGTGAGCCCGGGCATCCGGGGCCGCTGGGGCATCGTACGGACGGGCAGTCGTGGGTACCGGAACGCGAATGCGGCGTCGCCGCGCCCGCCTCCCTCGTCCGGGGGCTGCTGGACGGATGGGTCGCGGACAGCCCGGAGTCCCGCGACTGGCGGGACCTCGAAGAGGTGTGCTGAGACCGTGGAGTCCCGCGCCCCTTCCGGGGCACGGTTCCCCGTACCCTTGTCAGATCACAACCCCGGTCCTACTCAGGAAGGCGTACGTCGGTCATGGCTCAGCAGGACACCGATCAGCAGCACGCGGGGGTGCTCCCCGTCGACGGCGAGGGGTATGTCATCGACACGGAGGACTGCGAGGAGCGCGAGGCTGCGTGGCGGGAGCGCGGCACCTCGCGCCCGATCACCGTGGTCGGCAACCCCGTGCTGCACCAGGAGTGCGAGGACGTCACGGACTTCGGCGACGAGTTCCAGCAGCTGGTGGCCGACATGTTCACGAGCCAGCGCACCGCCGAGGGCGTGGGCCTGGCCGCCAACCAGATCGGCGTGGGCAAGAAGGTCTTCGTCTACGACTGCCCCGACGACGACGGCGTCCGGCACGTCGGTGTGATCTGCAACCCCAAGCTGGTCGAACTGCCCGCCGAGCAGCGCCGGCTGGACGACAGCAACGAGGGCTGCCTGTCCGTGCCCACCGCCTACATGCCGCTGGCCCGCCCCGACTACGCCGAGGTGACCGGGCAGGACGAGCGGGGCAACCCCGTCCGGGTACGCGGCACGGGCTATTTCGCACGGTGTTTGCAGCACGAGACCGACCATCTGTACGGCTACCTCTACATCGACCGGCTGTCCAAGCGTGAACGCAAGGACGCGCTGCGGCAGATGGCCGAGAACGAGCCGCGGTACCCCGTGGTCGCCAACGGCTGACGGGCTTCCCGGAGCCCCGCGTCTCCTCAACGAACGGCGTTCGATCGAGTACTTCTTCGATCGGACGCCGTTCGTCTGTGGGCCCCAATGGTAGTGAAAGAAGCAAATCCGTTCCCCTAGCGGTCAGTTGTGGTGCTGAATGGAGGTGTGGGATACGCACGGCGTGCGCCCGGCACGGGGGTGGGAGCACGCCGACTGGCGGCGAGAGGGGATTGTTCGTGCATGCTTTGTCACACGGCACCACATCGACACCGACCACCATCGCAGTTCCACCGGCGCTGTCTCTTCCGGTGATCGAGACGGCGTTTCCCCGGCAACTCCACCCGTATTGGCCGAAGCTCCAGGAGAGGACCAGGGCGTGGCTGCTCGAAATGCGGCTGATGCCGCCGGACAAGGTGGAGGAATATGCCGACGGCCTGTGCTACACCGACCTTATGGCGGGGTACTACATAGGCGCCCCCGAGGACGTCCTGCAGGCGATCGCGGACTACAGCGCCTGGTTCTTCGTCTGGGACGACCGGCACGACCGCGACATCGTGCACGACCGGCCCGCCGCCTGGTCACGGCTCAGGGAGCGGCTGCACAGGGCCCTCGACAGCCCCGGTGACCACAGAGGGCACAAGGATCCGGTGGTGGCGGGCCTCGCGGACAGCGTGCAGCGGCTCTACGCCTTCCTGCCGGGCAGCTGGAACGCCCGGTTCGCCCGGCATTTCCACGAGGTGATCGAGGCGTACGACCGTGAATTCCACAACCGTGCGGAGGGGATCGTCCCCACCGTAGAGGAATATCTGGAACTACGCCGGCTCACCTTCGCGCACTGGATCTGGACCGATCTCCTGGAGCCGAGCGCGGGAAGTGAACTCCCGGACGCGATCCGGCGGAACCACGCCTATCGGAAGGCGGCACTGTTCAGTCAGGAATTCGCCGCCTGGTACAACGACCTGTGTTCACTGCCGAAAGAATTGGCGGGCAGTGAGGTGCACAATCTCGGCATCAGTCTCATCACCCACGAGAAACTGACCCTCGAAGAGGCGATCGCCGAAGTGAGGCGTCGCGTCGAGGAATGCATCAGCGAATTCCTGGACGCCGAACAGTGTGCGTTGCGTCTCGCCGACACCCTCGACGACGGCACGGTGGGAGGAAAGGAGAAGAGTGCCGCCGTACGCGCCTGCGTCGGCAATATGCGGAACTGGTTCAGCTCCGTCTACTGGTTCCACCACGAGTCCGGCCGGTACCGGGTGGACAGCTGGGACGACCGGTCCACGCCCCCGTACGTCAACAACGAAGCGGCAGGTGAGTCATGACCGTCGAGTCCGTGAAGCCCGGCCCGTCCGAGGAGACCCCACTGCGCGAGCCGCCGGTGGCCGGCGGCGGGGTCCCCCTCCTCGGCCACGGCTGGAAACTGGTCCGCGACCCGCTGGCCTTCCTGGGCCGACTGCGCGACCACGGCGACGTCGTACGCCTCGAACTCGGACCCAAGACGGTGTACGCCGTCACCACCCCCGCCCTCACCGGGGCGGTGGCACTCAGCCCCGACTACATCATCGCAGGGCCGCTGTGGGAGTCCCTGGAGAGCCTCCTCGGAAAGGAGGGCGTGGCCACCGCGAACGGCCCGCTGCACCGGCGCCAGCGGCGCACCATCCAGCCCGCCTTCAAGCTCGACGCGATCCCCGCGTACGGGCCGATCATGGCGGAGGAGGCGTACGCGCTGGTGGAGCGCTGGCGCTCGGGGAAGGTCCTGGACGTGACGGTGGAGTCCTTCCGTGTGGCCGTCCGGATCGCCGCCCGCTGTCTGATGCGCGGCGGCTACATGGACGCCCACGCGGACCGCATCTGCACCGACCTCGCCACGCTGTTCAGCGGCATGTACCAGCGCATGGTGGTGCCCCTCGGCCCCCTTTATAAGGTGCCGATCCCGGCCAACCGGGAATTCAACCGGGCGCTGGCCGATTTGCACGTCCTGGTCGACGAGATCGTCGCCGACCGACGCGCGAGCGGTCAAAAACCGGACGATTTGCTGACGGCTTTGCTGGAGGCGAAGGACGAGAATGGCGCCCCCATCGGGGAACAGGAGATCCACGACCAGGTCATCGCCATACTCACCCCCGGCAGCGAAACCGTCGGGGCCACGGTCATGTCGCTCCTCCTGGTTCTCACCGAGCATCCGGAACTCGGCGACAAGATCCGCGACGAGGTGAAAACCGTCGTGGGTGACCGCCCGGTCGCATTCGACGACGTGCGCAAGCTGACGTACACCGCGAATGTCGTCACGGAGACCCTGCGGCTGTATCCGGCCGTATGGATATTGACGCGCCGTGCGGTGACGGACACGGAACTCGGCGGATACCGCATTCCCGAGGGGGCCGACCTCATCTACAGTCCGTACGCGGTCCAGCGCGACGGCCGGTCGTACGAGCGGCACGAGGAGTTCGACCCCGACCGCTGGCTTCCGGAACGCTCGGGGGACGTGCCCAAGTACGCGATGAGCCCGTTCAGCGTGGGCAACCGGAAGTGTCCCAGCGACCACTTCTCGATGGCCGAACTCACGCTCCTCACCGCGGTGATCGCCTCCGCCCACCGCTTCGAGCACGCGGGCGGCTCCGACCCCCGGCCCCGGATCGGCATCACGCTCCGGCCGCGCCGGCTGATGCTGCGGGCACTGCCCCGCTGACCGGGCGCGCGGCACACACGTTCAGGCGGCCTCCGGGCCCCTGAACGTGCGCCGGTAGACCTGCGGAGTCGTGCCTACGGCCCGTACGAAGTGGTGGCGCAGCGCCGCCGCGTTGCCGAAACCGGTACGGCCCGCGATCGCGTCCACCGTCTCGTCCGTGGCCTCCAGCAGCCGCTGCGCCAGCAGCACCCGCTGGCGCAGGATCCACCGGTAGGGCGTGGTGCCGGTCTCCTGCTGGAAGCGGCGGGCGAAGGTACGCGGCGACATATGGGCGCGGGCGGCGAGCTGTTCGACGGTGGTCTCCTCGTCGAGGTGCCGCTCCATCCACACCAGCACCTCGGAGACGGTGTCACCGCCGGGCTCCGGCAGCGGGCGCTCGATGTACTGGGCCTGCCCGCCGTCGCGGTGCGGGGGCACCACCATGCGCCGGGCGATCCTGTTGGCGATGTCCGGGCCCTGCTCCTTGCGCACCAGATGCAGACAGGCGTCGATGCCGGCGGCGGTCCCCGCGGAGGTGATCACCGGGTCCTCGTCGACGTAGAGTACGTCCGGTTCGACCGTCAGATGGGGGTACCGCCTGGTCAGCTCCTCCGCGTGCTTCCAGTGGACGGCGGCGCGCCGGCCCTCGAGCAGTCCGGCGGCGGCGAGCACGAACACCCCGGAACAGACGCTGAGCACCCGGGCGCCCCGGTCCACCGCCCGCCGCAGGACGTCCAGCAGCTCGGGCGGGAACTCCCGGGAGACGTAGGAGGAACCGGCGGGCACGGTGATGAGGTCCGCCGTCTCCAGCCGCCGCAGGTCGTGCTCGACCTGGAGGGAGAATCCGGTGTTGGTGCGCACGCTGGGACCGTCGGCCGAGGCGACGGCGAAGTCGTACACGGGCAGCCCGTCGTCACTGCGGTCGGCGCCGAACACCTCGCAGACGACACCGAGTTCGAAGGGGTTCACACCGTGGAGGAGGACGGCGGCCACGTTCTGGAGCATGACCCCAGTGTGCCTCGTGATTGGCAGTAAATCGAGGGTGCACGGCAGTCCTGCCACTCCCCGTAAGGAGCATCCGGCGCGACAGTGGTGTCATGGAAACGACGCAGATACACGCACTGACCACGCTGGTGGCCGTTCTCGGCCTGTTCGTCTTCATGACCTGGCCCGCCCTGCTCGGCATCGCACGCGAGCGGCGCATCGACCGGCAGATCGAACGGGCCGAGGCCGCCCGCGCCGCGGCCGCACGCCACGACACGCCGGCGGCCCCGCGCCCGGCGAAGAGCGCCGCCCCGTGCCGCACCGCACGCGCGGCGTGACGCGGGGCGGCACAACCCCTAGAAGTCCTCGTCCAGGTCGACCGTGCCCTCCACGGCGACCTGGTACGCGGACGGGCGCCGCTCGAAGAAGTTCGTCAGCTCCTGGACGCCCTGCAGCTCCATGAACGAGAACGGGTTCTCCGAGCCGTACACCGGCGCGAAGCCCAGCCGCACCAGCCGCTGGTCGGCGACGCACTCCAGGTACTGCCGCATCGACTCCGTGTTCATACCCGGCAGACCGTCCCCGCACAGGTCACGGGCGAACTGCAGCTCCGCCTCGACCGCCTCGCGCAGCATGTCGGTGACCTGCTGCCCGAGTTCCTCGTCGAACAGCTCCGGCTCCTCCTTGCGCACGGTGTCGACCACGTCGAAGGCGAACGACATGTGCATCGTCTCGTCCCGGAACACCCAGTTGGTGCCGGTCGCCAGACCGTGCAGCAGACCCCGGCCGCGGAACCAGTAGACGTAGGCGAAGGCGCCGTAGAAGAACAGGCCCTCGATGCACGCGGCGAAGCAGATCAGGTTCAGCAGGAAGCGGCGCCGGTCGGCCCTGCTCTCCAGCCGGTCCATCTTCTCCACCGAGTCCATCCACTTGAAGCAGAACCCGGCCTTCTCCCGGATGGACGGGATGTTCTCCACCGCCGCGAAGGCCGCCGCCCGGTCGTCCGGATCGGGCAGATAGGTGTCGAGGAGCGTCAGATAGAACTGGACGTGCACGGCCTCCTCGAACAGCTGCCGGGACAGATACAGCCGCGCCTCGGGGGAGTTGATGTGCTTGTACAGGGTCAGCACCAGGTTGTTCGCCACGATCGAGTCGCCCGTCGCGAAGAACGCGACCAGCCGCCCGATCAGGTGCTGCTCCTCGGGGGTGAGCTTCGCGAGGTCGGTCACGTCCGAGTGGAGGTCGACCTCCTCCACGTGCCAGGTGTTCTTGATGGCGTCCCGGTAGCGCTCGTAGAAGTCGGGATAGCGCATGGGGCGCAGAGTCAGCTCGAAGCCGGGGTCGAGCAGGTTCTTGGTGGTCATCACTGACAGGCCTCGCAGGACTCGGGGTTTTCCAGGGAGCAGGCGACCGCGTCGGGGCCGGCCTGCTGCGGGACGGGGACGGTGGTCCGGGCCGCCGCGCGGGCGATCCGGGTGGCGGGGCGGGAGCGCAGGTAGTAGGTGGTCTTCAGGCCCTGCTTCCACGCGTACGCGTACATCGAGGAGAGCTTGCCGATGGTCGGCGTCTCCAGGAACAGGTTCAGCGACTGCGCCTGGTCCAGGAAGGGGGTGCGGGCGGCGGCCATGTCGATCAGACCGCGCTGCGGGATCTCCCACGCCGTGCGGTACAGCCGCCGTACGTCGTCGGGGATCCAGGCGAAGTCCTGCACCGAGCCGTTGGCCTCGCGCAGCGCCTCACGCGTCCGCGCGTCCCACACGCCCAGCCGCTTCAGATCGTCCACCAGATACGAGTTGACCTGGAGGAACTCCCCGGACAGCGTCTCGCGCTTGAACAGGTTGGACACCTGCGGCTCGATGCACTCGTACACGCCCGCGATGGACGCGATGGTGGCGGTGGGCGCGATCGCCAGGAGCAGCGCGTTGCGCATCCCCACGGCGGCGATCCGCGTCCGCAGCGCCGCCCAGCGCTCCGGCCAGACGAGGTCCGTGTCGTAGTGGTCGGGGTGCAGCACGCCCCGCGCGGTACGGGTCTGCTCCCAGGCGGGCAGCGGGCCGCTCCGCTCGGCGAGATCCGCGGAGGTCTCGTACGCGGCGAGCATGATCCGCTCGGCGATCCTCGTGGACAGCGCCTTCGCCTCGGGCGAGTCGAACGGCAGCCGCAGCTGGAAGAAGACGTCCTGGAGACCCATCGCGCCCAGGCCCACCGGGCGCCAGCGGGCGTTGGAGCGGCCCGCCTGCTCGGTCGGGTAGTAGTTGATGTCCACCACCCGGTCGAGGAAGGTGACGGCCGTGCGGACGGTCTCGTCCAGGCGCTCCCAGTCGATGTCGCCGCCGGTCACGAAGGCACCGAGGTTGACCGAGCCCAGGTTGCAGACCGCGGTCTCCCCGTCGTCGGTGACCTCGAGGATCTCCGTGCACAGGTTGGAGGAGTGGACGACATGGCCCGGCGTCGCCGTCTGGTTGGCCGTGCGGTTGGCGGCGTCCTTGAAGGTCATCCAGCCGTTGCCGGTCTGCGCGAGGGTGCGCATCATACGGCCGTACAGTTCGCGGGCCGGGAGGGTCTTCCGTGCCAGCCCCTTCGCCTCGGCCGCCCGGTACGCCGCGTCGAACTCCCCGCCCCACAGGTCGACGAGTTCCGGCACGTCCGCCGGGGAGAACAGCGACCAGGGCGCGTCGGCGTTCACCCGGCGCATGAACTCGTCCGGCACCCAGTGCGCGAGGTTCAGATTGTGCGTACGGCGGGCGTCCTCACCGGTGTTGTCGCGCAGTTCCAGGAACTCCTCGATGTCGGAGTGCCAGGTCTCCAGGTAGACGGCCGCGGCCCCCTTGCGCCGCCCGCCCTGGTTCACGGCGGCGACGGAGGCGTCGAGCGTCTTCAGGAACGGCACGATGCCGTTGGAGTGCCCGTTGGTGCCGCGGATCAGCGAACCCCGGGCGCGGATACGGGAGTACGACAGGCCGATGCCGCCGGCGTGCTTGGAGAGCCGGGCGACCTGGTGGTAGCGGTCGTAGATCGAGTCCAGCTCGTCCAGCGGGGAGTCGAGGAGGTAGCAGGACGACATCTGGGGGTGCCGGGTACCGGAGTTGAACAGGGTGGGCGAGGAGGGCAGGTAGTCCAGGCGGCTCATCAGCGCGTACAGCGCGGCGACCTCGTCCACCGACCGCGCGGAGTCGTCCTCGGCGAGACCGGCGGCGACCCGCAGCAGGAAGTGCTGGGGCGTCTCGACGACCTTGCGGGTGACCGGGTGCCGCAGCAGATAGCGGCTGTGCAGGGTGCGCAGGCCGAAGTAGCCGAAGCGGTCGTCGGCGCCCGTGTCGATCAGCGTGTCCAGGCGGGCGGCGTGCAGCCCGACGAACGCGGCGGTCCGGTCGGCGATCAGACCCTCGCGGTGGCCGGTCGCGACGGACCCGGTGAACGACGTGACACCCTGCGAGGCGGCCTCGGCACGGATACCGAGGGTGAGCAGCCGGGCGGCGAGCCGGGAGTACGCCGGGTCCTCGGAGATCAGCCCGGCCGCGGCCTCGGTGGCCAGCTCCCGCAGCTCCGCCAGGTCGGCGGCCGCGGACCGGCCGCGCAGCGCGGCGGCGGCGACCCGTCCGGGGTCGGCGTCCGGCAGGTCGGCGGTCAGCTCGGTCAGGATCCGCAGCAGCGCGGCACCGGGGCCGTCGCTCTCCTCGGTCACGCCGATCGCTGAAACCGGATCGGCTGGCGCGATGGTCACGTGTGGCTCTCCCTCGCTCGGCACGGGGCCTCGAAGAGCGCAGGGGGCGGTACACGAACGCACAGGGCGTCGCGTCCACCGGCCCATTCCGCGAGGCCCGGACGTCAGGCACCCGGACCGGACGGCCGGGCGCACTGTCGGCAGGTCCTCGGACTGACCCCCATGGCCACGCGGGCATGGGTACACCGTTGCGGGACAGTTCCGGATTCACACCGGATTCCCCTGCGGCGACAGCGAGCATGAGCATACATCTTGTGCCGGGTGTCGCCAGCAACCCCATATCTTGTGTCGCGACGGTGTCAGAGTGTCAGCTCGTAGGTGAGCAGGGTGATGTCGTCCAGCTCCGGGAGGGGGTTCCAGTCGCGCTCCGGGGTGCGGGTGAAGCCCAGCCGTTCGTAGACGCGGTGGGCGGCGCGCATGGTGCTCTGGGTCGACAGCACGACCCGTACGCACCCCTCGGTGGCCCGTGCCCGGTCGACGCAGGCACGCACCAGGGCCTCCCCGGCACCCCGCCCCCGGCCCGCGTGGGCGACCGCGAGCATCCGGATCTCCGCCTCGCCCGGCCCCGCCATGCCGGCCATCGGACCGGGACCCGGCACGAACGTCACCCCGCCCAGCAGCACCCCGCCCGCCACGGCGACGAGCACCTCGGCGGCCGCCGCCCGCTTCGCCACGTTTCTGAGCTCATCCAGGTACGCGTCGTCCTCCCCGAAGTCGAGCAGCCCGTCCAGGAGATAGGCCCGCGCGGTGATCTCGGCCAGTTCCCCGTACTCGCCGGACTCCACCGGCCGGATGACGATGTCCATGAGCCGAGTGTGCCGGACGGGTACGGCGACGGGCCGCCGGATTTCCTCCGGCGGCCCGCTGCCCGAAACGTACGGCGTCAGTGCGAACTGCCCGCCGTGGCCGGCGGAAGCTCCACCTGGACACCGGCGTCACCGGCGTCCGCCGTGTAGTCCTGCGGCCGGGTCTCGTCGACGCCCTCGGGCGCCTTGACGGCCCGGAAGACGAACGTCAGGACGACCGTGACCAGGACGTTGAGCACGAACGCGGTGAGACCGATGTAGCCGATCTCGCCGATGCCCGGGATCTCCTTGGACGATCCGCCGAAGTGCTTCTGCGTCGGCGAGGCCACCCCGTACGCGGCGACGGTGCCGTAGATCATGCCGACCGCCCAGCCGCCGATCAGCGCCCAGCGGTGGAACCAGCGGGTGAACAGGCCGCCCACCAGCGCCGGGAAGGTCTGCAGGATCCAGATCCCGCCGAGCAGCTGGAAGTTGATCGCGACCGTCTTGTCCATGGTCAGCACGAAGACCAGCGCGCCCACCTTCACCAGCAGGGACACGATCTTGGAGACCTGGGTCTCCTGCTTCGGCGTCGCGTCCGGCTTGATGAAGTCCTTGTAGATGTTGCGGGTGAACAGGTTCGCCGCCGCGATCGACATGATCGCCGCCGGCACCAGCGCGCCGATGCCGATCGCCGCGAAGGCCACGCCAGCGAACCAGTCCGGGAACATGTCCTCGAACAGCTGAGGGATCGCCAGCTGGCCGTTGCTGACCTTGACCCCGGCCGCGATCGCCATGAAGCCGAGCAGCGCCAGCAGACCCAGCATCAGGGAGTACAGCGGCAGGATCGTGGTGTTGCGGCGGATCACCTCACGGCTGCGCGAGGACAGCGTCGCCGTGATCGAGTGCGGGTACATGAACAGCGCGAGCGCGGAGCCGAGTGCCAGCGTGGCGTACGTCCACTGACCCGCCTCGCCCGGTACCAGCGCGCCGCGCGGCGCACCCGTGGCCGGGTTGGTCTGGCTGTACGCCTCGCTCGCCCGGGCGAAGATCTCGTCGAAGCCGCCCAGCTTGATCGGGATGTAGATGATCGCCACCGCGATGACGATGTAGATCAGCGTGTCCTTGACGAACGCGATCAGCGCGGGGGCCCGCAGCCCCGACGAGTACGTGTACGCCGCCAGCACACCGAAGGCGATCAGCAGCGGCAGGTCCTTGACGAACCAGTTGGTGTTCTCGCCGCCGCCGACACCCATCACGTCGAGCACGGCCTGGATGCCGACCAGCTGGAGCGCGATGTACGGCATCGTCGCCAGGATGCCGGTGACCGCGACGGCCAGCGACAGCCCCTTCGAGCCGAACCGGCCGCGCACGAAGTCGGACGTCGTCACATAGCCGTGCTTGTGCGAGACCGACCACAGCCGGGGCAGGAAGGTGAAGATCAGCGGGTACACCAGGATCGTGTACGGCACCGCGAAGAAGCCGGCCGCGCCCGCCGCGTAGATCGCCGCCGGTACGGCCACGAAGGTGTACGCGGTGTACAGGTCGCCGCCGAGCAGGAACCAGGTCACCCAGGTGCCGAACGACCGGCCGCCCAGGCCCCACTCGTCGAGGCTGTGCTCGTTCTCGGCCTTGCGCCAGCGCGCGGCCAGGAAGCCCATCGCCGTGACCAGCAGGAAGAAGAAGATGAAGACGGCGAGTGCCACGCCGTTGACGCCGTCGTTCACCGCGACGCACCGCCCTTCGAGGCCGAGCGGGCGCGCTGGTCACGCTGCCACAGCTTGTACGCGGTCATCGTCAGGACGGTGGAGAGCAGCACCCACAGCATCTGGTACCAGTAGAAGAACGGGATGCCGATGAACACCGGGTCGGTCTTCGCGTAGGACCCGACCCACAGCATGGCCACGAACGGTGCGACGAGACAGAGGGCGATGACGACGCGGGTGGGCGTCACCACCGGCCCTTCTCTGGTTTCTGGGGCTTGTGACATCAGACGGTTCCCGTCCCCTCACTGATCACCGGCGGTAGTGCGCGGAAATGTAGGTCAGGGCACCGTCCGGCCGTAACCCCTCGTCCGCACAGCGGTACCCAGGCGCCGCGCAACCGAGAGGCAACAGCAACGAAAACCTTGTCAACCACCCGTTTTCGCCGCTTTTGCGGGACACGTCGAAGGTGAGTGCGAGACGGGTCCGGGTCAGTCCTGGGGGCGCTTCAGGCGCGCGACGAACTTGTACCGGTCGCCCCGGTACACCGACCGCACCCACTCCACCGGCAGTCCGCCGCGGTCCCGCGAGTGCCGGGACAGCATCAGCATCGGCAGGCCGACGTCGGTGCCGAGCAGACCGGCCTCGCGCGGGGTGGCCAGGGACGTCTCGATGGTCTCCTCGGCCTCCGCGAGATGGACGTCGTACACCTCGGCGAGGGCGGTGTAGAGCGACGTGTACTTCGTCAGGCTGCGCCGCAGCGCGGGGAAGCGCTTCGCGCTCAGATGGGTGGTCTCGATGGCCATGGGCTCGCCGTTGGCCATGCGCAGCCGCTCGATACGCAGCACGCGTCCGCCGGCCGTGATGTCGAGCAGCCCGGCGAGCCGGTCGTCGGCCGTGATGTAGCCGAGGTCCAGCAGCTGCGAGGTGGGCTCCAGGCCCTGGGCGCGCATGTCCTCGGTGTACGAGGTGAGCTGGAGCGCCTGGGAGACCTTGGGCTTGGCCACGAAGGTGCCTTTGCCCTGGATGCGCTCCAGGCGCCCCTCGACCACCAGCTCCTGGAGCGCCTGGCGCACGGTGGTGCGCGAGGTGTCGAACTCCGCCGCCAGGGTGCGCTCGGGCGGAACCGGCGTCCCGGGCGGGGCCGTCTCCGTCATGTCGAGCAGATGCTTCTTCAGCCGGTAGTACTTAGGCACGCGCGCGGTACGGACCGTGGTCCCGCCCTCGTTCTCCGCACTGCTGACGTCGGTGCTCATGCTCTGCCTTCCCGGCTCCGGGTGCCGAAGCGGCCGACATCCCATCGGCCGCGGCTGACATCGTGGCACGGCTCGGGGCGGGGGTGTGCCCCGCACGCTCCGTGATCCCCTTTGTATACCCCTGGGGCGGGGGCTGGTCCAGACCACGGGCGGCGGTCAGATCCCCTGCCACTCCGGCTTGTTGGCGTAGGTGTGCCGGAAGTAGTCGGCGAGCTTCAGCTTGGAGGCGGCGGCCTCGTCGACGACCACCGTGGCATGCGCGTGCAACTGCAGCGCGGACGCGGGGCACACCGCCGCGACCGGTCCCTCGACGGTCGCGGCGACCGCGTCCGCCTTGCCCTCGCCGGTGGCCAGCAGGACCAGGTGACGGGCCTCCAGGATGGTGCCGATGCCCTGGGTGATGACGTGGTGCGGGACCTGGTCGATGTCACCGTCGAAGAAGCGGGCGTTGTCCACCCGGGTCTGCTCGGTCAGCGTCTTGATACGGGTACGGGAGACGAGGGAGGAGCACGGCTCGTTGAACCCGATGTGCCCGTCCGTGCCGATCCCGAGCAGCTGGAGATCCACGCCGCCGGCCTCGGCCAGCTCCCTGTCGTACGTCTCGCACGCGCCCTGGACGTCGTCGGCGGTGCCGTCGGGACCCATGAAGGCGTCCATGCCGATCCCGAGGGGCTCCAGCACCTCGCGCCGCAGCACCGAGCGGTAGGACTCGGGGTGCTCCGCGGGCAGTCCGACGTACTCGTCGAGCTGGGCGATCCGGGCCCGCGAGGCGTCCACGGCACCGGAGCGCATCCGTGCGGCCAGCGACTGGTACACGGGCAGCGGTGTCGATCCGGTGGCCACACCCAGTAGGGCGTCGGGCTTGCGCCGCAGCAGCCGCGCCATGGACTCGGCGATGAGCTCGCCGCCCGCCTTGGCGTCCGCAACGATGACAACTTCCACGGTGGGCCTGCCGATCTTCAGGAGGACTCGACTGGGACGGGACCCCGGGTCCGCGGGTCCGGGTGATGCAATGTGGTTTAGACCAATCTCAATCTAACAGAGGGGGTGCGGGGTCCGCGCGGCCGAATTGCGCGACGGCCCGTCCCGTGCGGAGGCCGTACGGGTTAGGCTGCCTGGCGGACGCCCGCGTCCGGACGGACGGCGGGGCGACATCAAAGAACGGCGTTCCACGCATTTACAGGGACAGTGGTCTAGTCCACAATGCGTAGCAGGGCGAAACACAAGCCTGCCTTCCCCGCACAGGAAGGCGGAACCGAGGAACCGGAGCTCTCTGCCCTGACTGCCCCGGCTCCTCGTCCCTCGGCCGACCGGGACCGCACACCCCACGGCCGATGTTGCTCCGGGCTGCGGTGCCGAGGAGGGTTGAGGGTCCCTCTCAGGCGCCGCGGCCCGCGGGTGTTCTCGGGAGCGGCACCGACCCCCGGGTACGCTCGCTGACGTGCCCTCCATGAACGAACTCGTACGCCAGCACACCGCCCTCGACGACACCGATCTCGAGTGGCTCCATCTGCTGGTCTCGGAGTGGCAGCTGCTCTCCGACCTCTCCTTCGCCGACCTCGTCCTGTGGGTCCCCACCCGCGACGGCACCCGCTATGTCTCCGTCGCCCAGATGCGGCCCAACACCGGCCCGACCTCCTACCAGGACGACATGGTCGGCCATCTCGTACCGCGCGGACGCCGTCCCATGCTGGACGCGGCCCTGGACGAGGGCCGGATCGTGCGCGAGGGCGACCCGGAGTGGCGCGAGGAGGTTCCGGTACGGGTCGAGTCCATCCCCGTACGGCGTGAGGGGCGTGTCCTCGGGGTGATCGCGCGCAACACCAACCTGCTCACCGTGCGCACCCCGAGCCGGCTGGAGCTCACCTATCTGCAGAGCGCCTCCGACCTCGCGCAGATGATCGCGGCCGGCTCCTTTCCGTTCGCCAACCAGCAGCTGGAGATGGACGCCTCGCCCCGGGTCGGTGACGGGCTGATCCGGCTCGACGCCGACGGCATCGTCCAGTACGCCTCCCCGAACGCCCTGTCCGCGTACCACCGGATGGGTCTCGCGGCCGACCTGGTGGGTCATCACCTCGGGCAGACGACCGCCGAACTGGCGCCGTCCCGCGGGCCGGTGGACGAGGCGATGGTCAAGGTGGCCAGCGGCTGGGCGCCGCGCGAGTTCGAGATCGAGGCGCGCGACGGGGTGATCCAGTTCCGGGCGATCCCGCTGAAGCCGAAGGGGACGCGCATCGGTTCGCTGGTGCTGCTCCGTGACGTCACGGAACTCCGCCGCCGCGAGCGCGAGTTGATCACCAAGGACGCGACCATCCGGGAGATCCACCACCGGGTGAAGAACAACCTCCAGACGGTGGCCGCGCTGTTGCGGCTGCAGGCCCGGCGCATCGGGTCCGAGCGCGGCCGTGCCGCGCTGGAGGAGGCGGTGCGCCGGGTGGGGTCCATCGCCATCGTGCACGAGACGCTGTCCCAGAACCTGGACGAGCGCGTGGAGTTCGACGAGATCGCCGACCGGGTGCTCGCGATGGTCGCGGAGATCTCGCCGGGCAAGGTCACCGGCCGGCGCTCGGGCCGCTTCGGGATACTCGACGCCGAGGTCGCCACTCCGCTGTCGATGGTGCTGACCGAGGTGCTGCAGAACGCCCTGGAGCACGGCTTCACGGAGAGTGAGACCGGTACCGTCGAGGTGTCGGCGGTCCGCGGCGGCACCTCGAAGGAGTCCCGTCTGCTGGTCACCGTGCAGGACGACGGCGTGGGGCTGCCCGAGGGGTTCGACCCGCACACCGCGGGCAACCTGGGCCTGCAGATCGTACGGACCCTGGTGGAGGGCGAGTTGGGCGGCACGTTCGACATGGTGAAGGCGCCGGAGCGGGGGACCAGGGTGATCCTGGACATCCCGGTGCAGTCGGACAAGTAGCGGGCGGCCCCGGATCGGTGGCCGGCGCAGACGGCAAAGAGCCCCGGACCGCTGAATGCGGCCGGGGCTCTTGCTCAACTGCGCGCTGCGGCTCGGGGGCGGGAGATGCGTACGCGCTGTACGCGCCGCCAAGCTCAGGCTGTCAGCAGGGGTGGGTTGTCAGGCGGAGGCCTGACGGGCCCGGTTGCGGGCGGCACGGCGCTTCATCGCGCGACGCTCGTCCTCGCTGAGACCACCCCAGACGCCGCTGTCCTGACCGGACTCGAGCGCCCACTGAAGGCAGCTCTCGATCACCGGGCAGCGACGGCAGACGGCCTTGGCTTCCTCGATCTGCAGCAGCGCAGGACCGGTGTTGCCGATGGGGAAGAAGAGCTCGGGGTCTTCCTCGCGGCAAACGGCGTTGTGACGCCAGTCCATGGCTGCTACCTCTCCTAGGTATGTAATGCGATTGCTTGTGAATGTGAACGCTTTCACGAATCCCTCAACAAGGGAAGGGCCGACCGCCAGGTTCGCTGGCGTGGTCCTTGGATTTGAAGAGGGGTTCCGGTGATCTGTGGAGGCCGGTCTTGCGGGCCGTCCCGATCGCCAAGAAGAGACTCGCAAACCTCGGCGGCGGATACAACCCCTTCCGGAAAGTTTTTTTTGATTCTTCGGTGTCGACTAGGTCACAGCCGTACTTCCATGGGGTGGATCCTGGCCTAAACGTTCGACTGCAAGGACTTTGGCCCTTTCTGCTCACACAATCACACGCAGTGCACGGCGTACGCCTGTGAACGTCACGCTGGTTCGCAGCCCCAGGTGGTCACCGTCCATCTGGAGGGGCAGCGGCACCTTCGAATGCAAGGTGAAGCGTGTCAGATCGTGCCGGGAGACCACATGCCTGCCATGGGGTCCGCGCTCCGGGGACGAAGTGAGCAACTGCGTGCCATACCGGGCAACCGCGCCGGTGGACATGCGGCTGAGACCGAAGAGGTCGAGGCCGGTATCGAACGAGGCCTTAGGCGACGCGTAGATCGGGCGATTGCCGAGAAACGTCCACGGCGACGTGTTCGAGACTATGGACAGCGCCAGATCGGTGACCGGTTCGTCGCCCGGGTGCTCCAGGGTGATCACCCCGCGCCGGCGGTGCGGGTCGCCGAGCAGCTGACGGACGACCTGGCGCATGTACAGCGCGTGGGTCGACTTCCTGCCGCGCTCCCGCTGCTGCTCCACCCGGCCGACCACACCGGCGTCGAAGCCCAGCCCCGCGTTGAAGGTGAACCAGCGGGCCGGTACGGCCTCGTCGTCCGAGCCCGGCGTGCCCGAGGTCAGCCCCAGGCCGACCGTACGCTCACGGCTCTCGCGCAGCGCGTCCAGCAGGACGCCGGTGGCCTCCACGGGATGGTTGGGCAGACCCAGCGCGCGGGCGAAGACGTTGGTGGAGCCGCCGGGGACCACGGCGAGACCGGGCAGGTGCTCCGGATCGGGTCCCGCGTGCAGCAGACCGTTGACGACCTCGTTGACCGTGCCGTCGCCGCCGAGCGCCACCACGAGGTCTATGTCGTCGCTCTCCGCGGCCTGCCGGCCCAGGTCGCGCCCGTGGCCGCGGTACTCGGTGGTGACCGCCTCCAGCTTCATCTCGCTGGCGAGCGCGTGGATCAGCACATCGCGCGTGCGCGCACTGGTGGTGGTTGCCGCCGGGTTGACCACGAGAAGTGCACGCATGACGTGCAGGGTACCTACTCAGGGGTACCGGGCCCAGACCGAGGCCGTGCGGACCGGGGCGCGGGGCGTGAACCTCGGCACGGACGGCGCCCGCGGCGAGGGCTACCCTTCAGGGGTGAGCAGTGAGCAGACCCCCACCACCACACCGGACGCCACCGGGCCCCGCCCGCGCCGGCTGACGTACGCCGCCGCGCTGGCCGCCCTGGAGGGGGCCGCGCTCGTGGCCGGAGGCGTGTGGATGTCGGTCCTCGGCCTCACGGGTGAACCGGACGACCGGCAGCAGGCCGTCACCGGCGGGGTGACGCTGATCGTCCTCGCCCTGCTCCCGCTGCTCGCCGCGCGCGGGCTGTTCGGACTGCGGAGCTGGAGCCGCGGCCCCGCCGTCATCACGCAGATCATCGCACTGCCGGTGGCCTACAACCTGCTCCGCTCCGACAGCGTGGCCATCCCCGCCGGGATCGTCCTCGCCGTCGTCGCCGTCACCGCGCTCGTGCTGCTGATCAACTCCGAGACGACCCGGGCCCTCGGCATCCGGGGACCCGGGCGCGCCGAGAAGTAGCGGCCCCGGCCCGCTCACTCCTCCACGAGCAGCTTCTCCCGCAGCTGGGCAAGGGTGCGGGCCAGCAGCCGGGAGACGTGCATCTGCGAGATGCCGACCTCCTGGGCGATCTGCGACTGGGTCATGTTGCCGAAGAAGCGCAGCAGCAGGATGCGCTTCTCGCGCGGCGGGAGGTCCTCCAGCAGCGGCTTGAGCGACTCCCGGTACTCCACGCCCTCCAGCGCCTCGTCCTCGGCGCCCAGGGTGTCGGCGACCGCCGGCGACTCGTCGTCGGTGTCGGGGACGTCCAGGGACAGCGTGGAGTACGCGTTCGCGGACTCCAGGCCCTCCAGGACCTCCTCCTCGGAGATGGCCAGCTTCTCGGCCAGCTCGTGCACCGTGGGCGAGCGGCCGTGCAGCTGGGACAGCTCCGCCGTGGCCGTGGTCAGCGCCAGCCGCAGCTCCTGGAGACGGCGCGGCACGCGCACCGCCCAGCCCTTGTCGCGGAAGTGCCGCTTGATCTCGCCGACGACCGTCGGGGTCGCGTACGTCGAGAACTCCACGCCCCGGTCGGGGTCGAACCGGTCGACCGACTTGATCAGGCCGATGGTGGCGACCTGGGTGAGGTCGTCCAGCGGCTCACCGCGGTTACGGAAGCGGCGCGCGAGATGCTCCACCAGCGGCAGATGCATGCGCACCAGCCGATTGCGCAGCTCCGCGTACTCGGGAGTGGTGTCCTGCAGCGTGCGCAGCTCGATGAACATGGCGCGCGCCCCGCTGCGGTCCTGCGGGTTGTGGTGCGCGTGCCCGCCCTGGGCGCCGGGAGCACCGGGGGTGCTCCGCGCGCCCCGCGCGGCGGGCGCCCGCGGCGCCTCGTCCTCGGCGTGTCGCTCGTGCTCGCTCATCGTCCCGCCCGTCGCCCTTCCCCGAGCGCTCGCCTCGTCCCCCGCCGCCGGCCTGGCCTCGGCGGGAGCGCCCCCTCGGCCGGGAGCGGTCCCGGCCGGCCCGGCCGCGGGCAGGCTCCGCGCGGCACCGCCGAACTGCCCGCCGCCCGGCGGCACGGCCTCCGCGGAGTCGTCCACCGGATGCGGCCGGGCCTGCTCGGGGATGCCGTCGATGCCGTCCGGCATCCGCTCGGCCGGCAGCTCCCGTGTGCCGCGTTCTTCGTCCCGCACCGGCCCGTCCTCGCTCCTCACGCCGGCCCGGGTCCCGCGCCGCGCTGTTTGTAGAGGCTGATCGACACGGTCTTGTCCTCGTCCACGGCGGAGGAGACCTTGCCCGCGAGCGCGGACAGCACGGTCCAGGCGAAGGTGTCCCGTGACGGTGCGTGACCGTCCGTGGTCGGCGCCGAGACGGTCACCTCGAGCGAGTCGTCGACGAGCCGGAAGACACAGCTGAGCACCGAACCCGGCACGGCCTGCTGGAGCAGGATCGCGCAGGCCTCGTCGACCGCGATGCGCAGGTCCTCGATCTCGTCGAGGGTGAAGTCCAAACGGGCCGCGAGGCCGGCCGTGGCCGTACGCAGCACCGACAGGTAGGCCCCCGCGGCCGGCAGCCGGACTTCCACGAAGTCCTGGGTCGCGGGCTCGCCTGCGATCTGGGACACCCTCACCTCCAAGGTGGTACAAGCGTTTCAGGGCCTGGTTCGCCCCCGGGTAACGCGCTACGTGGTTCAGCGGTGACGCTATCGCGCTCTTGACGGTCCTGTCCCCGGGACCCCGAGCCGGGCTGTCACTCATAGTAAAACTATGAATACGCTCCGTGGCTAGGGGTCTGCGGCTCCCAAATGGGAAGAGCGCGCGCCGCATTGACGTACCCAGACGTCAGACGGTCGAACCGTCCGGCACCGGAGTCACGCCGGGTCACACCAGTACGTGGTCCACGAAGCACCAGCGCCAGTCCTCGCCGGGCTCATGGGTCCGCATCACGGGATGGCCGGTTTCCCTGTGGTGCTCCGTGGCGTGCCGGTTCGGCGAGGAGTCGCAGCACCCGACGTGACCGCAGGTGAGGCAGAGGCGCAGCTGCACCGGATCCGTGCCGTCCCGCAGGCACTCCGGACACGTCTCACCGAGCGGGACGGGTTCCGGGTGCGGCAGCGCGTCGGCGTGCGTGCACTGTTTCATGATTGCCAGATTACGACGCCCGCGCGGAGAGTCGCGCGGAAAAACGAGGGTGGGCCCGACATGGATGTGATGCCCCTGCTGTTGCTGGTGGCGGGCAGCGCCGCGATCGCCGCGGCCGCGCGGCGCACCCCGGTGCCGCCCCCGCTGCTGCTCGTCGCCGCCGGGCTGGCGGTGAGCTACCTCCCCGGCGTGCCCGAGTACACGCTCGATCCGCACATCGTCCTGCCGCTCATCCTGCCCCCGCTGCTGCACACGGCCGCCACCGACAGCTCCTACCTCGACCTGCGGGCCCAGCTGCGTCCGGTGGCGCTGCTGTCGGTGGGGTACGTGCTGTTCGCGACGTTCGCCGTCGGCGGGGTGCTGTATCTGATCGTCCCGGGCCTGCCGCTCACCGCGGCGCTGGTCTTCGGCGCCGTGGTGGCCCCGCCGGACGCCGTCGCGGCGACGGCGGTGGCGCGCAGGGTCGGCCTGCCGTCCCGGATCACCACCATCCTCCAGGGCGAGTCCCTCCTGAACGACGCCACCGCGATCACCGCGTTCCGGGTCGCCGTCGCGGCCGCGGTCGGCGAGGGCGCCACCTGGGCCGGGGGAGTCGGCGAGTTCCTGCTCGCGGCGGTCGGCGGTGTCGCGGTCGGCCTGGTGCTGATGGCGCCGCTGCACTGGCTGCGCGTGCACGTGAAGGAGGCGCTGCTGCAGAACACGCTCTCCCTGCTGATCCCGTTCGCCGCGTACGCCGCCGCCGAGCAGGTGCACGCCTCCGGTGTCATCGCCGTCGTGGTCGTCGCGCTCTACCTGGGACACCGCGCGTGGGAGGTCGACTTCGCCACGCGTCTCCAGGAGGACGCGGTGTGGAAGATGGTCGCGTTCGTCCTGGAGTCCGCGGTGTTCGCGCTGATCGGACTGCAGCTCCCCGTGGTCCTGAAGGGGCTCGGCGAGTATGAGGGCGTCGACGCCGCCTGGTACGCGGTCGCCGTGTTCGCGGTGGTCGTCGTCATCCGGTTCGTCTGGGTGTACCCGGCGACCTGGCTGCCGCCGCTGCTGTCGGCGAGGATCCGGGAACGCGAGGGGAGACCCGGCTGGAAGGCGCCGTTCGTCATCGCGTGGGCCGGCATGCGCGGCGTGGTCTCGCTGGCCATCGCCTTCTCCATCCCGGTCACCGCCGAGAGCGAGAACTTCCCGCAGCGCAACCTGCTGCTCTTCCTGACCTTCACCACCGTCATCGGCACCCTGGTCGTGCAGGGCCTGACACTGCCCCCGCTGATCCGGATCCTGAAGCTCCCGGGACGCGACGTACGGGCCGAGACGCTGGCCGAGGCCAACGCCCAGGCGCAGGCCTCCCGGACCGCCGAGGAGCGTCTGGACGAGCTCCTGGCCGACGAGCGCAACGCGCTGCCCGCACCGCTCGCCGAGCGGCTGCGCAGCGTCCTGGAACGCCGCCGCAACGCCGTCTGGGAACGGCTCGGGCAGGTCAACCCGGTCACGGGGGAGTCGGTGGACGACACCTACCGGCGGCTGTCCCGGGAGATGATCAGCGCGGAGCGCGAGGTCTTCGTCCGGCTGCGCGACGCCCGCTACATCGACGACGAGATGCTCCGCACCCTGCTGCGCCGCCTGGACCTGGAGGAGGCGGCGGCCTACCGGGAGGCGACGTAGCCGCTCACGGGAAGGGCCGCCCGGTGATCACCGCGGCGAGCGTGCTCCCGCGCGCAAACGCGTTCTCCTCCGCCAGGGTGACAAGGGCGTAGAGCGACTTGGCGACATAGAGACGTTCGAGCGGGATGCCGTGACGGCGTTCGAAGTCCTCGGCGAACGCGTCGAGTTCCGGGGTGGTACGGGCGTATCCGCCGAAGTGGAAGCGGTCGTCGAGGCTCCAGTCGCCGCGCGGGCCGCCGAACGCCGCCGTCTGCAGGGCCCGTATCTCCTCGCCCAGGAAACCGCCCTTGAGCACGGGTACGCCCAGCGCGCGGGTGCCGTCGCCGAGCCCGGCGGCCAGTCCGGCGAGCGTGCCGCCGGTGCCGCAGGCCACCGTCACCACGTCGGCGCGGTCGGCCAGTTCCTCCCCGAGCGCCCGGCAGCCGCGTACGGCGGCGGGGTTGCTGCCGCCCTCGGGTACGACGTACGCGTCCTCGGCGTCCGCCGCGCGGAGCACGGCCGCCAGGGTCTCCGGCTCGTTCTTGCGGCGGTACGTCGACCGGTCGACGAAGCACAGCCGCATACCGTCGGCCGCGCACCGGGCCAGCGAGGGGTTGAGCGGGCGGCCGGCGAGTTCCTGCCCGCGCACCACGCCGACCGTGCGCAGGCCGAGGAGGCGGCCGGCGGCGGCGGTGGCCCGCAGATGGTTGGAGTACGCGCCGCCGAAGGTGAGCACGGTCCGCCCGGCCGCCCCGGCGAGGTTCGGCGCGAGCTTGCGCCACTTGTTGCCGACCAGCTCGGGGTGGATCAGATCGTCCCGCTTCAGCAGCAGCCGTATCCCGCGCCGCTCGAACCGCTCGTCCACGACCTCCTGCAGCGCGGACGGCAGCCGCGGACGCAGGCCCGCGAGGGCGCCACGGGGGTCGGGGGTGGCAGAGCCGGTCACAGGACCATTGTCGCCCGTGCCTCCTCGCGGCCCCGGCGGCGGCCGCGCACCATGCCGATCAGGGAGGGGCCGCCCCGCAGGCACCACAGCGCGATCACCGGGTCGCAGATCGCGCAGCCCAGGGACGAGGTGTGGGCGAACGGGATGATCGGGTTGCCCTTGAGGTGGTGGACGACGTCCCACGCGGTGTGCAGCAGCCAGCCGACGCCGATGAACGTCCAGGAGTCCAGACCGCGGAAGGCGACATAGGTGACCAGCGCCGTGAAGGCGAACTCCCAGCCGCCCAGTCCGCCGCCGCTGAGGTAGGCGCCGCCCGCACCGGCGACCATGATCGCGTTCAGGCGCCGCCGGTGCGGTTCGCGGACGAGGGACATCAGCACGGCGTAGAGGAGACCGATGCCGACCGGCGCGACGTATTGCATGACAGGCCCTTTCCTGGGACCGACGGGACGGTTCACCACGCTAGGAGCGGGCCGTCCGGGGCCCCAGGGGAGCGAGCGACAGTTTTCAACGGGTTGTCGCCGCCCGGGCCGTGCGGCGTCGCGCCCGCCTGTCACCTCAGCCGGTGCGCCCGCCCGTCACTTCAGCCGGTGCGCCCGCCCGTCACTTCAGCCGGTGCGCCCGCCCGTCACTTCAGCCGGTCGCCGATGCGTTTCCTCATCGAGCCCATCGTGAATCCGCGCGGGTCCACCTTCCCCGGCTGCCACTCCCTGTGCCCGATCACCGACCGCTCGTTCCAGCCGTGGTACCGGCACACGGCCGCCGCCGCCTTCTCGATGGCCTCCAGCTGCGCCGCCGGCCAGGGGTCGTCGCCGTCGCCCAGGTTCTCGCACTCGAAGCCGTAGAAGTGCCGGTTGCCGTCGGTGTTCGCCTCGTTGTCCGTCGGCAGCCCCTTCTCGGCGATCACCGCGCGGAGCACGTCGTCGTCGCCGAGCCCCGCGTGGTTGGCCCTGCCGTAGCCGACGAGGTGGACCCGGCCGTCCTTGGTGATGACGCCGTGGCACAGGGGCCCGGGCAGCCCCTCGTAGCCCTTGCGGCAGATGTCGACCGTGCGCGCGCTGCCCTTGGTCACCGTGTGGTGGATCATGACGCCGTGGACCGGGCCCCAGGGGCCCTTGTGGTTGCGGTTGTGGTCGCGCCAGTCGCCGACCTCGACGACGGTGAGTCCTTCCGCCTTGAGAGCGCGCAGGAACGCGCTCGCGGACATGGGTGGGGCCATGACCGCCCTCCTTCGTGCCGGGCGGCGGCCGCCGTTCGCAACCGCCTGCTACCCCGGCGTATACCTAAATGGAGCGGGCTCAACTACTTGTCAGTCTTCTGTGCGAGCCGATCCGGACAATCTTCGTCCGCTACGCCGCCGTTGGGACAAGCGCCCATCTCTGCCCAGCTCTCCCAAGATCCAACCCCGCTCGATCGTGTAATGGTGCGCGCACGCTGCGTGAGGAAGGCTTGATCGCGCAAGGCCACCCCCGGCGCGGCCGGGAGTGGGATCACCATTGGGGAGGGCGATTCTCTATGTCGGTAGGCGAAGAGGTCAGCGCGGAGCAGGCCAGGCAGCAGCAGAGCCTCGGCACCGCGGCGGCGCGGAACCTGGCCACCACGACCAAGTCCGTGCCGCAGATGCAGGAGATCAGTTCCCGCTGGCTGCTGCGCATGCTGCCCTGGGTCGACGTACAGGGCGGTACATACCGTGTCAACAGGCGGCTCACCTACGCCGTCGGGGATGGCCGGATGACGTTCGTCAAGACCGGCGACCGCGTCGAGATCATCCCGGCGGAACTGGGCGAGCTGCCGGCGCTGCGGTCCTACGAGGACGAGGAGGTGCTGACCGAGCTGGCCGCCCGCTGCCGGCAGCGGGAGATCGAGGCCGGCCAGGTCATCGCCTCCTTCGGCAGCCCGGCCGACGAGGTGTACCTGCTGGCGCACGGCAGGGTGGAGCGCGTCGGCACCGGCCCCTACGGCGAGGACGAGTCCCTCGGAGTCCTCGCCGGCGGCGCCTACTTCGGCGAACATGCGCTGCTGAGCGACGACGCCATCTGGGAGTACACCGCCCGCACCCTCACCGCCTGCACCGTGCTGGTGCTGCCGCGGGACGCCGTCCAGCAGGTCGCCGAGCGGTCGGAGAGCCTGCGCGACCACCTCCGCCGGCCGCTCACCGTCCCCGGGCAGCGCACCAACAAGTTCGGCGAGAAGGAGATCGACCTCGCCGCCGGCCACAGCGGCGAGCCGGACATCCCGCACACCTTCGTCGACTACGAGGCCAGGCCCCGCGAGTACGAACTCAGCGTCGCCCAGACCGTGCTGCGCATCCACACCCGCGTGGCCGACCTCTACAACCAGCCCATGAACCAGACGGAACAGCAGATCAGGCTGACCGTCGAGGCGCTGAGGGAGCGCCAGGAGCACGAACTCGTCAACAACCGCGACTTCGGCCTGCTGCACAACTGCGAGTACGACCAGCGGATCCAGCCGCACGCCGGCGTACCGAGCCCCGACGACCTGGACGAACTGCTCAGCAGGCGGCGCGGGACCAGGATGCTGCTCGCCCACCCCCGCGCGATCGCCGCGTTCGGCCGTGAGCTCAACAGGCGGGGACTCGTTCCGGAGACCATCGACGTGGGGGGCAACCGCATCCCCACCTGGCGGGGCGTGCCCCTCTACCCGTGCAACAAGATCCCGGTGACCGAGGCCCGTACGACCTCCATCATCGCCCTGCGTACCGGAGAGGAGGACCAGGGCGTCATCGGGCTGCGGGCCGCCGGCATCCCCGACGAGATCGAGCCGGGCCTGTCCGTGCGGTTCATGGGCATCAACGAACAGGCCATCATCAAATACCTGGTCACGGCCTACCACTCGGCCGCGGTCCTGGTCCCGGACGCGCTCGGCGTCCTGGAGAACGTCGAGATCGGCCGTTGGCGGTGAATCCCGGCCCGCTCCCGCACCGCACGCCGTGTCCCCGCCCGTCAGGGCGGGTACATCAGGGGGGTACGCGCTCGAAGGGTGCGGAAGCGCCATCCCTCCGCTCCTCCAGCGAGCCGGTCCCAGGGGGAAGCCGATGACGGAGTCCATCACGGAGCCGAAGACGGGGCTTACGACGCAGGGCACGGCCGGCACACCGGCGGTACCGGAGCAGCGGCCCGGTGACGGGCACGAGGCGGCGATGCTGCTGGAGCGGGCACGGGCCGCGGTCGACCCGGTGCTGCGGGCCGCCATGGGTTCGCTGCCCGCCCCGCTGCGCCGCGTCGCGCTCTACCACTTCGGCTGGGAACAGGCCGACGGCACTCCGGCCGGGGGCGGTTCGGGCAAGGCGATCCGTCCCGGCCTGGTGCTCGCCGCGGCGTCCGCCCTGGGCGGGCCCGCGGCCCGCGCGGCCGCGGTCCGGGCGGCGGCCGCCGTGGAACTGGTCCACAACTTCACGCTGTTGCACGACGACGTGATGGACCGGGACACCACCCGCCGTCACCGTCCCACCGCGTGGACGGTGTTCGGGGACGCCGACGCGATCCTCGCCGGGGACGCCCTCCAGGCACTGGCCCTGCGACTGCTCGCCGAGGACCCCCATCCGGCGGCCTCGGCGGCGGCCGCCCGGCTCGCCGACTGCGTCATCGAACTGTGCGCGGGGCAGCACTCCGACACGGCCATGGAGCAGCGGGGCCCCGGCGAGGTCACCCTCGCCGAGACCCTTGCCATGGCCGAGGCCAAGACCGGCGCGCTGCTGGGCTGCGCCTGCGCGATCGGGGCGCTGTACGCGGACGCCGGCGACGCGGACGTGACGGCGATGGACGCGTTCGGCCGGGAGGCGGGACTGGCGTTCCAGCTCATCGACGACGTGATCGGCATATGGGGTGACCCCCGGCGCACCGGCAAACCGGCCGGCGCGGACCTGGCCGCCCGCAAGAAGTCGCTGCCGGTCGTCGCCGCGCTCACCTCCGGCACCCCTCAGGCCGCGGAACTCGCCGCCCTGTACGCGGTCCCGCGTCAGCAGGGGGAGGACCTGGACCGGATGGCCCTGGCCGTGGAGCGGGCGGGCGGCAGGGACTGGGCGCAGACCCAGGCGGCCGACCGGATGGCCCGGGCGATGCAGGAGGTGGCCCGCGCGGTGCCCGACCCGGAGCGGGCGGGCGGCCTCCTTGCCCTGGCCGAGTTCGTGACCCGGCGCAGTACCTGACGGCCCGCCGGCCGTCTCCCCGGCCCCGGAACCACGGTGTGCCGTGCGGCCCCTGACTCCGCACGGTCCCCGTGGCTCCGGCCGGCGGGTCCCGCACTTCCCCACGATGTGCGGGACCCGCCGTCTCCCAGCCGGCCCCGGACAGGCCCTAGGCTCAACGTCCGCACGTTCGACGACGGTTGAGGCGAAGGGGCGGACATGGGTGTGGCGATCCGGACGGCTGGGGACGGGGACCGGGAGCTGATCGTCCGGTTGCTGGACGAGGCGTTCCAGGACGACCCGGTCAGCGGCTGGGTGTTCCCCGGCGACGAGTACCGCCGTACGACACACCACCGGCTCATGGCCGCGTTCACCGACGTCGTGCTCGCCGAGGGGCGGGTCGACCTCGCCGAGGACGGCTCGGCGTGCGCGCTGTGGCTGTCCGTACCGGCGGACGACCCGGCGCCCGGCGGGGAACAGCCGGAGAGCGACGAGTTCGCGCAGATGCGCCGGACCGTCGATCCGGAGAACGAGCGCGTGGAGCTGATCGGCAGGCTCACCGCGCGAGTTCACCCCGCGGGGCGGGCCCACGAGTACCTGTGGATGATCGGCGTGGCACCTGGCCGGCAGGGTGAGGGGCTCGGTACCGCGCTGATCGGCTCCGTCCTCGACCGCTGCGACCGGGACGGGCTGGCGGCGTATCTGGAGGCGAGCAGCGAGCGCAGCGTCCGGCTGTACCGGCGCCTCGGCTTCGAGCCGGCCCGTGAGCCGCTGGCCCTCCCGGACGGCCCGCACATGTGGCCCATGTGGCGCGAACCCCGCACCACCGGCTGACGGGCCGGCAGGCCGCCGGAGGTCCGGGACCCCGAAAGGGACCTTCGGCCCTGCCAGGCGGCGCTCGCCCGGAGTTCACTGGCTCGCGGTAGCGCCCGTCGCCCGCATCGAGGGACCCGGCGGGTGTCGGACGACGAGGCCGGCGGGTGAGTATGAGGACAGCGGAGGACGACGACAGCGGGACCGGCGGAAACATCGCCGTGGTGGGGCACGCGGATCTGGCCCCGGACACGCTCCCGCTGGTGGAGTTCGCGCTGCGGACCCGGCTGGCGCGATGGCTCGCCCCGGTCAGGGCCATGGTGCGGACCGGCGCGGGAACACCCCTGGCGTTCGGCCGGGCCGCGCGAGCGGCGGGATGGCCGCTGGCCCTGGTGATTCCCACGCGTACCGGGATGCCCGCCATGCCGCCGCCGCGGGACCGGAGGGCGACCGGTGAGCTGCTGACCCTCGCCGACCGGGTGCGTCTGCTGGCCTATGACCCGATGGACCGCGACTCCTGCATCGGCGCGGACGAGCGGCTGGTCGCCTCCAGCCGCCTCCTCCTGGCCGTCTGGGACGGTTCCCCGTCCAATGGCCGCGATGCCACCGCCCACCTGGTGACCTACGCCCGCGCACGAGGTGTCCCCGTGGAGATCGTGTGGCCGGCGGGGGCCACCAGGGCGGTGCTGCCCGTACCCGGAGCGGCGGGCTGAACGACGGGAACAGGGACCTTCGGGGCCCGCCCCGGATGCCGGCGGCCGTGGTGACCGTGGGCGGCGCGGCCGCCGCGCCCCTGTGGACCGACGCCGCCGTGCGGCGCGCGGGTGAGCGGCGGGAGGCGGCCCGGCAGTGGGCGCAGTTGCGGCACGGCCCGCTGCCCGCTGCCCGCCGCGCCCGCGGCGCGGTCGCCGCCCTGGCCGTCGCCGGTCCGTCGCGGCAGCGGCGGCGGCCGTCGTCCTCGGTGTGATCGTCACGGTTTCGGCTCTGATCGTGGTCCTGTTCCTGGTCATCGCCGTACGGCACATCCGTGTGGTCCGCCGTGCGACGACGGGCCGCGCACACCACAAGCCCTGACCACCGGGCCACCACTATGCGGAACCCTCTCACCCACTTGCCCCCGGACCGATGAATCCCCTTGCACCACTACAGCTGGAGTACTACAAATGGAGTTGTTCGGAAGGGCAGTCCACGGAAAGAGACCGCGTTGCGCAAGCTCACGTACTACATCGCCTGCTCCATCGACGGGTTCATCGGCGACCCGCAGGGTGACGCGTCGGCGATGTTCGCCTTCGTCGACGAGGAGTTCTTCGGGTTCCTCGCGGCGGAGTACCCCGAGACGATCCCGACCCCCGGCCGCCGGCAGATGAACATCGACGACCTGCCGAACAAGCGGTTCGACACGATCGTCCAGGGCCGGGCCAGCTACGACGAGGCCCTGAAGGAGGGCGTCACCAGCCCCTACGCCCACCTGCGCCAATACGTCGCCTCCCGCACGCTCGGGGAGTCACCCGACCCCGACGTCGAGATCATCGCGGACGACCTGCCCGGCCGGGTGCGCGCGCTGAAGGCGGAGGACGGCGCGTACGGCGTCTACCTGTGCGGCGGGGCGGAGATCGCCGGTCAACTGCTCGACGAGATCGACGAACTGATCATCAAGACGTATCCCATCGTGCAGGGCTCCGGCATGCCGATGTTCGCCGCCGGCTTCTCGATCACGCAGTTCACGCTGGAGTCGGTGCGCACGTTCGGCAACGGCGTGCTGGTGCGGACGTACAGCAGGAAGCGCTGAACCGGTTCCCGGCCTACCCTGGATGGCATGGACAGCGAACAGCCGGTCTGTCCCGCCTGCGGACAGCCGGTGGAGATGGTGGTCCGGCGCCACAAGACGCTGGGCGCATGGGTACCGGTGTGGGAGCACGGCCCCTGCCACAACCCGAAGTGCGAGAAATCGCCGGACCTCGAGGCCGAGGAACCCGACACCACGGAAGCGGCCCCCACCAAGCGCTAGCGTGGCGGCATGGTGGGGCGTCGGGCTGTGGGCATCTGGTTGGCCGTCGTGATCGTCGGCGGCGGACTGACCCTGTGGCTGGGCGACGAGACGGAACCCGCGCCGCCGGCCGTCTGGGAGAGGACGGACCCGCGGCCGGCCGCCCCCCTCCCGCGCTGCCCGGTCCCCGACATCCCGCCGGACGTCGAGGACGGCCCGGTGGCCACCGCCTGCCTGGACAGGACCTAGGTGCCTGCCCGGCGTGGAAGGCCGCCCGTGTCCGGATCGCGGCCCGTCAGACAGTACGTACCGCCCGCCGGGTCCCGCATCACCGTCCAGTGGCCGAACGCGGCCACGAACACGGCCCCGGACTCCTCGTGCCGCGTCCGGGTGGCACGGATGTCGGCGCAGGCGAGATCCAGATGCGCGGAGACCGGCCGCTCCGCCGCCAGCCGCTGGAGCAGGATGCGCACGGGCAGCCCGGCCGGCGGCTTCACCACATGGAACTCCGGGAGCGAACCGGGTACGGATTCCCAGCCGGGCAACAGCTCGCTCCAGAAGGCGACTTCGGCGTCGTACGCGGACGGCGGGACATCGAGGCACACCTGGTCGAGGCGGCTGCCGTAGGTGACGGGCGGCCGCACCGACTCCCCGTGCCAGGGCACCGCACAGAACGACTGCCCCGCCGGGGACCGCAGTACGGCCCACCCCTCGTGCTCGGCGACCGTCTCCGCGCCCAGCCGCGACGCGTGCGCGACGAACCCCGGTAGGTCGTCCACGGAGAAGTCGAGATGAGCGCCGCCCGGCCCGGACACGATCCGCTGCACCCCCACGCAGGCGTCCGCACCCTCCGCCAGCAGGGTTGTGAACTCCCCGTGATCACCGCTGGGTTCGGACAGCCGCGTCCCCGTGACGGCCGTCCAGAACCCACCCGCCCGACCGGTCGCGGAAGCCGGCCGGTCGATGAAGGCGTACGTCCAGCGGACGGTCACCGACGGGGCCGTTCCATGAAGCGCAGCATGTTTCCGGCCGGGTCGCGGAACGCGCAGTCACGCACCCCGTACGGCTGGTCCACCGGCTCCTGGAGCACGTCCACACCGGCCTCACGGACGCGTTCGAAGAGGGCGTCGCAGTCGGTGGTGGTGAAGTTGACCCCGCGCAGCATGCCCTTGGCCAGCAGCTCCGCCATCGCCTGCCGGTCACCGGGGGAGGCGTCCGGGTTCGCGGCGGGCGGCTCGAGGACGATCTCCACGTCCGGCTGCTCCGGCGAGGCGACCGTCACCCAGCGCATCCCCTCGAACCCCACGTCGTCACGGACCTCGAGCCCCAGCACGTCACGGTAGAAGGCCAGCGCCTTGTCGTGGTCGTCGACTGCGATGAAACACTGCGCGAGCCGTACATCGTTTCCTGTGTCCATGGACCCACGCTAAAAGGTTTCGCTCGGATCGACCCGCGGCTTGCCCCGGACAGGCCGGGTGTACATCCGCGCCACGCACGGCGGAATGACCGCGCTCTCCTCGTGCGACCGCGATCGGTACGCGCTCGGCGTCTCCCCGACCAGCTCCGTGAACCGCGAGCTGAACGACCCCAGTGACGTACACCCCACCGCGAGGCACACCTCCGTCACCGAGAGATCCCCGCGCCGCAGCAACGCCTTGGCCCGCTCGATACGCCGGGTCATCAGATAGGCGTACGGCGTCTGCCCGTACGCCGCCCGGAAACTCCGCTGGAAGTGCCCGGCCGACATCAACGCGGTCCGCGCCAGCTCCGCGACATCGAGCGGCTCAGCGTACTCCCGGTCCATCCGGTCCCGGGCCCGCCGCAACCGTACGAGATCCTCCAGCTCCATCCGTCCAGACTCCCACGGCCCGCGTGACAGGGGGAGCCGTCCGGCGGACGCCGAAGGGCCCCGGCCGCAGGAAGCGGCATGGGACCCTTCGGGATGTCCGCAGACCCGCGATGGTGCACCGATCGCCGGTCGTGGCGCGGATCAGGCCTTCTTGGTCTCCCAGAAGATCTTGTCGACCTGGGCGATGTAGTCCAGGGCCTTCTGGCCGGTCGCCGGGTCCGTCGACGCCTTGGCGGCCGAGAGGGCCTTCAGGGTGTCGTTGACCAGCTGGTGCAGCTCCGGGTACTTCTCGAAGTGCGGGGGCTTGAAGTAGTCGCTCCACAGCACGGAGACGTGGTGCTTCGCCAGCTCGGCGCGCTGCTCCTTGATGACCGTGGCGCGGGCCTGGAAGTGCGGGTCGTCGTTGCCGGCCATCTTCTCCTGGACGGCCTTCACCGACTCCGCCTCGATGCGGGCCTGGGCCGGGTCGTACACGCCGCAGGGCAGGTCGCAGTGGGCGCTGACCTTGACCTTGGGGGCAAACAGGCGGGAAAGCATGGAGCGTTTCCTTCCTCGTGATCGTCTTCTCACACTGGACATTACTCCGTGACGGACGGCTTTTGGCGGGTGCCCCCGCGGGCTTAGGACAAAAGTCCGGGGTGAGACTGAGACTGGTGGAGGACGAACCGGGGAGGTGCCGGGTGATGCCGGAGCTGTCGCAGGACGCCGAGCGGGCGAGGGCGCCGCTGCCCTTCGGGGTGGCCGAGGTGACCGGGCCGTCCATGGTGCCCACGCTGCACCACGGGGACCGGCTCCTGGTGCACTACGGGGCCCGGGTCAAACGCGGGGACGTGATCGTGCTGCGGCATCCGTTCCAGCAGGACCTGCTCGTCGTCAAGCGGGCCGCCGAGCGGCGCGACGGAGGATGGTGGGTGCTCGGGGACAACAGGTTCGCGGGCGGTGACAGCACCGACTACGGGGTGGTGCCGGACGAGCTGGTGCTCGGCCGGGTCCGCTTCCGCTACCGGCCGCGCGGCTCCGAGAGGCGTTCACCGCTGGCCGTGGCCGGCTGGGTGCTGTCCTCGGCCCGGCCCGTGCTCTCGCTCTCCGGACGGTCGGCCTCCAGGCGTTTGCGGGCGCGGTAGGCGGCCACGTTGGCGCGGGTGGCGCAGCGGTCGGAGCAGTAGCGGCGGGAGCGGTTGGTCGAGGTGTCCAGGTAGGCGTTGCGGCACGGCGACGCCTCGCACAGGCCCAGGCGGTCGACGCCGAACTCGGTGAGGTGGAAGGCCAGGCCCATCGCGGCGATGGCGGCATAGCCGGCGGTCGCGTTGGACGGGTGGTCGGCGAGGTGCATGTGCCACAGCGGGCGGCCGTCGTCGTCACGGAAGTCGTGGCCGGAGATCTGCGGACTGACCGGGAACTCCAGCAGCAGGGAGTTCAGCAGGTCGACCGCGAGGGTCTCGTCGCCGCCGTCCGCCGCCTCGAACACCGAGCGCAGCCGGGCCCGGACCGAGCGGAACCGGGTCACATCGGCGTCGGCGGCGCGCCGGGCGGCCGACTGGTTCGCGCCGAACAGATCCCGCACGGCCTCCACCGAGGTCAGCGCGTCCTTCCCCCGGGCCGGTTCCTCGGTGTTGACGAGGCGTACGGCGTAATCGGAGTAATAGGCCAGTTCCACTTGTAGTCCTTACGCAGGGGATCTATCGTCAGGAGCGCGGTCTTGTAATGGACGATTCCGCACCCAGGGTATTACGGGACGTATGCGAGGGAGGCGCCCCATGACGGACGCGGACACCACCACGGCGGCCACCGACTGGCAGGCCTGGCAGGAGAGCTGGGACCGGCAGCAGGAGTGGTACATGCCGGACCGTGAGGAACGCTTCCGGATCATGCTCGACATGGTGGAGGCCCTCGTCGGCACCGCGCCGCGCGTGCTCGACCTCGCCTGCGGCACGGGCAGCATCACCGCCCGGCTGTTCGACCGGTTCCCGGACGCCACCAGCACCGGCGTCGACCTGGACCCGGCGCTGCTCGCCATCGCCGAGGGCACCTTCGAGGGGGACGACCGGGTCTCCTTCGTGACGGCCGACCTCAAGGACCCCGAGTGGCCGGCCGGACTGCCGTACGACTCCTACGACGCCGTCCTGACCGCGACCGCCCTCCACTGGCTGCACCGGGAACCTCTCGCGGACCTCTACGGGCACATCGCGGGGCTCGTCCGCGACGGCGGTGTCTTCATGAACGCGGACCACATGATCGACGACACCACGCCCCGGATCAACACGGCGGAGCGGGCGCTGCGCCACGCGCACATGGACCGGGCCAGGGCGGACGGCGCCCTCGACTGGGCCGACTGGTGGCAGCTCGCCGCACAGGACCCGGTCCTCGCCGGGCCCACCGCCCGCCGCTTCGAGATCTACGGCGAGCACGCCGACGGCGACATGCCGGCCCCGGCGTGGCATGCGCGCGTGCTGCGCGAGAAGGGGTTCGGCGAGGCACGGCCGGTGTGGTGCTCGCCGTCGGACACCCTGCTGCTGGCCCTGAAGTAGCACATGGGCGAGGGGCGGTACGGGGAATCCGTACCGCCCCTCCGCCGTGCGCGGGACCGCGCTCAGAGCACCTTGGACAGGAACGACTTGGTGCGGTCGTGCTGCGGGTTCGTCAGCACCTCGCGCGGGTGGCCGGACTCGACGACCACGCCGTCGTCCATGAACACCAGCGAGTCGCCCACCTCCCGCGCGAAGCCCATCTCGTGGGTGACGACGATCATCGTCATGCCGTCCTCGGCGAGGTCGCGCATGACGTCGAGGACCTCGCCGACGAGCTCCGGGTCGAGCGCCGACGTGGGCTCGTCGAAGAGCATCAGCTTGGGCTGCATCGCCAGCGCGCGGGCGATGGCCACGCGCTGCTGCTGACCGCCGGAGAGCTGGGCGGGGTAGTGGCCCCTGCGGTCGCCCAGGCCGACCCGGTCCAGCAGCCGCTCCGCACGCTCCCGGGCCACCGCCCTGGTCTCGCGCTTGACCTGGACCGGAGCCTCCATGACGTTCTCCAGCGCCGTCATGTGGGGGAAGAGGTTGAAGCGCTGGAACACCATGCCGATGTCCCGTCGCTGCGCCGCGACCTCCTTCTCCTTGAGCTCGTAGAGCTTGTCGCCCTTCTGCCGGTAGCCGACCAGCTCACCGTCGACGGACAGCCGGCCGGCGCTGATCTTCTCCAGGTGGTTGATGCACCGCAGGAACGTGGACTTGCCGGAGCCGGACGGGCCGATCAGGCAGAAGACCTCCCGCGCGTTCACCTCCAGGTCGATGCCCTTGAGGATGTGCGCCAGGCCGAAGGACTTGTGCACGCCCTCCGCCCTGACCATCGGGTGCCCGCTCGGGACGCTCACCACGTCCTTGTCGATCTTGCTCATCGGGTCACCTCCGGGCGGCCGAAGGAGTTGAACAGACGGAGGTTCTTCTTCAGGCGCTGCAGCGGCGTCGGCGGCAGACTACGCGTCGAGCCACGGGCGTAGCGGCGCTCCAGGTAGTACTGGCCGACGCTGAAGACGCTGGTGAGGGCCAGGTACCAGATGGACGCCACGAAGTACATCTCGACCACCGCCAGCGAGGTGCTGGAGACGTCGGTGGAGCGCTTGATGAGTTCGTTGAACTGCACCGCGTAGGCGAGCGACGAGGTCTTCAGCATGTTGATGAACTCGTTGCCCGTCGGCGGCACGATCACCCGCATCGCCTGCGGGAGCACCACCCGGCGCAGCGTCCTGGACTGGGTCATGCCCAGCGCGTGGGACGCCTCCGTCTGCCCCTCGTCGACGGACTGGATGCCCGCACGGACGATCTCGGACATGTACGCGGCCTCGTTGAGGCCGAGACCCAGCAGTGCCGCCAGGAACGGCGTCATCACCTGGTTCATCTCGTCCTTGTAGAACCCCAGGTTGAGGACGGGGAACACCAGCGCGATGTTGTACCAGATGAGCAGCTGGACCAGGACCGGCGTGCCGCGGAAGAACCAGACGTAGAAGTAGGCCACCGTGCTGGTGACCGGGTTCGACGACATCCGCATGACGGCGAGGACCACACCCAGGACGAGGCCGAGCGCCATGGCGAGCACGGAGATGTACAGCGTGTGCCAGGCGCCGGACAGGATCGTGCCGTCCGTGAGGTAGTCCGGGATGATGCCGTAGTTGATGTTCGCGTTGGAGAAGGCGATCCCGATCAGTACCAGGATGGCGATGACCACCGCGCCGGCCACCCAGCGGCCGTAGTGGCGCACCGGGATCGCCTTGATCTGTTCCGGCGGCACCGATGGCGCCGGAACCTTGTCAACCGTGTCTGTCACAGCGACTGCCCTTCAGTGTTGCCGAGGTTCAGGAACCGCCGTTGATCTTCGCCTCGGTCACCGCACCGTCGGTGACGTTCCACTTCTCCAGGATCTTGGTGTACTCGCCGTTCTCGAGGATGGCGTTCATGGCCGCCTGGAGGGCGTCCCGGAGCTGGGTGTTCTCCTTGCTGACGCCGATGCCGTACGGACCGGCCTCGATCTGCTCACCGACGACCTCGAAGTCCTTGCCGCCGCCCGAGGTCTTGGCGTTGTAGGCCGCGACCGGGAAGTCGTTCAGGTCGGCGACGGACGCGCCCTGCTTCAGCCGCAGCAGCGCCTCGGGGTCGGTGTCGTAGGTCTGGAGCTTGATCGCCTTGTTGCCGTCCTCGGTGCACTTCTTGTTCTGCGCGTTCGCGATGCCCTCGGAGGTGGTGCCGCGCTGCAGCGCCACCACCTGGCCGCACAGGTCGTCCAGGGACTTGATGCCCTTGGGGTTGCCCTTCTGGACGAGGATCGACGTACCGGCGGTGAAGTAGTCGACGAAGTCGATGCCGTCGCCGGCCTTCTTGCCGGTGTCCGAGTCGATGCCGTTCTGGCGGTCCGCGGTGTCGTTCATCGCGGACATGATCACGTTGAAGCGGTTGGACTGCAGACCGACGATGAGCTGGTCGAACTTGCCGTTCTGGAAGTCGAACTCCACCCCGAGCTGCTTGCCCAGGGCCTCCGCGATGTCGGGGTCGATGCCGACGGCCTTGCCGTCCTTCATGAACTCGACCGGCGGGTACGCGATGTCGGAGCCCACCTTGATGACGCCCGCCTTGCGGATGTCGGCCGGGAGCTTGTCGGCGAGCGGCGCGTTGGACGAGTCGGCGGTGCCGCTGTCGCTGCTCTTGTCCGTCTGGTCACCGCAGCCGGTGAGAATCAGTGCGCCTGCGACCGCGATCGCGCCGACCGCCGCAAGACGGGAACGCGCGGCGGTGGTACGACGGGTGGTGCTTGCGGTCATGGTGGGTTCCTCCGGCGGATGGGTGGAGATGCCGATGGGTGGGCCACTGCCGATGGGGTACCGACAGCGCCGCAGGTCGACGAGAACACACGTCTTCGAGTGTCGCGACCTCGTGCGATTACGGCATCTTGCCATTCGGTCTGAGCCATTCAGGGGGCCCGTGATGTCAAAATCGGATAACGGGTCGTACCCGAACCACACCACTCCGGGACATCCGGCCGAAGAGTCTGCGGGAATCAGCCACTCTGACCGGAAGATCTGCGGCCAAGTCCAGGATGTGGACGCACCCGCCGAGGTTTTTGTCGTTTTTGTGGGCTTGCTCGTAGCCCGTCGGGCGCTTGTCCTGATATGGAGCGACAATTCAGAGCGGCGGCATGTGACCTTCGCGTTATGGACTCGTCGCCGACGGCGTCCGTCCGGTAAGAAGGATCCTCACACCCCTCATCCGGGGCTCAGGGCGCGTGTGCGGCGTGCCCGTCGTGTTCGGCCCGTACGCATCATCCCTCCGGGCCTTGCGCGGTCCCGCCCACCCCTCACCAGGAGTGGCAACCCTCAAACCATGAACACTTAAGGGGTAAAACCAAGTGGCAGCGGAGATTGTCAATCCTCGCAGCGACAGCGAAAGCCGGACCGGTCATACGGAGCAGGGCGACGGGGCAGAGCCCCTTGACTCCTTCGACCCGGCGTTCGCGCTGCACCGCGGCGGCAAGATGGCTGTGCAGGCCACTGTGCCGATCCGCGACAAGGACGATCTGTCCCTGGCGTACACGCCCGGCGTCGCGAAGGTGTGCAGCGCGATCGCCGAGCAGCCGGACCTCGTCCACGACTACACGTGGAAGTCCCAGGTCGTCGCCGTCGTGACGGACGGTACGGCCGTGCTGGGCCTGGGTGACATCGGGCCCGAGGCGTCCCTCCCGGTGATGGAGGGCAAGGCCATCCTCTTCAAGCAGTTCGGCGGTGTGGACGCGGTCCCGATCGCGCTGGCCTGCACCGATGTGGACGAGATCGTCGAGACCGTGGTCCGGCTCGCTCCATCCTTCGGCGGGGTGAACCTGGAGGACATCTCGGCGCCCCGCTGCTTCGAGATCGAGAAGCGGCTGCAGGAGCGGCTGGACATCCCGGTCTTCCACGACGACCAGCACGGCACGGCGGTCGTGACGCTGGCGGCGCTGCGGAACGCGGCACGGCTGAGCGGGCGGCCGCTCGGTGATCTGCGGGCCGTGATCTCGGGCGCGGGAGCGGCGGGTGTCGCCATCGCCAGGATGCTGATCGAGGCCGGTATCGGCGATGTCGCCGTGGCCGACCGCAAGGGCGTCGTCTCGCGGGACCGCGGGGACCTCACGCCGATCAAGACGGAACTGGCGTCCTTCACCAACAAGGCCGGAATCTCCGGTTCGCTGGAGTCGGCTCTGTCCGGCGCCGACGTCTTCATCGGCGTCTCCGGCGGTACGGTGCCGGAGCCGGCGGTGGCGTCGATGGCCGAGGGCGCGTTCGTCTTCGCCATGGCCAACCCGAACCCCGAGGTGCACCCGGAGATCGCGCACAAGTACGCGGCGGTCGTGGCCACCGGGCGGTCGGACTTCCCGAACCAGATCAACAACGTGCTGGCGTTCCCCGGCATCTTCGCGGGCGCGCTGCAGGTGCGCGCCTCCCGGATCACCGAGGGGATGAAGCTGGCGGCGGCCGAGGCGCTGGCCTCGGTGGTGGGCGACGATCTCGCCGCCGACTACGTCATCCCGTCCCCGTTCGACGAGCGGGTCGCCCCCGCGGTGACGGCCGCGGTGGCCGCGGCCGCCCGTGCGGAGGGTGTCGCCCGCCGCTGAAGCGCGTGGACCGCCGGCCGGCCCCGTCCCCTGCTGGGCGGGGCCGGCCGTCTTTCGCCGGTGTGCCCGGTGGCAAGAGGGCGTGTCTCACAGCGGGGCCTGGTTCCTTCGGCGGGGCGGGGAACCTATCGTCAAGGTCATGTTCGCCGTCTACGCCGCCCGAATCGACCGCGACCAGCCGCTCACGGGTCTGGAGTCGGGAGAGCGTCCCGCTCCCGAGTCCCGGCCCGGCTGGAGCACCGTCACGGTCAAGGCCGCCTCCCTCAACCACCATGACCTCTGGTCCCTGCGGGGCGTCGGCCTCGCGGAGGACAAGCTGCCGATGATCCTCGGCTGCGACGCCGCAGGCGTCGACGAGGACGGCAACGAGGTCGTCCTGCACTCCGTGATCGGCCAGAGCGGGCACGGGGTGGGTCCCCGCGAGCCCCGGTCCATCCTCACCGAGCGCTACCCGGGCACCTTCGCCGAGCAGGTCGCCGTGCCCACCTGGAACCTTCTGCCCAAACCGAAGGAGCTCTCCTTTGAGGAGGCCGCCTGTCTGCCGACCGCCTGGCTGACCGCGTACCGGATGCTGTTCACCAACGCCGGGGTACGGCCCGGGGATTCGGTGCTGGTGCAGGGGGCCGGAGGTGGCGTCGCCACCGCCGCGATCGTGCTCGGCAAGGCGGCGGGGCTACGGGTCTTCGCCACCAGCCGGGACGAGGCCAAGCGCAAGCGCTCGCTCGAACTCGGGGCCGTGGAGGCCGTGGAGACCGGGGCGAGGCTGCCACAGCGGGTCGACGCAGTCATCGAGACCGTGGGCGCCGCCACCTGGTCCCACTCGGTGAAGTCGCTGCGTCCCGGCGGCACGCTGGTGATCTCCGGCGCCACCAGCGGTGACCGGCCCTCGCACGCCGAGCTGACCCGGATCTTCTTCCTGGAGCTCAAGGTCGTCGGGTCGACCATGGGCACCAAGGACGAGCTGGAGGATCTCCTCTCCTTCTGCGCCGCCACGGGCGTACGTCCCGTCATCGACGAGGTGCTGCCCCTGGACCGGGCACGGGAGGGCTTCGAACGGATGGAGTCCGGCGGGCAGTTCGGCAAGATCGTGCTCACCACTCCCTGACGGAGGGGCTGAGAAGGCCTGCACGGCCGGTCCGGGTCTCCGGGCCGGCCGTCGGCATGTCAACTGGGGTTGACATGCCGTACCCCGTCAACTTACGTTGACATCATGACTGAGGCAACCGACCTCGCCGAGCGCGCGGGCGACCGTGACCCACGGGTCGGCCTGCGGGCCGTCGCCGCCCTGCGCCGGCTGCTGGAGCAACTGGAGACCGTGCAGGTGCGCAACGCGCGCCATCAGGGCTGGTCGTGGCAGGAGATCGCGACCGAACTCGGGGTCAGCAGGCAGGCCGTGCACAAGAAGTACGGGAGGCATTGATGTTCGAGCGGTTCACGAAGGACGCCCGTGAGGTGGTGAAGGGGGCGGTCGAGTACGTCGACGGGACGCAGACGGGGACCGTCGACGCCGAGCATCTCCTGCGGGCCCTGCTGGAACGCCGGGCGAGCCGCGCGTCCTTCGCGCTGGCGGCGCTCGGTGTGGACGAGCGGGGGGAGTCCGTACGGCGGGCGCTGGACGAGGCCCGGCGCCGGGCCGGTCTGTCGCGGGCCGAGTCCGACGCCCTCGCCGGACTGGGGATCGACGTCTCGGAGATCGTCGCCAGGGTGGAGGAAACCCATGGCGTCGGGGCGATGTCCGGCGACCGCGGGGAGAAGGGCTGGTGGTCGGGGCGCCGCAGCTTCGGCCGGGGCGCCAAGGACGTACTCGAAGGGGCCCTGCGGGTCGCCGTGGCCCGCAGGGACCGTCATATCGGCGACGAGCACATCCTGCTCGCCCTCACCGCCCGCCCCGGGGTGCCCGCCGAGGTCCTCGCCGACCACGGTGTGACCTACGAGTCCGTCACCCGCGTGCTGTACGGGAGCGGCGACGCCAAGGCGGGCTGACGCCGGATCAGCCCTTCCCGGTGGGCGGCCCCGCGTGCGGGGCGCGGAGTATCACCCCGATGTGGGCCGCCGCCGTGGACAGATGGCGGCGGGCGTCGCGGAGCTGGGCGGCGGTGACTCCCTGGTCGCGGGCCGCGTCCCGGATGTCGTCCCGGAAGCGGTCCAGCAGCCGGTCCAGGTCACGGGCCGGGTCGCCGGTGGACTCCGCGGCGTCCTCGTGCGCCCAGGTCGGGGTGTAGTCGGCGGGGAAGTCCTCGGGGGTGTGGGAGTACGACGGCTCGGACGTCTTGCCGGAGGTTCCGGTGCCGGGGCTTCCTGAGCCGGGGCTACCCGTGCCTGTGCGGCCGAAGGCGAAGTCCTTGCCGAACTCGCTCATCTCCTTGGCCAGTTCGCCCAGGCCCTCACGCAGTCCGGTCGGCCAGTCGCCCCGGGCGAAGTGGCCCTGTACCTGTTCCTGGACCTGCCGCACGATGCGCTGCACCTCCTCTTGCGCCCTGTCCTGCGCCTCCTTGGCCTGCCGGCGGGCGCGCTGGGCCTCCTCGCGGGAGCGGCGGCTCTCGTCCTTGGCGCGCCGGGCCTGTTCCTTCCACTCCTGCTTGGCTCGGCGCATCTCCTCCTTGGCGGCGCGCCAGGCGTCCTTGTCGCCGAACATCGTGAAGTCGCCGAAGGCGCCTTCCTCCGCGCCGGACGCCCCGCCCGTACGGCTCTGGCGGGCCTGGCCGGCGGCGGCCCGCATCTCGCGGCGCAGATCGCCCGCCGCCCCGCTGACGTCGGCGCGGATCTCCGCGGCCAGTTCGGCGACGGACTCCCGGATCTCCAGCTCCAGATCGGCCAGTTCGCCGCTGCGGTCGGCCAGTTCGGCGCGGCCGGCGTCGGTGATGGAGTACACCTTGCGGCCGCCCTCGGTGGTGTGGGTGACCAGACCCTCCGCCTCCAGCTTGGCCAGACGCGGGTAGACCGTGCCCGCCGAGGGCGCGTACAGCCCCTGGAAGCGCTCCTCCAGGAGGCGGATCACCTCGTAGCCGTGGCGCGGGGCCTCGTCCAGCAGCTTCAGCAGGTACAGGCGGAGGCGTCCGTGGGCGAAGACGGGGGGCATGTCAGAGCACCTTCTTGTCGGTCGTACCGGCATTGTCTCCCGAGCCGGGCCGCGGTTCGGGCTCCCCGGCTGCCGCGGCCGGGCGGCGCAGCAGGGCGATGGAGCCCGAGACGGTGGTGGCGCGCAGCTTGCCGCTGCCGGTGCCCAGGCGGCCGGTGAGCTTGTGGGCGCCCCACTGGCCCTGGACCCGGAGGTCGTCGAAGGCGTTGGAGATGGCGCCGCTCGCGGTGTTGGCCTCCACCTCGGCGTCGGCCGGGTCCGGCAGGCGAATGGCTATTTCACCCGAGACGCTGGTCAGCCGGACGTCGGTGGGGCCGCCGGGGTCGAGGTCCACGATCATCGATCCGCTGACGGTGTCCGCCCGTACGGAGGAGCCGGAGCCCTCGACGACGGTGAGGTCGCCGGAGACGGAGGCGAAGCGGAGGTCGCCCGTGACGGACTGGGCCTCCACGCTGCCGGACACGGTGTCCGCACGGACCGGGCCGGAGAGGGCGACGAGGGTGGTGTCGCCGGCGACCCCCTTCACCGCGGCGCGGGCCTGGATGCCGGAGAGGACGGCGGCGGCGCCGACCACGCCCACCTCTACGCGGGTCTGTGCGGGGACGGCGAGGGAGACCACCGCGCTGCGGCGCCAGCCCTTGCGGTCGAGCCACTTGAGGAAGCCCTTCCAGGGGAGGTCTTCGTAGGCGACCGTGAGGGTGCCGCTGTGGTGGGTGACGGTGAGGGGCGGGCCGTCTATGTCGGAGACCTGGAGGTGGGCCTCGGGGGCGTCGGTGCCGACGATGTTCACCGTGCCGTTGACGACGCGGACGTGGAGGTCCGTGACGGGGGTGTCGAAGGTGAGCTTTGTGGGGTGCGCGACGGTCCACTCGGTCATGGGGGCCTCCAGCTGGGGACGCGGCATATCGCGTCTGTACGTGATTCACGATATATCGCGGGAGGGGAAAGTCAAGACACTCGATGTGGTGAACCGGGGGGTTTGTGTCGGGTGTCTGGGCCGGGGCCGTTGCTGGTGTTGGCCGGGGGAGGGCTGGGCCGCCCGGGCCCCCCGGGGTGCTGGCGCGCTTGTGTTGCCCCGGGGGCGCGGTTGCCTGTGGGGTGCGGGGTGCGGGGTGTGGGGTGTGGGGTGCGGGGTGCGGGGTGCGGGGTGCGGGGTGCGGGGTGCGGGGCGCGGGGTGTTCGCGCGGCCCGGCGCCTACGGGGTGCCGTCGCGCCCACCCGTGCCGCCCTGCGGCACGATTGCCCGCGGAGAGCGGAGAGCGGAGAGCGGAGGGCGGAGGGCGGAGGGCGGAGAGCGGAGAGCGGAGAGCGGAGAGCGGAGAGCGGAGAGCGGAGGGCGGAGGGCGGAGGGCGGAGGGCGGAGGGCGGAAATGCGGGGGTACGGCGGCGAGCTGTCAGCGGAGGGCGGTCGTGCGGCAGCGGCTGGGAGCGGGCGCGGAGGGGTGCGGTGCGGCTGCCCTCGGAGGGCGGCCGACGGGGCGGTACGGACTGTTCCGCGGAGGGCGGCCGACGGGGGCGGTACGGACTGTTCCGCGGAGGGAGTCGGCGGGCGGTAGCGGCCGTCGGCGGGGCGGCGGATGTGGCTGGTCGAGCGGGGGTGGCTGTCCGGCGTTCGGCCGCCATCGTTCTGCTCGTCCTGGCGGGAGGTGGCAGCGACCGGCCGCGGGCTGTCCCGCGGGGCGCAGGGTGGGCGGCGGCCCGTGGGTGTCCGGGGAGGGGGTCAGTCCTCGTCGTCCTCGTCGTCCAGGCGGGCGAGCCAGGTGGCCAGGCGTTCTACCGGGACCTCGAAGTCGGGGTTCAGGTCGACGAAGGTGCGGAGTTGTTCGGCCAGCCACTCGAAGGTGACCTCCTCCTCCCCGCGCCGCTTCTCCAGTTCCTCGATGCCACGGTCCGTGAAGTACATGAGGACAAGGATAGGTGCGGGAAAACGGGCGGGCCGCACCCCCCGTGAGAGGGGTGCGGCCCGTACGGACGGCCGGAGAGGCTACGCGTCGAAGACCTCGCGCACCAGCTGCTCCTGCTCGGCCTGGTGGCGCTTCGCGGAGCCGACCGCGGGGGACGAGCCGTGCGGCCGCGAGATGCGGCGCAGACGCTCGTCGTGCGGCAGGTCCGCGCCGACCGACAGGTCGAGGTGGTCGATCAGGTTGAGCGCGATGAACGGCCAGGCACCCTGGTTCGCCGGCTCCTCCTGGGCCCACAGGTACTTCTCGGCGTTCGGGTACTTCTTGATCTCCGCCTGGAGCTCGGCACCCGGCAGGGGGTACAGGCGCTCGATGCGGATGATCGCCGTGTCCGTCGTGCCGCGCTTCTTCCGCTCGGCGTCGAGGTCGTAGTAGACCTTGCCGGCCGTGAAGACGACCTTCTTCACCGCGGCCGGGTCGACCGTGTCGTCGCCGATGACCGGACGGAACTGGCCCGAGGTGAACTCCTCCGCCTTCGCCGCCGCGGCCTTCAGGCGCAGCATCGACTTCGGGGTGAAGACGACCAGCGGCTTGTGGTGCGGGTTGTGCGCCTGCCACCGCAGGAGGTGGAAGTAGCTCGACGGCGACGTCGGCATCGCGACCGTCATGTTGTTCTGGGCGCAGAGCTGCAGGAACCGCTCCGGACGAGCCGAGGAGTGGTCCGGGCCCTGGCCCTCGTAGCCGTGCGGGAGGAGCAGGACCACACCGGAGGTCTGGGCCCACTTCTGCTCCGCCGAGGAGATGAACTCGTCCACGACCGTCTGCGCGCCGTTGACGAAGTCACCGAACTGCGCCTCCCACAGCACGAGCGCGTCGGGGCGGGCCAGCGAGTAGCCGTACTCGAAGCCCATCGCCGCGTACTCGGACAGCAGGGAGTTGTAGACGTTCAGCCGCGACTGGTCCTCGGAGAGGTACTGCAGCGGCGTGTACTCCTCGCCCGTGCTGCGGTCGATGATGACCGCGTGGCGCTGGCCGAAGGTGCCGCGCTGGGAGTCCTGGCCCGCGAGGCGTACCGGGACGCCCTCCAGGAGCAGCGAGCCGAGGGCGAGGGTCTCGCCCATGCCCCAGTCGATGGTGCCGTCCTCGACCATCGTCGCCCGGCGCTGCAGCTGCGGCAGCAGCCGCGGGTGGACGGTGATGTGGTCGGGGATGTTGACCTGGGACTCGGCGATCCGCTTGACGGTCTCCGTGGTCACCGCGGTGTTCACGGCGACCGGGAACTCGGCCTGCGGGTCCGAGGTCTCGACCGTGGCCGGCTGCGAGGTGGCCTCACGGACCTCCGTGAAGACCTTCTCCAGCTGGCCCTGGTAGTCCTGCAGCGCCTGCTCGGCCTCTTCCAGGGTGATGTCGCCGCGACCGATGAGGGACTCGGTGTAGAGCTTGCGCACCGAGCGCTTCTTGTCGATGAGGTCGTACATCAGCGGCTGGGTGAAGGCGGGGTTGTCGGTCTCGTTGTGACCGCGGCGGCGGTAGCAGATGAGGTCGATCACCACGTCCTTGTTGAACGCCTGGCGGAACTCGAAGGCGAGCCGCGCCACGCGGACGCAGGCCTCGGGGTCGTCGCCGTTCACATGGAAGATCGGGGCCTCGATCATCCGCGCCACGTCCGTCGCGTACATCGACGAGCGGGACGACTCCGGGGCGGCGGTGAAACCGACCTGGTTGTTGATGACGACGTGGACCGTGCCGCCGGTGCGGTAGCCGCGCAGCTGCGACATGTTCAGGGTCTCGGCCACCACGCCCTGGCCCGCGAAGGCCGCGTCGCCGTGGATCGCCACCGGCAGGACGGTGAAGTCCGTGCCGCCCTTGCCGATGATGTCCTGCTTGGCGCGGGCGACGCCCTCCAGGACCGGGTCGACCGCCTCCAGGTGGGAGGGGTTGGCGACCAGCGAGACCTTGATCTGCTCGCCGTCCAGCCCGGTGAAGGTGCCCTCGGCGCCCAGGTGGTACTTCACGTCGCCGGAGCCGTGCATCGACTTCGGGTCGAGGTTGCCCTCGAACTCGCGGAAGATCTGCGCGTACGACTTGCCGACCACGTTCGCCAGCACGTTCAGCCGGCCGCGGTGGGCCATGCCGATGACGACCTCGTCGAGGCGGGACTCGGCGGCCGAGTCCAGCACCGCGTCGAGCAGCGGGATGACGGACTCGCCGCCCTCCAGGGAGAAGCGCTTCTGGCCGACGTACTTCGTCTGCAGGAAGGTCTCGAAGGCCTCCGCCGCGTTCAGCCGGCGCAGGATGCGCAGCTGCTCCTCGCGCTCGGGCTTGGTGTGCGAGCGCTCGATGCGGTCCTGGATCCACTTGCGCTGCTTCGGATCCTGGATGTGCATGAACTCGACACCGGTGGTGCGGCAGTACGAGTCGCGCAGCACGCCGAGGATGTCGCGCAGCTTCATCAGGGTCTTGCCGGCGAAGCCGCCGACCGCGAACTCGCGCTCCAGGTCCCACAGGGTGAGCCCGTGCTCGGTGATGTCCAGGTCGGGGTGCTTGCGCTGCTGGTACTCCAGCGGGTCGGTGTCGGCCATGACGTGGCCGCGGACCCGGTAGGAGTGGATCAGCTCGAAGACACGGGCGGCCTTGGTGACGTCGTCGTCGTGGGACGCGTCGATGTCCTTGAGCCAGCGGACCGGCTCGTAGGGGATGCGCAGCGCCTCGAAGATCTCGTCGTAGAAGTTCTTCTCGCCGAGCAGCAGGTTGGCCACCGCGCGCAGGAACTCGCCGGAGGCGGCGCCCTGGATCACCCGGTGGTCGTAGGTCGACGTGAGCGTCATGACCTTGGAGATGCCGAGCTTGTTCAGGGTGTCCTGGGAGGTGCCCTGGAACTCCGCCGGGTAGTCCATGGCGCCGACGCCCATGATCACCGACTGGCCGGGCATCAGCCGCGGCACGGAGTGGACGGTGCCGAGTCCGCCGGGGTTGGTCAGGGAGACCGTGACACCGGTGAAGTCGTCCATCGTCAGCTTGTTGTCGCGGGCGCGGCGGACGATGTCCTCGTAGGCCTGCCAGAACTCGAAGAAGTTCAGCGTCTCGGCCTTCTTGATGGCCGCGACGACCAGCTGGCGGTCGCCGTTGGGCTTCACCAGGTCGATGGCCAGACCGAGGTTGACATGCTCCGGCTTCACCAGGGTCGGCTTGCCGTCCACGCGCGCGAACGAGTGGTTCATCGTCGGCATGGCCTTGATGGCCTGCACCATCGCGTAGCCGATGAGGTGCGTGAAGGAGATCTTCCCGCCCCGGGCCCGCTTGAGGTGGTTGTTGATGACGATGCGGTTGTCGAACAGCAGCTTCACCGGGACCGCGCGCACGGATGTGGCCGTGGGCAGCTCCAGGGAGGCGTCCATGTTCTTCACCACGGCGGCGGACGGGCCGCGCAGGGTGACCTGCTCGGGGCCGGCCTTCGCCGCGTCGGCGGGCTCGGTCTTCGGCTTCGCGGCGGCCGGCTTGGCGGCGGGCGCGGCGGCCTTCGCCGGGGCCGGAGCCGCGGCAGGCGCCTGGGCCGGGGCGGCGGGAGCCTGGGCGGCCGGCTGAGCGGCGGCAGCGGGCTGCGCGGCCGCCGGCCGCGCCGGGGCGACCGGCCGGGCCGGGGTGGCCGGCTGGGCCGTGGGGGTGGAGGTTCCCGCGGCCCCCGCGGCCGCGGTACCCGCCGGAGCCGAGGCGGCAGGCGCGCCCGGCTTGTAGTCGGCGAAGAAGTCCCACCAGGCTCGGTCGACCGAGTTCGGGTCCTGGAGGTACTGCTGGTAGATCTCGTCGACGAGCCATTCGTTGGCACCGAAGGCCGCTGCGGGGTTCTTGCCCGCTTGGTCGGTGTCGGTCGAGATGCTCGAGTTACTGGGGGACTGTGGCGACACGGCGTCAACCGCCCTCTTCCGCTTCGCAAGATGATGGACAGCGGAAATAAAGGCTACGCCCCCGAGAGCGAGAAGGTCAGGTCGGGCCCGTTCATCGTCGCGTAAGTCACATTGCGGCAAGCGTTTCGGGGCATGAAATGGCGGGAAACAACCGTGGTTTCGATTCTTCCGGCCGCGTCAGGCATCACTCCGCCGGGCCTCGGCGCTCAGCTCGCGCGGGCCTCTGCCTGATCACACGTGTCCGTCAGGGTGGACACGGATGGATCTTGCGGCTCCGCTTCGAACTTTACGTCAACTTGGTACGGAAGAGGCTTCCGGAAGAGTGATGAGGATCCGGCAGCCCCGCTCGGATTCGGCCACGCCGATCCGGCCGCCGTGCAGATCGACGGCCCAGCGGGCGATCGCCAGGCCCAGTCCGGTGCCGCCGTCGCTGCCCGGCCCGTGCGGCCGGTTGACGTTGCCCCGGTTGAAGCGCTCGAAGACCCGGTGCCACTCGGTCCGCGGAATGCCGGGCCCCTCGTCCAGCACCTCCAGCTCCAGCGACCCCTGCTGCGCCCCGACCCGCGCCCTGACCGTCACCCGGCCGTGCGGCGGGCTGTGCTTGACCGCGTTGTCGATCAGGTTCGCGACGACCTGGTGGATGCGCTCGGGGTCGGCGTGCGCGACCAGCTCGGGCGGCGACACGTCGAGGTGCAGATGAACGTCCGTACGCGTGTGGCTGCCCGAGCCGGAGGCCATGCCCGCGCGGGCGCTGGAGACCATGTTGGCCTCCTTGAGCACCCCCGACAGATACGGCCACACCTCGAACCGCCGCTTCTTCAGCGGCACCACGCCGTTGTCCAGGCGGGACAGGTCCAGGAGGGTCTCCACGAGGCGGCCCAGCCGCTCGGTCTGCTTGAGGGCCGTACGCATGGTCTCGGGGTCGGCCTCGGTGACGCCGTCGACGATGTTCTCCAGCACCGCGCGCAGACCCGCGATGGGGGTGCGCAGCTCGTGCGAGACGTTGGCGACCAGCTCCTTGCGCTGGCGGTCCTGGGCCTCCAGCTCGTCCGCCATGACGTTGATCGTCTGGGCCAGGTCGCCGAGCTCGTCCCAGCGGTTCTCGCGGACCCGGCGGGTGTAGTCGCCGTGCGAGATGGAACGGGCCACGGCGTTCATGTCGTCCAGCGGCGCGGTGAGCGAGTGCGCCACGAACTGGGTGATCAGCAGCGTGGCGATCATCGAGAACACCGTGATGAAGCGCAGCTCCGTCTCGGTGTGCACGGCGATCACCGACAGGCCGGTGGTGATCAGGACCGACACGACGACGAGCGCGCCCAGCTTGGTCTTGATCGAGAACGGGCGTACACCGCCCCAGGGCGGCTGCGCCCCGGGGCCTCTGCGTCCGGCCGGCCCGTCGCTCATGGCGTCGGCGTCTCCAGGGCGTAGCCCACGCCGTGCACGGTGCGGATGCGCTCGGCGCCGATCTTCCGGCGCAGCGCCTTGATGTGGCTGTCGACCGTGCGGGTGCCGGAGGCGTCCGCCCAGTCCCAGACCTCGGCCAGCAGCTGCTCCCGGGAGAGCACCGCGCGCGGGGTGTTCGCCAGGCACACCAGGAGGTCGAACTCGGTGGGCGTCAGATGGACGTCCTCGCTGCGCACCCGCACCCTGCGCTGCGCGTGGTCGATCTCCAGCTCGCCCAGGCGCAGGATGCCGCTGCGCGGGGTCGTCGCCGCGAGGGCCGCCCGCTCCATGCGGCGCAGCAGTACGTGCACGCGTGCCGCCAGTTCCCGCATGGAGAAAGGCTTCGTCATGTAGTCGTCGGCGCCGACGCCCAGCCCGACCAGCATGTCGGTCTCGTCGTCGCGCGCGGTGAGCATCATCACCGGCACCGGCCGCTGGGCCTGCACGCGCCGGCAGACCTCCAGGCCGTCGAAGCCCGGCAGCATGATGTCGAGGATCAGCAGATCGGGCTGCCAGGCCTCCGCCGTGTCCACCGCGGACGGGCCGTCGCCCGCCGTTTGCACCAGGAATCCCTCGGCGCGGAGGCGAGTCGCGATGGCGTCCACGATCGTCGCGTCGTCCTCGACCACCAGGACCCTGCGCTGTGCGCCGGGGGTGGTCGTGGCCGTGCCGTTGTGGGAGGTGTGTGTCTGCTCCATCGCCCGCCCCTGAGGTGTGCTTTTTCCGGAATCCGTGGGGTGATCCGTCGTCTGCGCATCACTGCTATTGACGCTTGAATGATCCGCGTCAGGGCAGCAGCGTACGGGGAGTCACCGCGGCTTTGCTATCCAGGGCGGACGCCGATGTGCACGACGTCCGGAACGCCCCGGGCAACGGGGACCTCATCGGTACGCACCCCCTGGAACCCGGCATTCCGCAAGGTTTCTTCGAATTCCGGGGAGGGCTTGGCCGACCATACGGCGAGTACCCCGCCCGGTCTCAACACCCGCGCGCAGGCCGCCAGTCCGGACGGCTCGTACAGGCCCTCGTTGTCCTCGGTGACGGTCCAGTCGGGCCCGTTGTCGATGTCGAGGCAGAGCGCGTCGAACGTGTCCGACGTCTCATCGAGGTACCCGACCAGGTCCGCCTCGACGATCTCCGTGCGCGGATCGGCCAGCGCCTTCGCGGAGATCGCGGCGAGCGGTCCCGCGCGGTGCCATCCGATGACGGCCGGTTCGCGTTCCACCACCGCGATCCGTCCCCAGCGGGACTGGCCGGCCGCGTGCGCCAGCGAGAAGCCCACCCCGAGACCGCCGATCAGCACGTGCGGGGCCGCCGCCGCGCGCGGGCCGAGGGCGGCGAGCGCGACATCGACGAGCCGGCGCTCCGAGCGGCCGTCGGAGGTGTCCATCAGGAAGCAGCCGTTGGCGATGATCTGCAGCAGACCACCGTGCCTGCGCAGCACGACCTCGCCGTACGGGCCCTCGCGACGGTCCAGGACTTCGGGGGGTTCGGGAATGCCGTACGGGGTGGACATGTGTTCATCCTGGCAGCTCCCCTTCCATGGCGGGCCGGGGCCTCATGTACCCCCCGGGGGTGATCGCTCAGAGCGAACGCGGCCTCGGGAACATTCGGCGGCTCTCCTGCATTGAGTCGGCATAGCTCAACTTGACTGCCGAAGGGGAGATCATGGCTACTGAGTCCGCACCGCTCGCCCTGCCTGTGCTGCCGCTCGACGACGAGGTCGTGCTGCCCGGGATGGTGGTTCCGCTGGACCTGAGCGATTCCGAGGTGCGCGCCGCGGTGGAGGCCGCCCAGGCCGCCGCCGGCACCGCGCCCGGGAAGCCGAAGGTGCTGCTGGTGCCACGCGTCGACGGGACCTACGCCGGGACCGGCGTACTGGGCACGGTCGAGCAGGTGGGCAGGCTGGCCGACGGCGACCCGGGCGCCCTGATCCGCGGCCGGGGCCGCGTCCGTATCGGCGCCGGGACCACCGGGCCGGGCGCCGCGCTGTGGGTGGAGGGCACCCGGATCGACGAGACCGTGCCCGAGCCGCTGCCCGGACACGTGACCGAACTGATGAAGGAGTACAAGGCGCTCGCCACCGCGTGGCTGCGCAAGCGCGGTGCCTGGCAGGTCGTCGACCGGGTCCAGGCCATCGAGGACGTCTCCGCGCTCGCCGACAACTCCGGCTACTCGCCGTTCCTGACCACCGAGCAGAAGTCCGCCCTGCTGGAGACCGGCGACCCGGTGGCCCGCCTCAGGCTCGCCACCCAGCAGCTGCGCGACCACCTCGCCGAGCAGGACGTCGCCGAGACCATCGCCAAGGACGTCCAGGAGGGCGTCGACAAGCAGCAGCGCGAGTTCCTGCTGCGCCGCCAGCTCGAAGCCGTACGCAAGGAACTGCGCGAGCTGGGCGGCGAGCAGGAGGGCGAGGAGTCCGACGACTACCGGGCCCGCGTCGAGGCCGCCGACCTGCCGGAGAAGGTCCGCGAGGCGGCGCTCAAGGAGGTCGACAAACTGGAGCGCTCCTCCGACCAGTCGCCCGAGGGCTCCTGGATCCGCACCTGGCTCGACACGGTCCTGGAGCTGCCGTGGAACGAGCGCACCGAGGACGCCTACGACATCCAGGGCGCCCAGTCCGTCCTGGACGCCGAGCACGCGGGCCTGCAGGACGTGAAGGAGCGGATCACCGAGTACCTGGCGGTGCGCAAGCGGCGCGTTGACCGGGGGCTCGGCGTGGTCGGCGGCCGGCGCGGCGGTGCCGTACTGGCCCTGGTGGGCCCGCCCGGCGTGGGCAAGACCTCGCTCGGCGAGTCCGTCGCCCACGCGATGGGCCGCACGTTCGTGCGCGTCGCCCTCGGCGGCGTCCGCGACGAGGCCGAGATCCGCGGCCACCGCCGTACGTACGTCGGCGCGCTGCCCGGCCGGATCGTCCGGGCGATCAAGGAGGCCGGTTCGATGAACCCGGTCGTCCTGCTCGACGAGATCGACAAGGTGGGCTCCGACTTCCGGGGCGACCCGGCCGCAGCCCTGCTCGAGGTCCTCGACCCGGCGCAGAACCACACCTTCCGGGACCACTACCTGGAGGTCGAGCTCGACCTGTCCGACGTCGTCTTCCTCGCGACGGCCAACGTCCTGGAGGCCATCCCGGAGGCCCTGCTCGACCGGATGGAGCTGGTCCGCCTGGACGGCTACACCGAGGACGAGAAGGTCGTCATCGCCCGTGACCACCTGCTCCCGCGCCAGCTGGAGCGGGCCGGCCTGGACAAGGACGAGGTGACGATCGACGAGGGCGCGCTGCGCAGGCTGGCCGGCGAGTACACGCGCGAGGCGGGCGTGCGCACCCTGGAGCGGTCCATCGCGCGGCTGCTGCGCAAGGTCGCGGCCCAGCACGAACTGGGGGAGCGGAAGCTGCCCTTCACCGTGACGGACGGCGAGCTGCGGGGCCTGATCGGACGGCCGCACCATGTGCCCGAGTCCGCCCAGGACCCGGCCGAGCGCCGTACCGCCGTTCCCGGTGTCGCCACCGGGCTCGCCGTGACCGGCGCCGGCGGTGACGTCCTCTATGTGGAGGCGTCGCTGGCCGACCCGGAGACGGGCGCGGCGGGGCTGACCCTGACCGGCCAGCTGGGTGACGTGATGAAGGAGTCGGCGCAGATCGCGCTGAGCTTCCTGCGCAGTCACGGCGCCGAGCTGGAGCTGCCGGTGGGCGACCTGAAGGACCGGGGAGCGCACATCCACTTCCCGGCGGGCGCGGTCCCCAAGGACGGCCCGAGCGCGGGCGTCACCATGACCACCGCTCTGGCCTCGCTGCTCTCCGGCCGGCTGGTCCGCACCGATGTGGCGATGACCGGCGAGGTCTCGCTCACCGGGCGGGTGCTGCCGATCGGCGGCGTGAAGCAGAAGCTGCTCGCCGCGCACCGCGCGGGGATCACCACGGTGATCATCCCCAAGCGCAACGAGCCCGACCTGGACGACGTCCCGGCGGAGGTGCTGGACAAGCTCGACGTCCACGCCGTCACCGATGTCCGGCAGGTCCTGGAACTGGCGCTGTCGCCCGCCACCAACGGGGCGGCGCCGGAGGTTCCGGTCGCGGTGTGACGGACGCGATCGGACGGGTGGGGCCCGGGTCCCGTGAGGGAGGCCCGGGCCTCACCCGTCTCCGGATCAGCCGGTCGCGAGGGCCCGTACGCGGTCCACGGTGCCGTTGAAGCGGTCGTGGTCGCCGACGGTCGGGCCGGTCGAGGTGTACTGCCACATCGTGTACGTGCTCCAGCCGGCCGGCAGTTCGCCCGCGGTGGAGGCGTACCGGGCGATCCACAGCGGGGTGGTGGAGGCGAAGCCCGCGTAGTCGCCGGTGCACTGCTTCCACCAGCTGGTCGCCGTGTAGATGACGGCGCTGCGGCCGGTGCGCTCGCGGTACCGGTCCAGGAAGTCGCGGATCCAGCCCACCATCGCGCTCTGCGACTTGCCGTAGCAGGCGTCGCCGTACGGGTTCCACTCGATGTCGAGCACGCCCGGCAGGGTGCGGCCGTCGGCGGACCAGGCGCCGCCGCGGGCGACGAAGTAGTCGGCCTGGGCGGAGCCGCTCGCGGTGTCGGGCGTGCCGAAGTGGTAGGCGCCGCGGATCATGCCGACGTCGTAGGAGCCGCCGTACTGCTGCGAGTGGTACGGGTTGGTGTAGTACGTGCCCTCCGTGGCCTTGGCGTAGGCCCAGCGGACGCCGCTGTTCCACAGGGTCGTCCAGGCGACGTTGCCCTGGTGGCTGGAGACGTCCACGCCCTCCGTCTGGGTGGAGCGGGCGGTGGGCAGGCCGTGCTGCCCGTCGTGGTCGAGCACGCCCATACCCATGTGGGCGGAGCCGCGCGGAGGGGCGCTGGGGGAGGAGCCGGCCGCGCCGGCCGAGTGGGGGAGGGAGAGCAGCGCGAGCAGGACCGCGCCGGCGGTCGCGAGCGCGCGTATGCGGGATCTGTGCACAGGCATGACGCATCTCCGAAAGGTCGGTGGGGCGAACCCGGAATGTGAGCCACATTGCTGGCGTGTTGTGGGCATGCCACTTGATCGCCTGGTGGGGAAAGTGCGTACGTGGACCACGACGGGACGGGGTGGCCGCTCCGCCGATGGTCTACGCCTGCGAAATACTGGTGGAGCTGGGGCGACGTCGCCACTTGGCGGGAAACTTTCAGAACCGGAAACCTGAGCAGGGGCGAACGTGCACGAAGACGGGAACGGCGGCGAGGAGCGGGGCGCGTCCGCGTCATCCGCGCGAGGTGTGGATCAGCCCGGATTCCTCGCGCTGGAGCGTGAGTTGACGGTGCTGCTGCGACGGGCGCGGGCCAGTCAGGGGGAGATGTCCCGGGCCGTGCACCCGGAGCTGGAGCCGTCCGCGTACGGGCTGCTGGTCCGTCTGGATGAGTGCGGGCGGCAGCGGGCGACCGAGCTGGCCGGCTACATCGGGGTCGGCAAGGCGACGATGTCGCGGCAGCTGCGGGCGCTGGAGGAGCTGGGGCTGGTGGTCCGGGAGCCGGATCCCGCGGATGGGCGGGCGTGGTTGATCGCGCTGACGGGGGAGGGGCAGGAGCGGGTGCGGCGGGTTCGGGAGGCCCGGCGGGCGCGGTATGCGGGGCGGTTGGCGGACTGGGATCCGGCGGAGGTTTCGGAGCTTGCCCGGTTGTTGGGGCAGTTGAACCGGGGGATGGAGCGGTAAGGCGGGCGGCGGGGCTGTTCGTGTCTGCAGGGGGTCGCTGCTTGTGGGTGCGGGGTGCGGGTGGGTGTGCGCCGGCCCCGCTGGAGGGGGTGCCGCCGCGCCCACCCTCCCTCACTCTCGGCTTCGCTCGAGCGGGGGGACCCCCATCGCCCCAGCGGCACGACTGCCCGCAGCCGCGGGGTGCGGATGCGCGGGGTTGCCCGCGGCTACCGCGTCAGCTCTGTGTAGATCACCGTCGCGTCGTCGTGGGTTTTGCCCCGACGGGGTGGGCCCGTGCGTTCCAGGGTTCGTACGTGCTGGACGAGGGCGTGGGCGCCTTCCTTGCGGATCAGGGTGAGGCAGTCGGACCAGGTGCCCTGGTGGAAGCGGTCGACCCAGCGGGTCGCGCCGTCCGTCATGGCCGCCAGGGCGCGTACCTCGGTGCGGGGCAGGGAACCGGTGACCGCGCGGGACGCCACCGACGGGTCCGCCGCCACCGTGAAGAAGCCGCCCTCCTTGTTGCGCAGCGTGCTGTCGACCAGGGCGTCGGTGGCCAGGGCCGCCCGGGGGATGCGGTCCAGCCGGTCGTCCAGCAGTGCGGTGACCGTGCCGTCCGGGGACTCCACGAGCAGCGCCGAGTCGGACAGCACCAGGTACTCCACCGAGGCCGGTGACCAGCGGGCCAGCGCCACCGTTGCCTGAGGTGTACGGGGGTGAGAAAGGTCACAGGTTGACGCGTGACTCCCCGCGGTACGCGCGATGGCCAGGGAAAGCAGCTCGGCCAGTGGAACATCCGGGCGGGAAACGGTCAGTTCGGTCAGCGCCCCGCCCAGCCGGGCGGTGAACCAGGGCACGGAATGCAGACATCCGCCGCCGTTCCGGGGCGGCGTGACCCCGTCCAGCACCACGAGCGAACCGCCCTGCCCGGACGCCGGAAGCCCGACGCTCGCGAAGTCCTCGTTGGGGCGGCCGGGGTCACCGGGCTCCGAAACAAGCTCAGTACGCATCCGGCCAGTCTGCACGAGCCCTCCACAAGGGCCGTGGAGATGTCTGGCTCGTCGCCCGTTCCGCCAGGCCGCGCAGGTGAGGCGCCTGTTTTGGGGGCAAATGCGGCGCTCCGGGAAGACGTGGCGGCGAATATTGCCACCGCCCGCCGCAGACGTCCAACCGGCGTGCCGCGCACGGCCGCTGCGACGGGCAACGGAACTTGCCCCTCAACTCGCCTCCGGGGTTCACTCCTTCGAGTGGCGGGTCCGGTGATGCGCATCCACTGCCCGCGGTCGCTGGGAGGGTCGGGGAGCGATGGGGGCGCCTCGCTGTCCGAGCACGGTCAGGAGCTCGGGGTGAACGCCCGCACCCGTTGACGGAGCGTCACCCGGACCCACGGGTACACGAGTCAGGATTGCGAGCACCGGTGCAGAAGTCGCGGCCTCGTCGCACAGGCAAGCAGACGGCCCCCACGGGGGACGCGGAGCAGGCGCCCCGCGTAGGCAGGGGCAGGCCCACCCATGTACGCAACCGGCTCATCGTCGCCGTGGCCGTGGTGGCCGCGGCGATCGCCGCGGCCGGGGCACCCTCCGTACTCGCGTCCTCCGGGGAGCTCGCGGACTCGCAGGAGCTGGTGACGCTCGCCGAGCAGACCCAGGACTCCCTCGCGCTGGCCCACTCGCTCGCCGACGAGCGCGACGAGGCCGTCCCCTACATCGCGGCGGGGCGGCCCAAGGACAAGGCGCCCTCCGAGGAGCACAGCGCCCGCGTCGACCGGCAGGTCGAGGAGCTGCGCGCCGACACCGACATCCCGACGGAGCTGCGCGAAGGGCTGGACGCCGTCGCGGCCGTACGCAGAGCGGCGCTCACGGGCAAGAGCAGTGCTCTCGAAGCGCATCAGGCGTACTCCACCGCCATCACCCAGCTGCACCGGCTCGCCGAACAGCTGGCGGAGCGGACCCCGCCGCGCGCCGGCTCCGGCGCCCACGCGCTCGCCGAGCTGGACTCCGCCGTCCAGCAGGCCGCCGCCACCCGCGGACTGCTGCTGGCCGCGCTGAACGTGCCGACCACCACCCAGACCGTGATCGACCCGATCACCGGCCTGCCCTCCACCGTCACCGGCTCCACGGACGCCGACACCAAGCGCCGCGACGCGCTGACCTCCGCCGCACTCCAGGCTCGGCTGCGCTCCGACGCGGCCCTCGCCGACTTCCGCGAGACCGCGCCGAAGACCGCGCGCGGCTCCTACGACTCCACGGTCACCGGTCCCGAGGTCGAGACCGCCGAGAAGTACCTGGCGAGCCTCACCGACGAGCCGACGCTCTCCGACGACGACCTCGGCACCAGCACCAAGAAGCTGACGGCGGCGCTCACCGCGCGGATCGAGACGATGCGCGGCGTGGAGTCCGCCCTCTTCGACCAGCGCACCAAGGACCTCGCCCAGCTCCGCGACGACGACGTCACCGCGCTGGAGATCAGGGTCGCCGTCCTCGGTGCCCTGATGCTGCTCACGATCGGCGTCGCCACCGCGATGGCCCGCACGCTCACGCGTCCGCTGTCGGTGCTGCGCCGGGGCTCCGCCCGGCTCGCCGAGGCGGAGGACCCCGCCGCTCAGGAACCGGTCGCCTTCACCGGTCGCAACGACGAGTTCGCGCAGGTCGTCCGCTCCGTCAACGCCCTCCGCGCGCACGCCGCCGCGCTCGCCGAGCGGATCGCCACCCTGGAGGCCGACCGCAAGCATCTCGTCGGCCAGCGGCAGAAGATGGCCGACGCCCGTGAGGAACTCCGTACCGAACTCGCCGAGTCCGCCGCCCATCTGGAGCGGATGCGGGCCGGGATCGGCGGCACGTTCGTCAACCTCGCGCTGCGTACCCTCGGACTGGTCGAGCGGCAACTCGGCGTCATCGAGGGGCTGGAGGAGCGTGAGGACGACCCGGACCGGCTGGCCACCCTCTTCAAGCTCGACCACTTCGCCACGGTGATGCGCCGGCACAGCGAGAACCTTCTCGTCCTCGCCGGCACCGAGCACATCCAGCACGCGGCGGGCCCGGTCCCGCTGGTGGACGTCGTACGGGCCGCGGTCAGCGAGATCGAGCGGTACGAGCGGGTACGGATCGCGGCGCTGCCGCCGCACGCGCACATCGCCGGGTTCGCCGCGGACGACCTGTCGCATCTGCTCGCCGAACTCATGGAGAACGCCACCTCGTTCTCGCCGCCCGATCTGCCCGTGGAGATCTCCGGCTGGCTGCTGGAGAACGGCGAGGTGATGCTCTCCGTCCAGGACGAGGGCATCGGCATGACCGGGGAGCGGCTGGAGCGGCTCAACGCCCGGCTGGCCGACTTCGACCCGGAGGTCACCTACGACGCGGAGGCCGAGGACGGTCTCGGCCTCGGGCTGTACGTCGTGGCCCGGCTCGCCCACCGGCACGGGGTGCGGGTCAAGCTGCGCGAGCAGAAGCAGGGCGGCATCGCCGCGGTCGTGGTCCTCCCCGATCCCCTGCTGGCGTCCGCCACGCCCGACGCGGTCCCCGCGTCCGTCGCCGCGACCGGGTACGCCCTGCCGGGCGCCGACGCCGAGGCCAACTCCAACGTCCTGCACGGCCGCACCGAGCCGGACGACCCGCTGGTCGCCCTCGCGGAGAAGGCGCTGCGCCAGGACGCGGCCGGCGAGGTGACGCCGGGCGAGCCGACGGGGACGGACTCCGCGGAGGAGCCCTCGCGGGCACCCGCGGGAGATGCCGGCGCGCCGGCCCCGAACGATGCCGGTCGACCGGCGGACGCTCCCGCCGAAGACGCGGAGGATGCCGCCCCGACCGGCGAGGAGGACACTGCACCGGCCCGTGCGGACGAGACCGCACCGGCTCAGACGGACGAGACCGCACCGGCTCACGCGGGCGAGACCCAGTCGGCCCGTGCGGGCGTGACGCCACCGGCTCGTGCGGGCGCGGGCGAGACCCCGTCGGCCCGTGCGGGGCATGACGGCGCGGAAGGTGCGGCCGACGCCGACGTGCCGGTCGAGCGGCCCGCCGAAGTCACGATGGAACTGCTGATCCCGGCACAGCCGAAGGGCGAGAGGGTCCGCCCGGGGTCGGGTCACACCGGCGGCGGGGACGACGGCACGCCCGAGGCCGCGGACGCGGCTCCGCAGCCGTTCGACGCGGGTACGGACGACGCCGTCCGCCCGGGGGCCGGTCACGCGACCGCGGACGAGGAGCCCCCTTCCGCCGTCGCGAGCGAGCCGGCCGGCGAGGACACCGAGGGCGCCGCCGAACCGGCTTCGGCCGCCAAGGACGTACCCGCGGCGGACGCGGCCCCCGGGGACGCCCCCGCCGCCCCGGCAGGCCCCCCGCGCCGGCCGGCCGCCGCGGCCGCCCCCACGGCGGACGCCGACGCCGAGCACACCCGCGCCCCCGACGGAGACGCCGAGGACGACGACCCCGTCACCGCCAAGGGCCTGCCCAAACGCACACCCAGAATCACCGCGCCCACCGACGTCCCGCGCCCGCGTTCCGGGGCCGTGGACGCCGAGGCGCTGCGCCGCCGGCTCGGCGGCTTCCGCCGGGGGGCGGACGCCGGGCGCCGGGACGTAGAGGCGGAACTCGCCGAGCCGACCGGTGACCACGAGGCGCCGGCCGCGGCATCCGAAGAGACCACGGGGGAAACCGTCGAGGAGGCAAGCAGTTGACCGCGCCCAGTACTGTCGGACTGAGCAGTGAGGCCCGTAACCTGCACTGGCTGCTGAGCAACCTCGTCGAGGAGGTGCCCGGCATCCTCTCCGTCGCGGTCGTCTCCTCCGACGGCCTGCTCCTGCTCTCCTCCGACGACACCCTCCCCCACGCTCGAACAGCCTCGCGCGAGGGGACCCCCGGCGGCCAGGCCCTCGAAGCGAGAACCGGCAGACGCGCCGGCCCCCGCGGCTCCACCGCCGACCTCGCCACCGTCGTCTCCGGCATCGGCAGCCTCACCGTCGGCGCCTCGAAGCTGATGGACTACGGACCGGTCAAGCACACGATGGTGGCGATGGACGAGGGCAGCCTGTTCGTGATGTCCATCAGCGACGGCTCCCTGCTCGGTGTGCACGGCTCCGCGGACTGCGACATGAGCGTGGTGGCGTACCACATGGCCCTGTTCGTCGGCCGGGCCGGCCACGTCCTCACCCCGGAACTGCGCAGCGAGTTGCGCCAGTCCCTGGAGAACGAGTCCACCGGGAGCGCCCGTTGAGCAAACCCAGGAAGCACCTCCCGGTCCGCGGCGGTGACCGCAAACCCGCCCGGGTGCGCCCCTATTCGCTCACCGGCGGCCGTACCCGCTTCGGCCATGTCCTCCTCGTCGAGACGTTCGTCGGCGCCACGGCCGCGCTCGAAGCCGCCGACGAGCGCAAGGAGTTGACGAACGGTCCGCTGGGCGCCCGGGTGATGCCGGAGATGCGGGCCATCGTCGAACTGTGCCGCCGTATGCGTACGGTGGCCGAGATCGCCGCGCTGCTGAGGATGCCCCTCGGTGTGGTCCGGGTCCTGTTGAGCGACCTCGCGGACCAGGGAAAGATCCGTGTCTACGGAACGGGAACCGGCCACGGCACGGGCCGCCCGGACCGCGCGCTGCTGGAAAGGGTGCTGAGTGGACTCCGTCGTCTCTGACGCCGCTCGTGGTGTCTCCCCGCTCGTCGACGACGACGAGCCCCTGCGCCCCTGGCAGATGGACCGCACCCGTGCGCCCATCGCCACGAAGATAGTCGTGGCGGGCGGCTTCGGCGTCGGCAAGACCACGCTCGTCACCACCGTCTCGGAGATCACGCCCCTGGAGACCGAGGCGCTGATGACCGAGGCGAGCGCCGGGCTCGACGACCTCACCGCCACGCCGGACAAGCTGACCACCACCGTGGCCATGGACTTCGGCCGCATCACGCTCGACGACGACCTGGTGCTCTACGTCTTCGGCACGCCCGGCCAGCAGCGGTTCTGGTTCATGTGGGACGACCTGGTGCGCGGCGCGATCGGTGCCGTCGTCCTCGCCGACACCCGCCGCCTCAAGGACTCCTGGCCCGCGCTGGACTACTTCGAGAGCTGCGGACTGCCGTACATCGTCGCGGTCAACCACTTCGACGGCAGTGAGCGGTTCGACGCCGACGACGTGCGGGAGGCGTTGACGATCCCCGCGCACATACCTGTCATGATCATGGATGCGCGCCGCCGGATCTCGGTCATCGAGACCCTCCTGTCCCTCGTGGGCCACGCGCTGGACGAAACCCCCGAGTAATCCCCTAGGAGCGTCCCCCGTATGCGGAAGATACTCGTCGTCGGAGCCGGCCAGTCCGGTCTCCAGCTCGCCCTCGGCCTCCAGTCGCACGGGTACGAGGTCACCCTGATGTCCAACCGGACCGCGGACGAGATCCGTACCGGACGGGTGATGTCGACGCAGTGCATGTTCCACACCGCTCTCCAGCACGAACGCGATCTCCAGCTGAACTTCTGGGAGTCCCAGGCCCCGAAGATCCAGGGGCTCGGCGTCTCGGTCGCGGCCCCCGGCTCCTTCGACCCGGGCCCGTCGCAGCGCGCCATCGACTGGCTGGGCCGGCTCGACGGCTTCGCGCAGTCGGTGGACCAGCGGGTGAAGATGGCGGGCTGGATGGAGACCTTCGCCCAGCGCGGCGGCCAGCTCGTCATCCACGGCGCGGCGGTCGGTGACCTCGACTACTTCTCCCGCGCGTACGACCTGGTGCTCGTCGCCGCCGGCAAGGGCGAGCTCGTGCAGATGTTCGGCCGGGACGCCTCGCGCTCCCCGTACGACGAGCCGCAGCGCGCCCTCGCCGTCGCCTACGTCCACGGCCTCGGCCCGCGTCCCGAACACCCGGACACGGAGGCGGTCCGCTGCAACCTGGTCCCCGGCGTCGGCGAGATGTTCATCATGCCGACGGTCACCACGTCGGGCCGCGCCGACATCCTGTTCTGGGAGGGCATACCCGGCGGCCCGCTCGACGCCTTCAAGGACGTCAAGGACCCGGCGGAGCACCTCTCCCTGACCCTGGAACTCATGGAGACGTTCCTCCCCTGGGAGTACGCGCGGGCCACCAAGGTCGAACTGACCGACGCCGGCGCCACCTTGGCCGGCCGCTACGCCCCCACGGTCCGCAACCCCATCGGCCGGCTGCCCGGCGGCGGACTCGTCCTCGGCGTCGCCGACGTGGTCGTGGCCAACGACCCGATCACCGGCCAGGGCTCCAACTCGGCCTCCAAATGCGCCGCTTCCTATCTCGCCTCGATCGTCGAGCACGGCGAGAAGGAGTTCGACGAGACCTGGATGCGGGCCACGTTCGACCGCTACTGGGAGACGGCGCGGCACGTCACCAAGTGGACGAACACCATGCTCGCCCCGCCGCCGGAGCACGTCCTGAACCTCCTCGGCGCCGCCGGACAGCTCCAGCCGGTCGCCGACCGCTTCGCCAACGGCTTCGACGACCCGTCCGACTTCGAGAACTTCTTCTACGACCCGGAGAAGACGGGGAGCTACCTGGCGGAGGTCTCCGGGGCGTGACCGGTGCCGGAGGCCGCCCCCGCGGGGAGCTCCGGCGGTTCGTACCGCCGTACGGCCTCCCCGGCCGGGTCGGGACGTACGGCGCCCAGCACCGGGCCGGCCGCGATCGGGGACACCTTGATCCGCGCGCCGGGGCGGGGCGCCTGCACCACCATGCCGTCGCCGAGGTAGAGGGCGACATGCGTGGCCTCCGGGAAGTACACGACGAGGTCGCCCGGCCGCAGCTCGTCCAGCGGAACCCGCTCCAGCCGGGCCCACTGCTCCTGGCTGGTCCGGGGGACAGGTGTCCCGGCGGCGCCCCACGCCTCGGAGGTCAGCCCCGAGCAGTCGTACGCCGTCGGCCCCTCCGCCCCCCACTCGTAGGGCTTGCCGAGCTGCTCCACCGCGTACCGTACGGCCCGTTCACCGGCCGGGGTGGGGGCGTGGGTGCCGCTCAGCGCGCCGGAGGCGACGAGTTCCCGCTGGGCTTCGGCGGTGTGGGCCCGCTCCAGGTCGGCGAGCGCGGTGAGCTGTCCGGGGGTGAGCGAGGCGAGGAGCGCCTCGACCGCGTGGAGCCGGGTGCGGACCTGGTCCCGCTCCTTCTCCCGCCGCTCGGCGAGGGCGGTGCGGGCGTCGAGGGCCTTGCGGGCCCGGCGGGCCAGCTCGACGGCCTTCCTCGTGTCACCGGTCAGCCGGCCCACCGTCGCCGCCCGCTCCCGCGCCAGCTGCCCGATCACATGCCCCTGGTCGAGCGCCCGCTGCGGATCGTGCGCGAGCAGCAGCCGTACGTAGGGGGAGAGGCCGGTGACGCTCTGGTACTGCTGCCGGGCCAGCCGTCCGGCGGCGCCCCTGCTGTCGTGCAGGGAGTCCCGGCTGCGGGCGAGGGCGCGGTCCAGCCGCTCGGTCTCGGCGCGCTGCCTCTTCAGCCGCTCCTCGGTGGCGTTGTAGCTCTCGGTGGCCTTCTCCGCCTCCCGGTACAGGGTCTGAAGCTGCGTCAGCAGTCCGGCGACGGAACGCGCGCCGGGTTCCGGGGCGGCCGCGGCAGCACCGGGCGCGAGAACCGCCCCGGCCGTCAGTGCCGCCGTACACACCAGACGCAATAGCCTTCCTGACACTTCATCACCTCCGACCCGGGGCGGCAGGTCCGCTCCGCATCGCGAGCATCAGGCGGGTGCGCGCGGTCCGCGCGCCGAGTGTGCGCGGTTCGGCGCAACCCGGTCACCCGTTCGCGTCGTCCGGCTTGCCCCGCGGCGTGGCGTCTGGATCGGGCGCCGGTTTCGACCATGGCCATCTGCGGCCGTCGCCGGCCCGGCCCGTGGGGTCGTACAGATACCTCCACCCCCGCGTCAGCCCGGTCCGGGTGCCGCGCCCCCGGGGCACCCGCCGGTAGACCAGCACGGTGGGCGCGCCGCCGTCCGGGGCCGGGACGGGGATGCGGTACGTCTTCGGCGGGTGCCCGGTGATGCCCAGCAGCACGGGCAGGACGCGCCCGTCCATGGGCCCGCCCTCGAACGGGGTGTCTTCGCTCTTCACGCCACCAGTGTCGGTGATGCGCCGCGCGTCAGAGGTCCATGGCCAGCGCCTGGACCAGGGCGTCGGTCTGCGCGTCGCGCCGCGCGGTCACCGCGAGGACCGCCACGAACTGCTCCACGAGCCAGTCCCGCAGCTCGTCCGGCGGGGGCTGCTTCTCCTCGTCGAGCCAGATCAGGGAGGCCGCCTCCACGGCGGTGATCCACATCCGGATGGTCATCCGCAGCCGGGGCCCGGGCTCGGCGACGCCGAGGTGGCTGAGGATGTGCTCGGCGGCGGCCCGCCGCACCCCGTCGACGATCGCGGTCGTACGGGAGGTCTCCACCACGCTGCCGCCCTGGAGCAGCGCGCTGAACCCGGTGCCGTGCTCGTCGACGAAGCCGAGATAGCGGTCTAGGGCGCGGGAGAGGCGGGGCAGCAGCGGCCCCTCGTGCGGCTCGTCGAAGCAGGTGCGCAGCTCGTCGGCGGCGGAGTGCAGGGCCGCCTCGTACAACTGCTGCTTGCCGCCCGGGAAGTACCGGTACACCAGGGGGCGGGACACGCCGGCCGCCTCCGCCACGTCGTCCAGGGAGACGTCCTCGGGGGCGCGGTGGGCGAAGAGGGACAGCGCGGCCTCCAGCAACTGGCTGCGACGCTCCTCGACGCTGAGCCGCCGGTAGGCGGGGGTGGAGGCCTGCGGGGTCATGCCCGCAGGGTATCCGCCCGCCCTAGGCGAGCAGCCCCGACGACTGCCACAGCTTCCGGCCGACTCCGCGCAGTACGCCGATGTCGTCCAGGAAGTCGGTCAGCTTGCGCGCACCCTGCTGCATCACGTCGCGCCGGTGGCCGCTCGCCCTGACCTGGGCGACGGCCGCGCGCCGGTCCAGGCCCACGTTCGTGTACACCTCGGGGTTGATGAAGGCCACGGAGAACACCCGGGCGAACTCCCCGGAGGTGACCCGGGTGAACTCCCGCGACCACTTCGGCGCGGTCACCATCTGGCGCCGCAGTTCCTCACGGGCGTACCGCACATGCCGCGCCTCCTCGATCACGTGGATGCGCGTGACGCCCCGGATCAGCGGCTGGACCCGCTCGTCCGGGAAGGTCAGCCGCTGCATCCAGTCCAGGACCTCCTCGCCGAGCAGGGTGGCGGTGAAGGAGCCGGGGGTGGTGGAGACCGTCTTGAAGAGCCGGCCGAGGTTCTGGTGCATCCGGCCCACCGGATACCAGGGCGTACCGCCGCGCGCGATGACCCGGGCGAACATCTTGGAGTGCCGGCACTCGTCCTCGATCTCGGTGAGGGCGTACCGTACATGCGCGCTGGTCGCGGACTTGTCGTAGATGTGCCGGACCAGCAGCTGCATCAGGATCAGCTCGAACCAGATACCGAGCGAGGCCAGCGCCGCCGCCTCGTGCCGCGACAGCAGGACGCGCTGCTCCTCGCTCATCCGCCGCCACATCGGGGTGTCGTACAGCGACACCAGCTCCGGGGGCCAGAACCACTTCCCCTCCTCGAAGGGCGCCTCCCAGTCCAGTTCCCTGTCCGGATCGAAGGAGTGCCTGGCGGAGGACTCGAGCAGTCGCCGGGCCACCTGCTCCCGGTCCTTGAGCATCCCGAGCGCGTCCCGCAGCCCATCGAGCGCCTCGGCTTCGGACAGGGTCGTCATGACGGGTTCCACCTCGAAGACGTCTCGGGTCACCGACGGTTCACCCACTTATAAGACTGCCTGTCAGCAAGCCCGTCAATCCCTTGGGCGGGACTTGTCGACGACGGAACCACGGGGGCGTCAACACGGCGCCCCACGGTCACCCGGTGGAGCGCAGCATCCGCGATCGGCCTGGGTACGCTGATGGTGTCCGTCAGACTCCGGTACATGGGAGCGATCATGAGCGCCGCACACGACTACGGGCTGGACGACGACTACGAGTGGCCGCGTCCGCCGGTGGGTGGCTGGACGGCGGACGACCTCGACGAGCTTCCCAACCTGCCTCCGCATACGGAGCTGATCGACGGGAGCCTTGTTTTCGTGAGTCCGCAGACCCGTTTCCACTCACGCACCATGTCGCTGTTCGAAGCACGCCTGCGGGAGCAGGTCCCGGATGAGTGGGACGCCATCCGGGAGATGACCATCAAGCTCAACAAGCGCAATCGGCCGGAACCCGACGTGCTGGTGTTTCGCGAGGACGCCGATACCGGTCCGAGGCAGACCTGGTTCCGGCCTGAGGACGTCCTGGTTGTCGTCGAGGTCGTCTCCGACGACTCCGAGGAGCGGGACCGTGAGGTGAAGCCGCGGAAGTACGCAGCCGTGGGTATTCCGCATTACTGGCGCGTCGAGGAGAACGACGGACTCCCCGTGGTCTACGTCTACGAACTCGACACGATGACCAAGTCGTACGTCCCCATGGGCATCTTCCACAACCGCCTCAAACTCACCGTCCCGTTCCCCGTCGACATCGACCTCACGGCCGTCGACCGCCGCCGTTAGACCGAGCAGCCCAGGCCCTCCGGCACCTCCCCGGTGACGGGCTCCGCCCCGCCCGGCGGGAACGAGGTGCGCAGCGTGAAGGCGTACGGCGTCGGCCCGTGGGCGCGCAGGTGCAGGAGGCGGGACTCGGCCTCGGCGACCGTGGGGCGGTGGCCGAGGGGCACCCACCACATCCCCACCATCGCCTCCTCGACCCGCTCGAACCACTCCCTGCGCCGCGCCAGCATCTCCCGGTGGCGGCCCTGGTACATGAACGCCGTCAGGGCATCGGTGTCCCGCCACACCGACATGTTGACGATCAGCCAGGAGTCGTCGAAGACGGCGATGTCCGTCGCGTCACCGCTCTCGCTCTCCAGACGCCAGACGAAGCCGTCGGCGGCGTCGGCGTCCGCGTTCACCGGGTCGAGACCGTCGACGAAGTCCTTCAACTGCGGGGAGTCCAACGGGGCTTTGAGGCGGGCGATGTTCACCTGGGCGAGTTCGTACGCGGTGTCGGTCATGTACCGGACGGTAGGTCGGGAATGCAGCGCTCCGGCACCCCCGTCTCATCAAGTGAGCTTTTCCTTCTACGAGTTCAGCACCGCCTCCATCACCGCCCGCGCGATCGGCGCCGCCGTGCCGCCCCCGCTGATCTCCCTCCGGTTCGCCGCCGCGTCCTCGACCACCACCGCCACCGCCACCTTGGCCTCCAGATCCTCCCCGCCCCGAGCCCAGGAGATGAACCAGGCGTACGGCGTACCGGAATTGCCCAGGCCGTGCTGGGCGGTGCCGGTCTTGCCGCCGACGATCGCGCCGGGGATCGCCGCCTTCTTGCCGGTGCCGTCCTCCACCACGCCCCGCATCAGCTCCCGCAGCCGCGACGCCGTCGCCGGATACATGGCCCGCCGTACCGAACGGGAGCCCGCCGTAGACACCGTGCCCCCGCCCGCCCGGGTGGTCCGCTCCACCAGATACGGCGCCCGCACCTGACCGCCGCTCGCCACGGCCGCCGCCACCATCGCCATCTGCAGCGGGGTCGCCCGGGTGTTGTACTGCCCGATCGACGACAGCGCGAGCTGTGCCCGGTCCACCGAGGTGTCGAAGGTGCTGGGCGCCACCCGGAACGGAATCCGTACATCGGCGTCGTTGAAGCCGAAGCTCTCGGCCGCCGCCCGCATCCCCGCCACGCCCGTCGTCACGCCCAGCTTGGCGAACACCGTGTTGCAGGACCAGACGAACGCCTCCCGCACCGAGGCGTCCGCACAGCCCTCGGAACCGTTGGTCAGCCGGGTCCTCGTCCCCGGCAGGGTGTAGGGGTCGGGGGAGTCGGTCGCCTTGTCCAGGTTCCGCACCACACCGGCGTCCAGCGCCGCCGCCGCCGTGACCACCTTGAACGTCGACCCCGGCGGATACGTCCGCTGCGCCGCACGGTTCAGCATCGGCCGGTCCGGATCGGCGTTCAGCCGCGCCCAGGCGTCCCGCGCCGTCGCCCCGTTCCCGGACAGCAGCGCGGGATCGTACGACGGCACCGACACCAGCGCCAGGATCCGCCCGGTCGACGGTTCCACCGCCGCCACCGCCCCCTTCCGCGAGCGCAGTCCCTCGTAAGCCGCCCGCTGCGCCGCCGGATCGATCGTCGTCACCACATGGCCGCCCGCGTTGTGGCCGCGAGTGAACTCGTTCCACAGCGGCAGCGGCGCGAGCACCGGGGCGGCCCCGGACAGCAGCCCGTCCTCCGTGTGCTCCAGCAGCGTCGTGCCGTACTCCTGCGAGGCGAACCCGGTCACCGGCGCGTACAACGGCCCGTCCCGGTAGGTCCGTTCATAGCGAAGATGCTCCCCGGTGTCCCGTGACCCGGTGACCGGCCGGCCGTCCACCAGGATGTCCCCGCGCGGCTGCTGATAACGGGCGATGGCATCCCGGCGGTTGGCGGGATTGCTGTCGTAGGCGTCGGCCCGCAGCACCTGCACCCGGGTGGCGTTCACCAGCAGCGCCACCAGGAGCAACGCGCAGAACAGCGCCGCGTGCCGGATGTTGCGGCTCACCGGGCGGCACCCCCGCCGCCCTGCCGCCGGGCCGAGTCGCTCAGCCGGACCAGCAGCGCCACGATCGCCCAGTTGGTCACCACCGACGAGCCGCCCTGCGCCAGGAACGGCATAGCCATCCCGGTCAGCGGGATCAGCCCGGTCACCCCGCCCGCGATCACGAACACCTGGAGCGCCACGAGCGAGGCGAGCCCCACGGCGAGCAGCCGCCCGAACGGGTCCCGCAGGGCGAGCCCCGCCCGGTAGCCGCGCTCCACCAGCAGCCCGTACAGCAGGAAGATCGCGGACAGCCCGGCGAGCCCCAGTTCCTCACCGGCCGTGGCCAGGATGAAGTCGGATTTGACCGCGAACCCGATCAGTACCGAGTGCCCGAGCCCGAGCCCGGTGCCGAGCGTCCCGCCCTCCGCGAACGCGAACAGGGACTGGGCGATCTGGTTCGGGCCCTCGCCCGCCTCGATGGACGCGAACGGGTGCAGCCACGTCTCGATCCGGTGGTGCACATGCGGCTCCAGCCGGCCCACCGCCACCGCCCCCAGCGAGGCCAGCAGCAGACCGATGGCGATCCAGCCGGTGCGGCCGGTGGCGACGTACAGCAGCACCACGAACAGGCCGAAGAACAGCAGCGAGGTGCCGAGGTCCCGCTCCAGCACCAGCACGCCCACACTGACCAGCCACACGGCGACGATCGGGCCGAGCACCCGCCCGGTGGGCAGTCGCAGCCGCCACACGCGACGGCTCGCGTAGGTGAGGGCGCCCCGGTTCGCGGCCAGGTACGCGGCGAAGAAGACCGCCAGCAGCACCTTCGCGAACTCCCCCGGCTGGATGGAGAATCCGGCGACCCGGATCCAGATCCGCGCCCCGTTCACCGCCGGGAAGAGGATCGGCACCGTCAGCAGCACCAGCGCGACGGTGACACAGACGTACGCGTAGTCCTGGAGCACCCGGTGGTCGCGCAGCACGAGTACGACGCCGATGAACAGCGCCACACCCAGCGTCGACCAGATCAGCTGCGCCGGGGCCGCCGGATGCCCCGGTGTCTCCAGGTCGAGCCGGTAGATCAGCACCAGACCGAGCCCGTTGAGCAGCACCCCGATGGGCAGCAGCACCGGATCGGCGGCCGGGGCACGCCAGCGCACCGCCAGATGGGCGACCAGTGCGAGCACACCGAGCCCGGCGCCGTAACCGGCGGCGCCGGGCGGGATGGTGCCGTTCCTGGCGAGGCCGACGGCGCAGTAGCCGTACACCGACAGCAGAACGGCCAGGACGATCAGGGCGAGTTCGACGCCACGGCGTCCGGTGAGACGGACCGCGGGTGCGGGCGGATCAGCCGTCGGAAGGGTGATACCGGCCTTGCTCATGTCCGGAACTTACCCACATGGGATGGCTTGCGTGCCGGACTCATCAGCACCAGCGTGGCGCGGGACCGATGTTGTCGATGTGGGCGGCAGGACCCCAGGCCCAGGTGCCGTCCGTGAGCAGGTACCAGAGGGGATTGCCCTTCACCTTGTCGCCCGGGACCTTGCAGAAGATCGAGACGACATCCCCCTTGTGGACGTACCGGATGACCTGCGAACCACGGTTCGGGGCAGTGCGCAGGGCGAGCGACTTCACGGTGACGCGGCCCCTGTACTGGCCCTGGTCGCCGTGGTGGCCGCCGGCCTGGCCGGTGCCGCTTTCGTGATTGCCGTTGCCGCCCTGGTCGGAGCCGGTGTGGTGACCGCTGTCGCCGTTGCCGCCGCCGCTCTGCTGACCGCTGTCGCCGTTGCCGCCGCCGCTCTGCTGACCGCTGTCGCCGTTGCCGCCGCCGCTCTGCTGGCCGCTGTCGCCCTGCTGGTGGCCGCTGCCGGACTGCTGTTGCCCGTTGCCGCTCTGCTGACCGGAGTCACCGTGGTCGTCGCCGCTCTGCTGGCTCCAGTTCCCCTGTCCGCTGCCCTGTCCGCTGCCCTGGGCGGGGTCGTCGGCGGCGACGGCGGGAGTGACGGCGGTCGCGATCGCGAGAGCCCCGGCGGCCAGCACTATGGGCAGACGGCGGGTGAGCGGCGGGCGCGGGGGACGCAGGGACATGGCGGTACCTCCACATGCGGGAGAACGGGCTGAAGCTGACTTATCGCCACACTAGGAGCGGCCCTCCGCACTCGCCCGCCCTGCTGCGCCATCGGGGACGGCGCCACCCGCTCCGCCTATTCCGTCAGCTCCTCCAGCAGCCGCGCCGTCGGCAGCCCCGCCCGGAGGTAGTCCACGAACAGATCGTTGTGCAGCGCCCAGGACGAGCGGCGGGAACGGACCAGCCGGATCGCGGCCTCGGCGGTCCTGCCCTGCCGTATCAGCGCGTGCGCGACCACCAGACCCGAACGGTTGTACCCGTGGTAACAGCGCACGAGGACCGTACGGCCGCCGTCCAGCGCCTCGCACGCCGCCTCCGCCAGCCGGATCACCCCCGCGAGCTGCGTCCCGTCCAGCGGCCCGTCCGGAACCGGCCACACATGGTGCTCGACCCCGGGGTCCGGCCCGTGTCCGGGCAGCCGCAGCAGCGTCTGTACGAGATCGAACTGCCGGTGCACCACGGCGAACTCCAGCTGCCCGGAACGGCCCCGGAACTCGTGCCCGCCCATCCACAGGCCCGGCACGATCTCGTTCCACGGACTGTCCGGAGCCGGTACGTCGGGTTCATTCCCGCGGGTACGCAACGACGCCTCCCCACCCTGACCGCCCAACTCCTCCCAAAGGTATCCGGCTTCTTGCCCCCGGAGCACCCGCCTGTTCCCATGGACATGGGGTGATGGTGCATGGACGGACTGCGCGTCGTACCGACCTACCGCCACGGCCGCGAACGGCTGTACGTCTGCCTCCCGGACGGCAGGAACCTCGCCTGGTACGACCGTGAGAGCGCCAGGGTGAACCTGCTCGGCGGCGACCACGAGGAGGACGTCCTCACCGCCCTGGGCCCCTTCCTCACCGGCCCGGTCCAGGTCGGCCCGCCCCCGGTCCCCACCCCCGCCGACCTGGCACGTCTCGCCCTGCACCCCGACGACGACCTCGCGCCGAACCGCCCCGGCGAGGCACTCCTGGTCGCCCTCGACCGCGAGCCCGCCCCGGCCCGCCGCCTGCGCCCCGACCCGCGCCGCAGGGCGCTCACCGCGGAGCGGACGGTCGGCGCCGCCCTGGACCGTATGGACGGCGCCGGCTGGCACACCCTGCACTCGATCCCGCTTCCCGGCGGCGACCGCGTCCACCATCTGCTGATCGGCCCCGGCGGACTGTACGCCGTACACGCCGTGTACGCCCACAAGCAGCGCGTCACGGTCACCGACCCCCGGGTCGCCCTGGGCCGGCACGCCCCTCGGCCGCTGCTGCGCCGCGTACGGTCCGACGCCGGCCGTGCCTCGTACGCCCTGACGGCCGAGGTCCGTCCCGTGCTCGTGCTGGTCGGCGCGGCCCGGTTGAGCTGCCCCGTCCCGCCACGCGAGGTGCGCGTCCTCACCGAGGCCGGCCTGGACCGCCTGACCGGCGGGGGCGGGGTCCTGAAACCGGCCGACGTGGAGGCCCTGCACGCCGTCGCCCGCGACCGGAACACCTGGGCGCGGCTGTGAGGGCTCACGGCAGAGCGGCGGCGTCCCCGTGGTCCAGGAGCGGGGCCAGCAGATCGCCGTAGTCCCGCACCCGCGGCCCGATGTCCGGCGCCCCGAACGCCATCAGCTCCGGCGCCCGGCACGCCTCGACCTCCTCCCAGGTCACCGGCGCCGAGACCAGCGGCTCGGCCCGCGCCCGCAGCGTGTACGGGGTGGCCGTGGTCTTCCGGGCCGCGTTCTGGCTCCAGTCGACGAACACCTTCCCCGGCCGCAGGCTCCGGGTCATCCGGTGCAGCGCCAGTCCCGGCAGGGCCTTCTCCGCCTCCACCGCCAGCTCCTTGGCGTACTCCGACACCCGATCGGAGGAAGCGCCCCGCACCGCCGCCAGCAGATGCAGCCCCTTCGACCCGGACGTCTTCGCGTACGCCCCGATCCCGTCCGCCGCCAGCCGCTCCCGCAGCCACAGCGCGACCTCGCAGCACTGCACGACCGTCGCGGGCGCGCCCGGGTCGAGGTCGAACACGATCCGGTCGGCCTGCCCGGGGTCGCCGATCAGCCACTGGTGGGTGTGGAACTCGGTGACCAGGTTCGCCGCCCACATCAGGCTCGGCAGATCCTGCACCAGCACCATCCGGGCCGGCCCCTCGCTCCTCGGCACCTCGGCGGTGGTGACCCAGTCGGGGGTGCCCGGCGGCACGTTCTTGGTGAAGAACACCTGGCCGTCGGGTCCGTCCGGATACCGCAGGAAGGACACCGGCCGGTCCCGCAGATGCGGCAGCAGTACGTCGGCGACGGTCGCGTAGTAGTGCAGCACCTCCGCCTTGGTGAACCCGGTGGCGGGGTACAGCACCTTCTCCAGATTGCTGAGCGCGAGCCGTCGCCCCTCCACCTCGGTGATAGGCGCCATACGATGAGAATCGCACGCGAACCGTGACAAAAGCCTCCGACGGTGATCGGCGGACGACCGGAAAGGTGCTGCACGTGAGATCCATCTGGAACGGCGCGATCTCTTTCGGCCTGGTCAGCATCCCGATCAAGCTCGTGAACGCCACCGAGAACCACTCGATCTCCTTCCGCCAGATCCACACCGAGGACGGCGGGCGGATCCGGTACCGCAAGTTCTGCGAGCTGGAGGACCGCGAGGTCACCGGGCAGGAGATCGGCAAGGGGTACGAGGACGCGGACGGCACGATCATCCCGATCACCGACGACGATCTGTCGAGCCTGCCGATCCCGACCGCCCGGACGATCGAGATCGTCGCCTTCGTCCCCGAGGACCGGATCGACCCGCTCCAGATGGACGCGGCGTACTACCTCGCGGCGGGCGGGGCGCCGGCCGCCAAGCCGTACACGCTGCTGCGCGAGGCACTGAAGCGGAGCAACAAGGTGGCCATCGCGAAGTTCGCGCTGCGGGGCAAGGAGCGGCTGGGCATGCTCCGGGTGGTCGGTGACGCGATCGCCATGCACGGGCTGCTGTGGCCGGACGAGGTCCGCGCGCCGGAGGGGGTGGCGCCCGACACCGACGTCACCGTGCGGGACCAGGAGCTGGACCTCGCGGACGCGCTGATGGACACGCTGGGCGAGGTCGACCTGGAGGACCTGCACGACGAGTACCGGGAGGCGGTGGAGGAGGTCATCGCCGCGAAGGCCTCCGGCGAGGCGCCACCGGAGTCCGCGGCCCCGGAGCGGGGCGGCAAGGTCCTGGACCTGATGGCGGCGCTGGAGAACAGCGTCCGCGCGGCCCGCGAATCCCGGGGCGAGGAGGCCGAGGTCAAGCCTCTGCCCCAGCGCAAGACGTCCCGTTCGACCCCGAAGACGACGGGCGGCAGGAAGTCGACGTCGACGGCCAAGAAGAAGACGGCCTCCTCGCCCCGCAAGTCCACGTCGAAGACCGCCCAGCCGGAGAAGAAGCCGACGGCGAAGAAGTCGCCCGCGAAGAAGAGCACGGCAAAGAAGAGCACCCCCCGCAAACGCTCGGCCTGACTCCCCGGTCGGCGCCGTGCGCGGACACAGGGGCCCTGCACCAGCGTCGTACGCACCCCCCGTGGGTGTGGCCCGGTGGGTGCTCGCGCGGTCCGGCGCCTACGGGGTGCCGTCGCGCCCACCCGTGCCGCCCCAGCGGCACGACTGCCCGCGGCTGGGGGCGGGTGCGGAGGCGTGCGGCACGGCTGTCGGCGGCTGGGGGTGGGGTGCGGAGGCGTGCGGCACGGCCGTCGGCGGCTGGGGGTGGGGTGCGGAGGCGTGCGGCACGGCTGTCCGCGGCTGGCGGAGGGTGCGGCAGCGGCTGTCCGCGGCTGGCGGAGGGTGCGGCAGCGGCTGTCCGCGGCTGGCGGAGGGTGCGGCAGCGGTTGCCCGTGGGGTGTGAAGGCGTGCGGCGGTGGGCCGCAGGCGCATGCCGGGCGCAGCCATGTGCTGCGGTCGGCGGGACACAGGCGTGCCAGCCCGAGGACGGCCACCCCCGTCGCGGCCCCGACCCACCCACCGGCCCTGGGCGCATGCCCACGGCGCCGCAGGTGCCCGCCCACCCGGCTGTGGGCGCAGCCGTACGCCACCCGCGCCCCCGCCTGGCTGTGGGCAGTCGTTCCGCAGGGCGGAACGGGTGGGCACAGCCACCGACGCCGGCAACCCCTTGCCGCGCCGGTACCCGTCCGCCCCCTACGCCACCCGTCGAAGCGCCAGCACCGCGTTGTGCCCCCCGAACCCGAACGAGTTGCTCAGCACCAGATCGCCGTCCGACGGCAACACCCGAGGCTCACCCCGGACCACGTCCAGATCCACCGCCGCGTCGACCTCCCCGCACCCCACCGTGGGAGGCACCACCCCGTGGTGGAGGGTGAGCACCGCCGCCACCGCCTCCACCCCGCCCGCGGCCCCCTGCAGATGCCCCAGATGCCCCTTCAGCGCCGTCACCGGCACATCCCGCCGCCCCAGCACCCCCCGCACCGCCCGGGCCTCCGCGAGATCCCCGTCCACCGTCGCCGTCGCATGCGCGTTGACATGAACGACATCCGCGACCCGGCCCCCCGCGTCCCGCACCGCCCGCCGCAACGCCAGCGCGATCCCGTCCCCCGACGGATCCGGCGCGGCCACATGGTGGGCGTCGGCCGACAGCCCCCACCCCGCCGCCTCGCAGTAGATCCGAGCCCCACGGGCAAGCGCGTGCTCCTCGGACTCCAGCACCAGCACCCCCGCCCCCTCCCCGTTCACGAACCCGTCCCGGTCCTTCGCGAACGGATGCGACGGCGACCCCGCGGCAGGATCCCCCGCCGCCAGCGCCCGCATCGCCGCGAACGACGCCATGATCGCCGGCGTGACGACCGCCTCCGCCCCGCCCGCGAGGGCGACGTCGACCCGGCCGTACCGGATCCGGTCCACGGCCTGCCCGATCGCCTCGGTCCCGGACGCGCACGCACTGGTCACGGTGCGCGCCTCACCGGTGATGTGCAGGTCCAGCGAGACCTGCGAGGCCGCCTGCGAGGGCACGGTCATCGGCGTGGTGAGCGGTGACACACCGCGCGCTCCCCGGTCCCGCAGCCTCCGGTCCCCGCCGACCAGCACCGACGCGTCCCCGAGGATGGCGCCGAGGCTGACCCCGACCCGTTCCGGATCGAGCCCGCTCTCGCGTGTACCGCCGTCCGCGTACCCCGCGTCCGCCCACGCCTCCCGCGCCGCCAGCACGGCGAACTGCGCGGCCCGGTTCATCCGCCGCGCCGCCTGCCGGGGCAGCAGCCCGGCCGGGTCCACCGGCACGGTCCCGGCGATCCGCACCGGCAGGCCGTCGAACTCCTGGTCCGCCAACTCCCGTATGCCGTGCCGCCCTTCGAGCAGCCCCTGCCACAACTCGCCCGTGCCGACCCCCAGCGGCGTGACCGCACCGAGCCCGGTGACGACCACCCGCCGCGCCCCGGCGGCCTCGGCCGCCCGCACGGGCCGCGGCTCATGCCGTACGAGAACGCCGTCCCGGTCCGCTTCCGCGGCCCACCGCCGTACGTCGGCGTCGTCCGCCGACGCGGCCGAGGGCGACCCCTCGGCCGCCCAGGCGCCCCACCGGCGCACATACGCCACCTCACCCGCCTCCGGGTCCACGGCCCGCAGCGTGTGCACCCGGTCCCCGTCGCGGAACTCCACGTCGTCCAGGGCCGGCGAGCTCACGCATGGAACCGTGTCCACGTCCATCCGCCGCCCGGCGACCGTCACCCGCTGCTCGCGCCGCAGCGTCTCCTCACGGTCCACCCCGCCCAACGGCGGACGCAGCGTGACCTGGATCACCTCCGGACCCACGGGCAGGGTGTGCGTCACGACATGCCACCGGCGCCCCGCCACGTCCTCCCGGGACAGGGCGAGCAGATCACCGGGAACGACCTCGGCGGCGCCGACCGCGTACGGACGTATGGGTACTTCAGGCGTTTCGGGGGAGTGGGTCATGGCCGCACATGCTCTCTTTGAGACGAACTGTCGTACTGGTAACGGATACGAGTGTTCTGTACGCATTGCGAACGAGCCATTGTTGAATCCCGTCCATGTCCGTTTTGCCACGTTCTACCAGACGGGTGACGCGAGACACACCGCACAACTCCCGAGCGCCCCGGCCGGGTTGCCTCGACATGACCGGCATGTGGGAAGCGTCACGCCGCGAACCACCGCCACACCCCCGCCCGACGGATCCCGGCACCCGCGTTCGGCGTCTTCTCACCGGGGTGTGCTTCGATGAGCCCGACCTGCGAAACCTGAACACGCGGCGGGGACGGCCGGGTTGCACGGGAAATCCGAGACACCGGTGGAGGGCATGACCGAGGAAGAGTTCGACGCTTTCTACGCGGCCGCGTTCCCCCGCCTGACCGGGCAGTTGTACACCTTCACCGGGGACCTCGGCGAAGCGCAGGACGTTGTCCAGGAGGCGTTCGTACGGGCCTGGGACCGCCGCCAGAAGCTGCTCGCCGACGAGGCGCCCGAGGCGTGGATACGCACCGTGGCCATGCGGCTCGCCGTGAGCCGCTGGCGGCGCGCGAAGCGCTGGCTGGAACTGGTGCGGCACACCCCGCCCCCGGAGAACACGCCCGGCCCGGACCCCGACCGCACCGCCCTCGTCGCCGCGCTGCGCCAACTCCCGGAGCATCAGCGCATGGCCGTAGTCCTTCACCATCTGTGCGACCTCAGTGTCGAACAGGTAGCCTCCGAGACCGGCGCACCCGTGGGTACGGTCAAGGCGAGGCTGTCCCGCGGACGGGCGGCACTGGCCAGACAGCTGGCGGTGGACGAGGCCGAGGAGCCGGCCTGGAGGGAGGGCGGCCGTGTCGGATGAACTCGCTGGAGCCTTGCGCGAGTTGGCCGCGCAGCACGAGACCCCGCCGCGCGTCGGCGGCGCGGAGGTCCGCGAACGGGCCAGGCGCCGCTCGCGCCGCCGCAGGGCGACCGCCGCGCTGGCCTCGACGGCCACGGCCGCGAGCGTGTTCGCGGCCGTCGCGTTCACCCTGGACACCGAGCCACCCGCACGGAAACACCGCACCCCCGCCACGGCGTCGACCCTCCACGCCCCGGCACCGGACACGGCGACCCCCGAGCCCGCCTCCACCACCGGCGTACTGGACCTGAACCGGCACACCCTCACGGTCGACAAGCGCGTCATCCGGATCGACTCGCACACCTTCCCCCGCTTCCGGTCCGGCAGCCGGATGACGGTGGTCACCAAGGCCGGCCTCAAACTGCTGCCCCTGGAGGACGGCGCCGAGTACGGCGGCGAGGTCAAGGTCCCGTACCTGGTGGAGCTGCGCACCCCCGACCGGGAGCCGGTCTACGCGGGCGCCCTCGCCTTCGACACCAAGAAGCTCTCCGTGCTCGACGCCGAATCCTGCTGGCTGGACATGAGCACCAAGGACGCCGAGTGGTTCTACGCCCGGGCACGAGTGGGCGACGGCATCGAGATCACGTCGACCGTCTCCGCGACGACCCCGGGAGCGGCGGCCACCGCCCCGACACGGGCGGGGACGGTGCCCTGACCCCGCGGACACCGGTCAGGCCGGCTGGTCCTTCGCCCACCACAGGAACGCGGCCGCGTGCTGCTGATTGGCGAACCCCTCGCCGGCCAGCGAACGCAGCAGGTCGTTGCTCCACAGGACGAGCCGGCCCAGCGTCCAGTCGACCGACTCCGGCGCCGGGAGCTCGAGGCCGTACACCTGCCGCGCGATCTCGCGCTTGCCGCCCGCCTCCGTCGTGTACTTGAGGATCGTCAGGAACCGTTCGGGCCGCACCACGCACAACACCCGGGTGAGCAGCGCCTCTTTGAACCCGGTCATGGCGAACGGGACAGCCCCGGCCAGGAGTTGGTGCAGACGGTCTCCGAGCGGAATGTCCTCGGGCCCGTACAGGAGGTACGCGATCGTCTCCCGGGTCGCCTCCCCTGCCGCCGCGTCCCCCATGGCGTTCCAGGCGGAGTTGAAGGTGGCCTGGTTGCCGGGGCGGGCGCCGATCTCGGAGTTGGCGAAGTCCTTCAGCCGCCGCGGATCACAGGTGCGCAACCCGTCGGGGGAGAAGATCTCCTGGTACTCCGCCCAGTACGCCGCGACCCGGGGATCGAAGTCCGGCCGTGCGGCGAGGTATTGCTCCTTGAGCCGGTCCAGACGGCGCAGCCGCCCGGGTTCGACCTCCTCGGCCCTCGGGAAGCGCGCGGCGAGCTCGTCGAACGAGCGCGGCACCCGCTCCCCCCGCGGAGCGGCGGCGGGCGCCGCGTCCTCCCACTCGTAACCGCACCGATGCCGTACGACCCGCCCGCCGCCCTCCAGGCTCCGGACCACCTCGATGTCCTCGTCGTCACTGCACAGCGGACACATGACCAGTGCCATGCCACCCCCCAACCCCTACGGCGAAGCCCGAGCCCCCGCCGTGAACCGATGCGGACACCCTAGAACCCGCACCTCCTACCCCTTCACCGCCCCCGAGGTCAGCCCCCGGATGAACGACCGCTGCAGCGCGAGGAAGGCGAGCACCGACGGCAGCATCGCCAGGAAGGCGCCCACCAGCAGCACCCCGATGCCCACCTGGTCGTCGGAGCGCAGCGAGCGCAGGGCCAGCGGCAGGGTGTACTGCGCCGGGTCGGTGGCGACCAGCAGCGGCAGCATGTACTGGTCCCAGATCATCGTGAACCCGAAGATGCCGATCACACCCAGCGCCGGCCGGCACAGCGGCAGCACCACCTGCCAGAAGACACGGAACTCGCCCGCGCCGTCCAGCCGCGCCGACTCCTCCAGCTCCTTCGGGATCTCCTTCATGAACTCGGTCATCACCAGGATGGAGAAGCCCCACGCCGCCACCGGCACGATCATGCCGACCAGCGAGCCGACCAGGCTGATGTGCAGCACCGGCAGATCCGCCAGCAGCACCGACAGCGGTACGGCCAGCACCTCCTCCGGCAGCATCATGGTGGCCAGGACGAGCACCAGCACCACCGCCGACCCGCGGAACCGCTTGCGGGCCAGCGCGTACCCGGCGAGGACGCTGACCAGCACCTGCAGCGCCAGCCCGCCGCCCACCACGAGGAAGGAGTTGAGCAGATAGTCCAGCACGTTCCGGTCGATCGCCCGTTCCAGGTTGTCCAGGGACAGCCGGTCCGGGAACAGGGTGAACTGCGTCGGGTCCACGGTCGGTGTGAAGGCGCCGATCATCAGCGCCAGCAGCGGCCCCGCGAACACCGCGAACAGGACGGTGTACAGCACGAACCGCAGCACCCGGGCCCACGGCCCGCGCGCCTCCTGCAGTCCGAGCGCGGTGTCGTTCCTCATCGGACCCCCTTACGGCGTACGCGCGAGGCGACGGTCAGCACCAGCAGAATCGCGAACAGCAGCACCGTCCCGGCCGCCGCGACCCCCAGCTCGTTGCGTTCCAGACCGAGCTTGTACGTCAGCGTCAGCAGCACCTCGGTCGAGCCGTCGGGCCCGCCGTTGGTCAGCAGGAACACCTCGGTGAAGATCCGCAGTCCCCGGATCGCGGCCAGCGTCAGCAGGATCGCGAACACGGGCCGCAGTCCGGGCAGGGTGACGTGCCAGATCCGGCGGAAGCGCGAGGCACCGTCGACCGCGGACGCCTCGTAGAGCACCCGGTCCACCCCGGCCAGCCCCGCCAGGAAGATCATCATGTCGTACGGGGCGCCCCGCCAGATGCCGACGAAGGCGATGGACGCCAGTGAACTGTCCGGCGAGTTGAGGAACTCGCTGGGCCCCAGCCCGATGACGGACAGCACGGAGTTCAGCGCACCCCCTTCGGCCGGGTAGTACATGACCCGCCACACCTCGGCCACCACCGCCATGGCCGTCACCACCGGCAGGAAGATCGCCGACCGGATGAACCACAGCGACCGGGTCTGCCCCTCCAGCAGCAGCGCCAGCACCATCCCGAGCACGATCGAACCGGCGGTCGTGGCCACGGCCAGCACCACCGTGTGCCACACCGCCGCACCGAAGTCGGAACTGCCCGCGATCTCCGAGTAGTTCGCGCCGCCGACATAGGTGTTGCCGAGGAACGGCTGTACCTCCTGGAAGCTCATCCGCACGGCCTCGGCCATGGGGATGAACTTGAAGTACAGGAACAGCAGCAGGGCCGGCGCGAGGAAGAGCCAGGGCGTCGCGGCCCGGCGCAGCCGGGTCCTCACCGGAGGGGCCGAACGCGGGGCCCCCTTGGTGACCGGCCCGCGCGACGTCCGCGCCTCGGTCACCGTCATCAGCCCTTGGCCCCCTGCTTCTCGAGCTCGGCGTCGATCTCGCCCGCCAGCTTGTCCATCGCCGTGCCGACGTCGCGCGAGCAGTCGGAGACGACGCCGTTGAGTCCCTCGGAGGAGATCTGCCGGACGTTGGACCAGTTGGGCAGGGCGGGGGCGTTGCGGCCGGCCGTGTCGTACACCTTCTGGAAGACGTCCCAGCGCGGGTCCTCGCGCTCGGTGGCCCCGTCCACCTTGGTGTTGACCGGCAGCCGCACGATGATGCCGCCGTTGTCGACCCCGAGGCCGATCTTCTGCCCGGCGGGGGAGGCGGCGAACTCCGCGAACCGCTGCTGGCCCTTCTCGTTGGCCGATCCGGCCATCATGTAGACGTTCTCGCCCTCCGCCAGGGCGGCTTCCCCGCCGGCGCCCGGCGGGGCCGCGACGACCTCGTACTTGTCCTTGCCGAGCGATCCGTCGAAGCGCGGCAGCATGTACGGCCCGGTCAGATAGATGCCGCCCTTGCCGCTCTCGAACACGGTGTGTGTGGTGGAGGAGTCGGCGGTCGTGGCCCCCGGCTGGACGACCTTGGAGTCGCAGAACATCGCCTGCAGCTTCTCGACCGCCTTGATGGACGCGTCGTCGCTGATCGCGGGCGTGTAGCCGGCACCCGTCTTCTTGACGAACCCGCCGCCCTCCGACCACAGCATGGTGGAGAACCACCAGGTCAGATAGCCGCGCGTGGTGGTCCCCGGCACCACCATGCCGGCGGTGTCGTCCTTGCCGTTGCCGTCGGGGTCGTCGTCGGTGAACTTGACGGCAAGCGCGGTCAGTTCGTCCCAGCTCGTGGGAACGTCCGCCCCCACCCTGTCCCGCCAGTCCTTGCGTATCAGCAGCGCGAAGGCCTGCGAGTTGAAGGGCACCCCGTAGTACTTGCCGTCGTACCCCTGCGCCGCCTCCCAGGCCCGGTCGGCGAGGTCCCCGCTTCCGGCGACACCGTCCCGGTCGACCTCGCGGACCAGGCCCTGGGTCACCAGGTTCCCCAGTTGGCCGGTGTCGTTGATGACGATGTCCGGCAGATCCTTCTGCGCCGTGCGCTGCTGCAGCTTGGTCTCGAAGTCCGTCACGCCGACGGCGACCAGCTTCGCCTCGATACCGCTCTCCTCGGAGAACGCCTTGGTGAGGGCCTCCGCGGACTCGGCGGCGGGACTGCCGGCGTCCTGCCGGATCCACACCTCCAACGGGGCGGAGTCGTCCTGCTGCTGACCGGATCCGCCCGAGGAGCACCCCGTGACGGTGGCGGCGGCGACGGCGAGAACGGCGGCGATCGCGCCGAACCGCCGCCCTCCTTCTGGTTTACGGAGTTGCTTCGACACGAGGGTCTCCGTTTGGTCCGTACGGGCGAGGTGACCGGACTCTACGCACAGACCGCAGCCCACATCTAGACTGTGAGATGGAATTTATATATATGAACCGCCGGGGAGGTGAACCTGTGCCGGGAGCGAGGCCCGACGCCTTCTGGGAGACGGAAGCCGGCCTCACCCACTGCGGGGCGAGGCCGGCCACGACGCGATGCGGCGTCCTCTGCCGTCTAGTAGCACCTGTCCTTGAAGACGATCAGCAGCGGATCGGTCTGCGTCTCCGTGCCGTCGGTCGCCCAGATCTCGGCCGTGTACTCACCGGCCGGCGCTGCCGCGATCGACAACTGCAGCCAGCCGTTGACGACCAGACCGTGGTCGACGGGATCCCGCTCGTTCGTCCCCGGCGCGATGGTGCTGCCGCCCTCACTCGTCGAACCGGGCGGCAGATTACGCACCCCGGTCCGGATCGGCGCCGACCAGGTGCCGGAGACCGGGGCGAAGGCGTAGGTGTTGGGCCACCCGTGCCCCGCCTCGACGCAGATCCGCTGCCCCTCGGCCTCCAGTGTCCAGGCCGCCGAAGCCGAGGCCGGGGACGCGCCAACCAGCGCCAGTGCGAGAGTCGAGGACAGGCCGAGGGTCAACCCGGCCGCGCGTTGACGTGCTTTCATCGATACCTCCTGGTGGGGGAGCATGAGGCCGTGCGAAAGGGTCTCCCGGCCGTTCCCGCCGGCCGGCAGCCGTCAACGAGTGTCACTCGCTCAACAACCGTGGAACAAGGCGTAGTTGTACTTTCAATGACTGTGTCCTGATACCGCCGTAGCGACGATTGTCAGTCCCCTCCGCCGGCATCCCGTCATGCCGTACGCCATCGACCCCCACCGCCTGCCGGACCTGGCGCGGATCTCCGACGAGGACCTCGGAGACCTGCTGGTGGCGTCCCATGATGTGGACAGGCGTTCCGCGAGATCTGCGGGCTGGAAGAGCGGCCTGCTCGGCCCCCGGGACGAGGGGGACGGCGCCGAGGCCGAGAAGGCGCCGGCCGCGGGGGAGCGGCGCGTCCGCTTCCACCACACGTGGTCCGACTGGTCGGGCGGCGACGAACTGGCCTCGACCGGCAGAGTCGGCTTCGACCACCGAACGGACGGCATGTGGCACGAGGCGCCACTCGCCGAACTACCCCGCTGGTGTTCAGCGAGGCGATGCACGACGTGGACCTCTTCGTGGGCGTCACCTCGATCGCCGCGGACCCCGACCGGCGGGAGGGCGGCCCGGAACGCGCCTACCGGGAGCGGACGGCCTTCGGAGAGCTCGGCGCAACCGCCGCGACGCACTGGAACGGCTCCTGCCCCGCCTGAAGATCGCGGACCGCCGCACACTGGACGGCCGCTTCCCGGTGGTCCGGGGCGACCGGGGCACGTACGAGATCCACCTGCTCTCGGCGAACATCCTGCTGGAGCCGGACGACGCCCACCTCTGCATAGTCCCGGCCCCCGCCAGGGGTGAGCGGTACCTGCCCTTCGAGGACGACCGCCTGTCCCTGATCCTCAGCAAGGCGTTCCTGCCGGCCGCGGACGCGGACATCACGGACGAGTCCCTCCTCACACAGTTCGGGCGAGGCGCCTGATGGCCACCGTGACCTTCCGCGACGAGACCCCCACGGGCAGGCCCCTCGGGGAGTGGCAGTCGACCGGCCTCCCCGACCGCATGACGGTACGCGCCCTGATCCATCGCCGGGCAAGCGAGCAGGCGGCCCACCCCATCGACTGGGAAAGGGCCTTCCTGACCAACGGCTTCTTCCTCCTCGCCGGCGACCGCCAGGCGGACAGCCTCGACAAGGAAGTGGACCTCGCGACCACCCCCACCCTGATCTTCATCAAGCTGGTAGCCCTGGCCGGCGGCTGAACACGCACCGCGGTCGGGGCGACCTACAACTTGGTCATCTTCGAGTACGGACTCGGAATCCGTCGCTCCGCCGATCCGAAATCCACAACGGCGGCGATCCCCTCCTCGATACCGACGACCCGACCGAGGCCGTACATGTCATGCGTGACCTGATCCCCCACGGCGAAGTGCTTCGGAGGCGGAGCGACCGGAGCCTTGAAGGGACTGGTGGGCAAATGGCGCTTGGCTGCTGCTGGCTTAGTCATCGTCCCCAGTATGCGCCTGTCGCCGCTCGCCACCAGCCCTTCATGCTCCGGGGATGGACTTGCCCGAAGAAAATGGACCACTTGATCCCGAATTAACCGATATGGCCAACAATGTGAACGGCCTGCTTCCCGGCCATCGAGACGCCGCACCCCTCGCGGAACGCTTCGCCCGAGCCGGCTGGAGATCGACCTCGTCCTCCTGGCACGGCTACGAGGTGGGAACAAGCTGGTGCGAGATGGACCTGACCCCCCTCGGCGACGGGACCGTCCTCCTGAACGGAGTGATAGCCCCCACCGCCTCGACGCCCTGGCCACCCTCCTCACCCGCTTCGGCCTGCCGTACACACTGGAGCTCTACGCCGAGGACGGCACCCTGCTCCGCGAACTCCGGCGGTGATCACCGGACGCCTCCGGGCCCCTGTCGCGAGGCCCAGCCCCTCGCCGGTCTCACCCGGCGCTGACGCCGCGAGAACCCAAGCCCGCCACCACCTGAGCCCGCGCGCTCTACAGCAGATGGTCCGCCTTACCGGCCTTGATGTCGGTGATGAGGGTGCGCAGGGCTTCGAGGGAGTCGGTGAGAGGAGTCTCCTCCTGACCGGCGACAGCTATGTATCCGTTGCCGTCGGCATCGGTGCCGAGGCGGAAGCAGGAGCTGCCCTCACCGCAGAACGGGATTTCCCAAGTGATGTCGGTCATGTGGTCACTCCTCACAGTTTATGAGCGATCTCGCGGATGACGTCGCGGGACCTCTCCGGGGACAGTGCCAGACCTTCCAACAAGTCGAGCTGGGCACGGTATTTCGCGAGCTGGCCGTCACTGTGGAGGAAGTCCGGGCCATGGGAGTTGTCGATCTGCACGGTGTCGAGCTGCGGCACGGGCCCCTCGGCGTAGATGACCGTCTGTCCCGCTCCGGGGAAGGCGCCCTGGTCGAAGGGAAGCACGAGCACGGTGACGTTGTCCCGCTCGGAGACTTCCAGAAGGTGCTTCAGCTGCCCACGGGAAACGTCCCGTCCCCCGAACTGCATGCGAAGCGCCGCTTCGTGGATCACGGCCACGTACGGCACCGGGTTGTCCCGGGTGATCACACTCTGGCGCTCCGATCGGTGGGCCAGACGGAGAGCGACCTCATGTTCGGGGAGTTGCGGGATGACGGCGCGGAAGATAGCCATCGCGTGCTCCGACGTCTGGAGGAGCCCCGGTACGTGCACGGTGTTCGCGCCCCGCAGGCGTGAGGCGTAGGCCTCGGTTTCGGAGATGTCCAGAAAGCCCTGAGGCAAGCTACCCCGGTAGCGTTCCCACCATCCTGGCCGGCGCGGCTCCGCCATTTCGGCGAGGGCGTTGACGTACCTCTCGTCGGTGCAGTCACAGTTGCAGGCCAACGTGCGCAGCCGTTCGGCGTTGATGCCGCGCAGCCCGGACTCCATGTTGGAAACTCGGCTTCGGTCGACGCCGAGAAGTCCGGCGGCGTACTCCGCGGACATGCCGGCTGTGGTGCGCATCCTGCGCAATTCACTGCCCAGCCGCTTCTGACGTTGAGTGAGGATCGTCCTCGGGGGCATGACGTTCCTTCCGTACGCTGCGGTGCCCGGATTGGTCCTATAAGCACAAGTTCACCGCATCGAGGCCATTATTTCGGACCGCATGGCAAATGTGGCCCCTGCTGCTCTACTGTCAGTATCGCGCAAGTTACACAACGCGATGCCGGAAGTGCACCGCGCGAGCATGCCCGTCTGCCCTGGGCTGGGTGTGCCCGTGCCCAGGGCGGCAGGCCACCGGCAACCCCAAGCCCCTCACACGCACGCACTGGAGTTCGCCATGCCCGAGATCCCCCTCGTACCCGCCCACTGGCACTTCCCCGCCCACCCAGCCTCCGTACGACGAGCCCGCCACGCTGTCACGGAATCGCTGCCGCGCATCCTCCGCCCCCACCTCGGCGACGACCTCGGCCTCTTGACCTCCGAACTGGTCACCAACGCCATTCGTCACGGAAGCTGCCGGGAGGACGAGGACCTCATCGAACTCGTTCTGTGGCCGGCCGACGGCCACTACTGGCTCGCTGTCTCCGACCCCGGCACGGGCAAGCCCGTACTGACCCACCCTGAAGCGGACTCGGAAAACGGCCGAGGCCTCCTCCTCGTCGACAGCCTCGCCACCGCCTGGACCGTCCGTCCCCGCCCCACCCACGGAACATCGGTGATCGCGGGCCTCTCCTTCCCCCAGGACACCTGCCCCCTGCACGGTGTACCGGCGCCAAAGGGCTGGATGCGCGCTTGGATGAGCGGGTGACCGTTCGTGAAGTTGCTCGACACCTGGCGGGGACAGCAGTCCTCCGTGAGCACTGCCGCTCCATGCCGTCCTGCAGGCGATCCGGAGCCCTGCCGGCAGCGGTTCACCTGCCCCAACGACTGGTGACGGCATCCGCGACGCTGAAGACGGCGTCGCACTCCGCGCATCGCGCTTCACCGAAGACATAAGTCAACTTGCCCGCGACATCGGTCTGGTTGTCGGCGAGTGCGCGACTGTGCAGCTCTCGGGCGATCCCCTCCAGGGCTGAGGCGTCCGTGGGCTGAAGAGGGATCTTCTTTGCCGCGGTCTCATTCATGTACATGCTGTCCGTGGTGGAGAAGAAGCCGTACTCGCCGAACACCACGAAGTTCTCCGAGGCGCATGCAGGACAGGAGACCTCGTACTCCCCCTCGTGCAGTCCTTCGAGCTGCTCGCCCCAGACCTCGACACCCTGAAAACTCAGAAGCGTGGCCAGCAAATCGACGTAAGTCCCCGGGACGTCAGCGAGTGTGGGGTCCTGCAGGGCCTCTTCGGTCAGTCGGATCAGCTCGGATATCTCCGAGGTGTAGGTCACTCGGGGATCTTCCCAGTCGTGAGGCCGGTCCGTGCTGATCACGATCGAGCCGGCCAGATACAGCGGCGCCTGACGATCCGGGGTCGACCATTGCCGCGCCAGCTGGGTCAGAGCGGGCAAGACTGCGTAGCTCGCCGAGTAGACAGTGCCCTGATGGCACAGCCGGGACCACAGTTCGTCCCAGGCGGGGCTCTGTGAGTCCGTACTTGCTCCATCGAGCAGGCCGGGGACGTCTTCTGCCGTGCCATAGGCGTGGTGGAGCCGAGACCAGTCAGTCATGCCGCTGATCTAAGCAGTCGGCTGCCGCGTGACGGCGTGGTGGCCAGGGCTACGCGATCGGCAGGCGCACCGCTGCAACGAGCATCGGCTGACCAACCCGCCGAAAAGCGCCAGTCACCTGCGGGGCCGCTCCAAGATCCAGTCCACGCTTCGTCCGCGGCGCCACTCGCCCGCTCGTACACGAAGACCCTGTCATCAGCGTCTCCGCTGATGACAGGGTCTTCGGGCACCAAATCCGTGGTGCCCCCGGCAGGATTCGAACCTGCGCACACGGCTCCGGAGGCCGTTGCTCTATCCCCTGAGCTACGGGGGCGTGTCGGTCGCGGTGATCGCGGCGACGGGTAGAACAGTACCAGTTCCCGGGGGGTGGTCCGGAACCCGTTTTCGCAGCAGGGTCGGCCGGTCCGGAGGGTGGGGTGTCGCCCGTGCGGGGTGGAATGGGGGAAACGCCGGACGCGGTGGCCGGGTCCGACCTACTCTCGAGTTGTGCCAGGCGCGTCGGGCCGGGTTCTTGTTGTGGACGACAACAAGGTCATCCGGCAGTTGATCAGGGTCAACCTCGAGCTTGAGGGCATCGAGGTCGTGACCGCGGCCGATGGTGCCGAGTGTCTGGAAGTCGTTCAACAGGTGCGGCCCGACCTCGTCACCCTCGATGTCGTCATGCCGCGGCTCGACGGCCTTCGGACCGCGGCCAGGTTGCGTACGGATCCTCGGACCAGTCACCTTCCGCTCGTCATCGTCAGCGCGTGCAGTCAGTACGAGATCGAGAGCGGGCTGGAGGTCGGGGTGGACGCCTTTCTGGCCAAGCCCTTCGATCCCGCCGAGCTGGTGCGGCTGGTTCAGCAGCTGATTCCCAGTCCCCTCGAAGACGCCGAGCCGGCCGCCGGGCACGCGGGCGGGTGAGCGGGAGCCGTCCACATCTCGGGATCGCGGCCAAACCCATTCGTCTACCCACCCCCCTCCTCCCCTACGCTTGTCCCGTGACCCCCGCCGAGCTCTCCCGCACCGTGCTGCACGCGGTGCGCCGTGCCGTCGACGACGGGGAGCTGAGGGTGGCGGAGCTGCCCGAACGGGTGCTCGTCGCGCCTCCGGGGGCCGGGGGGTACGGGGACTACGCGACCAATGTGGCCCTGAAGCTGGCGAAGGCGGCCGGGCAGCCCGCGACCCGGGTCGCCGAGATTCTGCGGCCCTATCTGCTGCGTTCCCACAGCATCGGTGACGTCGTCGTCACCGGGCCCGGGTTCATCAACATCGGCCTCGCCCGCACCGGGACCGGCGCGCTCGTCCGCGAGATTCTGCGGTGCGGGTCCCGGTACGGGCACAGTGACGCGCTGAGCGGGCAGACCGTTCGGCTGCGGCCGGTGCGTGAGGTGCGGGCCGTTGTCCATGCCGAGGCGCTCAAGCGGATCCTGGAGTCGCAGGGCGCCGTCGTACACCTCGACGAGGACGGTCACGGGACCGTTGTACGGCCCGTTCCCGCTCCCTCCGATCCCTTCCGGCTAGGTCCCGACGCCGGGCGCTGGGCCCTGCTGTACCCCGCCTCCCACGACCGGCCCCGGATCGATGACGAGCATCTGGTGCAGCGGGAGAGCAACCCGCTGTTCCGCGTGCGGTACGCCCATGCCCGCAGCCGTGCGCTGCTCCGCAACGCCGCCGATCTCCACCAGGAACCCGAGCCCGGGCCCGTCGACGACGCGCAGGCACTCGGACAGGTCCTCGCCGACCATCCCCGTGTTCTCGCGGCCGCCGCCGCCCACCACGCGCCCGACCGGCTCGCCCGGCAGCTCGTCGCCGTCGCCGATGCCGTACTGCCCCTGTATCCGGCCGTGTTGCCGCTCGGCGAGGAGAAACCCTCGGCCGCCCACCGTGCCCGGCTCGCGCTCGCCGACGCCGCCGGGGCGGTGCTGGCCGGCGGCCTGTCCCTGCTCGGCATCGACGCACCCGACCACCTCTGAGAGAACCCAGAGAGACACTGACATGAGCCGTTCCGCACATCCCGCCGGGCCCCGTCACGCCGACGTCCTCCCCGAGGGGCACTACTCCGCCCCGCCCACCGACCTCAACGCCCTCGACGCCAAGGTGTGGGCCGAGACCGTCACGCGTGACGAGGACGGTGTGGTCACCGTCGGCGGGATCGACGTCAAGCGGCTCGCCGAGGAGTACGGCACCCCCGCCTACTTCCTCGACGAGCAGGACTTCCGGGCCCGGGCGCGGGACTGGCGTACCGCCTTCGGCAGTGACGCCGACGTGTTCTACGCCGGCAAGGCGTTCCTCTCCCGGGCCGTCGTGCGGTGGCTGGACGAGGAGGGGCTCAATCTCGATGTCTGCTCCGGTGGGGAGCTCGCCACCGCCTTGTCCGCCGGGATGCCCGCCGAGCGGATCGCGTTCCACGGCAACAACAAGTCGACCGGCGAGATCCGGCGGGCCGTCGAGGCCGGGGTCGGGCGGATCGTGCTCGACTCGTTCCAGGAGATCGTCCGCGTCGCGCACATCGCGCGGGAGCTCGGCACGCGGCAGCGGGTGCAGATCCGTATCACCGTGGGCGTCGAGGCGCATACGCACGAGTTCATCGCCACCGCCCACGAGGACCAGAAGTTCGGCATCCCGCTGGCCGGCGGGCAGGCCGCGGAGGCCGTACGGCGGGCGCTGCAGCTCGACGGCCTCGAGCTCATCGGGATCCACTCGCACATCGGGTCGCAGATCTTCGACATGTCCGGGTTCGAGGTCGCCGCGCACCGCGTGGTCGGGCTGCTCAAGGACATCCGCGACGAGCACGGCGTCGAACTGCCCGAGATCGACCTCGGCGGCGGGCTCGGCATCGCGTACACGAGCGACGACGACCCGCGCGAGCCGTACGAGATCGCCAAGACGCTCACCGAGATCGTCACCCGTGAGTGCGACGCCGCGCGGCTGACGACCCCCCGTATCTCCGTGGAGCCGGGCCGCGCCATCGTCGGGCCGACCGCCTTCACGCTCTACGAGGTCGGTACCGTCAAGCCGCTCGACGGGCTGCGGACGTACGTCTCCGTCGACGGCGGTATGTCGGACAACATCCGGACCGCGCTGTACGACGCCGAATACAGCGTCGCGCTCGCCTCCCGGGTCTCCGACGCCGAGCCGATGCTGTGCCGCGTCGTCGGCAAGCACTGCGAGAGTGGTGACATCGTGGTGAAGGACGCCTTCCTGCCGGGGGACCTGGCACCCGGTGACCTCATCGCCGTACCGGCGACCGGGGCGTACTGCCGGTCGATGGCCAGTAACTACAACCACGCCCTGCGCCCGCCCGTCGTCGCCGTCCGGGACGGCGAGGCGCGCGTGATCGTACGGCGGGAGACGGAAGAAGATCTTCTTCGGCTCGATGTCGGATGAGCGGCAGTGGAACGCGGAAGCAGCGGCCGCGGGAACAGCGGTCGCGGGAACAGCGGTCGCGAAAACTGTGGGTGTCCACCCAGACCTTGATCGGTTGACGGAAGATCTTCTGTCCGATCGGTCATGAAAATGAAATAGATGTCTCACGATCCGGACCAAGGGAAGAAAGTCCCGTCCGGTGAGTGAGACTGGTGCAACCGAGACGGTAATCAGGAATCGAGGTCGGATGATGCGTACGCGTCCGCTGAAGGTGGCGCTGCTGGGCTGTGGAGTGGTCGGCTCAGAGGTGGCGCGCATCATGACGACGCACGCCGACGACCTCGCCGCCCGGATCGGGGCCCCGGTGGAGCTCGCGGGCGTGGCCGTACGGCGGCCCGACAAGGTGCGTGAGGGAATCGACCCCGCCCTGGTCACCACCGACGCCACGGCGCTCGTCAAACGCGGGGACCTCGACATCGTCGTGGAGGTCATCGGGGGTATCGAGCCCGCCCGTACGCTCATCGGTACCGCCTTCGAACACGGCGCGTCCGTCGTCTCCGCGAACAAGGCGCTGCTCGCCCAGGACGGCGCCGCGCTGCACGCCGCCGCCGAGGAGCACGGCAAGGACCTCTACTACGAGGCCGCCGTGGCCGGCGCCATCCCGCTGATCCGCCCGCTGCGCGAGTCCCTCGCCGGTGACAAGGTCAACCGGGTCCTCGGCATCGTCAACGGCACCACCAACTTCATCCTCGACAAGATGGACAGCACGGGCGCCGGCTACCAGGAGGCGCTCGACGAGGCCACCGCGCTGGGGTACGCCGAGGCCGACCCGACCGCCGACGTCGAGGGCTTCGACGCCGCCGCCAAGGCCGCCATCCTCGCCGGGATCGCCTTCCACACGCGCGTGCGGCTCGACGACGTCTACCGCGAGGGCATGACCGAGGTCACCGCCGCCGACTTCGCCTCCGCCAAGGAGATGGGCTGCACCATCAAGCTGCTCGCCATCTGCGAGCGGGCCGGTGACGGCGCCTCCGTCACCGCGCGCGTGCATCCGGCGATGATCCCGCTCAGCCACCCGCTGGCCTCCGTACGCGGCGCCTACAACGCGGTGTTCGTCGAGTCGGACGCCTCCGGGCAGCTGATGTTCTACGGCCCCGGCGCGGGCGGTGCGCCGACCGCGTCCGCCGTGCTCGGGGACCTCGTCGCCGTCGGGCGCAACCGGATCAACGGGACCACCGGGCCCGGTGCGTCCGCGTACGCCGCGCTGCCGGTGTCGCCGATGGGCGAGGTCGTCACGCGCTACCACATCAGCCTCGACGTGGCCGACAAACCGGGTGTTCTCGCCCAGGTCGCCACCGTGTTCGCCGAGCACGGCGTCTCGATCGACACCGTGCGACAGCAGGGCAAGGACGGTGAGGCCTCCCTCGTCGTCGTCACCCACCGTGCGTCCGACGCGGCCCTCGGCGGCACCGTCGACGCGTTGCGCAAGCTCGACACCGTGCGTGGTGTCGCCAGCATCATGCGGGTTGAAGGAGAGTAACCAGCAATGACCCACCAGTGGCGCGGAATCATCGAGGAGTACCGGGACCGGCTGCCGGTATCCGACACCACGCCGGTCGTGACGCTCCGCGAGGGCGGCACGCCGCTCGTGCCCGCGCAGGTGCTCTCCGAGCGCACGGGCTGCGAGGTGCACCTCAAGGTCGAGGGCGCGAACCCGACCGGGTCCTTCAAGGACCGCGGGATGACCATGGCCATCAGCAAGGCCAAGGAGGAGGGTGCGCAGGCCGTCATCTGCGCCTCCACCGGCAACACGTCCGCGAGCGCCGCCGCGTACGGGGTGCGCGCGGGCATGGTCTCCGCCGTACTCGTACCGCAGGGGAAGATCGCGCTCGGCAAGATGGGCCAGGCCCTGGTGCACGGCGCGAAGATCCTCCAGGTCGACGGCAACTTCGACGACTGCCTCACGCTCGCCCGCGCGCTGAGCGACAACTATCCGGTGGCGCTGGTCAATTCGGTCAACCCGGTACGGATAGAAGGCCAGAAGACCGCCGCCTTCGAGATCGTGGACATGCTGGGCGACGCCCCCGACATCCACGTCCTGCCGGTGGGCAACGCGGGCAACATCACCGCGTACTGGAAGGGGTACAAGGAGTACGCCGCCGACAAGGTCAGCACGCGGACGCCGCGCATGTGGGGGTTCCAGGCCTCCGGCAGCGCGCCGATCGTGCGCGGCGAGGTCGTCAAGGACCCGTCGACCATCGCCACCGCCATCCGCATCGGCAACCCGGCGTCGTGGGACTTCGCGCTCGCCGCGCGGGACGAGTCCGGCGGTGCCATCGACGAGGTGACGGACCGTGAGATCCTGCGCGCCTACCGGCTGTTGGCCTCCCAGGAGGGCGTCTTCGTCGAGCCCGCGTCCGCCGCGTCGGTCGCCGGTCTGCTGAAGGCGGCCGAGCAGGGCAGGGTCGACCCGGGGCAGCGGATCGTGTGCACCGTCACCGGTAACGGTCTCAAGGACCCGGACTGGGCCGTCGCCGGCGCCCCACAGCCGGACACCGTCCCCGTCGACGCCGCGACCGCCGCCCAGCGGCTCGGCCTGGTCTGAGGCGGCGACCGCCGCCCGGCGGCCCGGCCCGGTCCAGAGCCGCGACGCCGCGATATCGCGACAGGATCCGCGACTTCGTCCGCAAAACGGGCGTAAGGGTGCGCTCACCTGGGGAAGTTCCCTACAGGGGGTGCACAGGGGGCTTGCGACACGCATCGTGCGCCTCCTGTGCGCCCTATGTCGCCACGGAACCTTCCTTCGATAGGCTGTACTCAACCCGCCCGCCGCATATGCCGCGGTATCGCGGCGTCCCCGTGGTCCGGAAAGCGGCCCGGAGACGCCCGGAGAGCGGCCGGCCACCCCGGTCGGCGGCGATCCCAGGGCTTTCGTACGCCCTCGAATGTCCATCGAGTGCCACTGGACCGCCCGTCGGGTGCCATTCGACAGTCACGCAGCTCAAGGAGAGTCTTCGAGCGATGGCCGGTCCCGCCTTCCGCGCCGCCGCCGTCCGGGTGCGCGTCCCCGCCACCAGCGCCAACCTCGGCCCGGGCTTCGACGCCCTCGGCCTCGCGCTGGGTCTCTACGACGACGTCGTCGTCCGGGTGGCCGACTCCGGACTGCACATCGACATCGCCGGTGAGGGCGGCGAGACCCTCCCGCGCGACGAGAACCATCTGCTCGTACGCTCCCTGCGCACCGCCTTCGACCTGCTCGGCGGGCAGCCGCGCGGCCTGGAGATCGTCTGCGCCAACCGCATTCCGCACGGCCGCGGTCTGGGCTCCTCCTCCGCCGCCATCTGCGCCGGCATCGTCGCCGCCCGCGCCGTGACCATAGGCGCCGAGTCCCGGCTCGACGACACCGCGCTGCTCGAACTCGCCACCGAGATCGAGGGCCACCCCGACAACGTCGCGGCCTGCCTGCTCGGCGGATTCACCCTGTCCTGGATGGAGGGCGGCGCGGCCCGCGCGATCAGGATGGACCCCGACGATTCCATCGTTCCGGTGGTTTTCGTGCCCGGGAAGCCGGTCCTCACCGAGACCGCGCGCGGCCTGCTGCCGCGCACCGTGCCGCACGTCGACGCCGCCGCCAACGCGGGCCGGGCGGCCCTGCTCGTCGAGGCCCTGACCAGGCGCCCCGAGCTGCTGCTGCCCGCCACCGAGGACCGACTGCACCAGGAGTACCGCGCCCCGGCCATGCCCGAGAGCGCCGCCCTGGTGGAGCGGCTGCGGGGGGACGGGATCCCCGCGGTGATCTCCGGCGCCGGACCCACGGTCATGGCGCTGGCCGACGCGGACAGCGCCGACAAGGTCGAAGCACTGGCCGGCACCGACTGGGCCGCCAATCGGCTCGGTCTCGATGTGCGGGGCGCGAGCGTACTGCCGCTCGCCACCTGACACACGGTTGCCGGATTTGGAGAGGGGGAATGTTTGTTGGATCCGGTAGTGTTAACCTCAAGTCTGCACCCGACCCCACCATGGCGAGGTGCCTCGTGTCCCCGTCCGGGACAGACATTCTTCCGGGAGCCCCCCAAGCCGCACTCTGTTCTCTGCTACGTACGCGGGCAGTACGTCGCACGCGGACACTGAACGGCTCGACGGTGGGGGCACCCCCTCTGGGGGCGTTTCGGAGCCGGTGCGACCACGCCACGTGACACTGGATGCCACGGTTCGGGGAAGCGCCATCACCAGAAATCTCTTCCGCCGCTCAGGCGGACAACCGCCCCGGCACGGTTCGCACAGCAAGGACCGATGCCGGACAGCACAACCGGTCGCCGAGCCAGACAGGCCGACGTCCGCTCCAGGGAAGGACCCTTCGTGAGCGACACCACCGATCTGATGGGCGCACGTGTCGAGGAGACCGCTGCCGCGCCCGCCACGGACGCTTCCGCGCCTGCCACCGGTGCCGGCTCCCGGCGGCGCCGCGGTACCGGCCTCGAGGGCATGGTGCTGGCCGAGCTGCAGCAGGTCGCATCCGGCCTCGGAATCAGGGGCACCGCGCGGATGCGCAAGAGCCAGCTGATCGAGGTCATCAAGGAGGCGCAGGCCGCCGGGGGAAGCGCCCCGGCCAAGGCCGAGTCCGCCACCGAGACCAAGCCCAAGCGCCGCGCCACCTCCCGCACCCGTACGGACGAGGCGGCCGAGAAGAAGGCCGACGCCAAGAGCGAGCAGGCCCCCGCCGAGAAGACCGCGGCCCAGCAGCAGATCGAGATCCCGGGCCAGCCCTCCCCGAAGGCCTCGGGCCAGGGCGAGGAGGCCGAGGAGGCCGCGCCCGCCGAGCGCCGCCGCCGTCGCGCCACCGCCGAGGCCGGCGCCCCGTCCGCCACCGCGACCGAGACGGTCGCCGCCGAGGCGAGGACCGAGCCCAAGGCCGAGACCCCGGCCCAGCAGCAGTCGCAGCAGGGCGACCACGACGGCGGCGAGGGCCGCCGCCGCGACCGCCGTGAGCGCGGCCGCGACCGTGACCGCGGTGAGCGTGGCGACCGTGGCGGTGACCGCGGAGACCGTGGCGGTGACCGCAGCGACCGCAGCGACCGCAGCGACCGCAGCGACCGCAGCGACCGCAGCGACCGCAGCGACCGCAGCGACCGCAGCGACCGCAGCGACCGCGGTGACCGCCGTGGCAAGGGCGACGACCAGCAGCAGAGCCAGGGCGGCGGCCAGGGCCGACAGCAGAACCAGCAGGGCGGCGGCGGCCGTCAGCAGGACCGGCCGCAGCACGACGACGACGACTTCGAGGGCGGCCGCCGTGGCCGTCGCGGGCGCTACCGCGACCGCCGGGGCCGTCGTGGCCGTGACGAGATGACGTCCGAGCCGCAGATCAACGAGGACGACGTCCTGATCCCCGTCGCGGGCATCCTCGACATCCTCGACAACTACGCGTTCATCCGCACCTCCGGCTACCTGCCCGGTCCGAACGACGTGTACGTCTCCCTCGCCCAGGTCCGCAAGAACGGCCTGCGCAAGGGCGACCACCTCACCGGTGCCGTGCGCCAGCCCAAGGAGGGCGAGCGCCGCGAGAAGTTCAACGCGCTGGTGCGCCTGGACTCCGTCAACGGCATGGCGCCCGAACACGGCCGCGGCCGCCCGGAGTTCAACAAGCTGACGCCCCTGTACCCGCAGGACCGCCTCCGCCTGGAGACGGACCCGGGCGTTCTGACCACGCGCATCATCGACCTGGTCGCCCCCATCGGCAAGGGCCAGCGCGGTCTGATCGTGGCCCCGCCGAAGACCGGCAAGACCATGATCATGCAGGCGATCGCCAACGCGATCACGCACAACAACCCCGAGTGCCACCTGATGGTCGTCCTGGTCGACGAGCGTCCGGAAGAGGTCACCGACATGCAGCGGTCGGTCAAGGGCGAGGTCATCTCCTCGACCTTCGACCGCCCGGCCGAGGACCACACCACGGTCGCCGAGCTCGCCATCGAGCGCGCCAAGCGCCTGGTGGAGCTGGGCCACGACGTCGTCGTCCTGCTCGACTCGATCACGCGTCTGGGCCGTGCGTACAACCTCGCCGCCCCGGCCTCCGGCCGCATCCTGTCCGGTGGTGTCGACTCGACCGCCCTGTACCCGCCGAAGCGCTTCTTCGGTGCGGCCCGCAACATCGAGGACGGCGGTTCGCTGACCATCCTCGCCACTGCCCTGGTGGACACCGGGTCCCGCATGGACGAGGTCATCTTCGAGGAGTTCAAGGGCACCGGCAACGCCGAGCTCAAGCTCGACCGGAAGCTCGCCGACAAGCGCATCTTCCCGGCGGTGGACGTCGACGCGTCCGGTACCCGTAAGGAAGAGATCCTGCTCGGCAGCGACGAGCTGGCCATCACCTGGAAGCTGCGCCGGGTGCTGCACGCGCTCGACTCCCAGCAGGCGATCGAACTGCTCCTCGACAAGATGAAGCAGACGAAGTCGAACGCCGAGTTCCTGATGCAGATCCAGAAGACGACGCCGACGCCGGGCAACGGCGACTGACGTCGAAAGCGCACGGAAAGGGCCGCCTCCGCGAGGAAGCGGCCCTTTCGCGTGGGGCGAGACCTTCGCTCAGGCCGCCGTGCGACCCTGGCCGACGATTCCCCGTCATGTCTGGCACCGAGTGCAAAGGGGTATCCGGACGTAGATGAGCTGAGGAGCACATGGCTGCCGAGAGCACACCGGGCGACCGGGACAGAGGACGTCGGCGCAAGGGCCTGAAGGCCGCGGCCTGGGCCGCCGCCGGCATCGTCGTCCTGGGCGGCACCGGCGCCGGATATCTGTACTTCAAACTCAACGGCAACATCGCGAGCATCGACATCGACCGGTTCCTCGGCACCGACCGCCCCGAGAAGGCGGACAACGGCTCCGAGAACATCCTCGTCCTCGGCTCGGACACCCGCGCCGGCGACAACAGGAGACTCGGCGGCGGCGCCGACGAGGGGAGCGCCCGCTCCGACACCGCGATGATCGTGCACGTGTACGAGGGCCACAAGAAGGCGAGCGTGGTCTCCCTCCCGCGCGACACCGTCATCGACCGCCCCGCGTGCACCGACACCCACGGCGGCAGCCACCCCGCGGCGAACGGCGTGATGTTCAATTCCGCCTACGCCACGGGCGGGGCGCCCTGCGCGGTGAAGACCGTCGAGTCGATCACCGACCTGCGCATGGACCACTATCTGGAGGTCGACTTCACCGGCTTCCAGCAGCTGATCGACGAACTCGGCGGTGTCGAGGTCACCACCGGGGAGGACATAGACGACCCCGACAGCCATCTGCGCCTGGAGGCCGGCACCCACCGGCTCGACGGCGAACAGGCCCTGGGCCTGGTCCGCACCCGGCACGGCGTCGGCGACGGCTCCGACCTCGGCCGCATCCAGCTCCAGCAGGCCTTCGTCAAGGCCCTGCTACGGCAGGTCAAGGACGTCGGCGTCCTCACCAGCCCGAAGAAGCTCTACGACCTCGCCGACACCGCCACGAAGGCGGTCACCACCGATTCCGGCCTGGGCTCGGTGAACTCCCTGATGTCCTTCGCGACAGGCCTGAAGAACATCACCCCCGCCCACCTGGCCATGATCACGATGCCGGTCCGGTACGACCCGGCCGACCCCAACCGGGTCCTGCTGGAACAAACGAAGGCCCAGCAGGTGTGGGACGCACTGAAGAAGGACCGGCCGATCCCCGAGAGCGCCACGGAGAACACGGCCGCGGGCGAGGCAACGGGCGTGGTGAGCGCCCCCTGAGAGGCGCGGGGCCGTATCGATGTGCGGCTCCGCCGCGGGGGCGCGACAAGCCCCCACCGGCCCGCAGGGAACAAAGAACGACAACCCCCGGTTTTGGGAGAGGACCCCAGTCCTGGCAGACTGGTAAGTCGGCCCCGGTTCACGCCCCCGCACCCGCGGCAGCGACCCGGTGCCCTCCCGAACCTAGGAGACACCTTGAAGCGCGACATCCACCCCGAGTACGTCGAGACGCAGGTCAGCTGCACCTGTGGCGCGTCGTTCACCACTCGCAGCACCATCGACAGCGGCACCATCCGTGCCGAGGTCTGCTCCGAGTGCCACCCGTTCTACACGGGCAAGCAGAAGATCCTCGACACCGGTGGCCGTGTGGCCCGCTTCGAGGCCCGCTTCGGCAAGGCCGCCGGCTCCAAGAAGTAGCGAGCCCCCAATCGCCGGTCCACGGCCGTGCCCCCGACCCGGGGCAGGCCGGGACCGGCGTTTTTGGTCGCCCGCCCCTTCACCCACGTCATCGCAGGAGCCCAAGATGTTCGAGGCCGTCGAGGAACTCGTCGCCGAGCACGCCGACCTGGAGAAGAAGCTCGCCGACCCGTCGGTCCACGCCGACCAGGCCAACGCGCGCAAGCTGAACAAGCGCTACGCCGAGCTCACCCCGATCGTCGCCACGTACCGCTCCTGGAAGCAGACGGGCGACGACATCGAGACCGCGCGCGAACTGGCCGCCGAGGACCCGGACTTCGGCGCCGAGGTCAAGGAGCTGGAGCAGCGGCGCGAGGAGCTCACCGAGAAGCTCCGCCTGCTTCTCGTCCCGCGCGACCCCAGTGACGACAAGGACGTCATCCTCGAGATCAAGGCCGGCGCGGGCGGCGACGAGTCCGCCCTGTTCGCCGGCGACCTGCTGCGCATGTATCTGCGGTACGCGGAGCGTGTCGGCTGGAAGACCGAGATCATCGACGCCACCGAGTCCGAGCTGGGCGGCTACAAGGACGTCCAGGTCGCGGTGAAGACCAAGGGCGGCCAGGGCGCCACCGAGCCCGGCCAGGGCGTGTGGGCGCGGCTGAAGTACGAGGGCGGCGTGCATCGCGTGCAGCGCGTGCCGGCCACCGAGTCGCAGGGCCGTATCCACACCTCCGCCGCCGGTGTCCTGGTGACGCCCGAGGCGGAGGAGGTCGACGTGGAGATCAACCCGAACGACCTGCGCATCGACGTCTACCGGTCCTCCGGGCCCGGCGGGCAGTCCGTGAACACCACCGACTCCGCCGTGCGCATCACGCACCTGCCGACCGGAGTCGTCGCCTCCTGCCAGAACGAGAAGAGCCAGCTGCAGAACAAGGAGCAGGCCCTGCGTATCCTGCGCTCCAGGCTGCTCGCGGCGGCGCAGGAGGAGGCGGAGCGGGAGGCCGCCGACGCCCGGCGCAGCCAGGTCCGCACGGTCGACCGCTCCGAGAAGATCCGCACGTACAACTTCCCGGAGAACCGCATCTCGGACCACCGCGTCGGCTTCAAGGCGTACAACCTCGACCAGGTCCTGGACGGCGACCTCGTCGCGGTGATCCAGGCCTGTGTCGACGCGGACTCGGCCGCCAAGCTCGCCGCCGCGTAAACCCCCGCCGACAGACAGCACGGAGGACCAGTGAACCTGCTGCTCGCCGAGGTGGCCCAGGCCACCCAGCGGCTCGCCGACGCCGGCGTGCCCTCGCCGCGCACCGACGCGGAGGAGCTCGCCGCGTTCGTGCACGGCGTCAAGCGCGGCGAGCTGCACACCGTGAAGGACTCCGACTTCGACGCCCGGTACTGGGAGGTCATCGCCCGCCGTGAGGCCCGCGAGCCGCTCCAGCACATCACCGGGCGGGCGTACTTCCGCTACCTGGAGCTCCAGGTCGGACCCGGGGTGTTCGTGCCGCGGCCCGAGACGGAGTCCGTGGTCGGCTGGGCGATAGACGCCGTCCGCGCGATGGACGTCGTCGAGCCCTGCATCGTCGACCTGTGCACCGGCTCCGGCGCCATCGCGCTCGCCCTCGCCCAGGAGGTCCCGCGCTCCCGAGTGCACGCCGTTGAGCTGTCCGAGGACGCCCTGAGGTGGACGCGCAAGAACATGGAGGGGTCAAGGGTCGAACTGCGCCAGGGAGACGCCCTCGCGGCCTTCCCCGACCTCGACGGACAGGTCGACCTGGTCGTCTCCAACCCGCCGTACATCCCGCTCACCGAGTGGGAGTACGTGGCGCCGGAGGCCCGCGACTACGACCCCGACCTCGCGCTGTTCTCCGGTGAGGACGGCCTGGAGCTGATCCGTGGCCTGGAGCGCACCGCGCACCGGCTGCTGCGGCCCGGCGGGGTGGTCGTGGTCGAGCACGCGGACACCCAGGGCGGACAGGTGCCGTGGATCTTCGCCGACGAGCGGGGCTGGGCCGACGCGGCCGACCACCCCGACCTCAACAACCGCCCCCGGTTCGCCACCGCCCGTAAGGCGCTGCCGTGAGCGTCCCGCATACTTCTTCCCCCCGGCAGCACCCGTACGAGGAGGCCCGCTAAATGGCTCGCCGTTACGACACCAACGACGCGACCGACCGCACGACCGGTCTGCGTGAAGCCGCGTCCGCCGTCCGCCGGGGCGAACTCGTGGTGCTGCCGACGGACACGGTGTACGGCATCGGCGCCGACGCGTTCACCTCGGAGGCCGTCGCCGATCTGCTGGACGCCAAGGGGCGGGGCCGCAACATGCCCACTCCCGTCCTGATCGGCTCCCCGAACACCCTGCACGGCCTGGTCACCGACTTCTCGGAGCAGGCCTGGGAACTCGTCGACGCGTTCTGGCCGGGCGCGCTGACGCTGGTCGCCAAGCACCAGCCGTCGCTGCAGTGGGACCTCGGGGACACCCGGGGCACGGTCGCCGTACGGATGCCGCTGCACCCCGTCGCCATCGAACTGCTCACCGAGGTCGGGCCGATGGCCGTGTCGTCGGCGAACCTGACCGGTCACCCGGCGCCCGAGGACTGCGACGCCGCTCAGGGGATGCTCGGGGACTCCGTCTCCGTGTACCTGGACGGCGGGCCCACCCCGGGCAACGTGCCCTCCTCCATCGTCGACGTCACGCGGCCCGTGCCGGTGCTGCTGCGCGAGGGCGCGATCTCGCCCGAGGAGCTGCGCAAGGTGGTACCCGACCTCGAGGTGGCGAATTGACGGCCCCTGAGTCGGGGCGTGGCATAGGCAACGGGGAATCCAGCGCGGAGATCACGACGACCTTCGGTTTTCCGCGCGACACCTTCCGCATCCTCCACGTCAGTACCGGAAACGTGTGCCGCTCGCCGATCACCGAGCGGCTGACCCGGCATTTCGTGAGCCAGCGGCTGGGGATCCTGGGTGGCGGGCTGATCGTGGAGAGCGCGGGGACGTGGGGGCACGAGGGTGCGGCCATGGAGGCGCACGCGGAGACCGTGCTGGGGGAGTTCGGGGCGGACGCGTCCGGGTTCGTGGGGCGGGAACTGCTGGATGAGCATGTGATCCGGGCGGATCTGGTGCTGACCGCTACGCGGGATCATCGGGCGCAGGTGATCTCGATGGGGCATTCCGCGGGGTTGCGGACGTTTACGTTGAAAGAGTTCACGCGGCTGGTGAACGCGATCGATCCGGCCACCTTGCCGCCGTTGGACGAGGGGCTGGTGATGCGGGCTCGGGCGTTGGTACGGGCCGCGGCGGCTCTGCGGGGGTGGTTGTTGGCGCCGACGCTCGAGGCGGACGAGGTGTATGACCCGTACGGGGCGCCGCTGCCGTTCTTCCGGTCCATCGGGGACGAGATATTCGAGGCGCTGGATCCCGTTGTCACGGCACTGACCGGGGTGCCGGCCCGGGCTTAGGCGTTCGGATGCTGGGGTGGGCCGACAGGGCCTCCGGCGTTGTTCCGCTGTGCCCACCCGTTCCGCCCTGCGGAACGGGTGGGCACAGCGAGGCGGGCCCGGGGGCGCGCAGCGGGACGGGTGGGTGCCACAGCGGGGCGGACGCGCGCCCACAGCGGGGCGGGTGGGCAGCCCATGGCGAGGCGGGCTCGGGGGCCCGCAGCGGGGCGGACGCGCGTGCGCACAGCGACGCGGGCGAGGTTCACGGGTGGGCGTGCAACCATCGGTGGTACCCGGATGTCCTCACTCTTATGCGTGCCTCGCTAGGGTGTGGGGCTGTGATGGCCAGCGAGATCTGTGGGGAAGCCCGTGCGTGAATACCTGCTGACGCTCTGCATCACGGCCGCGGTGACGTACCTGCTGACAGGGCCGGTACGGAAGTTCGCGATCGTGGCCGGGGCGATGCCGGAGATCCGGGCACGTGACGTGCACCGGGAACCCACTCCGCGGCTCGGTGGGATCGCGATGTTCTTCGGACTGTGCGCGGGGCTGCTGGTCGCCGACCACCTCACCAATCTCACCCAGCTCTTCGAGAACTCCAACGAGCCGCGTGCGCTGCTCTCCGGGGCCGCGCTGATCTGGCTGATCGGTGTGCTGGACGACAAGTTCGAGATCGACGCGCTCATCAAACTGGGCGGCCAGATGATCGCCGCCGGCGTGATGGTCATGCAGGGTCTGACGATCCTGTGGCTGCCCATCCCGGGCGTCGGCTCGGTCGCGCTCACCCAGTGGCAGGGCACCCTGCTCACGGTCGCGCTGGTCGTGATCACCATCAACGCGGTCAACTTCGTGGACGGCCTGGACGGGCTCGCCGCCGGCATGGTGTGCATCGCGGCGGCGGCGTTCTTCCTGTACGCCTACCGCATCTGGTACTCGTACGGCATCGAGGCGGCCGCCCCGGCGACCCTGTTCTCGGTGATCCTCATGGGCATGTGCCTCGGCTTCCTGCCGCACAACATGCACCCCGCGCGGATCTTCATGGGCGACTCCGGCTCGATGCTCATCGGGCTGGTGCTCGCCGCCGGCGCGATCTCGGTGACCGGGCAGGTCGACCCGGACGCGCTGAAGCTGTTCGCCGGTTCGGAGAAGGAGGCCGTGCACCAGACGGTGCCGGTGTACATCCCGCTGCTGCTGCCGCTGACCATCATCGCGGTGCCGGCCGCCGACCTGATCCTGGCGATCGTACGGCGCACCTGGCGCGGCCAGTCGCCGTTCGCCGCGGACCGCGGCCATCTGCACCACCGGCTGCTGGAGATCGGGCACTCGCACAGCCGGGCCGTGCTGATCATGTACTTCTGGTCGGCGCTGATCGCCTTCGGCGCGCTGACGTACTCCGTGAACTCGGCGTCGATGTGGATCGTGCTGAGCGTCGTGATCCTGTCCACGCTCGGGCTCATCCTGCTTCTGCTGCCCCGCTTCACGCCCCGCGCCCCTCGCTGGGCGGAGGCGGTCGTACCGCCGCGCTACCGGCGCCGCAGGGCGGCCCTGGCGGGCGCGTCGGACGCACCGGAGGCATCGGCGGCGGAGGAACCCGAGAGCGCCGACGAGGAGCGCACCCCGGTCGCCGCGGGCGTCTCCGGCGTCAATGGCGCGACCGCGGTGGGCCCCCGCGCACGGCTGGGCGACCGGTCGCGGTCAAGGTAAGAATCCGGCTAGAGCATTGCCAAGTCGTTGGGTACTGATGGGTCTTCGTTGGGTGTAGGAACCGGCCCAATACCAGACATAAGGGCCGAGTTCTCGCTCAGACGCGCAGATTCACTCTCATGTGTGACGCCGAGCACACCAAGCAGGTAAAGACTGCATCAAATAGTTTGTGATAGCGTTCACGAGAACCCCGGACAGACCAGCTGAACCGCATTGCGACGGTTCGCAGGTGCGAGGAAATCTCTCTCCGCTCAGGGGTTTACGCTCGTCCATGACGACACACTGCCCCCCTGTGATTTGCGGAGTTGCCGCCATGCCGTCCAATGACGTCCGGATCCTGGCCCAGGCCGCCGTGCCCACGGCTGCCGCCGGCGCTGTCGCCGCCGTCGTCAGCGCGGTGGTCGCCGGTGGCAAGGGTGCGATCGGGGCGCTCGTCGCGACCGCGGTGGTCATCCTTTTCATGGGGATCGGGCTCTACGTACTTCAGCGCACCGCCAAAACGCTGCCCCACCTGTTCCAGGCCATGGGGCTGATGCTCTACGCGGCGCAGATCCTGCTGCTGTTCGTCTTCGTCGCCCTGTTCCGGGACACCACCCTGTTCCACCCCAAGGCTTTCGCTCTCACGCTGGTCGGCACCACCCTCGTGTGGATCGCCGCACAGACGCGCGCGCACATGAAGTCGAAGATCCTCTATGTCGAACCCGAGTCGACGACGGCCTCCAAGCCGGGAAACTCGGGGCACTCGTCGTGAGGGGTAGGCCCGGGATAAAGAGGCCTCGGAACTCCTGCTATCGTCCGGTGCCAACTGCGGCATCGCGGGCGCGGGCATCCGAGCCGGCGCCTGGCCGATCGCGAGGCGTAACGCCCCCCGGCCGCCCCCACATCCGTAACACCAGTCCCGTGCCGAACTGCGGCCCCGCGCCGCGCCGACACAACGAGGTTGCCGTACCTATGCGCCACGATGAAGGAGCCCGCGGTGAGTGCTGACCCGACGCAGGTGCTCGCCTTCGAGACCGACTGCCACCTGTTCGACGGTTGTGGCTTCCCGGCTCCGGGCCTGCACTCGTTCCTCTTCGAACCGCTCTGGGGCGACGCAGACGGCAACGGCCTGTACTTCAACAAGCCGATGCTCCTCGCGCTGCTCGGCTCCATCATCGTCGTGGGCTTCTTCTGGGCCGCTTTCGCCAAGCCCAGGCTCGTCCCCGGCAAGCTCCAGATGGTCGCCGAGGCCGGCTACGACTTCGTCCGTACCGGCATCGTGTACCAGACACTCGGCAAGCGCGAGGGCGAGAAGTACGTTCCGCTCGCCGTCTCCCTGTTCTTCTTCGTCTGGATGATGAACCTCTGGTCGATCATCCCCGTCGCCGCCTTCCCGGTGACGTCGATCATCGCCTACCCGCTGGTCCTGGCCCTGATCGTCTACATCACCTGGGTCTCGCTCACCTTCAAGCGGCACGGCTTCGTCGGCTTCTTCAAGAACGTCACCGGCTACGACAAGTCCCTCGGCGCGGTCCTCCCGCTGTCGATGACCATCGAGTTCTTCTCGAACCTGCTGGTCCGCCCGTTCACCCACGCCGTGCGACTCTTCGCGAACATGTTCGCGGGCCACACCCTGCTGCTGCTCTTCACGATCGCCAGCTGGTACATGCTCAACGGGATCGGCATCGCCTTCTCCGCCGTCTCGTTCGGCATGGTCATCGTCATGACGCTCTTCGAGCTCTTCATCCAGGCCGTGCAGGCGTACGTCTTCGTCCTGCTCACCTGCACGTACATCCAGGGCGCGCTCGCCGAGCACCACTGAGCGCCCCCGGTTTCCACCCCCATAGTCGTCCGGTGGCCAACCCCCACCGGTCCGTAAAGAGAAGGAAGAACTGGCATGTCCAACCTTGCTGCTGTCACGGGTGACCTCGGTTCCGTCGGTTACGGTCTCGCGGCCATCGGTCCGGGCGTCGGCGTTGGCATCATCTTCGGTAACGGCACCCAGGCTCTCGCCCGCCAGCCCGAGGCCGCCGGCCTGATCCGCGCCAACCAGATCCTGGGCTTCGCCTTCTGTGAGGCGCTCGCCCTGATCGGTCTCGTCATGCCGTTCGTCTACTAAGACGAGCACTGACGACCGACCCTTTCGACGAAAGGCACTGATGTGAACTCCGCCCTGGTTTTCCTGGCGGCTGAGGGCGAGAAGGAGAATCCCCTCATCCCGCCGTGGCCGGAAGTTGTCATCGGCCTCATCGCTTTCGTCATCGTCTTCGGTTTCCTCGCGAAGAAGCTCCTTCCGACCATCAACAAGGTCCTGGAAGAGCGTCGCGAGGCCATCGAGGGCGGTATCGAGAAGGCCGAGGCCGCTCAGACCGAGGCCCAGAGCGTCCTTGAGCAGTACAAGGCTCAGCTCGCCGAAGCCCGGCACGAGGCCGCGCGTCTGCGCCAGGAGGCGCAGGAGCAGGGTGCGACGCTCATCGCCGAGATGCGGGCCGAGGGCCAGCGTCAGCGCGAGGAGATCATCGCCGCCGGGCACGCGCAGATCGAGGCCGACCGCAAGGCCGCCGCGTCCGCGCTGCGTCAGGACGTCGGCACGCTGGCCACCACCCTGGCCGGCAAGCTTGTCGGGGAGTCCCTCGAGGACCACGCCCGGCAGAGCCGTGTGATCGACCGCTTCCTCGACGAGCTCGACCAGAAGGCCGAGGCCGCGCGATGAACGGAGCGAGCCGCGAGGCCCTGGCAGCCGCACGCGAGCGTCTCGACGCGCTGACGGACTCCACGTCCGTGGACGCCGGCTCGCTCGCCGACGAGCTGGCCGCCGTCACCGCGCTGCTCCACCGCGAGGTGTCGCTGCGTCGGGTCCTCACCGACCCGGCGCAGGCCGGTGAGGCCAAGGCCGACCTGGCCCGGCGCCTGCTCGGCTCGCAGGTCGGCGGCCCGACCGCCGACCTCGTGTCCGGCATGGTGCGCTCCCGCTGGTCGCAGTCGCGCGACCTGGTGGACGCGCTCGAGGAACTGGCCGCCGTGGCCGACCTCACCGCCGCCCAGCGGGCCGGCGCGCTCGACGACGTCGAGGACGAGCTGTTCCGGTTCGGCCGGATCGTCTCCTCCAACACCGAGCTGCGGGCCGCGCTGACCAACCGGAGCGCCACCGCCTCCGCCAAGAGCGAGCTGCTGGGCAGCCTGCTCGGCGGCAGGGCGGCCGCCGCCACCGAGCGTCTGGTCACGCGTCTCGTGACCGTGCCCCGGGGACGTAGCCTGGAGTCGGGACTCGAGTCCCTGTCCAAGCTCGCCGCCGAGCGCCGGGACCGCACGGTGGCCGTCGTCACCTCGGCGGTACCGCTGAGCGACCGGCAGAAGCAGCGCCTGGGCGACGCCCTCGCGAAGCTCTACGGCCGCCGTATGCACCTCAACCTCGACGTCGACCCCGCGGTCGTCGGCGGGATCCGGGTGCAGGTCGGCGACGAGGTCATCAACGGGTCCCTCGCGGACCGGCTCGAGGACGCGAGCCGTCGGCTGGCCGGCTGAGCAGCACAATTCTTCATAGGCAACAAGCAGTTACGGCCCTGGTTGGGCCGTGCAGAGGATTCACCTCATATTGGGGGGAGTCCCCATACCCCCCAAGTGAAACTTCGGGCCCAACAAGGAGAGCAGGGAACTCAGATGGCGGAGCTCACGATCCGGCCGGAGGAGATCCGGGACGCGCTGGAGAACTTCGTCCAGTCGTACAAGCCGGACGCGGCCTCGCGCGAGGAGGTCGGTACGGTCACCGTTGCCGGCGACGGCATCGCGAAGGTCGAGGGCCTGCCCTCGGCCATGGCCAACGAGCTGCTGAAGTTCGAGGACGGCACCCTCGGCCTCGCCCTCAACCTCGAGGAGCGCGAGATCGGTGCCGTCGTCCTCGGTGAGTTCAGCGGTATCGAGGAGGGTCAGCCGGTCACCCGCACCGGCGAGGTGCTGTCCGTCGCCGTCGGCGAGGGCTACCTCGGCCGCGTGGTCGACCCGCTCGGCAACCCGATCGACGGCCTCGGCGAGATCGAGACGGAGGGCCGCCGCGCCCTCGAACTGCAGGCCCCCACGGTCATGCAGCGCAAGTCGGTGCACGAGCCGATGGAGACGGGCTACAAGGCCGTCGACGCCATGACCCCGATCGGCCGTGGTCAGCGCCAGCTGATCATCGGCGACCGCCAGACCGGCAAGACCGCCCTGGCCGTCGACACGATCATCAACCAGCGTGACAACTGGCGCACCGGCGACCCGAAGAAGCAGGTCCGCTGCATCTACGTCGCCATCGGCCAGAAGGGCTCCACCATCGCGTCGGTCCGCCGCGCGCTGGAGGAGAACGGCGCGCTGGAGTACACGACCATCGTCGCCGCCCCGGCGTCCGACCCGGCCGGCTTCAAGTACCTGGCGCCGTACACCGGTTCCGCCATCGGTCAGCAGTGGATGTACGACGGCAAGCACGTCCTGATCATCTTCGACGACCTGTCGAAGCAGGCCGACGCCTACCGCGCCGTCTCGCTGCTGCTGCGCCGCCCGCCGGGCCGTGAGGCCTACCCGGGTGACGTCTTCTACCTGCACTCCCGGCTGCTGGAGCGCTGCGCCAAGCTCTCCGACGCCGAGGGCGCCGGCTCGATGACCGGTCTGCCGATCGTCGAGACCAAGGCCAACGACGTGTCGGCGTTCATCCCGACCAACGTCATCTCCATCACCGACGGCCAGTGCTTCCTGGAGTCGGACCTGTTCAACGCCGGTCAGCGCCCCGCGCTGAACGTCGGCATCTCCGTCTCCCGAGTCGGTGGTTCCGCGCAGCACAAGGCGATGCGCCAGGTCTCCGGCCGTCTGCGCGTGGACCTCGCCCAGTTCCGTGAGCTGGAGGCGTTCGCCGCCTTCGGTTCCGACCTGGACGCCGCGTCGAAGGCACAGCTCGAGCGCGGTCAGCGCATGGTCGAGCTGCTGAAGCAGAACCAGTACGAGCCGATGGCCACCGAGGACCAGGTCGTCTCGGTCTGGGCCGGTACCACGGGCCGTATGGACGACGTGCCGGTCGAGGACATCCGCCGCTTCGAGAAGGAGCTCCTTGAGCACCTGCACCGCAAGGAGCAGGGCCTGATGACCTCCATCAAGGAGGGCGCCAAGATGTCCGACGACACGATCCAGGCCATCGCCGACGCCGTGGCGGAGTTCAAGAAGCAGTTCGAGACGAGCGACGGCAAGCTGCTCGGCGAGGACGCCCCGTCCGCCGCCAAGTGACGTAAGGAAGGGACCTGACTCATGGGAGCCCAGCTCCGGGTCTACAAGCGTCGCATCCGATCCGTCACCGCGACCAAGAAGATCACCAAGGCGATGGAGATGATCGCCGCCTCGCGCGTCGTCAAGGCGCAGCGCAAGGTGGCGGCCTCCACGCCGTACGCGCGGGAGCTCACCCGCGCGGTCACGGCGGTCGGAACCGGGTCGAACACCAAGCACCCGCTGACCACGGAGGCGGACAACCCGACCCGTGCCGCGGTCCTGCTCCTCACGAGCGACCGCGGTCTGGCCGGCGCCTTCAACTCCAACGCCATCAAGGCGGCGGAGCGGCTGACCGAGCGCCTGGAGCGCGAGGGCAGGCAGGTCGACACGTACATCGTCGGCCGGCGCGGTGTCGCCCACTACAACTTCCGTGAGCGCAAGATCGCGGAGACGTTCACGGGCTTCACCGACGAGCCCTCGTACGCGGACGCCAAGAAGGTCGCGGCCCCGCTGATCGAGGCCATCGAGAAGGACACGGCGGACGGCGGCGTGGATGAACTCCACATCGTCTACACCGAGTTCGTCTCGATGATGACGCAGACGGCGGTCGATCCCCGGCTGCTTCCGCTGCGCCTCGAAGAGGTTGCGGAGGCAGGGACATCAGCGGCTGACGCCGCGGGGTCCACCAAGGGCGAGATCCTTCCGCTGTACGACTTCGAGCCGTCGGCGGAGGACGTCCTCGACGCCCTGCTGCCGCGCTACGTGGAGAGCCGCATCTACAACGCGCTGCTCCAGTCGGCCGCTTCGAAGCACGCCGCCACTCGGCGCGCGATGAAGTCGGCGACCGACAACGCGGGCGAGCTGATCAACACGCTCTCCCGTCTTGCCAACGCGGCCCGCCAGGCCGAAATCACCCAGGAAATCAGCGAGATCGTCGGTGGCGCCAGTGCCCTGGCCGACGCGAACGCGGGGAGTGACAACTAATGACCACCGCTGTTGAGACCGCGACGGCCACGGGCCGCGTCGCCCGGGTCATCGGCCCGGTCGTCGACGTGGAGTTCCCCGTCGACGCGATGCCGGAGATTTACAACGCGCTGCACGTCCAGGTGGCCGACCCGGCCAACGAGGGCGAGCTCAAGACGCTCACCCTCGAGGTCGCCCAGCACCTGGGTGACGGACTGGTCCGCACCATCTCCATGCAGCCCACCGACGGCCTGGTCCGCCAGGCCCCGGTGACCGACACGGGTTCCTCCATCTCCGTGCCGGTCGGCGACTTCACCACCGGCAAGGTGTTCAACACCCTCGGTGAGGTGCTGAACGTCGACGAGCAGTACACCGGCGAGCGCTGGCCGATCCACCGCAAGGCGCCGAACTTCGACGAGCTCGAGTCGAAGACCGAGATGTTCGAGACCGGCGTCAAGGTCATCGACCTGCTGACCCCGTACGTCAAGGGCGGCAAGATCGGCCTGTTCGGCGGCGCCGGCGTCGGCAAGACGGTGCTCATCCAGGAGATGATCTACCGCGTCGCCAACAACCACGACGGTGTGTCGGTGTTCGCCGGTGTCGGTGAGCGCACCCGTGAGGGCAACGACCTCATCGACGAGATGAGCGAGAGCGGTGTCATCGACAAGACCGCCCTCGTCTTCGGCCAGATGGACGAGCCCCCGGGCACCCGTCTGCGCGTGGCCCTGGCCGGTCTGACCATGGCGGAGTACTTCCGCGATGTACAGAAGCAGGACGTGCTGTTCTTCATCGACAACATCTTCCGCTTCACCCAGGCCGGTTCCGAGGTGTCGACCCTGCTCGGCCGTATGCCCTCCGCGGTGGGCTACCAGCCGAACCTGGCCGACGAGATGGGTCTCCTCCAGGAGCGCATCACCTCGACCCGTGGTCACTCGATCACCTCGATGCAGGCGATCTACGTCCCCGCGGACGACCTGACCGACCCGGCGCCTGCCACCACCTTCGCCCACCTCGACGCGACGACGGTGCTCTCCCGTCCGATCTCGGAGAAGGGCATCTACCCGGCCGTGGACCCGCTGGACTCGACGTCCCGCATCCTCGACCCGCGGTACATCGCGGCGGACCACTACAACGCCGCGATGCGCGTGAAGAACATCCTGCAGAAGTACAAGGACCTGCAGGACATCATCGCGATCCTCGGTATCGACGAACTCGGCGAAGAGGACAAGCTCGTCGTCCAGCGTGCCCGTCGCGTGGAGCGCTTCCTGTCCCAGAACACCCACGTCGCCAAGCAGTTCACCGGCGTCGACGGGTCGGACGTCCCGCTGGACGAGTCGATCGCGGCCTTCAACGCGATCTGCGACGGCGAGTACGACCACTTCCCGGAGCAGGCGTTCTTCATGTGCGGTGGCATCGAGGACCTGAAGAAGAACGCCAAGGAGCTGGGCGTCTTCTGAGCATCAGGCTCACCGTGAACCCCTGAGGTTCACACCTGAGGGGGCGGGCGCGTCCCGCCCCCTCATGCACGCCCCTTAGACTTGTAACCAACACCCGGCCGAACCGCCGGGTGGTGACCCGAGGAGCCACCTTGGCTGCTGAGCTGCACGTCGCGCTGGTCGCGGCCGACCGAGAGGTCTGGTCCGGCGAGGCCACCCTGGTCGTCGCGCGCACCACGTCCGGCGACATCGGCGTCATGCCCGGTCACCAGCCGCTGCTCGGTGTGCTGGAGTCGGGCCCGGTGACCATTCGTACGAGCGAGGGCGGGACGGTCGTCGCCGCGGTGCACGGCGGTTTCGTCTCGTTCGCGGACAACAAGCTGTCGCTGCTGGCGGAGGTCGCCGAGTTGTCGGACGAGATCGACGTCCAGAGCGCGGAGCAGGAACTCGCCCGCGCGAAGGCGGAGGACGACGCGGAGGCCCAGCGCCGCGCGGACGTCCGTCTGCGGGCGGCGTCGGCAGGGCGCTGATACCGGCGCGGTGGGATGACGTCACTCAGCCGCGGCCGGCACCGGAGCGATCCGGAGCCGGTCGCGGCTGAGGCAGATCTGGATGATTTTTCCGTTCCGTTACCTAGGAGACGAGGAGGTCGGTGCCGATGGTCCTCGCTCTGACTGTGTGCGGAATCGTGGTGGCCCTCGTGGTGGTGGGACTCTTCGTCTTCGGCCTGCGCCGCCGCCTCATCCAGCGGTCCGGCGGTACGTTCGACTGCAGCCTGCGCTGGGCGGTCCCCGAGTCGGGTGACCCCGGCGGCAAGGGCTGGGCGTACGGGGTGGCGCGCTACAACGGTGACCGGGTCGAGTGGTTCCGGGTGTTCTCGTACGCTCCCCGCCCGCGCCGCGTGCTGGAGCGTTCCGCGATCGAGGTGGCCGGCCGTCGTCTTCCCGAGGGCGAGGAGGAGCTGGCGCTGCTGTCGGACTCGGTGATCCTCGTCTGTCTGCACCGGGGCACGCGACTCGAACTCGCGATGAGCGAGGACGCGCTGACCGGTTTCCTCGCGTGGCTCGAGGCGGCCCCGCCCGGCCAGAGGGTGAACGTGGCGTAGCCGCGTACACCCTCCCCCGGACGAGTCCGGAGGAGGGTGGGTGTCGCGTACCGCGTGAGGGTTACTTCAGGCCGTTGTTGATGGCCGTCACCAGTTCGCCGTTCGTGGTGTCGCCGCTGAACTCCCAGAAGAAGGCGCCGCCGAGGCCCTGGTTCTTGGCCCAGGACATCTTGCCGGCGATCGTCGACGGGGTGTCGTAGGACCACCAGTTGTTGCCGCAGTGCGCGTACGCCGTGCCCGCGATGGTGCCGTTGGCCGGGCAGGTGTTCTTCAGGACCTTGTAGTCCTCGATACCGGCCTCGTAGGTGCCCGGGGCCGCTCCGGTCGCCGTGCCGCCGGGGGCGGACTGGGTGACACCGGTCCAGCCGCGGCCGTAGAAGCCGATGCCGAGCAGCAGCTTGGCGGACGGGACGCCCTTCGACTTCAGCTTGGCGATCGCGTCGGCCGAGTTGAAGCCGGCCTGCGGGATGCCGCTGTACGAGGTGAGCGGCGAGTGCGGGGCCGTCGGACCCTGCGCGTTGAAGGCGCCGAAGTAGTCGTACGTCATCACGTTGTACCAGTCGAGGTACTGCGAGGCGCCGCCGTAGTCGGCCGCGTCGATCTTGCCGCCGTTGGAGCCGTCCGCGGTGATGGCGGCGGTGACCAGGTAGTTCTGGCCGAACTCGGAGCGCAGGGCCTGCGTGAGGTTCTTCAAGGCCGCCGGGCCGCTGCTGTCACAGGTGAGACCGCAGGCGTTCGGGTACTCCCAGTCGATGTCGATGCCGTCGAAGACATCGGCCCAGCGCGGGTCCTCCACGACCTGCTTGCAGGACTTGGCGAACGCGGCCGGGTTCTGTGCCGCCTGGCCGAAGCCGCCGGAGTAGGTCCAGCCGCCGAAGGAGTACAGCACCTTGATGTGCGGGTACTTGGCCTTCAGCTGGCGCAGCTGGTTGAAGTTGCCGCGCAGCGGCTGGTCCCAGGTGTCCGCGGTGCCGCTGACGGACTGGTCGGCGGTGTAGGCCTTGTCGTAGGCGGCGTAGGTGTCGTCGACGACGCACTGGCCGTTCTTGACGTTGCCGAACGCGTAGTTGATGTGCGTGATCTTGGCGGCGGAGCCGGACGTCACCAGGTTCTTGACGTGGTAGTTGCGGCCGTAGACGCCCCACTCGGTGAAGTAGCCGAGCTTGACCTTGTCGCCGGTGGGCGGCGGCTCCTCGGTGTTGCCGGTGGTGCGGACCTTGACCGCGCCGCTGGCCGGGCCGGTCTGGTCGCCGGTGTCACGGGCGCGCACGGTGTACGAGTAGTCGGTGCCCTTGCTGAGGCCGGTGTCCGTGTACGAGGTACCGGTCACGGTGGCGACCGTGGCGCCGTCGCGCAGGACGTCGTAGTTCTTGATGCCCTTGTCGTCGGTCGCCGCCGACCAGGACAGCTTCACCGAGGTGTCGGTGACACCGGAGGCGCTGGGCGTGCCGGGCGCGGAGGGCGCGTTGTCGCCGGGGACGGAGGAGCCGTCGCAGCTGCCGCCGTTGAGCTTGCAGCCGGAGGGGGAGCCCGCACCGCTGCCGTTGAAGCCGAAGGAGACCGACGCGCCGGGGGCGAGGGTGCCGTTCCAGCCGACGTTCTTGGCGGTCCAGTGGTCACCGGAGCTGGTGACGGTGGCGTCCCACGCGGAGGTGACCTTGGTGCCGGAGGGGAAGTCCCATTCGACGGTCCAGGAGCTGAGGGCGGTGGTGCCGGTGTTCTTCACCGTCCACTTGCCCTCGAAGCCCGAGCCCCAGTCCTGGGTCTTGGCGTAGGTGGCGGTCGCCGAGGTCGCGGCCTCGGCCGGGCTCGCGAGGCCGACGAGGCCGGCGAAGGGAAGCAGCAGGGTCGCGAACCCTGCGGCGGCTCTGTGTCTGAAGCGCATGCTGCGCCTCCTTATGGGGGAGAAGCCGTCGGGGGTGTGACTGAGCCATCACACCCGCAGTGCCGTGAGAATAGAAAGGTCTGGACCACCGGTCAATAGGTCTGGACCACCACTCCGCTACGGGGTTCAGATCCCCAATTCCTGCGCCAGTACCGCCGCTTGCACCCGGCTGCGCAGCTCCAGCTTGGCCAGCAGTCGGCTGACGTGCGTCTTCACCGTGGCCTCGGCCATCTGGAGGCGTGCCGCGATGCCGGCGTTGGACAGCCCCTCGCCGAGACAGGACAGCACCTCGCGCTCGCGCCGGGTGAGGGAGTCGAGCACCGCCGGATCGGCCGTCTCCCGGCGGGCCGGCTTCGCCGCGAACTCGGCGATCAGCCGCCGTGTGACGGCCGGGGCGACCACGCCCTCCCCGCGCGCCACGGTGCGTACCGCCTCGATGAGGTCCTTGGCTTCGGTGTTCTTCAGCAGGAATCCGGCCGCTCCGGCCCGCAGTGCCCCGAACACATACTCGTCGAGGTCGAAGGTGGTCAGCACCAGCACATCGGCGAGCCCTTCCCCGACCACCTGCCGGGTCGCCGACACCCCGTCCAGACGTGGCATCTGTACGTCCATCAGCACCAGGTCGGGGCGGAGCTCACGGGCCAGCGCCACCGCCCGCTCACCGTCGCCCGCCTCGCCGACCACCGCGATGTCGGGGGCGCTGCGCAGGATCAGGACCAGACCGGCCCGGACGGCGGACTGGTCCTCGGCGACCAGGACGCGGATCATTCCATCTCTCCTTGGGCGATGTCGGTGACGGGGAGCAGCGCGCGTACCACCCACAGCCTGCCGTCCGCGCCGCTCTCCGGCCCCGCCTCGAACGTGCCGTCCAGCAGGGCCACCCGCTCCCGCATGCCGACGAGTCCGGCACCGGACCCCGGGGCGCGCGGGGTGTCCCGGCCGCCGTACGCACTGGTCACCCGGATGCCGAGGCCGTCGTCGTGCCGCCGCAGCCACACCGTGACCGGTCCCGGGGCGGCGTGCTTCAGCGCGTTGGTCAGCGACTCCTGCACGATCCTGTACGCGGCCAGTTCGACCGGTGCGGGGACCGAGTCGTAGGCGGCGTCCAGGCCGGCGTCGAGGCCATTGGCGCGGGCGCCCTCGACCAGGGCGCCGAGGCCGTCGAGGGTGGGGGTCGCGGCCGGTTCGCGGTCGTCCGCGCCGTCGCGCAGGATGCCGATGAGCCGTCGCATCTCGGACAGTCCCTGGACGCTGTTCTCCCGGATCACGGCGAGGGCGTCGAGGGAGGTCCTCTCGTCCTTGAGGGAGAGCGCGGCCGTGGAGTGGATGGCGATCGCGGAGAGGTGGTTGGCCACCATGTCGTGCAACTCCCGCGCCATCCGGGCGCGTTCCGCCGTCACCGCCTGGACGCGGTCCATCTCCGCGAGCAGCGCGGTCTGTTCGGCGCGCAGCCGGGCCGACTCGGCGGCGTCACGGTGGTTGCGCACGATGAGGCCGGTCGACGCGGGCGTGAACGTCACGGCGCCCATGACGACACCGATCAGCAGCGCCTCGGGCTCCCGCAGCACGGCGAACGGCACCAGCGTCGCGGCGATCGACAGCATCCCGGTGATCCAGGGCAGCCGGCGGGCCGTGGTGGGGGTGCCGTACAGGACGGCGGCGTACATCAGGTCGGTGTACATCACGATCGTGGCGATGCTGCCCTGGGTCATCAGATCCGCGGCCAGCGCGAGCGTGCCGATGGCGAGTCCGGTGCGCGGCGCGGTGCGGCGCAGCAGCTCGCAGCCGGCCATCACGGCGAGCGGCACGAGGAGCGGCCAGCGGCCGTCGAGGAGGACCTGTGCGTTGCCCGCCGTCCGCAGGCCCAGCCCGAACGCCCACAGCACCAGCCCGCCGGCGAGTCCGGCGAGCGAGACCCCCACGTCGAAGCGGGGCGGGCGGGGTGGTCGTACGGCCATGGCACCATCCAACACGCTGCGCGCACCCGCCGCCTGATCCCCGCGGACGGTCCCGGACTGCATCTTTCGATGTACCGACGGTTCATCGGCTGCGACGACGAAACGGGGTGTTCCGCACGGGAGCCTGACAGGGTGACCGAAGGGAGCGAACCGTGATCGTCGCCTTGATCGCCGCCTGTGAGATCGGCTTCTGGGTGCTGCTGGCCGCCGGACTGGCCTGCCGCTATCTGCTGAGGATGCCGCGCACCGGGCTCGCACTGCTGCTGTGCGAGCCGCTGCTGGAGGTCGTCCTGCTGGTCGCCACCGCCCTGGACCTGAAGAACGGCGCCGAACCCAACTGGACCCACGGCCTCGCCGCGCTCTACATCGGCTACACGGTGGGCCACGGCCACCGCACTGTGCAGTGGCTCGACGGCCACGCCGCCCACCGGCTGGCCGGCGCGCCCAGGCCGCAGGGACCGCCGCGTTACGGCATGCCCCGCGCCCGGCACGAGACCAGGGTGTGGCTGGGCACGCTCATCGGCGCCGCCGTGGCGACCGCGCTGCTCCAGCTCGCCATCCGGTACGTCGGCGACCCGGACCGCGTCACCTCCCTGGAAGCCTGGCGCTACACCGCCTGGCGCGCGGCCGGCATCCACGGCCTGGTGGCCCTGGCCTACTGGATCTGGCCGAAGAAGGCCCCGGCGACCGGGGCCCCGGCCGAGCCGGATCTCGGCAAGGAGCGTGCCGGCCGATGACGAGGACGTCCGGGAACCTCCTCGCGGGGCCCGCCACGGCCGCGGCGGGCCTGGCGCTGTCGCCGTTCGCCGCGGGAGTGGACGTGCCGGTGCTCATGCCCGCAGCGTGGGCGTCGTGATGATGCGCGCCGGCGCCGCGGAGAGCGCGCTCGCCCTCTGCCGGGCCGCGCGCCGGCCGGCCTAGCGCTCCCCGCCCGGCACCCACAGCACGTCTCCGGTCTCCTTGTTCGCGATGCGGGCCAGGATGAACAGGAGGTCGGAGAGGCGGTTGAGATAGGTGGCGGTGAGGGGGTTCATCGAGTCACCGTGGGCCTCCAGCGCCGCCCAGGTGGAGCGCTCGGCCCGGCGGACCACCGTGCACGCCTGGTGCAGCAGGGCCGCGCCGGGTGTACCGCCGGGGAGGATGAAGGAGCGGAGCTTCTCCAGCCGCTCGTTGAAGGTGTCGCAGTCCGCCTCCAGCCGGTCGACGTAGAACTGCTCCACCCGCAGCGGCGGGTACTCGGGGTTCTCCACCACCGGCGTCGACAGATCGGCGCCCACGTCGAACAGGTCGTTCTGCACCCGGGTGAGGACCTGGACGACCTCGTCCTCCAGCCCGCCCAGCGCGATCGCGGTACCGATCACCGCGTTCGCCTCGTTGGCGTCGGCGTAGGCGGAGATCCGCAGATCGGTCTTGGCGACCCGGGACATGTCACCGAGGTTCGTGGTGCCCTTGTCGCCGGTCCGGGTGTAGATACGCGTCAGGTTGACCATGGGGCCAGCCTAGTTACGCTCCGGCCGTCCGGAAGACCCGTGTGCCCACTGTCACGGCGAGGATCGTGAGGGCGACGGCGACGATCGCGCCGTACAGCATGTGGGCCGTCGCGTAGGAGCCGACGTACGCGTCCCGCACCGCGTCGACCAGATAGCGGAACGGCATCAGGTGGGACAGGACGTCCAGCCACGCCGGGCCCAGGGTCATCGGGGTTCTCCTTCGTGGATACCCCCGGCTTCAGCCGGGGGTGGGGGTACCTCCCGCTTGCGGGGGAGAAACGGATCTCCTGCGGAGCGGGGCGGGGAATGCCGGTTTGCTGCCAGGGCGGACCGGCGTCCGCCCCCGACTGCCCGCACTCCTTCACAAACTGATGGAGTAGTATGTGAGCTGTGAAGACCTCCCACGTGAAGCGGGCGTTCAAGTACCGCTTCTGTCCGACAGATGCGCAGGCAGCGGAGCTGTCCCGCACGTTCGGGTGTGTGCGGAAGGTCTACAACCTTGCCCTCGCCGCGCGCACGGAGGCGTGGGCGCGGCAGGAGCGGGTGAACTACAACGCCACCTCCGCGATGCTGACGGCCTGGAAGAAGACCGGGGAGCTCGCGTACCTCAATGACGTCTCCTCCGTCCCGCTGCAACAGGCGCTGCGGCACCTGCAGACGGCGTTCACGAACTTCTTCGGCAAGCGGGCGAAGTACCCGCGTTTCAAGTCGCGGAAGAAGTCGCGGAAGTCGGCGGAGTACACCACCAGCGCGTTCCGGTTCAGGGACGGGAAGCTGACCCTGGCGAAGATGGCCGAGCCGCTGGACATCGTGTGGTCGCGTCCCCTTCCGGAGGGTGCGTCGCCGTCCACGGTGACCGTGTCCCAGGATCCGGCGGGACGCTGGTTCGTGTCCCTGCTGTGCGAGGACCCGACGGTTCAGCCGCTCCCCGTCACCCGTGCGGCCGTCGGTATCGACGTCGGGCTCGATCACCTTCTGACCCTCTCGACCGGGGAGAAGATCGCCAACCCCCGCCACGAGCGCCGCGACCGCGCCCGCCTCGCCAGGGCGCAGCGGCAGCTTGCCCGCAAGACCAGGGGTGACGGAGCGAACCGGGCAAAGGCGCGCCGGAAGGCTGCCAGGGTCTACGCCCGTATCACCGATCGCAGGCGTGACCACCTGCACAAGCTCACCACTCGGCTCGTGCGTGAAAACCAAACGCTCGTGATCGAGGACCTCACCGTCCGGAACATGGTGAAGAACCGGAGCCTGGCCCGCGCCATCAGTGACGCGGCGTGGTCGGAGTTCCGGAGCATGCTGGAGTACAAGGCCCAGTGGTACGGCCGCGAAGTGATCGCGGTCGACCGGTGGTTTCCCTCCTCCAGGCTGTGCTCGGCCTGCGGCACCTTGCGGGGCGGGATGCCACTGAACGTCCGCACCTGGACGTGCGACAGCTGTGGTACGGCCCACGACCGGGACGTGAACGCGGCGAAGAACATTCTGGCCGTCGGGCTGACGGCATCGGTCTGTGGAGCCGGTGTAAGACCTCAACGGAGCACTCCGGGCGGGCAGTCGGCGATGAAGCAGAAACCCCCACGGCGCGAGCCGTAGGACTCCCCCTCCTTCAGGAGGGGGAGGAAGTCAAGCGGGTCATCCACGACTCCCCGCAGCTGCGGTCCCGGCTGTGGAGTGTGCAGCAGGAGGTCCAGGACAACCTGGAGGCGGTGCTCAGGGAGGAGACGGGCGCCGTCCCCGAGGATCCCCTGCCGGGGCTGGTGGCGGGTCAGATCTGCTGGATCCACGGCACCGTGTTCGCCGCGATCGGCCGCGAGATGCTCAAGGGCCGCGCACCGGCCGAGGTCTCGCGCGAGATGCTCGTCCTGGTCGACGACATCGAGGAACTGCTCAGCGACCGGGTGCTCCGTTACGCGGTGCGCGGCTGAAGCGGCCTGCCGCCCCGGCGGCCGGGGCGCGCCAACACGGTCCGGGGCACCGGCCCTCGACACCGTCCCCCGGGGGTAGGCGGTGCCTGTGAGCGCTGCTTTCCGAACCGGCGGGTGGGGCGTGAGGGTCTTCGGCACTGTCTTGCCCGGGAGTAGGCGGTGCCTGTGCGCCCCGCCTTCCGTATCGGCGGGCGGGGCGCACCGGCCCTCGGCACCGTCCCGCCCAGGGGTCGCACCGCTCGGGCCGTGTGCGCGACGAGGTCCCGGCGCCGCCCGCGCCGCGGCCTGCCGTACGCCCCCTACACCGGCGGAGTGGTGTGCAGCACGCACAACAGACCCCGCGCGCGGGTGCCGTCGGGCAGCTCCCACACCCCGGCCACATGCCCCGCCGCCCCCGGCTCCGGCAGCGGCACGCCGTCCGGGGCCGGACGCAGCGTGCGCAGGACCCGCAGCGCCGTGCCGTCCGGTGCCGACAGCTCGGTGTGCTCCGGGGTGTCCACGGCGGTGAGGTCCGCCGGGACCGTGAGCTCACCGGCGCAGGCCCGTGTGACCTCCTTGTCGGGCGTGTCGCTGACGCTCTGCGCCTGAGCCTCGGCCCGGCCCTCGACCAGCGCCGCCAACTCGACGACGGCCACCGGGTCGTGACAGCCGTCGTAGACCCAGCGCCGGCCCAGCACCCCGTGCTCCGAGGTGCCGATGAGGGCGTGCTCCGCGCCGTCGAGCGGAGCGCCCCGGTAGGTGACCGGCACCAGGTAGGCCTCCGGCTGCGGGCCGGACTCATCGGTGACGATCATGAACTCGACGCCGACCTCGCCCTTCGGGTCGTCGAGTCGGAAACCGCCGGCCCTGGACAGCCGCGGCCCCCGCGCGTCCCCGTGGTACCAGGGCCGCGACGGCAGCCAAGAGGCCAGCAGTTCCAGCTTGGTGGGTTCCATGGTGGTGCGGTGGATCACGGCCATCGGTCGGTTCTCCTCTGATCGGGCGGTCACCGGCCCTCCTACCCTGGCATTCGCGGGGGCCCGCAACCCTCCGCTTCCGCAAGGCGGGTGGGCGCGGCGCACCCGACCGGCGCCGCAGTACGCGGGACGTGACGGGAGTCTCACTCCGTGAGACGTGAAACGCGTTACTAAGTCAGTCACAGAAACCCTGACGCCCGCTAATGTCCGCCCGTAGAGAACAACGACAGCGCGTATCAGGGGAGTCGCACAGTGGCACGCAAGCTCGCCGTCATCGGAGCCGGTCTCATGGGGTCCGGCATCGCCCAGGTCTCCGCTCAGGCGGGCTGGGACGTCGTCCTGCGGGACGTCACCGACGAGGCGCTCACGCGCGGCACCGACGGCATCAAGGCGTCGTACGACAGGTTCGTGAGCAAGGGCCGGCTGGAGGCGCACGACGCCGACGCCGCCCTCGCCCGGATCACCCCGACCACCGACCTGGACGCCTGCGCCGACGCGGACGTCGTGGTCGAGGCCGTGTTCGAGAAGCTCGAGGTCAAGCACGACATCTTCCGCGCCCTCGACAAGATCGTGCGGGACGACGCCGTACTCGCCTCCAACACCTCCGCCATCCCGATCACCAAGATCGCGGCCGTGACGGAGCGCCCGGAGCGGGTCGTCGGCGCGCACTTCTTCTCGCCGGTCCCGATGATGCAGCTGTGCGAACTGGTCCGCGGCTACAAGACCAGCGACGAAACCCTCGCCAGGGCTCGGGAGTTCGCCGAGTCCGTCGGCAAGACCTGCATCGTCGTCAACCGCGATGTCGCCGGTTTCGTCACCACCCGTCTCATCAGCGCCCTCGTCGTCGAGGCCGCCAAGCTGTACGAGTCGGGCGTGGCGAGCGCCGAGGACATCGACCTCGCCTGCAAGCTGGGCTTCGGCCACGCGATGGGACCGCTGGCCACCGCCGACCTCACGGGCGTGGACATCCTGCTGCACGCCACGTCCAACATCTACACCGAGTCCCAGGACGAGAAGTTCGCCGCTCCCGAGCTGATGCGCCGGATGGTTGACGCCGGTGACATCGGCCGCAAGAGCGGGCAGGGCTTCTACAAGCACTGACACCGCACCCCCACCCCGGCACGCATCACACGCCGGGGTGAATTCGGTATCGGTTCGCTTACAGGCAGCAACCTCTGCCGTCACCACGCCGTCAGAGGTTGCACCACCGGCCATGAGAAGACACCGCGGAGCACGACACGCATATCGGGGAGACACATATGTACATCAGGGGCGACCACGCCGAGCTGGTCGTCGGGGGCCGCCTCGACGTCCGCAGCGCGGCGGACGCCCGTACGGTCCTGCACTCGGCCGTCGACGACGGAGCCGGCGACCTGGTGCTGGACCTGTCCGATCTGGACTCCTGGGACGCCACCGGACTGGGCGTGATCATGGGAGCCCACCGACGGGCCGGCCGCTGCGGCCGGCGCCTGGTACTGCGGGACGTACCGCCGCAGATGCAGCGCCTGTTGGTGGCCACCCGGCTGCACCGGATCCTGGCGATCGAGGGGGGCATCGGGGTGGACACACTGCCCCGCGTATGAGCCCGTACGGGATACGCCGGACCGCCGGCGAAACCCGGGCCGACCTCGGCGAACCGAGCGACGCGCGCACAATCCTCACGAGAACGTGACCTCTCGGGCCGCCCGGTACCCCGGACTGTCGTAGATACTGACCGAAGGTTTAGGGTTCGGCTGCCTGCTGCCCTGCAAACCCTGAGCGGGCCCGGACCGGATGCGACAGCGCGGTGTGCGACGAGGCCGGGAGGGGCTTCCACCACACGACGCTTTTGGGGGGCTAGGACCTATGGACCCGAACAGCACGGGACCCGGGGAGTACGGCCACGAAGGTGATGGCGCCGCACCGCGCCAGCGTCCGCCCCGGGAATCCCTCACCTCCGACTTCGGACAGCACGCGCCCGCGCTCGTCCGCACGGTGCAGCTCGTCTCCGGCGACTTCCTGCTGACCGTCAACCCCGTCGACGGCAGCGAGATCGAACCCTGCCCGCCCGCCGAACGGCCGGCCCGCCCCGAGAAGCGGACCGAGACCGAGCGCGCCGAGGTGGAACAGGCCGCCAGGCCGCCCGTCCCGCCGGGCCCCGCCCCGGCCACGCTGCCGTTGCTGGCCCGCCAGGACGAGCGCGAGAAACTGGTCCGGCTGCTCGCCCGCGGCCGCTCCGTACGCCTCACCGGCCCCGCGGGCTCCGGCCGCACCCGGCTCCTCGACATCGTCGCCGAGGACTGCGCGGACCTCGCCCCCGACGGCGTCGTCCGCCTCGACGGCCTGCGCCGCACCGCCGACGACCTGCTCCACGACCTCTTCTACGCGGTCTACGACGCCCCCCGGCACCGCCCCGAGCGGGACGAGATCGTCGCCCTCGTCGGTGCGATCGGCGCCGTCGTCGTCCTCGACGACCTGGAGTTCGGCGGCACCGCCCTCGACGAGCTGCTCGACGCCACCCCCGAGTGCGCGTTCCTGCTCGCCGCCACCCCGGATGTGCCCGAGCCGTCCGCCGACGCCGGCATCGAGGAGGTCGCCCTCCCCGGCCTCGCCCGCGCCGACAGCCTCGACCTGCTCGAACACGCCGTGGGCCGGAGCCTCACCGAGGACGAGTCCAACTGGGCCGGCGACCTCTGGTTCGAGTCCGAGGGCCTGCCGCTGCGCTTCGTCCAGGCCGGTGCCCTGCTGCGGCAGCGCGACCGGCTGCGGGCCGGCGCCGGGGCCGTCGACGAACTCGGCGTCTTCGAGGACGTACGGCCCGACGAGTCGGTCTACGACCCCGAGGACGGCGAGGAGGTGCCGCTGCCCTCGCTCGGCGAGGCCGCCGCCCCCGCCCCGCTGCTCGCCGCCCGGCTCAGCGCCTCCGCCCGCGCCACCCTGCGGTTCGCCGTCGCCCTCGGCGGCGAGGTGCCCCACCAGGCGCATCTGCCCGCCCTGGTGGGCGACACCCACGCCGACGCCGCACTCGGTGAACTGGCCGCCTGCGGACTGGTCTCCGCCGTCGGTACCCGCTACCGGCTGGCCGCCGGGGTGCCGGCCCAACTGGAGGCCGCCGGGTACGCCGACGACGCCGACGAGCAGGCCCGCGGGGCCGCCCAGCACTACGCCTGGTGGACCGGGCACCCCTCGGTCACCCCGGAACGCGTCTGCGCCGAGGCCGACGCCGTACTCGCCGCGCTCACCCTGCTGTCGCCGCTCACCACCGCCGGCGCCGAGGGCGAGGAGAGCACGGCCGTCAAGCTGGCCCGCTCCGCCGCGCCCGCGTTCGCCGCCGGTCTGCGCTGGAGCGCCTGGGAGCGGGTACTGCGGGCCGGCGCGGAGGCCGCACGGCTCGCCGGGGACGTGGGCGAACAGGCCTACTTCCACCACGAACTCGGCATCCACGCGCTGTGCGCCGGCCGGCTCGACCGGGCGCGCGCCGAACTGGAGGCGTCCATCGGGCTGCGCGGCGCCCTCGCCGACAAGCGCGGCACCGTCGCCGGCCGCCGTGCGCTCGCCCTTGTCGCCGACCGCTCCGGAATGCCGCTCGCGCTGATGGCGACGGCCGCGGACGAGCTGCCCGAGGAGCGGTTCGAGGAGCCCGCCGCACCGCCGCGCGCGGTGCCGACGGCGTTCCCGGACCTGCAGCCGCCTGCCGACACCGGCATGCTCGTCAGCCGTACGATGCCGGTCGCGTACACGCCGTCGTCGTCCCCCTCGTCGTCCTCGGCCAAGGCGGGCGGCGGTCTCAAGGGGCTGGCAAAGCGCAACCTGGTCGCGGCCGGCGCGGGCGCGCTGCTCGTCGCCGTGCTGGGCACGGTGGTCACCCTGGGCGCCACGTCGGAGAACGACGCCGGCACCCCGTCCGAGAACGTGGGAGTCAACCCGTCCGCCGGCCAGGGCGTCGACGACGGCGGCCTCGACGCCGACCCCGCGGCCGGGGACGAGGGCGACACCGGTGAGGCCACCAGCCGGCCGACCGACCCGGGCCCGGACGGCACCGTGGGCACGTCCGACGACCCGACGCCCACGGCCGGTGAGTCGGGGGAGCCGTCGGACGGGCCGAGCGGCACGAAGAAGCCGGATGCGCCGACGAAGTCGCCGACGAAGAAGCCCACCAACACCGGTGCGCCCTCGTCCCCGGACCCGACCGACGACCCGACGGACGATCCGACGGACGACCCGACCGACGACCCGTCGACACCGACCGGGGATCCCACGACGCCGACGGACGATCCCACCACCCCGGAGCAGCCGCCCACCAACTCCGCGAGCGACTCCGCCCCGGCCTCCCCCGTGGAGTCCAGCGCGAGCGCCCCGGCGAGCGCCGGCACCGGCACCCCCGACGACCCGGAGCAGATCATCTGACCCCCGCGCACGTCGGAGGGCCGGGTCCCGAAAGGAACCCGGCCCTCGTCGTCGTACCGGCGGAACTCAGAACAGCCGCAGCTTGTCGTCCTCGATGCCGCGCATCGCGTCGTAGTCGAGGACCTGGCAGCCGATGCCCCGGTCGGTCGCGAGGACCCGGGCCTGCGGCTTGATCTCCTGCGCGGCGAAGACGCCCCGCACGGGGGCGAGATGGGGATCGCGGTTCAGCAGTTCCAGGTAGCGCGTGAGCTGTTCCACGCCGTCGATCTCACCGCGCCGCTTGATCTCCACCGCGACGGTCCGCCCCTCGGCGTCCCGGCACAGGATGTCGACCGGACCGATCGCGGTCATGTACTCGCGGCGGATGAGGGTGTAGCCCTCGCCGAGGGTCTCGATGCGGTCGGCGAGCAGCTCCTGGAGGTGCGCTTCCACGCCGTCCTTGATCAGGCCCGGGTCGACGCCCAGTTCGTGCGAGGAGTCGTGGAGAACCTCCTCCATCGTGATGATGAGTTTCTCGCCCGCCTTGTTGACGACGGTCCAGACGCCCTCCTCGTCGCCCGAGCCCTCCTTCAGCGTGCAGGGCGGCGACATCCAGTTCAGGGGCTTGTAGGCCCGGTCGTCGGCATGGATCGAGACGCTGCCGTCCGCCTTGACCAGGATGAGACGGGGTGCCGACGGCAGGTGCGCGGTGAGCCGACCGGCGTAGTCCACGGAGCAGCGGGCAATGACGAGACGCATGGTCGGCAACGCTACTCGACCGGCGGGGGTCGACGCGATCCGCCCTCCGACGGCCGTCGCACCCGCCCCGCCGGCCTCTCGGGACACGTCCTGAATCTCCTGGAAAACGCGTGTTCGGCGATGGCCGGATACCTGCCCACAGGAAGTCCCGCATCCGGGCATTCGCCTGGTGCCGTCACCGTCCGTTGCTTACGGTATTGAACGGGAGGTCGCGAACTGTGTACGCAGCGTGTCCAATATCGCGCACTCCCTATATCTGTCAGGCAACCCCTGATCGTTGGGGGTGCGAGAGGAGAACCCATGTCGCTCGACGTCTCACCGGCCCTACTCGAACAGGCCGAGCGAGGCGAGGTCGACGAAGCGGAATTCGTCGACTGCGTCCGGACCTCCCTGCCCTTCGCGTGGGAGATGATCAGCTCCCTGGTGGCCCAGCTGAAGGTGGACGGCGGAGACTTCGCCGACAACCAGACGCCCCCGCCGGACGAGCAGGCACGCGGACAGCTGCTGCGTGCGCTCGCGAGTGACGCGATACGCGGCGCGCTGCAACGGCACTTCGGTGTGCGGCTGGCCTTCCAGAACTGCCACCGGGTGGCGGTGTTCCCGCTCGACCCCACGGTCGACGAGAGGCACGCCCGCTTCACCTCGGTGCGCGCTCAGATACTCAACCAGTCGCCGGAACTTCGCGACTGCTGACGCGCTCCATCGTTCGCTTGCCGCTCCGCACGCGGGAGGTGCGTCGAAGTACCGGGGCGGCAAGCCTGTCGTTCGGCCCCCGGCTCGCTCAGCCGAGTTGGGGGAGCACCTCGGTCCCGAGGCGCCGTACGTTCTCCTCCGTCGCCGCCAGATCGCCCGAACCCTCGACGAGCAGGGCGAAGCGGGAGATGCCGGTCCGCTCGCTGGTCGCGGCGAGCCGGTCGGCGCACAGCCGCGGCGGGCCCACCGGGTGCAGCCCGCAGAGGAGTTCGGTGTACGCCAGCGGATCGCGCATCCGGCGCTGCCGCCCGTCCACCGTGACATGCGCCTCCAGGCCCTGCCGCAGCCAGCCGGGCATCGCCTTGGTCAGGGTCTCCGCCGCGTCCGTGCGCCGGTCCGCGATCTGGCAGACACCGGCGGAGACATGGGCCGCGCGGTGGATCTCCCGCGCCGGGCGCGCGCACGCGCGCGCGTGCCGCTTCCACAGGGAGACCATCTCGGCCTTCTCCTCGTCCCCGATGTGCATGCCGAGCAGCATCGGCAGTCCGCGCTCCGCGGCCAGCCGTACGCTCGCCGGGGAGGTGCAGGCGACCACGACCTCCGGGCCCTCGGCCTCGTCCAGGGCCTCCGAGGGGCGGGGGACGACGGGCACCTCGCGGAACCGGAACCGCTCGCCGGAGGCCCCGACGGACGGTTCCCGCAGCCAGCGCACCAGCAGATCGAGTGATTCCGGGAACCCCCTCTCGTACGCCTCCAGACCGGCTCCGAACACCTCCAGATCGACCCAGGGCCCGCCGCGGCCGAGGCCCAGCGTGAAACGGCCGCCGCTGGTGATGTGCAGCAGCGCGGCCTGCTCGCCGAGGGCGACGGGGTGGACGGTGGGCAGCACGCTCACCGCCGTACCGACGCGCAGCCGGCGGGTGCGGCCGAGCAGCAGGGCGGCCAGGGTGACGGCGGACGGGCAGGTGCCGTACGGCACGAAGTGGTGCTCGGCCAGCCAGACCGTGTCGAGCCCCGCCTCCTCGGCGACCTCGGCCGAGCGGACCGCGCGGTGCAGCGCCTCCCCCTCGCCCTGCCCGGGGAACCGGGCGGCCAACACGAAACTTCCAACGCGCATTGCTCTTTCCTGCTTCCTTGGCTCCGACGCGGAGCTCCCCCGCAGGGCATAACCGCCCGACACGTGCCGAGGACACGGCCGGGCGGGGGATTTTGCGGATTGTCTGCAGAATGGCCGCTCGGGGGGTGCGGGCCGCGCCGCCACGGAGGGGACTTGTGTCGATTGGTTCCGTACGCGTACCCCCGCGCGCGCCGCGTAGGCTGGACGCGGCCCCAGCATCCTGTAGAGCCCCGTGAGGTGTCCCGTGTCCCCGCGTCGCAACCGAGCCAAGGGAGCCGGTTCGTCCGGCCGGAGCGCCGAGGACGACCGTTCCGGCCGTTACGGCGGCTGGCAGTCGACGGAGAGCTGGCAGGGCGACGAGTGGAACGTGCGGCACGTCGCGGGGGCCAGCGCCCAGGGCAAGGCCTACCGCTGCCCCGGCTGCGACCAGTTGATCCCGGACGGGGTGCCGCATGTGGTGGCCTGGCCGGAGCACTCGGGCGTCGACGAGCGCCGGCACTGGCACAAGGCGTGCTGGAACGCGAAGGACCGCCGCACCACGCGGGTGCAGCGGTCCCGTAACGCGCCGAAGTTCTGAACCGGTTACACGTCCCGCCGCTCCTGGAGGACGAAGGCGCCGGCGAGCGCGGCCGCCGTGGCGACCAGCATGATCCACAGCGGGTCCCAGCCCGAAGGGCCGGACTCGGACAGCGAGTTGGCGTAGAAGATGCTCATCTGGTTCGGGATGGAGTACTCGAACAGCGCCTGCTGCACGTCCTGGAGCGAGGACGAGAACATGAACAGCGCGATGACCAGCGGGGCGAGCACGGCGCCGATCATGATGGTGATGGCGCCGGCGGAGTGCCGGATGATCGAGCCGATCGCCAGCGACAGCGTGCCGAGCAGCGCCAGATAGAGCGAGACGCCCAGGGTGCCCTTCAGCCACTCCTCGCCGGAGGGGTCGCCCGCGTTGTTGCCCTCCAGCATCGCCACGTGCAGGAAACCGACCAGGGAGGCGCACACCAGCGTCACCACGAAGGCCAGCACGAAGAACACCAGGGCCTTCGCCACGAGCACCCGTCCGCGCGAGGGGCAGGCGACCATCGTGGTACGGATCATGCCGGTGCCGTACTCGGAGGCCGTGGTCAGCACGCCCAGCGTGATGATGCACATGGTGCCCAGCAGCAGCCCGAAGAAGCCGAGCGCCAGCGGGCTCTCGCCGCCCACGTCCGATTCGGAGCTGGACACGATCAGACCGGTCAGCGTGCCGATGCCGAGGACCAGCAGGGCGAACACACCCAGCGTCCACATGGTGGAGCGCACCGACTTGATCTTCGTCCACTCGGAGGCGAGCGCGTGCCCGAGGTGCGTACGGACGACGGGGATCGGCGAGGTGTAGGTCGGGTACGGGGAGCCGGGCGCCGCCTGCCAGTCGGGTGCGGCGGTCTGCGGCATCGGGGGCGGGGGCGTGCTCATCGGGCGTCCTCGGGCTTGGTCAGGTCGGCGGCGGGAGCGTTCGGCGGCACGGGCGGGGCCGCCGGAGCCGGTGCGGGCGGCGCCTGGGGCGCCTGCGGAGCGGGCTGCGCGTACGGGTTCGGCGCCGGGGCACCGGGGGCCGGCACGGGGCCGCCGTAGGGGCCCGCGGGGGCCTGGACGGGTACGGCCTGCGGCGCGGGGAAGGGCCGATCGCCCTGCTGGGGCGGCGGCGGGGCGTACCAGCCGGGCTGGCCCTGGCCCGGAACGGGCATCGGCGGCTGCGCGCCGGGCGGCAGCGGCTGCTGGAGCCCCGCCTTCTGGTCGGTGGTCGACCGGTAGTCGACGGCGCCCTGCGTCATCCGCATGTACGCCTCCTCCAGCGACGCTTGGTGCGGCGACAGCTCCCACAGCCGTACGTCGGCGTCGTGGGCGATGTCGCTGATGCGCGGCAGCGGCAGTCCCGTCACCCGCAGCCCGCCGTCCTGCTCCGGCAGCACATGGCCGCCGGCCTCGGTGATCGCGGCGGACAGCTTCTCGCGCTGCTGCGGCTCGGTGTCGGGCGTGCGCACGCGCGCGAAGTCGGCGGAGTTGGCGGAGATGAAGTCCGTCACGCTCATGTCGGCGAGCAGCTGTCCGCGCCCGATGACGATGAGGTGGTCGGCGGTCAGCGCCATCTCGCTCATCAGATGGGAGGAGACGAAGACCGTACGGCCCTCGGCGGCCAGCGCCTTCATCAGGTTGCGCACCCAGAGGATGCCCTCGGGGTCGAGGCCGTTGACCGGCTCGTCGAACAGCAGCACCTGGGGGTCGCCGAGCAGCGCGGCAGCGATGCCGAGCCGCTGGCCCATACCGAGCGAGAAGCCCTTGGACCGTCTGCCCGCCACCTCGTGCAGGCCCACCACACCCAGCACCTCGTCCACCCGCCGGGCCGGGATGCCCGACAGCTGCGCCAGGCTCAGCAGGTGGCTGCGGGCCGACCGGCCGCCGTGCACCGCCTTGGCGTCGAGCAGCGCGCCCACCTGGCGCGGGGCGTTGGGCAGCTTGCGGTACGGGTAGCCGCCGATCGTGACCTGACCCGCACTGGGGTTGTCGAGGCCGAGGATCATCCGCATCGTCGTCGACTTGCCCGAGCCGTTGGGGCCGAGGAAGCCGGTGACGGCGCCGGGCCGCACCTGGAAGGAGAGGTTGTACACAGCGGTCTTGTCGCCGTACCGCTTGGTCAGGCCGACTGCCTCGATCATGCTCCGCACCCATCGAAAGGTTCAGGACAGCGGGGCACACGCCCCCGTAAGAGTTAGGAGCTTATCGAGGCACTGACGGTTCCGCTCAAGCCGAGGTAAAAACCGGTCCCGCCCGGTCACGTGTGGGCCGTCGCGTCTCCACACCGGCCGCCCCACGCGCCTCACTGCGCGTCGCGCCGCTTCAGCAGTACGTAACCGCCGACGACCGCCGCGATCACCCACAGCAGCATGATGCCGAGGCCGCCCCAGGGCCCGTACGGGGTGTCGTCGTCCAGCGGCGTCACCACCTGCATGATCCTGCTCCCGGCCTGGTCGGGCAGGAACTGTCCGACCTTCTTGGTGGCGTCGACGTTGCCGAGGATGTTGGAGATCAGGAAGAAGAACGGCATCAGGATGCCCAGCGACAGCATGGGGGAGCGCAGCATCGCGGCGACGCCCATCGAGAACAGCGCGATCAGCGTCATGTAGAGGCCACCCCCGAGGACCGCCCGCAGCACCCCGTCGTCCCCGATCGACGCCTTGTGCTCGCCGAGCATCGCCTGGCCGAGAAAGAACGCGGCGAAGCTGGTCGCCATGGAGACCAACAGAGCGAGCGCGGTGGCCACCGCCAGCTTGCTCAGCAGAAACGTGCCGCGCCGGGGCACGGCCGCGAGGGAGGCGCGGATCATGCCGGTGCTGTACTCGTTCGACACCACCAGCACCCCGAACACGATCATCGCGAGCTGGCCGAGGCCCATCCCGGCGAAGCTGATGAACGTCGGGTCGAAGGAGAGCCGGTCCCGGGTGCTCATGCTGTCGAACTCGTTCTTCGACAGCGCCGAGATCAGCATGCCGAGCGCGATGGTCACGACCACGGTCAGGGAGAGCGTCCACATCGTGGATGCCACCGACCGGATCTTGGTCCACTCGGACCGGACGACCTGTGCCGCCGCCATGCTCAGCCCCTCTTCCAGCCGTCGCCCCACGCCTGGACGGGTGCGGGGGTGCCGGTGTGCGCGTGGTACTCCACCGACTCCGCGGTCAGCCGCATGAACGCCTCCTCCAGCGAGGCCTGCTGCGGGCTCAGTTCGTGCAGCACCACCTGCCGCCGGGCCGCCAGCTCACCGATCCGTTCAGCCTCCCAGCCGTCCACCTCCAGCGTTCCGTCGCCGCTCTCCACGGCGGTGATCCCCGCCTGGTGCAGCACGTCGAGGAGCCGTTCACGCTGCGGGCTGCGGACCCGTACGTACGAGCGTGAGTTGCGGGCGATGAAGTCGGCCATGGAGGTGTCGGCGAGCAGCCGGCCCTGTCCGATGACGACGAGATGCTCGGCGGTCAGCGCCATCTCGCTCATCAGATGGGAGGAGACGAAGACCGTACGGCCCTGCGCGGCGAGGGACTTCATCAGCGTACGGATCCAGTGGATGCCCTCGGGGTCGAGGCCGTTGACCGGCTCGTCGAACATCATGATCCGCGGGTCGCCGAGCAGCGCCGCCGCGATGCCGAGCCGCTGGCCCATGCCGAGCGAGAACCCCTTGGCCTTCTTCCGGGCCACCGCCGTCAGCCCGACCGCGTCCAGCACCTCGTGCACCCGGCGCTCCGGGATGCCGTTGCTCTGCGCCAGACACAGCAGATGGTTGTAGGCGCTGCGGCCCGGATGCACGCCCTTCGCCTCGAGCAGGGCGCCGATGTACGTCAGCGGGTCCTGGAGCCGGTCGTAGTGAGTGCCGTCGATCCGCACATCACCGGCGGTCGGGTGGTCCAGGCCCAGGATCATCCGCATCGTGGTCGACTTGCCCGAGCCGTTCGGACCGAGGAAGCCCGTGACGATGCCCGGCCGGACGGTGAACGTCAGATCCCTGACCGCCACCTTCTCGCCGTACCGCTTGGTCAGCCCCTCGAGCTCGATCATGCGGCCACGCTAGAACGGGACAAAGCCCTCTGCCACCGCAGGTGGCAGAGGGCTCAGCTCCTGCTTCAGCCGTTACCGCGACTGCTGGGCCGGAACCCCGCGGGAGATCGGCTCGTCGTCGGTGGCGGGAGCGCCGGTCGCGGCCACCGCGGCACCGGTGAGCGTCGCCAGCATCTCGCGCACGTTCGTCAGCTGGGCGTTGATCGAGTCGCGGCGGTTGGTCAGCGCCGCGAGCTCACGCTCGGATTCCGAACGGATCCGGTCGGCCTTGGCGTTGGCGTCGGCCACGATGTCCTCCGCCTGACGCTGGGCGGTCTCCACCGTCTGGCGGGCCCGGCGCTCGGCGTCGGTGCGCAGCTTCTCCGCCTCCAGCCGCAGCTGCTCCGCGCGGTGCTCGATCTCCGCGAGACGCTTCTCGGCCTTCTGCTGACGCGACGCCAGGTCGCGCTCGGACTGCTCGCGGCGCTTGGCGAGGTTCGTCTCGAAGTCCGCGGCGGCCTGAGCGGCCTTGGCACGGGTCTCCTCGAAGAGGGCGTCCGCCTCCTCGCGCTTGGACTGGGCGTCCCTCTGCGCGTCGGAACGCAGCTGCGACGCCTCGCCCTGGGCCTTCTCGACGATCCGGACGCCCTCGTCCTCCGCCTTCGACTTGCGCTCGGCGGCGTACGACTCGGCGTCGTTACGCACCTGCTGGGCGGCCGACTCGGCGAGCTCGCGGTGCTGCTCCGCCGCGCGCCGGGCCTCCTCGCGCAGGTCCTTCGCCTCCTCCTCGGCGAGGCGGAGGATCTTCTCCACACGCGCACCCAGGCCGGCGTACGACGGCTCCGCGTCGTTGACCTGCGCCTGGGCGTTCTGAGTCTCGAGGTGGAGCTCTTCGATGCGCTTTTCCAGAGCGGTGATGCGGGTGAGAGCGCTGTCACGGTCGGAGACGAGCTTGGAGATACGTTCGTCCACCTGAGCGCGGTCGTATCCACGCCGCACAAGCTCGAAGCCGTAGGGGGAAGTGTCGCTCATGGGGTTCCTGTCGAATGAGACCGGTGAGGTGATAGGTGGAATCCTAGGGGCGAAAGCGCTGTGTCATCGAGCGGATGCACGTTTGATACGGAGAATGACACCCCTTTTGAGTGGCTCGCCGCGGGAAAGCTTGCCAAAGCCATGATCAAAGCCCTCACCGTACAGGGGATTTGGTCCGCTTTGCCAACTATTCCCCCGACTTGCCACCCGTACGGGGAGCGCCGACCGTCGCACCCGCCTTGACCCCGTTGTCCTTGGCACCGCCGGGCGCCTCGAAGGACTCCAGCGCCTCCAGGACATCCTGCACACGCGAGATCTCAGCGTTGATGTCCTCGCGGCGCCGCACCAGCACCTCCAGCTCGCGCTTGCCCTCGTCGACCGTGCGCCGCGCCTCCTGCACCGCCTCGGCCCGCAGCTCCTCGGCCTCCTTCACCAGGCTGGCCTTCTTCTGCTCGGCCTCCTTCAGCAGCGCCTCGGCCTTCTTCACCGCGGCGATCCGCACCTTGCCCGCCTCGGAGTTGGCCTCGGACACGATCTCCTTGGCCTTCGCCTCCGCCTTGGCGAGCTGCTCCTCGGCGGCCTTGATCAGCGCGTCGCAGCGGTCGCCCGTCGACTTCATCGTCTCCGCCGCCTCACGGCGGGCCCGCGCGTGCAGCTCCTCGATCTCACCGGTGATCCGGTCGCGCAGCTCCTCCGCCCGCTCCCGGATCTGGGTCGCGTCCCGGCGCGCGCCGACCAGCAGCTCGTCCGCGTCCGTACGGGCCTTCTCCACCCGCGAGTTGCCCTCGACCGTCGCCTCGCCCACCAGCCGGTCGGCCTCGCTGCGGGCCGCCCCGACCATCGTGTCCGCCTGCGCCTCGGCGTCCGCCGTCGTCTTCTGAGCCTGCTGCTGCGCCTCGGTGAGCAGCTTGTCCGCCTCGGCGGTGGTCTCCGTGATGAGCGTGTCGACCTGCTCGGCCGCCTCGGAACGCCGCTTGTTGGCCTCCTTGCGGGCCTCGTCCAGGGTCCGCTCGGCCTCCGCGCGCGCGGTGGACACCAGATGGTCGGCCGCCGACTCCGCGTCGGCCTTGAGCCGCTCGGACTCCCGGCGGATCCGCTCCGCGTGCTGCTGCGCCGACCCCACCGTCTCCGCGGCCTCGGCCCGCAGCCGCTCCGCGTCCCCGGTCGCGTCCGCGATCAGCTTCTCCGCCTTGGACACCGAGTCCGCGCGAACCCGGTCCGCCTCGGTGACGGTCTCGTCGGTGAGCCGCTCCGCCTCGCTGCGCGCCTCCGTGATGAGGGTGTCCGCCTGCGTCGCCGCGTCCGAACGGATCCGGTTGGCGTCCTCACGGGCCTCCGCCCGGGTACGCGACGCCTGCTGCTCCGCCTCGGCGATCGCGTCCGACGCCTCCGTACGCACCCGCTGGGCGTGGTCGGACACATCCGAGCGGATCCGGTCGGCCTCCGTGATCGCCTCGGACACCGTCCGCTCGGCCAGCGCCCTCGCGGCCTCCGTCTCCTCCTGCGCCTCGCGCCGCAGCCGGCCCGCGTCCTCGCTCGCCCGCTCCCGCTCCGCGTAGGCGTCGGCGCGGACCCGGTCCGCCTCCTCCTCGGCCTCGCGCCGCGTCCGCTCCGCCACATGCTCGGCGGCGGACCGCAGCCCGGTGATCTCCTCCTGCGCCTGCTCGTGCAGCCCCGCGACGGAGTCCCGTACCTGCTGGGCGTGGAGCTCGGCCGCCGACACCATCTCCGTGGCGCGCCGGTCCGCCTCCTCGACCAGCCGTACGGCCTCGGCCTGCGCCTCCTCCACGCGGGTGCGCGCCGACGCCAGCAGCTCCTCGCTCTGCTCGCGGGCCCGCTCGCGCTCCTGGCCGGCCTCGCTGCGGGCCGCGCCGAGGAGTTCCTCGGCCTCGCGGCGCCGCCGGGCGGCCTCCTCCTGCGCGGCGGCCAGCGTCTCCGACGCCTCCGCACCGATCCGCTCGGCGGCGGCCTGCGCCTCCGCCCGCATCCGGTCGGCGCTGTCCTGCGCCTCCGACTTCAGCCGCTCCGCCTCCGCCGCGGCCTCCGACCGCAGCCGTACGGCGACGGACTCGCCCTCCGCGCGGGACGCCGAAGCGTCCGCGGCGGCCTCGTCACGCAGCCGCTCGGCCTCCGTCTCCGCCTGCTGCCGCAGCGTACGGATCCGCTCGGCGGCCTCCGCGCGCAGCCGCTCGTTCTCCTCGGACGCCTCCCGGCGGATCCGGACGGCCTCCTCACGCGCCTCGCCCAGCGCCCGCTCGGCGGCGGCGAGCCGCTCCTCGGCCTCCGTGTGCAGCCGCGTCAGCTCACCCGCGGCCTCCTCGCGCCGGGCCTCGACGGCCCGCTCGGTCTCCTCGCGCAGCTCGCGCGCGGCCCGCTCGGCGTCCTCCTTGAGCGCGTCGGACTGCTCGACGGCCTCCGCGCGGTGCCGCTCGGCCTCCTGACGGGTGCGCTCCAGCGTCTCCTCGGCCTGCCGGCGCAGCGTCGTGGCGCGCTCGATGGCCTCCGTGCGGACCTTCTCGCTGTCGGTCTGCGCGGTGGACCGCAGTTCGTCCGCGTCCGCCTTCGCCTTGGCGAGCAGCTCCTCGGCGGACCTGGCCGCCTCCTCGATCTGCGCCACGGCCTCCTTGCGGGCCTCCGCGCGGATCCTCTCGCCCTCGGCGACCGCGTCGGCGCGCAGCTGCTCGGCCTCGCCGCGCAGCCGGCGCGCCTCCTCCTGCAGTTCGACCGTCTTGGCGCGGTACTCCTTGGTGTCGTCCTTCGCCGCACCCTTGAGCTGCTCGGAGATGTCGTGCGCCTCGGCACGCAGCCGGTCCGCCTCGGCCTCGGCCTCCCGGCGGATCCGCTCGGCCTCCTCGGCCGCCGCCCTGGTGGTCTGCTTGGCCTCCTCCGACGCCTTGTTGAGCACGTCCTCGGCGGTCTTGGCCGCCTTGGACAGCTGCGTCGCGGACTCCTCCGCGGTGATCGTGCGGGCCTTCTCGGAGGCCTCGGCGACGATCTTCTCCGCCTCCGCGCGGGCGTCCGCGACCAGCTGCTCGGCGTCCGCCTTGGTGGTCTCCGCCTCCTTGGTCGCCTCGCTGACCAGCCGCGCCACCTGCTCCTTGGCGGTGCGCGTACGGGTCTCGTTGGCCGACTCCGCGGAGGAGAGCGCCTTCGCGGCGGACTCCTTAGCCTCGGCGAGCACCTTCTCCGCCTCCGCGCGGGCCTCGCGCAGCGCCGTCTCGGCAGCGGACATCCGCTCCTCGGCGGCCCGGCCGAGCTCCTGCGCCTGACGGCGCGCGGAATCCGACTCGCTGACCGTCGACGACCGCAGCCGCTCCGCGTGGTCGGTGGCCTCCTGCGCCTGCGTCGACGCCGCGTTCAGCAGCCGCTCCGCGTCCGCGCGGGCCCGGCGCAGGATCTGCTCGGCCTCCGAGCGGGCCGACTCGGCCTCGCTCTGCAGCCGCTGCCGCGCCTCGGCCGTCAGCCGCTCGGCCTCCGCGCGGGCGGCGGCCATCGCCTGCTCGGTCTCCGCGCGGGACTCGTCGAGCAGACGGCGGGCCTGCTGCTCGGTGCGGGCGCGCAACTGCTCCGCCCACGCCACGTTCTCGTTGACATGCGACTCGACGGTCTGCCTGCGCTCCGCCAGCTCCTGGTCGAGCTGCTGGCGCCGGTTCACCGCCTCCTGGTGCAGCTCCGCCTGGAGCCGGGCCGCCTGCTCCGCGTGCTCCTGGAGGATCCGCTGGGTCTGCGCCCGCGCCTGGCTCAGCTCCCGCTCGGCGTCCGCGCGGAGCTGGTCGGCCTGCACCTGTGCGTTGCGCAGCAACTGCTCGGCCTGGTAGCCGAGGTCACCGCCGTCGTAGGCGGGCCGGGACATGATGGTGCGGCGCGCCTCGTGCAGCTTGGCGCGCAGCACCTCGACCTGGTAGCCGAGGTCCTCGGCGTGCTGGATCGCCTTTTCCCGCTCGGTCTTCAGCCGCTTCATCTCGGCTTCGAACCGAGAGAGGTGGTCGACGTCAGCCGCCGGCTCTCGCTCCTGGCTCTCGTAGCCCCGCACTGCGCGGTCCCATCCGTCCCCTGGTCGCAAGTCTCACCGAGCTCCGTCCACCCGCCGAACGGGGCCCCCGGGGAATGGTGTCAGATCAACGGCTGAGCATGGGCTGCCGCCCCGCGCTCGCCCCCCGAAACCCGGACCCCGGCGATCCCGCCGCCAAAGACGGCGGGACGGTCACCACGCATCGAGCGGCGACCGGACCCAACCCTACCGGCCCTTATGTACGTGGGTCAGTGCTCGGATGACTCAACAGGCGCCGAAGTGACCAGTTCTGTCAGTACGCCATGGCAGTCCTTGGGGTGCAGGAAGGTGATTCGTGACCCCATGGAGCCGCGCCGGGGCTCTTCGTACAGAACGCGTACGCCCCTGTCCCTGATGCCGGCCGCCTCCGCGTCCACATCCGCCGTACCGAAGGCGATGTGGTGGACGCCCTCGCCGTTCTTCGCCAGCCACTTGGCGACGGTCGAGTCCTCCCGGGTCGGCTCGAGGAGCTGGAGGTAGGAGGCGCCTCCGTCCGAGGTGCCGTTGATCTTGAGCATGGCCTCGCGGACGCCCTGCTCCTCGTTGACCTCGGAGTGGAACACCTCGAAGCCGTACGTGGCCCGGTAGAACTCGACGGTCGCGTCGAGGTCGAAGCAGGCGATCCCGATGTGGTCGATTCGCGTCAGCATGGATTCAGTGCAGCGCTCCCGCGGTGGTTACGCAACGTGCGCGCGATCACACCGAAAGGACGATGACGTGGTCCGCCGCACGTCAGTACATTCGAAGTAAACCCTCGTTCACTCCTCGGCTGTGCAGCCGGAAGGGGATCGCAGCTCATGACTTCCGCATCTTCAGCATCCTCCGCACCTTCCGCACCTTCCGCATCGAACGGCACGACCTCCGTCATCGTCGCGGGCGCCCGCACCCCCATGGGGCGGCTGCTCGGCTCACTGAAGTCCTTCTCCGGAGCCGACCTCGGCGGCTTCGCCATCAAGGCCGCCCTCGACCGTGCGGGGATCGGCGGCGACCAGGTCCAGTACGTGATCATGGGCCAGGTGCTCCAGGCCGGCGCCGGCCAGATCCCGGCCCGCCAGGCCGCCGTCAAGGCCGGCATCCCGATGAACGTCCCGGCGCTCACCGTCAACAAGGTCTGTCTGTCCGGCCTCGACGCCATCGCGCTCGCCGACCAGCTGATCCGCGCCGGCGAGTTCGACGTGATCGTCGCCGGCGGCCAGGAGTCCATGACCAACGCCCCGCACCTGCTGCCGAAGTCCCGCGAGGGCTTCAAGTACGGCGCGGTCCAGATGCTCGACGCGATGGCGTACGACGGTCTGACCGACTCCTTCGAGAACATCGCGATGGGCGAGTCCACCGAGAAGCACAACACGCGCCTCGGCATCGCCCGCCCCGAGCAGGACGAGATCGCCGCCCTCTCCCACCAGCGGGCCGCCGCCGCACAGAAGAACGGCGTCTACGAGGCCGAGATCACCCCGGTCGAGATCCCGCAGCGCAAGGGCGACCCGATCCTGTTCAGCAGGGACGAGGGCATCCGCGGCGACACCACGGCCGAGTCGCTCGGCAGGCTGCGCCCGGCCTTCACCAAGGACGGCACGATCACCGCGGGCACCTCCTCGCAGATCTCGGACGGCGCGGCCGCCGTGGTCGTGATGAGCAAGGCCAAGGCACTGGAGCTGGGCCTGGACTGGATCGCCGAGATCGGCGCCCACGGCAATGTGGCCGGCCCCGACAACTCCCTCCAGTCCCAGCCGTCCAACGCGATCCGGCACGCGCTGAAGAAGGAGGGCCTGGAAGTCTCCGACCTCGACCTCATCGAGATCAACGAGGCCTTCGCGGCCGTCGCCGTACAGTCAATGAAGGACTTGGGCGTTTCCGCCGAAAAGGTGAACGTCAACGGGGGCGCGATCGCCCTCGGTCACCCCATCGGGATGTCCGGCGCCCGGCTCGTCCTGCATCTGGCGCTGGAACTGAAGCGGCGCGGCGGCGGCGTGGGCGCGGCGGCACTGTGCGGCGGCGGCGGCCAGGGCGACGCGCTGATCGTGCGGGTACCGAAGGCCTGACCGCCTTCTTTGCAGTTTTTCCTCTCGTGAACGGAGCTGTGATGCAGGACGTCTCCTCGCTGGTCGCCCAGGCCAGGGAAGGCAGGCCACGGGCCGTGGCCCGGCTGATCTCCCTGGTGGAGGGGGCGTCCCCGCAGCTCAGGGAGGTCATGGCGGCCCTGGCGCCACTGACCGGCAACGCGTACGTGGTGGGCCTGACCGGATCCCCGGGGGTAGGCAAGTCCACCTCCACCTCCGCCCTGGTGACCGCGTTCCGCAAACAGGGCAAGCGGGTCGGCGTCCTCGCCGTGGACCCGTCCTCCCCCTTCTCCGGCGGGGCCCTGCTCGGCGACCGCGTCCGCATGTCGGAGCACGCCTCCGACCCGGGCGTCTACATCCGTTCCATGGCGACGCGCGGCCACCTGGGAGGACTCGCCTGGGCGGCCCCGCAGGCCATCCGCGTCCTGGACGCGGCGGGCTGCGAGGTGATCCTGGTGGAGACGGTCGGCGTAGGACAGTCGGAGGTGGAGATCGCCTCCCAGGCCGACACCTCGGTGGTGCTCCTGGCCCCCGGGATGGGCGACGGCATCCAGGCGGCGAAGGCAGGGATCCTGGAGATCGGCGACGTCTACGTCGTCAACAAGGCCGACCGTGACGGCGCCGACGCCACGGCCCGCGAACTGAACCACATGCTCGGCCTGGGCGAATCCCGTGCCCCCGGCGACTGGCGCCCTCCGATCGTGAAGACGGTCGCGGCCCGTGCGGAGGGCATCGACGAGGTGGTCGAGGCCCTGGAGAAGCACCGCGCGTGGATGGAGGCGGGCGGCGTCCTCACGGAACGCCGCCTGGCCCGGGCATCCCGAGAGGTCGAGACGATCGCGGTGACAGCCCTCCGCGAACGCATCGGAGACCTCCACGGCGACCGCCGCCTGGACGCCCTCGCGGAGCGCATCATCACGGGGGACCTGGACCCGTACAGGGCGGCGGACGAACTGGTGCAGGGCCTCACGAACAGCCCGTCCGGCGTTTGAGGACGAGGCCCGTTCAGGGCCGATGGGGGTCTGGGGCGCAGCCCCGGGGACGGGACGGGAAGGGGCGGCGGGGGCGAAAACCCCCGACGCCCACCGCCCTCAGTCGTCGTCGGAGTCGTCGTCCCGGTCGGCCGTGACCTTGCCGCTGGTCAGACCCACCCGCCAGTCCCGGCCGTCATCGCCCCCGCCGGAGGCACGCGTCTCGGCCTCCCACCCCCGCTCGTCGTCGTCGTCCAGCTCCACCGCCGTCACGACCCCCTTGGCCTCCGCCGCCTCCGCCGCCTGCCCGGCCGTCACCGAGGCCCCCTTCAACGCCGCCCGCACCTCGTCGGCGTCGTCCTCGTCGTCCCGCTCGGCGCCGAGAACCTTGCCGGTGGCCGGGTCGATCCACACGCTGTGCCAGATGTCCCCACCACCGAGGACGTCGACCTCCCAGGCCCCGTCGTCCAGTTCGGCGGAGACGGCCGTACCCGGCTTGTGCTTCAACGCGGCGGCGATGGCCTCGGCGGCGGTCACGTCACCCGAGGCGGGACGGTCGTCCCGGTCGTCGCCACGTCCGTCATCGCCCCGGTCGTCCTGGTCATCGCCCCGGTCGCCCGGGTCGTCCCGGTCATCGTCCCGGTCGTCCCCCCGCCCGTCATCGTCCCCCGTCCGCTGCTCGCCGAGCGCCACCGGCGCCGCCCCGCCGTCGCCGTCCCCCGAGACCGCGATGGCTGTCGCCGTACCGCCCCCGACCAGGGCCGCAGCGGTGACGACGGCGATCACGATGTTGCGCTTCATGTGAATTCCTCCCGAGTCGCTTCGTTTTCGACGTCCTCACTCTCGCCGACCAACACTGAGAGGAACCTGAACCCACCTGAAGTGATCTTCAGCCTCGCTTTGCGACCCTTGACGCATGCGCCCGCCCGTCTCCCACCACCACCCTGCCGGAGGCGCTTCGCGCCGCCCCTTCCGATTCTTGATCGTGGAGGACGAAAGACGCCTCGCCATCTCCCTCGCCAGGGGCCTCACCGCCGAGGGCTACGCCGTGGACGTCGTCCACGACGGCCGCGAGGGCCTGCACCGGGCCACGGAGGGCACGTACGACCTCCTCATCCTCGACATCATGCTGCCGGGCCTGAACGGCTACCGCGTCTGCGCGGCCCTGCGCGCCGCCGGCCACGACGTGCCGATCCTGATGCTCACGGCGAAGGACGGTGAGTACGACGAGGCCGAGGGCCTGGACACGGGCGCCGACGACTACCTCACCAAGCCGTTCTCGTACGTCGTCCTCGTCGCGAGGATCAAGGCACTGCTGCGCCGCAGGCCGACCACCGGGGCGTCCCCCGTCCACGTGCACGGCGACCTCAAGGTGGACACGGCCGCCCGCCGCGTCTTCCTGGACGAGGACGAAGTGACCCTGACCGCGAAGGAGTTCTCGGTCCTGGAGCACCTGGTGCTGCGCGCCGGCGAGGTGGTGTCGAAGTCCGACATCCTCGAACACGTCTGGGACTTCGCCTACGAGGGCGATCCCAACATCGTCGAGGTCTACATCAGCGCCCTGCGCCGCAAGCTCCGCCCCGCGCTCATCCGTACCGTGCGTGGCGCCGGTTACCGGCTGGAGACGGCACCGTGAGCCGCCTGTTCGGCTCGGTCCGGGCACGGGCGACGCTCGGCGCCACCCTCGTCGTAGCGGTGGCCCTCGTCGCGGCCGGCACCGCCGTACTGCTCTCCCTGCGTTCCAACCTGATCGGCGAGGCGGGCACCCAGGCGGAACGCTCCGCACGGGCGGTCGCCTCCGAACTCGCCGCCCGGATGCCGTACGACAAGCTGTCGGGCCTGGACGGCGAGGACAGCCCGGTGCAGATCGTCGACGAGGACGGCCGCCTGGTCGCGGCCAGCGAGGACCTGAACCGGATCACCGGCACGGCGACACCGGACGTGACACCACAGCCATCATCGTCACCACAGCCGACCGGCGATGACGGCGACGATGACGACTCCGACGACTCGGACGACTCGGACGACTCCGACGACTCGGACGACTCCGCCGACTCGGACGACGACTCCGGCGAGTCCCTGCCCCCCGGAGAGATCGCCACCGAGCCGGCCTTCAGCAACGGCACGGCCACCATCGACGGCGACACCGAGGACTACCGCTTCGCCGCGGTCGAGGTCGAGACTCCCGACCACGGCCGTCTCACCGTCCACGCCGGTGCCCCCCTGGCCGCCGAACACGGCGCCGTACGCACCGCGTTGACGGTGATGCTCATCGGTTTCCCGCTGCTCCTGGCGGTCGTCGGCGGCGTGACCTGGCTGGTCACGGGCCGCGCCCTGCGGCCGGTGGAGGGCATCCGCGGCGAGATGGCGGCGATCACCGCCTCCGAGGACCTCTCCCGCCGCGTCCCCGAACCGGCGACCCACGACGAGATCGCCCGCCTCGCCCGCACCACCAACGCGACACTCGCCGCGCTGGAGGCCTCCGTGGAACGCCAGCGCAGCTTCGTCGCCGACGCCTCCCACGAACTGCGCAGCCCGATCGCCTCCCTGCGCACCCAGCTGGAGGTGGCCGCGGCCCACCCCGAACTCCTCGACCTGGACGGCGCGGTGGAGGACACCGTACGACTCCAGCACCTCGCCGCCGACCTGCTGCTGCTCGCCCGCCTGGACGCCGGGGAGCGCCCCGCCGACGCCAGGGTCGACCTCGCCGCACTGGCCCGCGAGGAGTCGGCCGGCCGTACGGGTGTGACGGTGGACGCGGAGCCCGCGGAGGTGTCCGGGTCACGGGGGCAACTGGGCCGGGTGCTCGGCAACCTGCTGGACAACGCCCGCCGGCACGCCCGCGAGCGGGTCACCGTGACCGTACGGCGGGAGGGCACCTGGGCCGTGCTCGCGGTGACGGACGACGGCGACGGGGTGGCCGAGGCCGACCGGGAGCGGATCTTCGAACGGTTCGTACGGCTGGACGCCGCCCGCAGCCGCGACGACGGTGGCGCGGGACTGGGGCTGGCGATCGCCAGGGACGTCGCAGTACGGCACGGCGGAACGCTCACGGCGGGTGCCGCGCCGGCCGGCGGAGCACTCTTCGAACTCCGCCTGCCGCTCGCCGGGTGAGAGCCGTCAGAGACGACCCCGCTGCCCCCGCAGATGCTCGGCGATGGGCTTGAGGGCCTTGTCGAGCTCGGTGAGGGCCTCGGGGGAGAGCAGGTCGATGAAGTGCCGCCGCACGGACGCCACATGATGCGGCGCGACCTTCTGCATGGTCTCCATGCCGTGCTCGGTGAGGACCGCGTACAGCCCGCGGCGGTCGGACTCGCAGTTCTCCCGCCGGACCAGGTTCCCGTTCTCCATGCGGGTGATCTGGTGCGAGAGGCGGCTCTTGGACTGCAGCGTGGCGGCGGCGAGGTCGCTCATCCGCATCCGTCGCTCCTCCGACTCGGACAGGTTCACCAGGATCTCGTAGTCGTTCATCGTCAGGCCGAACGGCTGCAGATCCTTCTCGAGCTGGTACGTCAACAGCATGTTGACCTCCAGGTGGGTGCGCCAGGCGCACTGCTCCGCGTTGGTCAGCCAGCGGGTGGCCGTCTCGGTCTCCATGAATGAAGTCTACCTAAGGAAGTTGAATGGCGAACTAATAAGGCTTCCGTGTGACGCCGTGCGCAGGCGTTCGATGTCACACCCCGCACATTACCGCTCACAGCCCGAAGCGACGCTGGAGGTCTCCCAGCTGTCCGGGAAGGCGCGGTGCGCCAGCCCCCTGCCCGTGGCCTCCCGGAACACCCCCGCCGGGTACCCCCGGCTCCTGCGGAGTGGCCCCCGTCGCCTGCTCCGCCATCAGCGCCTCGGACGACTGGAGCAGCACCGTGCCGGCCCCCACGAACTCGAACTGGTGCTCCTCGCCGGAGGCCCCGCCGAGGCCCGTCATCGCACGTAGACCGCCCATCACACCGGTCATGTAGCCGTGGTCGTAGTGATGGCACGGGGACGGGCAGTCCGCCCAGCCGACCAGGGCCTGCGGGTCCACCCGGATCGGGGGTTCCATGAACACCACCGGGCCGTTGGACGCCGCCACGAACTTTCCGGTTCCGATCAGTGTCAGAAAGCCGGGCACGATCGACTGTTTGAGCGCGAGACTTGGCTGAAAAGCGAGGAGGTTGCCCGAGCGAATGGTCAGGTTGCCGTCCTCGAGGTCGTACGAATTCACGTCGAAGGCCCGGTCGGCGAGGAGCATCTTGCCCGAGCCCTCCGCCACGACCCAGTCGCTCGCGTGCAGTGGCGAATGGAACGACGTACGGACAAGTCGGTCGAGTCGCCCGTGCCCGATCCCGTTGAACTCGATCGATCCGTAGTAGGCGATCATCTTCCCCTTCTGCATGAACCACTGGGTGCCCTTGAGCTCCACGCAGAAGGTGTAGTGATCGACATTGTCGTCGGACGGCAGCGTCGTCGGGTCGTGGACAGGGGCGCTCACAGCTTCTCCTCCGACGCCTGGACGTACACGGCACCGCTGCCGCTCAGCTCCAACTGGAAGGCCTCGCCGGAGCCCCGGCCCACCATGTCCCGCCAGCCGAGGGCGGTCGACAGTCTGTTGCGGACGTCCCCGTGGTGGGCGACGTAGGCCTGCGGGTCCACGTGCACCGGCCGCTGCGGGGTGATCGGGACCTCGATGACCCCGCCGTGCGCCATCACGGCGACGGCCCCGTGCCCCTTGAGGGACGTCGTGAACAGCCCCTGCCCGGAGACCTGCCCCCGGACCATGCCCATCACCCCGCCCTGCGAGCCGAGGAACACCGTGCCCTGCTCCAGCGTGCCCTCGAAGGCGAGCAGCCGGTCGGCCTCGACGTACAGCGTGTCGCCGGCGAGGCCGATCACCTGGATGTGGTGGCCGCCGTGCCCGAACAGCACGGTGCCGCTGCCCTCGACGGTCATCAGCGGTGTGTCCTCGTTGGCCACCCGCCGCCCGATCATCGACATCACTCCGCCCTGCCCGCCGCGCAGGTTCGGGGTGAAGCTCACCTCGCCCTTGTACGCGAGCATCGCGCCGCGCTGGCTGAACAGCCGCTGACCTGGCGCGACAGTGGCCTCGATCATCTTCGAGTTGATCTCCCGGAAGCCCATGTCAGACATCCCCCGCGACCGTGTTCCGCTCACTGGGCTGCACATACACCAGCCCGTCGCCCTCGAACCGGATCTGGAAGGCCTCGCCACCGCCCTCGCCCATGAAGGTGCGGAAGGACACACCCGACTGGAAGGACTGCCGCACATTCCCCTGATGGGCCACATAGGCGCCGGGGTCCACCGTCAGCGGGTACTGCGGACTGACCCGGAGCAGTACGGCCGGCCCGTCCGACATGATCGCCGCCTGCCCGTGCCCCTCGATCGTGGTCGTGAACAGCCCGTTGCCCTGCGAGGCCCCGCGCAGCCCCGTGAAACTCGTCCCCGTACGCAGCCCCCCGTCCGTCGCCAGCAGATTGCTGGACTCCACGTACAGCTTGTCCCCCTGAAGGGACACCAGGTTGATCTCGGAGGCACGGTCCGCGAAAAAGCAGGTCCCGTGCCCCTTCACCTCCATCAGCGTCATCTGCTCACCCGTGAGCCGCCGGGTCACCATCCCCCGCAGCCCCTCACCACCACCGCTGAGCTTCTTGAAGGCCATGTCGCCGTCGTACGCGACCATGGAGCCGTTCTTCGCCTTCACGGCATCCCCGGTCATGTCGACGGCGAGCACCTTGCTGCTCTGAAGTCGGAACATCGCCACGCTTGCGACGTTAGCCCCACCTTCGCCCGTACGGACAGATCCCGAAGGGGGAGTCGAACCCTGAACGGACCCCTACGGGACCCCCTCCGGTGATCGTGGACGGCGTTTGCCACAATGGCGGGACGCTTGTGCGTACGTTCACAAACGTCCTGGTGCAAGCCGCCTGGTACAAGCCGTACGACCTGTCGACGCCGACGTCTCTCCCACCGAAGGTGACCCGTGGACATCAAGACCGCCTCCGCCCTCCGCCGCCTCCGCCTGGTCTCGGGCCCCGAAGCGATCTCGTTCCTGCTGCTGCTCGTCTGCTCGGTCCTGAAGCGGACCACCGACTTCAACGCCGTCCCGGTGATGGGCGCGGTCCACGGCATCCTCTTCGTCCTCTACGTGATCTTCTGGGCCGACGCCTGGAACCGCGCGAAGTGGTCCCTGGGCACCGCCGCCTTCTACTTCCTGATGTCGGTCCTCCCGACCGGCGGCTTCTTCGCCGACCGCCGCCTCAAGCGCGAGGCCGAGGACGCGGTGATCGCCTCCCGCGCCCGTAACGAGGGAGTCGTGGGCGCATGATCGTCGCCTTCTCCGTGACACCGCTCGGCGTCGGCGAGGACGTGGGGGAGTACGTCGCCGACGCGGTCCGCGTGGTCCGCGAGTCGGGCCTCCCGAACCGCACGGACGCGATGTTCACCTTGGTGGAAGGCGAGTGGGACGAGGTCATGACCGTGATCAAGCGAGCGGTCGCCGCGGTGGAGGCCCGCGCCCCGCGCGTCTCCCTGGTCCTCAAGGCGGACATCCGCCCGGGGGTGGTGGACGGCCTCACGTCCAAGGTGGAGACCGTCGAGCGGCATCTGGCGCAAGGTGATGGCTGACCGGCGGTACCGATGAGTGAGACAGGGCTGACCGACATATGACCGGCCGGTAGGGTCTGGTCCGTGTCGAAGCCGCTCAGTCTCTCGTTCGATCCCATCGCCCGCGCCGACGAACTCTGGAAGCAGCGCTGGGGCAACGTGCCGTCGATGGCCGCGATCACCTCGATCATGCGGGCGCACCAGATCCTGCTGGCCGAGGTGGACGCGGTCGTCAAGCCGTACGAACTCACGTTCGCTCGCTACGAGGCGCTGGTGCTGCTGACCTTCTCCAAGTCCGGCGAACTGCCGATGTCGAAGATCGGCGAGCGTCTGATGGTGCACCCCACGTCGGTGACGAACACCGTGGACCGCCTGGTCCGCTCCGGCCTGGTCGCCAGGCGCCCCAACCCCAACGACGGCCGCGGCACCCTCGCCACCATCACGGAGAAGGGCCGCGAGGTCGTCGAGGCCGCCACCCGCGACCTGATGTCCATGGACTTCGGCCTGAGCGCGTACGACGCGGAGGAATGCGGCGAACTCTTCGCGATCCTGCGGCCACTGCGGGTGGCGGCGGGGGACTTCGCGGAGGAGTGACGACTGTCAGGGGGAGTTGACCGGGAAGTACCGCTTGACGGTGATTTCTTCCTTCGCTGGGCAGCGGAAACGCTTGGCCACCGAGTCGTGCCGGGATCCTCGGGACCGCGGGCGATCGTCGTCCGCTCCGGTCCTCTAGGAGTCCCGGTATGCGTTTCCTCAACCCTGTCCGCGGTGCGCTGGCCGCCTTCGGAGCATGCGTCTTCGCAGTCGCCGGATCCCTGGGGGCGGCGGCGCCTGCCCACGCCAGCGCCACGGGGTCCTCGGCCATCGGCAGCTTCACCTATGAAGTGCGCGGTGCGGCGGTGAAGATTCCTGTCGGCTGCTTCCTGACCCACGCCGTCAAAGGATCCGGCAAGCGGATCACCAAGCAGTTCGCCGGTGTGGACTGCGTAGGAGTCGCGGCGACGTTCTCCAAGTTCTGCAACTGGAGAATCGACTTCGCCTATGCCGACACGGACAACAAGACGTACAAGACCTCTCGTGGGGCCACCCACGCGGAGTGTGCGGGGGCCCCGCTGAGGCATGCCGCGCCGCAGACGCTGCCGACGTACGGCAAGGCATGTGCCAAGTTGCACATCAACGGCAAACTCCGCGCCGCGCAGTGTCACTACATCAAGAAGTGAGACGCCATGACTCCGCGCGGGGGTCAGGCCGCCACGGGTTCGGTGCCGGCGGGCTTCGCGATGAGCGGCTCGGCTTCTCGGGTCACCCGGCGCTCGACGAAGAAGGCCGCAGTGGGGATGGTGCCGGCCAGCAGGACCCAGAGCTGGCGCCCCACCGGCATCTTCATCTTGCTGCCCAGGTCGAAGGCGAAGATCAGGTACAGCACGTACAGCCAGCCGTGAGCGATTCCGACCACCGTGACGAAGCTGTCGAAGCCGTCCATGTCCAAAAGGCGTTTTCCGATCACGCCGACGGTCAGCAGAACCAGCAGGACTGCGGTGATGTAGGCCATCACGCGGTACCGGGTCAACACGCTCTTCTTCATGACATCGAGCGTAGCTGGTGCGCTGTGCCCTCCTATGCAGGTGTCCTGACCTGCACCACTATCCATTAGTAGGACGTCCTAGTAAATTCGGGGGTATGGACGCTGACGCCATCGAGGAGGGCCGCCGACGCTGGCAGGCCCGGTACGACGCCGCTCGCAAGCGCGACGCGGATTTCACCACGCTCTCCGGCGATCCCGTGGAGCCGGTGTACGGGCCCCGGACCGGGGACACCTATGAGGGGTTCGAGCGGATCGGCTGGCCGGGGGAGTACCCCTTCACCCGCGGGCTGTATCCGACCGGCTACCGGGGGCGGACGTGGACCATCCGGCAGTTCGCCGGATTCGGGAACGCCGAGCAGACCAACGAGCGGTACAAGATGATCCTCGGCAATGGCGGGGGCGGGCTTTCCGTCGCCTTCGACATGCCGACGCTCATGGGCCGCGACTCCGACGACCCGCGCTCCCTGGGCGAGGTCGGCCACTGCGGGGTGGCGATCGACTCGGCGGCCGACATGGAGGTCCTGTTCAAGGACATCCCGCTCGGTGACGTGACCACGTCGATGACGATCAGCGGGCCCGCCGTGCCCGTCTTCTGCATGTACCTCGTCGCCGCCGAGCGCCAGGGCGTCGACCCCGGCGTGCTCAACGGCACGCTGCAGACGGACATCTTCAAGGAGTACATCGCGCAGAAGGAGTGGCTCTTCCAGCCCGAGCCCCATCTGCGTCTGATCGGCGACCTGATGGAGCACTGCGCCGCCGGCATCCCGGCGTACAAGCCGCTCTCCGTCTCCGGCTACCACATCCGCGAGGCGGGGGCGACGGCCGCGCAGGAGCTGGCGTACACGCTCGCGGACGGCTTCGGGTACGTGGAGCTGGGGCTCAGCCGCGGGCTCGACGTCGACGTGTTCGCGCCCGGCCTCTCCTTCTTCTTCGACGCGCACCTCGACTTCTTCGAGGAGATCGCCAAGTTCCGTGCGGCCCGGCGTATCTGGGCCCGCTGGATGCGGGACGTCTACGGCGCGAAGAGCGACAAGGCGCAGTGGCTGCGCTTCCACACCCAGACCGCCGGTGTCTCGCTGACCGCGCAGCAGCCGTACAACAACGTCGTACGGACCGCCGTGGAGGCGCTGGCCGCCGTGCTCGGCGGGACCAACTCCCTCCACACCAACGCCCTCGACGAGACCCTCGCACTGCCCAGTGAGCAGGCCGCCGAGATCGCCCTGCGCACGCAGCAGGTGCTGATGGAGGAGACCGGCGTCGGCAACGTCGCCGACCCGCTGGGCGGTAGCTGGTACATCGAGCAGCTCACCGACCGCATCGAGGCGGACGCCGAGAAGATCTTCGAGCAGATCAAGGAGCGGGGGCTCAGGGCCCACCCCGATGGGCGGCACCCCATCGGGCCCATCACCTCCGGCATCCTGCGGGGTATCGAGGACGGCTGGTTCACCGGCGAGATCGCCGAGTCGGCGTTCCGCTACCAGCAGGCGCTGGAGAAGGGCGACAAGCGGGTCGTCGGCGTGAACGTCCACCACGGGTCCGTCACCGGCGACCTGGAGATCCTGCGGGTCAGCCACGAGGTGGAGCGCGAGCAGGTACGGACCCTCGGCGAGCGCAAGAGCGGCCGCGACGACGCGAAGGTGCGCGGCGCCCTCGACGCCATGATCGCGGCCGCCCGCTCCGGCGCCAACATGATCGAGCCGATGCTGGACGCCGTACGCGCGGAGGCGACCCTCGGCGAGATCTGCGGCGTGCTGCGCGACGAGTGGGGCGTGTACACGGAGCCCGCGGGCTTCTGACCTGCGCCGGGACCGCGCAGCGGGGAGACCGCCGTGGCTGGGCCACGGCGGTCTCCGTGCCGGAGCCGCGTCAGCGGCGGGTGATCTCCACGGTCACCTCGGCGGAGGCCGCGGTGTGCCAGGCGTCACCGGCGTACGTCACGCCGTACCTCACCTGCCCGGGCCTGCGCGGCCTGTCGGTCACGGTGAAGGTGCCGTCGGCCGACACGGGGACGGTGCCCAGCGAGGTGCCGTCCGGAGCGGCGGCGTCGTAGCGCCGCACCGCGACGGTGGTGCCGGGAGCGAGGCCGGCCGCCGGAGCCAGGGTGCCGGTGACGGTCAGTTCCTGCCTGACCCTGCTGGTCGGGGGCGCCTCGAGGGCAAGGGTGGTCTGCACGGTGGTGTCGACCTGCCGCGCGTGGAACCGGAGTCCCATGACACCGGTCTGCTGCGTCACGGCGAAGACCCGGCTCCCGTCCGGCGCCCAGGCCAGCCCTTCCTCCACCAGTCTCTCGGTGGCACCGGCCAGCTCGACCGTGGTCAGCGGAGCCGGAACGCCCGGCGCGTAGAACGACAGGTCCGGCACGTCGGCGCTGTTGTTGGAGGTTCCTCCGGCCACCGTGCCGTCGGGCGCGACGGCGACAGTCAGGGGAGAGGACGAGGACGCGTGGGTTCCCTGGTCCGAGAGGTCGTCGAGGCGGAAGACCTGGTAGCCGGTCGAAATGAGGGCGGCCACGACGATGCTCCGGCCATCGGGTGTCACTGCCAGGTCCCGCAAGCCGTTCATCTGCGTCCCGGAGAGGACCCGCCGAGCGGCCACCTCGGGTGAACCGCTGCTCACGTCGTACACCGTGAGGGTGTTGGCGTTGGGGTTGCCCGTGCCGGCCACCAGCACGCCGGGATCGGCGGGAGAGGCGACGAGGTCCGCACCCCAGTCCAGCGAACCGTCCAGACCGAGCCCGATCACCGGCTCGGCACCGGACACGTCGACCGACCCGAGGTCGCCGCCGGAGCCGTATCCGAACCACAGCTTCCCGCCCGCGAAGGCCAGGCTCCACGGGGCGGTGTCCTCGCCCACGAAGTACCGTGCGGTCTCCGTCAGCGTCGTGGTGTCGTACGCGACGATGGTGTCGATGTCCCGCGCGGCCACGTAGAGGGTCCGGGAGTCGGGCGAGAGGGCCAGCCCGCCGGCGCCCGGCAGGCCGTCCAGCCAGGTGCTGTTTCCGCCGTCGTAGTCCGTCACCACGACCCGGCCGTCCGTTCCCGCGGGCATGCTGAGAAAGACCCGCTGGTTGCTCCCGTCGACCTCCATGTCGGCGAGTGAGTACATCGGCAGTGGCACGGGGTCCGCCGCGAAAGCCGGGGTGGCTCCCGGAACGGTCAGCAGCAGGGAGCCGAGGGCTGCGGTGAGTGTGGTGCCCAGCGCGCGTCTGAGTATGCGCAAGGTAGTGCCCTTCTGTGTCCCAATGAACAACGTCGGTACACCGGTTGGACGACCGGAGGGGACGGCGCAGGGCGCCGCCCGGCAGGATTCTGCGGCGCGGAGCGCCTTGGATCACGGCGGCGCACCGGTCGGACGACCGGAGAGGAAGGCGCGCGGCGCCGTCCGTCGGGATTTCGCGGCGCGGCGCGGCGCCGGCACTTCGGAACTCCGTATGTGCGGCTCGACGCACATCCCTGACCGGTTCCGCGCGTGCCGCGTGATCAGGTCACGGCTTGCGGGCCACCGCGCCGTACAGCGAGATCACCGCGTGCTCGTCGGTGGTCTCGCCCTCCGCCAGTTCCGGGTGCCAGTGGGTGAGTTGGACCAGGCCCGGCTCCACCGGCTCCAGGCCCTCGAAGAACCGGGCGACCTCCGCATGGCTGCGCGGTGCGAGCGTGACGCCGCCCGCCCTGTACATCTCGACCCCGCGGCCGACCGCCTCCGGGTCGAAGTCCGCGGTCAGCTGGGACAGCACCAGGTAGCTGCCGGAGGGCAGTTCCTCGACCAGCCGCGTCACCAGCCCGTACGGGTCGTCCTCGTCACCGAGGAAGTGCGTGAGCGCGACGAGGGACAGCGCGACCGGGCGCCCGAGGTCCAGCTTCTCGCGGGCCTGTTCGAGGATGCGGGCGGGCTCGCGCACATCGGCCTGCACATAGTCGGTGACGCCCTCGGGCGTGCTGTGCAGCAGTGCCTCGGCGTGCTTCAGCACGATCGGGTCGTTGTCCGTGTAGACGACACGGCACTCGGGCGCGATGTCCTGCGCTATCTGGTGCAGATTGGGCTCGGTGGGGATGCCCGTACCGATGTCCAGGTACTGGCGGACACCCGCCTCAGCGGCCAGCCACCGGGTGACGCGCTGCATGAACCAGCGGTTGGTACGGGCGATGTGCCGCGCCGTACCGTCGACGCTCATGATCTGCCGGCCCAGCTCCTCGTCGACCGGGTAGTTGTCCTTCCCGCCGAGGAACCAGTCGTACACCCGGGCCGGGTGCGGCCTGGAGGTGTCGATCCGTGCGGCGGCGGGTCGGGTCCCGGTCATACGCGCCTCCCTGGCTGCTCGGCGTCCGGTACGCCCCGTTGCGGGGTGATCACGATCCTGGCAGCGCCCCGGAAACGGAGACAGTCGACTACCGGCCGACCCTGGCCGGTTCAGGGCCCCGCCGCGGACAGGCCCGACAGCAGGACCCGGGTGAAGCCGTGGATCCACTCCTCGTCGGCCGGTTCCGCGCTCACCAGGGTGCGGTGCACCACCGCGCCAGCCACCATGTCGAAGATCAGGTCGACCGTGCGGGACGCCTCCTCGGCGTCGGACTCCGGGGGCAGCTCGCCCCGTGCCTGTGCGCGTGCCCGGCCGGCCAGGACGAGCCGCTTCTGCCGGTCCACGATCGAGGCGCGGATACGTTCCCGCAGGGCGTCGTCACGGGTGGATTCGGCCACCACCGCCATCAGCCCGTTCCTGGCCTCCGGACGAGCCAGGATCGTCGCGAACTGGAGCACCACGCCCTCGATGTCGGCGGCGAGCGAGCCGCGGTCGGGGAGGGTCAGTTCGTCGAAGAGTTCCGCCACCGCGTCCACGACCAGTTCGTTCTTGCCCGCCCAGCGGCGGTAGAGGGTGGTCTTCGCGACGCCGGCGCGGGTCGCCACGTCGCTCAACGTGAGCTTGGACCACCCGAGTTCGACCAGAGCCGCCCGCGTGGCGGCCAGGATCGCGGTGTCCGCGGCGGCACTGCGCGGGCGCCCGGTGCGACTGGCTGGGGTGCGGCTCTGCATGGCATGACGATAACGGCGGATTCCGTGCGGCCGGATGTGGGAGAGATCACCGGTGCGCCCTGTTCAGCGGGCCCCCGTCAGTATTACGCTACGACCCGTAGCGAAAGCACGCTCGACCGGCGTGCCCCAGCGACGACCACCGGCGTGGGGTGGGGACCCGGCGCCAACCGCACACGTACGCCTGGCTTTCCCGGGCGTTTTCACACACACGGGCCGTACGGGGGAGGATAGACGCATGCAGCCACGGAACATGTCCATGAGCGGAGTCGTCGACCTCGCCGCGGTGAAGGCGGCCCAAGAGGCCAAGACGAAGGCGGAGCAGGCGCGCGCGGAAGCCGCCCGGCAGGGTGGCGGGGGCGCCATCTCTCCCGCCGATCTCGTCATCGACGTCGACGAGGCGGGCTTCGAGCGCGATGTCCTGCAGCGGTCCACCGAGGTCCCGGTCGTCATCGACTTCTGGGCCGAGTGGTGCGAGCCCTGCAAGCAGCTGAGCCCCCTGCTGGAGCGGCTCACCGTCGAGTACAACGGGCGCGTCCTGCTCGCCAAGATCGACGTCGACGCCAACCAGATGCTGATGCAGCAGTTCGGGATCCAGGGAATCCCGGCGGTCTTCGCGGTGGTGGCGGGGCAGGCCCTGCCGCTCTTCCAGGGCGCCGCGGGCGAGGCCCAGATCCGCCAGACCCTGGACCAGCTGGTGCAGGTCGGCGAGCAGCGCTTCGGCCTGACCGGTCTCGCCGTCGACCCCGACGCCGTACCGGGCGGCAGCGCCCCCGCGGAGGCCTCGGACGAGCCCGCCGGTCCGTACGACGCCCTGCTGGAGGCCGCCGTGCAGGCGCTGGACAGCGGTGACCTCGCCGGTGCCGTCCAGGCGTACAAGAACGTGCTGGCCGACGACCCGGGCAACCCGGAGGCCGCGCTGGGGCTGGCCCAGGCCGAACTGCTGCAGCGGGTGCAGGGGCTGGACCCGGCGAAGGTGCGGAAGGACGCCGCCGAGAAGCCGAAGGACTCCGCCGCGCAGATCGCCGCCGCCGACCTCGATCTGGTGGGCGGTCATGTGGAGGACGCCTTCGGCCGGCTCATCGAGACGGTGGCGCGCACCGCGGGCGACGACCGTGACGCCGTACGCGTACGACTGCTGGAGCTGTTCGAGGTGGTCGGCGCCGATGATCCGCGGGTGATCGCCGCTCGCCGGGCGCTGGCGCGGGCCCTGTTCTGAACCACCCCCTTTTCCTTGCCCGATTCCGGTCGTTTCGCCCGGCGTTCGGGGCGGCGGGGTTCGAGGGGCCGAATGGCTCATCGATGCCGTTGCGGCCGCGCTTTGCCAAAACTTGGTAATCGCGGCCGCTGTTACTGCGAGTAAGTCGCGGGCGGTGTTCTGTCGGATTCTGTCCCTCGATCCATGGTTTTGCACCCCCCTTGCGGTGCACCCAGCGTCGCCGAGCGGGACCGGCGGGTCGTTGCGGGGTTACCCGGCCGTTACTAGCGAGTAATGAAGCCCCTTGTGCCGACGGCGAGAATGCACCACGATCGGCGACGCTCGGTCCATTACCCGTACCCCGACAGCCGGTCGGGTCGCGGGAACTCCTGGGTCCCCACCGAGCAGAGCCGGCGGCAATGACGCCGGCTCTTGGACAGGGGGGTCTTCGTCCACCCGGCGAAGCCTGTCCAGCAGGGTTGTGCGTGATGCGTGTCAGGCGCGACCAGTGGTTGTCGCTCGGGGGTGATCGCCGGTGATCGGGCGCGTTGTACGTGCCGCCGAGCTCAGGCGCTCTCCTTCCCGAGGACGTAGCACTTCTCCCATCCCTGCCCGGCCGAACCGCCGTTGACGGCAATGAGCCGGGGCAGGAGATGTACGTCCGAGAAGGAGGAAATATGGAGTCCCAGGTGCGTGGCGGGACCAGATGGACGCGGTTCGCTGTGGTCATGGTGCCCAGCGTGCTCGCTACGGCGGCGGTGGGTGTCGGCCTGGCGCAGGGCGCCCTCGCGGCGTCGTTCAGCGTCTCCGGCCAGCAGTTCAAGGTGACGGCCGGTCACCTGCACGGTGACGGTTTCGCCCAGTACGGCGGCATCGACACCGTCTACGCGTCGACCGATGGTGAAGGAGGGAAGAAGCCGGTCCCGGTCGCCATCTCGTCGTTCAAGGACGCCGAGATCACCAAGATGTGCCAGTCGGTGGCGACGAAGATTCCCGTCCTCAACAAGACGGTCTACCTTCGTCTTGACGCGGGCAGGGACAAGCCGGTCACGGCCAAGAACCTGTACATCGACGTCTCCCAGCTCGACGCCGACGCGACGTTCACGAACATCGACATCGGCGTGGCGGTCCAGGATCAGAACCGCGGTCCCGACGTCAAGAAGGACGAGAACGTACTGAAGGGCGGCTTCGCCCAGCAGGCCGAGTCGGCCGACCTCTACGGCGTCGAGCAGACGGCGTGGGCGACGACGGCCGGCACGTTCACACTGAACGGCCTGTCGATGCGTCTCGGCATGGACCCGAAGATGGAGTGCTACTGACGGCTCCGTCACCAGGGTGACCCAGGGCAGCTGAGCTGTCCCGGGGGGCGGGGAGGCCATCGCTTCTCCGCCCCACCGCCCGGCCGGTCCGCGTACCGGGCCATCTCACAGACTCAGACTTCCGGCTTCTGCGCGCCTACGGCCGAGCCGGTACGTACTTCCACCGGACCCAGGGAGCTTTTCCATGAGTGCCGAGACTCCGGTCCAGAGCACCGGGACCTTCACCCGGCTGCGACTGCGCTTCCGCGACTGGCGGGGCACCCGGCCGTTCTGGGCCGGTCTGTTCACGCTGCTGGGCGGAATACCCATCGCGTACTTCCCGTACGCGACGCTCAAGCTGGGCCATATGTCGCTCGCGATGGCGACGACGGCCGGCGCCGGCTCGCTGATCATCGGCGTACTGCTGTTCACGCTGGGCCTGACGATGTGGTTCCAGTCGGCCACCCGGGTCTTCGCGGGTGTCGCGGCGATCCTGCTGGCCCTCGTGTCGCTGGTGATCTCCAACATAGGCGGCTTTCTGATCGGCTTCCTGCTCGCGCTGATCGGTGGCGCGCTCGCGCTCTCCTGGGCGCCCGGTGAGCCGCCGGCCGAGGCGGCGGGGGAACACGACGACGCCAACGCGCCGACGGGTGACGCGATACCGGACGACTCGGTCCAGGACCCCACCACAGGAGAGCAGTTCCCGCCCGCTTCCTTTGAGAAGAGGGAAGACGGGGAAGCCGACGGCGTCAGGGCCGCAGGAGGCCACCGTGTCGGCTGACCAGGTGCGCGGGCCGCGTCACGCGGCCCCCAAGAAGCCGCTGTTCACCAGGTTCCATGTGCCGAGCGGCAAGGTGATCGCGCTGGCGGCGATGCCCACCGCCGTTCTCATGGGCATGGGGTTCACGCCGACGCTGGCCGTCGCCGACGGCAACGACGGGGCGCCCACGGCGAACAGCCTGACCGTCGACGAGTACCAGGCCTGTCTCGAGGTCATCAAGGACGTCGAGAAGGGCGCCGAGAAGGACGACACTTCCACGTCGCCCACGCCCTCCGCGTCGGCGAGCGAGAGCGCGTCCCCGGACGAGGAGCCCTCGGACGAGGCCACCGACAAGGCCCCCGAGGCGGACAAGGGCACGGACAAGGACACGTCCTCTTCGTCGGATTCAGGTTCCGACGACAAGGACGAGCCGGCGCCCGCCCCCTCCGCGACCGCGGGTGGTGACGACGCCGGCCAGGACGAGCCCGAGCCGGAGCCGTCGAAGACCGACCGCAACCTCCTGGACGGCATCGGCGACACCCTCAAGGACATCCTCACCCCGAAGGACAAGGAAGCCGAGACGAGCCCCACCCCGTCCGCTTCCGCGACCGGGGGGACGGCCGAGGACAAGGCCGAGGAGGAGGCGAAGGCCGCCGCCGACGCCGCCGAGGAGACCGCCGAGAAGGCCACCGAACCGGCGGCGCAGGACACGGCCGAGGACGCCGGCGACAAGGCCACGGACACCGCCGAGGACACGGCCGAGGAAGCCGTGGAGGAGGCGACCGAGACCCCCGAGGCCACCGCCTCCCCCAGCCCCTCCGAGTCCCCGGCGGTCGACCCCGAGGACTGCCCCGTCGCCACCGACACCGAGGGCGGCGTCGACAACAAGCTCCTGCTGCCCGACGACCCGTGGACCCTCAACGCCAGCTCGCTGACGCTGAAGGGCGCCTCGTACAAGGGCATCGTCGAGGTGCGGACGGCGAGCGGCGCCACCAAGAGGGTGCTGAAGTACGTCATCTCCAACGGCACCGACATCGGGGACCTGCACCAGACGGTCCAGGACAAGCAGTCAGGCGCGACCCACCATGTGCAGGCGGCCAAGGGGTCGACGTCCACCATCCGCGACGGCGACACCGTGATGTACACGGAGAGCATCTCCGGCAACCTGCTCGGACTGATCCCGATCACGTTCGACCCGGAGCACCCGCCGCCGCTCGACATCCCGCTGATCTACTTCACCAAGGTGACGGTGAAGCAGGCCGGCCAGTTCGGCGGCACCCTGCACGTGCCGGGACTGCAGCAGTACATCACCACCTGAAGGGCACCCGCCAGGACCCTTCCGGGAGCCGCGAGAACACCGAGGGCGCCCCCTCTTCAGCAGGGGGCGCCCTCGGTGCCGTACAGGCCCGTTACGGTCAGCCGGTCGCGCCGCCCAGGTGGTGGACGCGGACCATGTTGGTGGTGCCGGGGACACCGGGGGGCGAACCGGCCGTGATGATCAGGGTGTCGCCCTCGCTGAAGCGGTTCAGCTTCAGCAGCTCCTGCTCGACCAGCTCGACCATCTCGTCGGTGCTGTTCACGAACGGCGCCACGTACGGCTCGACGCCCCAGCTGAGCGCCAGCTGGTTGCGGGTCGACTCGTCCGTGGTGAACGCCAGGATCGGCTGGACGGCGCGGTAACGCGACAGCCGGCGGGCCGTGTCGCCGGACTGGGTGAACGCCACCAGGCCCTTGCCGCCGAGGAAGTCGGCGATCTCGCAGGCGGCGCGGGCCACCGAACCGCCCTGCGTACGCGGCTTCTTGCCCGGCACCAGCGGCTGCAGGCCCTTGGAGAGCAGCTCCTGCTCGGCCGCCTGGACGATCTTCGACATCGTCCGCACGGTCTCGATCGGGTACGCGCCCACGCTCGACTCGGCGGACAGCATGACCGCGTCGGCGCCGTCCAGGATCGCGTTGGCCACGTCGGAGGCCTCGGCGCGGGTCGGCCGTGAGTTGGTGATCATCGACTCCATCATCTGGGTCGCCACGATCACCGGCTTGGCGTTGCGCCGGCACAGCTCGATCAGGCGCTTCTGCACCATGGGGACCTTCTCGAGCGGATACTCGACGGCGAGGTCGCCACGCGCGACCATCACGCCGTCGAACGCCATCACGACGTCCTCCATGTTCTCCACCGCCTGCGGCTTCTCCACCTTGGCGATGACCGGGACGCGGCGCCCCTCCTCGTCCATCACGCGGTGCACGTCGGCGACGTCCTTGGCGTCCCGGACGAACGACAGCGCGACCAGGTCGCAGCCCATCCGCAGGGCGAAGCGCAGGTCGTCGATGTCCTTCTCCGACAGCGCCGGCACGTTCACGGCCGTGCCGGGCAGGTTGATGCCCTTGTGGTCGGAGATGACACCGCCCTCGATGACGATCGACTTCACCCGGGGGCCCTCGACGTCCAGCACCTTCAGCTCGACGTTGCCGTCGTTGATGAGGATCTGGTCGCCGCGCGAGACGTCGCCCGGCAGGCCCTTGTAGGTCGTTCCGCAGATCGTCTTGTCGCCCGGTACGTCCTCGGTGGTGATGGTGAACTCGTCACCGCGCACCAGCTCGACGGGACCCTCGGCGAAGGTCTCCAGGCGGATCTTCGGGCCCTGGAGGTCGGCGAGGACACCGATGGCCCTGCCCGTCTCCTTGGCGGCGGCACGGACCCGGTCGTACCGGCCCTGGTGCTCGGCGTGCGAGCCGTGGCTGAAGTTGAAGCGGGCCACGTTCATGCCGGCTTCGATCAGGGCGACAAGCTGCTCGTGGGAGTCGACCGCGGGGCCGAGAGTACAGACGATTTTCGAACGGCGCATGGGGCGATCCTATCGGTTTGTTTCGCTACGGAATATTCCGTCTGGCGGAAGGTACAGATGAGAAAGTCCCTGCTCAGTTGTTCTCAGTTGTTCCTTTCGACCAGTGCGTATGTCTGTTGGGCGATCTCCATTTCCTCGTCCGTCGGTACCACCGCCACCGCGACCCGCGCACCCTCGGGCGAGATCAGCCGCGCCCCGCCGCCGCGTACGGCGTTGAGCCCGTCGTCCACCGCCAGGCCCAGCCCCTCCAGGCCCGCCATGGCCGCCTCCCGCACCGGGGCGGCGTTCTCGCCGACCCCGGCGGTGAAGGCCACCGCGTCCACCCGTCCGAGAACGGCGTAATAGGCGCCGATGTACTTCTTCAGACGGTGAATGTAGATGTCGAACGCCAGCTTCGCCCGTTCGTCGCCCTCGTCGACCCGGCGCCGGATCTCCCGCATGTCGTTGTCACCGCACAGTCCGACCAGACCGCTCTTCTTGTTGAGGAGAGTGTCGATCTCGTCGGCGGACATTCCGCCAACACGCATCAAATGGAAGATGACGGCCGGGTCCATGTCTCCCGACCGCGTACCCATCACGAGCCCCTCCAAGGGCGTGAGACCCATGGAGGTGTCCACACAGCGCCCGCCCCGGACGGCGGAGGCGGACGCCCCGTTGCCCAGGTGCAGCACGATGACGTTCACCTCCTCGGGCGTCTTCCCCAGCAGCTTCGCGGTCTCCCGGGAGACGTACGCGTGCGAGGTGCCGTGGAAGCCGTAGCGGCGGATGCGGTGCGCGTCGGCGGTCTCGACGTCGATGGCGTAGCGGGCCGCCGACTCCGGCATCGTGGTGTGGAAGGCGGTGTCGAAGACGGCGACCTGCGGCAGGTCCGGGCGCAGCGCCATGGAGGTGCGGATACCGGTGAGGTTGGCCGGGTTGTGCAGCGGGGCGACCGGGATCAGCCGCTCGATCTCGGCCAGCACCCGGTCGTCGATCACCGTCGGCTCGGTGAAGTGCTTCCCGCCGTGCACCACCCGGTGGCCGATCGCGGCCAGCTCGGGGGAGTCGAGTCCAAGACCGTCGGCGGCCAGCTCCTCGGCCATCGTCTTCAGGGCGGCGTCGTGGTCGGCGACCGGGCCCGTACGTTCCCGGGTCCCGCCACCCGCCGCGAGCGGGGTGTGCCGGACCAGGGAGGTCCGCTCACCGATCCGCTCGACGAGTCCGGAGGCGAGCCGGCTTGCGTCGCGCATGTCCAGCAGCTGGTACTTCACCGACGAGGAGCCGGAGTTGAGGACGAGGACACGGGACGGGCTCACTGGGCGGCTGCCTTCTCGCTCGGGGCCTGGGAGGGAACGGTGCCGGGGTCGGCGGCCGGGGACTGGGCCTGGATCGCCGTGATGGCGACGGTGTTGACGATGTCCTGGACCAGGGCGCCCCGGGACAGGTCGTTGACCGGCTTGCGCAGACCCTGGAGCACCGGTCCCACGGCGACGGCGCCGGCCGAGCGCTGCACGGCCTTGTACGTGTTGTTGCCGGTGTTCAGGTCGGGGAAGATCAGCACCGTCGCCTGCCCCGCCACCTCCGAGCCGGGCAGCTTGGTCGCCGCGACCGACGGTTCCACGGCCGCGTCGTACTGGATCGGCCCCTCGATCCGCAGATCGGGCCGGCGCGAGCGCACCAGCTCGGTGGCGGAGCGCACCTTGTCGACGTCGGCGCCGGAGCCGGACGTACCGGTCGAGTACGACAGCATCGCGATCCGCGGCTCCACCCCGAACCGCGCCGCCGTGACCGCCGACTGCACGGCGATGTCGGCGAGTTGCTCGGCGTCCGGGTCCGGGTTGACCGCGCAGTCGCCGTACACGAGCACCTTGTCGGCCAGGCACATGAAGAAGACGGAGGAGACGATGTCCGCGTCCGGCTTCGTCTTGATGATCTCGAAGGCGGGCCGGATCGTCGCCGCCGTGGAGTGCACCGAGCCGGACACCATCCCGTCGGCGAACCCCTCCTCGACCATCAGGGTGCCGAAGTAGTTGACGTCGGAGACGACGTCGTAGGCCAGCTCGACCGTGACGCCCCGGTGGGCGCGCAGGGCCGCGTACTTCTCGGCGAAGGTGTCCCGCAGCTCCGAGGTGGTCGGGTCGATGATCTGGGTGTCGCCGAGGTCGATGCCCAGATCGGCGGCCTTCTTGCGGATCTGGTCGACGTCACCGAGCAGCGTCAGCTCGCACACGCCCCGGCGCAGCAGCACCTCCGCCGCGTGCAGCACGCGCTCCTCGCTGCCCTCGGGGAGCACGACCCGGCGCAGATCGGAGCGGGCCTGCTCCAGCAGCTTGTGCTCGAACATCATCGGGGTGACACGGTCGCTGCTGGGTGCGGAGACCCGCTTGGTGAGGTCGGCGGTGTCGGCGTACCGCTCGAAGAGGCCGAGGGCGCGTTCCGCCTTGCGCGGGGTGGCCGCGTTCAGCTTGCCCTCCAGGGAGAACAGCTGTTCGGCGGTGGGGAAGCTGGTGCTCGGCACCGAGAGCACCGGTGTGCCGGGGGCGAGCCGGGCGGCGAGGGTGAGGATGTGCTCGGCGGGGACCTCGTCCAGGGTGAGCAGCACCCCGGCTATCGGCGGGGTGCCGGCGCTGTGCGCGGCCAGCGCGCCCACGACCAGGTCGGCGCGGTCGCCCGGCGTGACGACGAGGCAGCCCGGGGTGAGGGCGGCGAGGAAGTTCGGCAGCATGGCGCCGCCGAAGATGAAGTCCAGGGCGTCACGGGCGAGCCCGGAGTCGTCGCCCAGCACCACCTTCGCGCCGAGGGCGTGCGTGATCTGGGAGACCGTGGGCGCGGACAGCGCGGGCTCGTCCGGCAGTACGTAGCAGGGCACCGGCAGCCGGGTGGCGAGCCGCTCGGCGAGCTCGTCCCGGTCCTCGCGGTCGACCCGGTTGACCACCATGGCGAGCACGTCGCAGCCCAGGGTGTCGTAGGCGCGGTAGGCGTTGGTGGTCTCGGCGCGCACCGACTCGGCGGTCTGCTTACGGCCGCCCACGACCGGGATGACGGAGGCGCCGAACTCGTTGGCGAGCCGGGCGTTCAGGCTCAGCTCGTCCGGGAACTGGGTGTCGGCGTAGTCGGTGCCGAGGACCAGGACGACGTCGTAGTCCCGGGCGACCCGGTGGAACCGGTCGACGAGGGTGGACACCAGCTCGTCGGTGCCCTGCTCGGCCTGGAGGGCGGACGCCTCGTGGTAGTCGAGGCCGTAGACGGTCGACGGGTCCTGGGAGAGACGGTAGCGGGCGCGCAGCAGCTCGAAGAGACGGTCGGGCCCGTCGTGCACCAGGGGGCGGAAGACACCCACCCGGTCGACCTGCCGGGTCAGGAGCTCCATGACGCCGAGGTCGACGACCTGTCGGCCGTCGCCGCGGTCGATGCCGGTCACGTACACGCTGCGGGTCACGCGCGCTCTCCGTTTCGTCGGGGGGCCGCAAGGGGCTTCGCCGGGTCACACCGTGCTCCGCCGCGCGCCGTGGTGGGCCGCGGCGGGGCCATAAAAATCACCCACCGAGGTGAGTAGATCCCTCTTGACAATACCTCTGGCGCTGGTTACAGCGCCCACCAGTGGGGCGTCGGCACCGCTCCGGGGGACATGAAACAATCGAGACTGGCTCACAGGTATCGACAGCGACCAGGAGACACAGCACGATGCGTATAGGAGTCCTCACCGCAGGCGGCGACTGCCCTGGTCTGAACGCAGTGATCCGGTCGGTCGTGCACCGGGCGGTCGACAACTACGGCGACGAGGTCATCGGCTTCGAGGACGGCTACTCCGGCCTGCTCGACGGCCGCTACCGCACGCTCGACCTCGACGCGGTCAGCGGCATCCTCGCGCGCGGCGGCACGATACTCGGCTCCTCCCGGCTGGAGCGCGACCGGCTCCGCGAGGCCTGCGAGAACGCGTCCGACATGATCCGCGACTTCGGCATCGACGCCCTGATCCCTATCGGCGGCGAGGGCACGCTCACGGCGGCGCACATGCTGTCGGAGGCGGGCCTGCCGGTGGTCGGCGTCCCGAAGACGATCGACAACGACATCTCCTCCACCGACCGCACCTTCGGCTTCGACACGGCGGTCGGTGTCGCGACGGAGGCGATGGACCGCCTGAAGACCACCGCCGAGTCCCACCAGCGGGTGATGGTGGTCGAGGTCATGGGCCGGCACGCGGGCTGGATCGCCCTGGAGTCCGGCATGGCCGCCGGCGCCCACGGCATCTGCCTGCCCGAGCGCCCCTTCGACCCGGCGCAGCTGGTCAAGATGGTCGAGGAGCGTTTCGCCCGCGGCAAGAAGTTCGCGGTGATCTGCGTCGCCGAGGGCGCGCACCCGGCCGACGGCACCATGGACTACGGCAAGGGCGAGATCGACAAGTTCGGCCACGAGCGCTTCCAGGGCATCGGCACGGCTCTGGCGTACGAGCTGGAGCGCCGGCTCGGCAAGGAGTCCAAGCCGGTCATCCTCGGCCACGTGCAGCGCGGCGGCACCCCGACGGCGTACGACCGCGTCCTCGCCACCCGCTTCGGCTGGCAGGCGGTGGAGGCCGCGCACCGGGGCGACTTCGGACGTATGACGTCCCTGCGCGGAACGGACATCGTGATGGTCCCGCTGGCCGAGGCGGTAACGGAACTGAAGACCGTGCCGTCGGACCGAATGGACGAGGCGGAGTCGGTCTTCTAAGGGCTCACCAAGAAAGGGGCGCGGGGCCGTGCCGATGTACGGCTCCGCCGCGTGGGCGCGAAGGGTGCTGCCCCCAGGGGCGCGGGGAACTGCGCGAAGGGGGTCTGGGGGCAGAGCCCCCAGGGAAGGGGCGGCGGGGGCGAAAACCCCTAGTGAACGTCCGCCGCAGCCCAGAAGTGGTCGACGATCCGGTTGAGGAAATCCCTCCCGTTCTCCCCCGCGTCGTCGTCCCCGGCCCAGTTCAAGGTGGCGGCCATGTGCCCCCGGTATTCCTGATGAAGCCGGTGCAGAACCGACTCCAACTGCCGCCGTTCCAGCGGCGCGATCCTGCCCACCGCCCGGACGTACGGCTGCCAACGCCCCGTAACCGCGCTCCGCAGCAGCTCCGCGAGCTTGTCCTCCCTGCCGGTGACGGCGACGACGTCGGCAAGCGAGAGGCCGAGAAGCCGGGTCAACGCCGCCACCTGACGCTCACTGCCCCGCCAGCGACCGGTCTGCTCCATCCGCAGATAGACATGAAGCTCATGCCCCACCCCCCGCGCGACATCCTCCGGCGCCAGTCCCCGAGCCACCCGATGCTCACGCAAGGTACGCGGCCGCCCTATGAGCTCCCCGGGCGAACACCACAACACCCCCGCAAGCGCACTGAGTTCGGTACGCGACGGAGCGGCAGCCCCCCGCTCCCACGCGTCGACGAGCGCGGACGTCACATACGGCAGCCCGTACGAGCCGCGCAGGGCGTGGGCGACATGGTCGGGGTCCATGCCCAGCCCGGCCCGCAGCCGACGGGCGGCCGGCGCGTTGAACGGCGGGGGCGGATGGCGGTCGGTACGAGCGGAGGGCAGTCGATGCACGGCCCACAAATTAGGCCCGCACAGGAAAGCTGACTACGGACTGTTCGGCCAGGATCACGCATTGTGCGAAGGTACGGCTACCATCGGATCAGGTCCTCGATCCCACCCGGCCCGCACCCCGCCCCCCGACCCCGCACCACACGAACGGCACGCTCAACGGGCATATGCGTAACCCCCCGTTGACATCCCGAACAAACCCAGGGACTCCATGCGTTCGAGATTCGGAACCCCGTACGACACATGGGCCCCTCAACCACTTACTCCCGCGCGGCGCAAATCAATCGCCCCCGGCCCAGGCGCGGGCCTGGGCGGCTTCGGTGGGGGCGTCGGCGCGGGTGCAGGCACGGCACGGCCGCGCTGGGGGAGAGGTGCGGGTGCAGGCGGTCCAGGCCCTGCGACCGGCCGGTGAAGCCCAGCGGACGGGCGGGAGGGTGGCTGTGGCCCGCAGGACCGGGCCGTGGACGGTCCCCTACCGGCCGCCGTCGTGCTTGCCGGTGACGGGACCGTGGAAGGTGCCGCCGCGGAAGTCGATGTGGTCTCCGGCGTACGTCGCTCCGCCGTCCCCGTGCCGATGGGGGCGCTCCTCGGAGTCGGAGGAACCCTCGCGGGGGCGGTGCTTGTGCAGCACCGCCACCGTCACCGAGGCCGCCTGCTCGGCCGCGCGCTTCTGCGAACCCGAGGAGTCGGCCTCGTGCTTCTCGGCGTCGGCGCGGTCGCTGATGCCCCGGACCACCAGCGCGTGCACCTGGCCGTTGAGATGGGCCGCGTGAGCCGCTCCGGAGCCCTCCATCTCGATGGCGCCCGCGTCGTTGTAGTTCCTTCGGATGAACCGGGCGATCTCCGACTCGGCGTCCGCCAGGACGACATCGCCCGTGGCGATCGGCAGCAGGTGTGCCCGTACGTCGGGCATGTCCCGCACGGCGGAACGGGCCGCCTGGACGAGCGCGTGCGAGCCCGGCAGGGATTCCGGCCGGACCTGGAAACCCTCGGGTGTCCGCTTGCCGCCGTGGATCTCGTACACCTTCGTGCCGACGACGACGTCGCCGATCTCGACGTCGTCCTTCAAGCTGCCCGCGACGCCGACGAAGAACACCGCCTCCGGGTCGAGCCAGTTGATGAGCTGGGTGGTGAGAGCGGCGGCACGTTCGGCGCCCATGCCCAGCTCGGCGAGGGCGACGTGCCAGGGCGTACCGGGTAGCCGGCCCTTCTCGACTCGGGTCCCGTCGCGGTGGACCAGCTCCTCCCGCTCGTCCACGTGTGCGCGGACGGCGGCGTATTCGAGCGGAAGTGCGGTCAGGACCAGAACGGTGGGCCGGATCTCCTGCATAGTCATAAATTACCGCTGGGAGAAGGGACAGGTGTGCCGGAACAGCACCTCACCGTCGGGCAGTTGCTGCTCGCCGAATACCAGAGCGTCAAGGACGAGCAGAAGGCGCGGATCGGGTTCCGCGACAATCTGCTGTACGTCACCCTCGCCGTGGTGGCCGCCGTCATCGCCGCCGCGGCCCAGGCCAAGCAGCCCTCGATGCTGCTGGCGCTGCCGCCGGTGTGTGTCGTCCTCGGCTGGACCTACCTCGTCAACGACGAGAAGATCTCGGCGATCGGCCTCTACGTCCGCGACGACCTGGGGCCCCGGCTGGCCGCCCTCACCGCGCACGGGAGCGGCTTCACGACGTTCGGGTGGGAGGCGTACCACCGGAGCGACACCCGGCGCCGGTCGCGTAAGACCATCCAGACCGTGATCGACCTGACGGCGTTCTGCGCGGTACCGCTGGCCGCCCTGGTCGTGTTCTGGGTGAACGGCGACGGCGGCGGGCTGATGGTCACCTTGTCCGTGGTGGAGGCACTCGCCGTGGCGGGGCTTGCCGCGCAGATCGTGTGGTACGCGAGGGCGGCGTGAAGCCTGCCGCACAGCGTTACTTTTGACGCACTGTCATACGTCGGGAGCGAGTACGGCCTATGGAAGCGGCACTGCTGGTGGCCCTGGCAGGGGGCGCGGGTGGGGACGGCGGGCGCCGGGCGGTTCAGAGGCTGGCGCGGGCAGTGGGGCTCGACGCCGGCGCATCCGCCCGGGAGATCGCCGGGGCGGCGGCGGATCCGGCACGGCGGGATGCCGTACGGGAGTGGGGTGAGGCGCTGGCCGACCTGCTCGCCGCCGATCCGCGGGGCCTTGCCGGCGCGGTCGCGAGGGCCATGGAGCGGGCCGCGCCGGGAAGCGGGATGTCCTGGTACGGCGGTGACCACCCCGACTTCCGGGGCGGGGTCTTCCTGCGCGAGGTGATCGGCGTGCAGGTCGTGATCCAGCACGGCGGGGCCGCCGTTCCCGAGGCGATGGCCGGCCTGCCCGCGCGGCCCGGTGGGTTCGCCGGCCGGGAGCGGGAGACGGAGGAACTGCTGCGCGCGCTCGACCCGGCCGGGGAGCAGCCGGCGGCGACCCTCGTCGCCGCCGTGTCCGGTCTCGGCGGCATCGGCAAGACCGCGCTCGCCGCCGAGACCGCGCACCTGGCCCGCGAACGGGGCTGGTTCCCCGGCGGCGTTCTCTTCATCGACCTGCACGGCTACGACCGGGACCCCGTCACCGCCGACCGTGCCCTCCAGGCCCTGCTGCGCGCCCTGGGTACCCCGCCGGAACACATCCCCACCACGACGGACGAACGGGCGGCGCTCTACCGCTCGACGCTGGCCGGCCGGGCCCACGAGTGCGGTCCGGTGCTGGTCCTGGCCGACAACGCCTCCTCGCCGGACCAGGTACGGCCCCTCCTGCCCGGTGACCCCCGGCACCACGTGCTGGTCACCTCACGCGACCGGCTGCCCCAACTGGGGGCGCGACTCGTGCCGTTGGACCAGCTCGGCCCCGCGGAGGCGTACGAACTCCTCGACCGCGCACTGCGGATCGCCGACCCGTACGACAGCCGGGTGGCCGACGACCTCGACACGGCCGAGCGACTTGCCGGGCTCTGCGGGCACCTTCCGCTGGCCCTGCAGATCGCGGCCGCCCTGCTGGCGGAGGACCCGGGCAAGCCGGTCGCCGAACTCGTGGACGAGATGGCCGAGTCCCGCGATCGCCTCGACCACCTCCACGACGGCGAGCGCAGCGTCCGTGCCGCGTTCGAGCTTTCGTACCGCCGACTGCCGTCCGAGCAGGCGCGGTTGCTGCGTCTGCTCTCTCTGGCGCCCGGACCCGAGGTGAGTGACGCGGTCGTCGCGGCGCTGGTCGGTGGCGAGGAGTCTCCGGTGCGGGCTCTGAAGGCCCTGGCCCGTGCACACCTCGTGGAGAGGGGGAGTGAGCGCGGCTGGTGGCGGTTGCATGACTTGGTGCGGGTGTTCGGGGCGGGGACGGTGGCGGGCGACGCCGAGTTGAGGGAGGAAGGGGAGACGGCGCGGGAGGGGGTGCTGGAGTTCTACGCTCGGTGGGCGGGCGTGGCCGATGACCGGTTGCGCTGGCTGCCCGGGATGGAGGAGCCGGAGCGCTTCGCGGAACGAGGGCAGGCGTTGGCGTGGCTGGACGGTGAGCGGTCCGGTCTGGTGGCGGCGGTGGGGTGGGGGCGGGAGTTACGGTTCGCGAACGCGGCGGTGCGGCTGGCCCAGTGCCTGGGGGAGTACTTCGACTGGCGGCGGCATTACGACGACTGGGTCGCCGTCGCGGAGGCGGCACGGGAGGCCGCTCAGCTCGCCGGGGACCAGCTGAGCGAGGCCGTTGCCTGGAACCACCTCGGGCTCGCGCTGCGGGAAGTGGGCCGGGCAGGAGAGGCGGTCGACGCGCACATCCGTGCCCGCGACCTGTATCGGGCCACCGGGGACCGCCACCATGAGGCGAGCGCGTGGAACAACCTCGGCGGCGCGCTGCGGGATGCGGGCCGGACGGAGGAGTCGGCCGATGCCATCACCCGGGCCCGCGATCTGTACCAGGCCGTCGGCAACCGCCACCATGAGGCCATCGCGTCGGACAACCTCGGCGGCGCGTTGCGGGAAGTGGGCCGGATGGAGGAGTCGGCCGACGCCATCACCCGGGCCCTCGACCTGCTCCGGGCCGTCGGAGACCGTTACCGGAGCGGCAAGGCCTGGCACAACCTCGGTATCACCCTGTGCGAGGCGGGCCGGGTGGAGAAGGCGATCGAGGCGTACGGCATGTCCCTGGAGATCTGCCGGGAGTTCGAGGACTGGTACGGGGAAGGACAGACGCTCCACAACCTGGCCCTCGCCCACAGGGCGGCCCACCGCCCCGCCGAGGCCCGGGCAGCCTGGCGCCAGGCCGCCGATGCCTTCACCCGGGCCGACGCCCCCACCGAAGCCGACGAGGCCCGTGCCCTTGCCACCACCCCCTAACGCCCCTTCTCCGCCTCCCGCACCCACCGGTACTGCAACTCGGGCCGGCCCACCGTCCCGTACTGCGGCCGCCGGGCCGCCCGGCCCGCGTCCACCAGATGCTCCAGATACCGGCGGGCCGTGATGCGGGAGATGCCGACCGCGTCGGCGACCCCCGTGGCCGTCAGGCCTTCGGACGCGTCGCGGAGCGCCACCGTCACCCGTTCCAGGGTCGGGGCGCTCAGGCCCTTGGGGAGGGCGGCCGGGCTCGGCGCGCGGAGTGCCGCCAGGGCGCGGTCGACCTCGTCCTGGCCGCTCGCCTCCCCCACCGCCGCGTGGAACTCGGCGTACCGCACCAGCCGGTCCCGCAGGGTCGCGAAGGTGAACGGCTTGAGGACGTACTGGACGACGCCGAGGGAGACCCCCTCGCGTACGACCGCGAGGTCCCGCGCCGACGTCACCGCGATGACGTCGGCGTGGTGACCGGCCGCGCGCAGGGAGCGGGCCAGCTGCAGTCCGTGCACGTCGGGCAGGTGGAGGTCGAGGAGGAGCAGGTCGACGGGGGTGCGGTCCAGCGCCCGCCGGGCCTCCGCGCCGGTGTGGGCCTTGCCCACGGCGACGAAGCCGGGGACGCGGTCGACGTACATGACGTGGGCGTCGGCGGCGACCGGGTCGTCCTCGACGACCAGCACTCTGATGGACTCCCCGCTCATACGGCGCCTCCCGGACTCTTCGTGACGGCGGCCTCCCGCAGGGGCAGCCGGGCCTCGAAGGCCGCGCCTCCCCCGGCGGCGGTGGCCACCGACAGGGAGCCGCCGTGCCGGGCCACCGCCTGGCTGACCAGGGCGAGGCCCAGACCGCGCCCGCCGGAGCCGGACGGTTTGGTGGTGAAGCCGCGCTGGAAGACCGCCTCCGCGTGGTCCGGGTCCACTCCGGGGCCGGTGTCGCAGACCCGCAGGATCAGCTCCGCGCCGGACTCCTCGGTCAGGGCCGTCACCGTCACCCGGGGGCCGACGCCGCCCTGTACGGCGTCCACGGCGTTGTCGATGAGGTTGCCGAGGATGGTGACCAGGTCGCGGGCGGGCAGGGTGTCCGGGAGCAGGCCGTCGTCCAGGCGGCTGTCGTCCGAGACGACCAGTTCCACGCCGCGCTCGTTCGCCTGGGCCGTCTTGCCCAGCAGCAGCGCGGCGAGGACCGGTTCGCTCACCGCCGCCACCACCTGGTCGGTGAGCGCCTGCGCCAGTTCCAGTTCCGCGGTCGCGAAGTCGACCGCCTCGTCCGCCCGGCCCAGCTCGATCAGCGAGACCACGGTGTGCAGCCGGTTCGCCGCCTCGTGCGCCTGCGACCGCAGTGCCTGTGTGAAGCCGCGCTCGGAATCCAGCTCACCCGTCAGCGACTGGAGCTCGGTCACGTCCCGCAGGGTCACCACCGAGCCGCGCCGCTGGCCGCCGGTGACCGGCGAGGTGTTCACCACCAGGACCCGGTCCGCCGCCAGGTGCACCTCGTCCACCCGGGGCTCCGAGGCGAGCAGCGCGCCCGTCAGCGGAGCCGGAAGGCCCAGCTCCGCCACCGATCTGCCCACGACATCCGCTCCGTCCTCGTCCTGGTTCACACCCAGCAGCTCCCGGCCGCCGTCGTTGATCAGCGCCACCCTGTACTGCCCGTCCAGCATCAGCAGCCCCTCGCGCACGGCGTGGAGCGCGGCCTGATGGTAGTCGTGCATATGGCTGAGCTCGTCCGCGTTCATCCCGTGGGTGTGCCGGCGCAGCCGTGCGTTGATGACGTACGTGCCGATCGCGCCGAGTCCGAGGGCGCCGGCCGCGACCACGATCAGTGCCGTCAGCTGTCCCTGGGCGCGCTGGCTGATCTGCTCGACCCTTATGCCGGCGCTGACCATGCCGACGATCCGCTCGCCGTCCAGGATCGGGGTGACCGCCCGGACCGACGGGCCGAGGGTACCGGTGTAGGTCTCGGTGAACGTACGGCCCGCCAGCGCCGGGGCCGTGTTGCCCTGGAAGACGAGGCCGATCTGGTCCGGGTCGGGGTGCGTCCAGCGGATACCCCGTGGATCCATGATCGTGACGAAGTCGACGTCGGTGTCCCGCACCACCTCCACCGCGTACGGCTGGAGCTTCGCGGACGGGTCGGGCGTACGGATCGCCTCCCGTACGGACGGGGAGTCGGCGACGGACCGGGTCACCGCGGTGGCGTGACGTTCCGCCGCCTGTTCGGCCTGGCTGCGGTCACTGACGTAGGTGAACAGCGCGGACCCGGCCACGACGACCGTGATGAGCACGGCCTGCATGGCGAAGAGCTGACCCGCGAGGCTGCGGGGCCGGGGGAGGGGGATGCGCATGCCTGCCAGTCTGCCTTCCGGTTGTGCGGTGAACTAAATGAACGGAAGGGTGACCGCGCTCACAGGGCGAGACATAGTCACGGCATTCCCCCAGGGCTGTCCACCGGCCCTGATCCGAATCTCCCCGGACGTGAGCCGCACGCCGGTGATGCCGACGACGTCGTCAAGGAGGGCCGCCGTGACCACCACTGCCGCTACGGCACCTGCACCCAAAGCCAAGCGGGACCGCACGCACTTTCTCTACATAGCGGTGATCATCGCCGTCGCCCTCGGCATCGCCGTCGGTCTTCTCGCGCCCGACTTCGCGACCGAGCTGAAGCCGCTCGGCACCGGGTTCGTGAACCTGATCAAGATGATGATCTCGCCGATCATCTTCTGCACCATCGTCCTGGGCATCGGCTCGGTGCGGAAGGCCGCCAAGGTGGGCGCCGTCGGCGGTATCGCCCTGGCCTACTTCCTGGTGATGTCGGTCGTGGCGCTCGCCATCGGCCTGATCGTCGGCAACATCCTGGACCCGGGCACCGGCCTCGCCGTGACCGACGCCGTCAAGGAGACCGGCCAGGCGCAGGTCGACGCGGAGGCCAAGAGCACCGTCGACTTCCTGATGGGCATCATCCCGACCACGATCGTCTCGGCGTTCACCGCCGGCGAGGTCCTGCAGACCCTGCTGATCGCCCTGCTCTGCGGCTTCGCGCTGCAGGCCATGGGCTCCGCCGGACAGCCCGTCCTGCGCGGCATCGAGCACATCCAGCGCCTCGTCTTCCGCGTCCTGGCGATGATCATGTGGGCGGCCCCGATCGGTGCCTTCGGCGCCATCGCCGCGGTCACCGGCTCGGCCGGAGTCGACGCGCTCAAGAGCCTGGCCGTGCTGATGCTCGGTTTCTACACCACCTGTGTGCTGTTCATCTTCCTGGTGCTGGGCACGATGCTGCGGGTCGTCGCGGGCGTCAACGTCCTCTCGCTCTTCAAGTACCTGGGCCGCGAGTTCCTGCTGATCCTGTCCACGTCCTCGTCCGAGTCGGCGCTGCCCCGGCTCATCGCGAAGATGGAGCACCTGGGCGTCAGCAAGCCGGTCGTCGGCATCACCGTCCCGACCGGCTACTCCTTCAACCTCGACGGCACCATGATCTACATGACCATGGCCTCGCTGTTCATCTCGGACGCCATGGGTACGCCGATGTCGATCGGCGAGCAGATCCCGCTGCTGCTGTTCCTGCTGGTCGCCTCGAAGGGCGCGGCCGGTGTCTCCGGCGCGGGTCTCGCCACCCTGGCCGGCGGTCTGCAGTCGCACAAGCCCGCCCTGGTGGACGGCATCGGCCTCATCGTCGGTATCGACCGCTTCATGAGCGAGGCCCGCGCCCTCACCAACTTCGCGGGCAACGCCGTCGCCACCGTCCTGATCGGCACCTGGACGAAGGAGATCGACCGGGACCGGGTGGACGAGGTCCTCGCCGGCAAGGCCCCCTTCGACGAGCAGACGCTCCTGGACGACCACGCCGGCGCGGACGACGTCCACGCCGGGCAGGGCGGCGAGAAGGAGCTCGCCAAGGCCTGACGGCCCGCACCGCACCCCGCAGACCCGGGCGGCTGGGACACTCCCCCCGTAGCTCAGCCGCCCGGTGGCCGGAGGCCCGCCACCCGTATCCGGGCCTCCACAGCCGCCGAGCGGCCGGTCTCCACCCCCGTGAGCCCGGCCGCTCGGTCATGTCCGGCTCCGGGCAGCCCTTGCCTTGACGTCCGCGTCAGGGCTTACGTTCGTCCGTATGCGAATCGGCGAGCTGGCCGCACGCGCCGGGACCACCACGCGCACGCTGCGGTACTACGAATCCCGTGGGCTGCTGTCCGCGCGGCGCACCGGCAACGGTTACCGGACCTACGACGAGAGCGATCTGAAGCTGCTGCGGCAGATCCGCACGCTCCAGGACTTCGGGTTCGGTCTGGAGGAGACCCGGCCCTTCGTGGAGTGTCTGCGGGCCGGGCATCCCGAGGGTGACTCCTGCCCCGCCTCGCTCCAGGTCTACCGGCGCAAGCTGGACGAGCTGGACGCCCTGATCGGCGAGCTGAGTGCCGTACGGGCGAAGGTCGGGGAGCAGCTGGCGCGGGCGGAGTCGGCGCGGGACGTGCTGGCCGCCGACGCGGGGGTTCCGGGCGGTCCGGAACCGGTGTGCGAACTGGGAGGGGAGCTGCGGTGAGCGGAGTGCCGGAGGTCACGGACGCGGACTTCGGACGAGAGGTGATCGAGGCGGAGCTGCCGGTGCTGGTGGAGTTCACCGCCGACTGGTGTCCGCCGTGCCGGCAGATGGCGCCGGTGCTGAGCGCACTGGCCGCCGAGGAGGAGGGCCGGCTGAAGGTCGTCCAGCTGAACGTGGACGTCAATCCGGATACGACCCATGCCTACAGGGTGCTGTCGATGCCGACCTTCATCATCTTCCGGGGCGGGGAGCCGCTGCGGTCGATGGTGGGGGCAAGGCCGAAGCGGCGGCTCCTGGAGGAGCTGGCGGACGTGCTCTGACCTGGCACCTGACACAAGAGAACCCCCGGGCAATTGCGCCCGGGGGTTCTCTTTGCGTATATTTATTGATTCGCGACTTCAAAAGCAAGAAGCCGCAATGAAGTTCAGTAGCCACAGTGTATCCGGGCGGGAGCGGAATTGTCAAACACCGAATTGCCGGACGATGAATTGCGGCAGGAACAGCAATTCGTCGACGGACTGTACGCACGCGTGGACGCCCTGCGCGGCGACGCCGAGGTGTCCGTCACGGAGGCCCTCGCACAGGGCCACACCCCCAGGCAGGCCAGGCTGGAGCGGGACATCCTCGTCGCCGAGCGCTCCGGGCTGCTCGCCGCGCTGAACGCCGTAGACGGCTCCCTCTGCTTCGGCCGTATCGACCTCACCTCCGGCGACACCCACCACATCGGCCGGATCGGCCTGCGCGCCGACGACACCGAACGCACCCCCGTCCTCATCGACTGGCGTGCCGACGTCGCCCGCCCGTTCTACCTGGCCACCGGCCACACCACGATGGGGCTGCGGCGCCGCCGGCACATCTCCACCGAGGGCCGCCGGGTCACCGCCCTGCACGACGAGATCCTCGACCTCGGCGACGACACCCGCACCGGCCACGAGGACCCGACCGGCGACGCCGTCCTGCTCGCCGCGCTCAACTCCGCACGCACCGGCCGCATGGGCGACATCGTGCGCACCATCCAGGCCGACCAGGACCGCATCATCCGCGCCCCGCACCGCGGCGTCCTGGTCGTCGAGGGCGGCCCCGGCACCGGCAAGACCGCCGTCGCCCTGCACCGCGCCGCCTACCTCCTCTACGAGCACCGCGAACTGCTGGCCCGGCGTGCCGTCCTGATCGTCGGCCCCAACCCCGCGTTCCTCGGCTACATCGGCGAGGTGCTGCCCAGCCTCGGCGAGACCGGCGTGCTCCTCGCGACCGTCGGCGAGCTGTACCCCGGTGTGCGGACCACCCGGACCGACACCCCCGAGGCCGCCGCGGTGAAGGGCCGTGCCGCGATGGCCGACGTCCTCGCCGACGCCGTACGCGACCGGCAGGCGCTGCCCGACCCCGTGATCGCGATCGAGCACGACCGCGAGATCCTCATGCTCGACGACGGCCTGGTGAACGTCGCCCGCGAGCGCACCCGCGCCGCCGGCCTGCCGCACAACGTGGCCCGGGAGCACTTCGAGGGGCACATCCTCAACGCGCTCACCGACATGGTCGCCGAACGCATCGGCACCGACCCCTACGACGGCTCCAACCTGCTCGACCCCAGCGACATCACCCAGATCCGCGACGAACTCGCCGACAACCGTGAAGTCTGGTCCGCCGTCGACCGGTTGTGGCCCCGGATCACCCCGCAGCGCCTCGTCGCCGACCTCCTCGCCGCGCCCGAGGGCCACCTGTCCGACGAGGACGCCGCCGCGGTCCGCCGGCCCGTCACCCGGCACTGGACCGTCTCCGACGTGCCCCTGCTCGACGAGGCCGCCGAACTCCTCGGTGAGGACGACCGGCTCGCCCGCGAGCACGCCGAACGCGAACGGCGGACGCAGATCGCCTTCGCGCAGGGCGTCCTGGACGTGTCCTACGCCTCCCGCACCTTCGAGTTCGAGGACAAGGAGGACGCCGACCCGGACTCCTCCGAGGTGCTGTCCGCTCACGACATCATCGACGCGGAACGCTTCGCGGAACGGCACGAGGAGGACGACCACCGCAGCGCCGCCGAACGCGCCGCCGCCGACCGCACCTGGGCGTTTGGGCACATCATCGTCGACGAGGCGCAGGAGCTCTCCCCGATGGCGTGGCGGCTGCTGATGCGGCGGAGTCCGACCCGTGCGATGACTCTGGTCGGCGACCCGGCCCAGACCTCGGAGGCGGGTGGTGTCGGCGTCTGGGCGGACATCCTCGCCCCCTACGTCGAGGACCGGTGGGAGCACAACCGGCTGGCCGTCAACTACCGCACGCCGGCCGAGATCATGGATGTCGCCGCGGCGGTCGTCCGTGCGGAGCACCCGGATTTCGAGCCGCCGGGCTCGGTGCGGAGCACTGGCCTGCGGCCCTGGGTGCGTGCGACGGATGACTTGGCCGGGGCGGTGGCCGGGGCGGTTGCGGAACTCCTGCCGGAGGAGGGGCGGTTGGCGGTCATCGCGCCGCGCGCGTTGCATCGTGGGCTGGCCGCCCGGCTCGACGGGGTGACGGCGGGTGCGGAACCTGATCTGGCGCAGGCGGTCGTCCTGCTCGACCCGCGTCAGGCGAAGGGGTTGGAGTTCGACTCCGTGCTGGTCGTGGAGCCGGGGCGGTATGGAACGAGCGATCTGTATGTGGCGCTCACCCGGGCCACCCAGCGGCTGGGGATTCTGCACGCTGAGGCGCTGCCGAAGGGGTTGGTGGATGTGGTGTAGCGGGTGCGGGGTGCGGGGTGCGGGGTGCGGGGTGCGGGGTGCGTTGTGGCTGGTCGCGCCCGTGCGGCGGTAGCCGCATGGTGATGCGGGCCCGCGCCCCTGAGGGTGTGGCCCGCGCGGTGCTGTCAGGGTGCGGCGGGGCCCGGTGTCGGGGGCGTGTTGTGGCGGTCGCGTCCGTGCGGCGGTAGCCGCACATGGATGCGGCCCCGCGCCCGTAGGGCCGCTGATGCTAGGCCGGGCGTAGCCATACCGTTGCCAGGGGTGGCAGGGTCAGGCGGATCGAGGCCGGGAAGCCGTGTCGGCCCTGGGGGTCCGGCTTCAGGGGGTCCGGGTGGGTGACGTCGGTGCCGCCGTAGCGGGCCGCGTCCGTGTTCAGGGCCTCGTGCCAAGCGGGCACGTCGTCCGGGACGCCGACGCGGTAGTCGTGCCGTACCACCGGGGCGAAGTGGGACACCGCGAGCAGCGGGGAGCCGTCGGCGTCGTAGCGCAGGAACGCGAAGACGTTGTCCTCGGCCGCGTCCCCCGTCACCCACCGGAAACCGGACGGCTCGGTGTCGCCCTGCCACAGCGCCGGGGTGCGCCCGTACACGGCGTTGAGGTCCCGCACCAGATCGCGCACCCCGCGATGGTCGGCCTCGGCGCCGTAGTGCGGGTCCAGCAGCCACCAGTCCGGGCCGTGCGCCTCCGACCATTCGGCGCCCTGCGCGAACTCCTGCCCCATGAAGAGCAGCTGCTTGCCCGGATGCGCCCACATGAAGCCCAGGTAGGCCCGCAGGTCGGCCCGCTGCTGCCACCAGTCGCCCGGCATCTTGGACACCAACGACCCCTTGCCGTGGACGACTTCGTCGTGGGAGATCGGCAGCACGTAGTTCTCGCTGTACGCGTACACCATCGAGAACGTCATCTCGCCGTGGTGGTAGCGGCGGTGGACCGGCCCGTGGCTCATGTACTGCAAGGAGTCGTGCATCCAGCCCATGTTCCACTTCAGCCCGAACCCCAGCCCGCCGAAGCCGCTCGGGCCCTCGTGGTGGGTGGCGCGGGTGACGCCGTCCCAGGCGGTGGACTCCTCCGCGACAGTCACGACCCCCGGCACCCTGCGGTACACGGTCGCGTTCATCTCCTGGAGGAACGCCACCGCGTCCAGGTTCTCCCGGCCGCCCCGCTCGTTCGGCGTCCACTGTCCCGGCTCGCGTGAGTAGTCGAGGTAGAGCATCGAGGCGACCGCGTCCACCCGCAGCCCGTCGATGTGGAACTCCTCGCACCAGTAAAGGGCGTTGGCGACAAGGAAGTTGCGCACCTCGCGCCGGCCGAAGTCGAACTCCAGCGTGCCCCAGTCGGGATGGGCCGCCCGCAGCGGATCCTCGTGCTCGTACAGCGGCCGCCCGTCGAACTCCGCCAGCGCCCACTCGTCACGCGGGAAGTGCGCCGGCACCCAGTCCATCAGCACCCCGATCCCGGCCCGGTGCAGGGCGTCGACCAGGTACCGGAAGTCGTCCGGCGTGCCGAGGCGGGCCGTGGGCGCGTAGAACCCGGTGACCTGGTAGCCCCACGAGCCGCCGAAGGGGTGCTCGGCGACCGGCATCAGCTCGACATGGGTGAAGCCGAGGTCCTTCACATATGCGGGGAGCTGCTCGGCGAGCTGCCGGTACGTCAACCCGGGGCGCCAGGACGCCAGATGCAGCTCGTACACGGAGAACGGCGCCCGGTGCGCGGGCACCTCGGCCCGCCGCTCCAGCCATTGCGCGTCGCCCCACTCGTACGCCGACGACGTGACGATCGACGACGTGGCCGGCGGCACCTCCGTACGGCGGGCCAGCGGGTCGGCGCGCAGCGTCTTCGAACCGTCGGGGCGGGTGATCTCGAACTTGTACAGCTCGCCCTCCCCGATCCCGGGCACGAACAGCTCCCACACGCCCGTCGAGCCCAGCGACCGCATGGGGAAACCGGTGGCGTCCCAGAAGTTGAAGGAGCCCGCCACCCGCACCCCGCGGGCGTTCGGCGCCCACACCGAGAAGCGGGTGCCCGTGACGCCCTGGTGCGTCGTCGGGTGCGCGCCGAGGACCGTCCACAGCTCCTCGTGGCGGCCCTCGCCGATCAGATGCAGATCGAGTTCGCCGAGCGTGGGCAGGAACCGGTACGCGTCCTCGGTCTCGTGCACCGTCCCCTCGTACGTCACGAGGAGCCGGTACGCCGGGACCTCGCCCAGCGGCAGCAGACCGGAGAAGAAGCCGTCGCCGTCGTCGTGCAGCTCGACGGCCAGGCCCCCGGAGACGACGGTCACCGCGAGGGCGTACGGCCTGAACGCCCGGAAGACGACCCCGCCCGGCACCGGATGCGCGCCGAGCACGGAGTGCGGGGCGTGATGGGTTCCGTTCAGCAGCCGGTCACGGTCGCCGGCGGTCACGGCGGGGGAGACGGCGATCTCCATGTCCGGGGGGAGGGGCTGCGCGGTGGCCGCCTCCACCACGACCGTCTTCTTCGGGGCCTTCCTGGCCGACTTCTTCACCGCGGCCTTTCCGGTCCCGGCCTTCTTGGCCTCGCCCATCTTGCTCCCTGCCTTCTTGCTCCCCGCCTTCTTGCTCCCTGCCTTCTTGCTCCCCGCCTTCTCGGCCGGGCTCTTCGCCGGAGCCGCCTTCTTCGCCGGCACGGCAGCCGGTCGCCGCGGCTGCTCCGGTCGCTCCGGATGCTGCGGACCGCTGGACTCGGGGCGGGGGGTCACGGGCGAAGCCTCCTGGACGCGGGTCGGATGGGTCAGGTCAGATCGGCCGTGGCGAGCCTGTGCACCGCGGCCATCGGTACGGGCAGCCACTCCGGGCGGTGCCGGGCCTCGTAGAGCACTTCGTACACCGCCTTGTCGGTCTCGTACGCGCGCAGCAGCACCGGCTCGGTGCGCGGGTCCCGGCCCGCCGCCTCCGCGTACCCGGAGCAGTACGCGGCCCTGCATCGCACGGCCCAGTCCGGCTGCGGCGGGTCCACCGAACGGGCCGCGTAGTCGAAGGACCGCAGCATGCCGGCGACGTCCCGCACGGTCGGCTGCGGCATCCGCCGTTCGGCCAGCGGCCGGGCGGGCTCCCCCTCGAAGTCGATCAGCGACCACCGGCCGGCCGGGGAGCGCAGACACTGCCCGAGGTGCAGGTCGCCGTGCACCCGCTGAGCCGTCCAGGAGCGGCCCTCGGAGGCCAGATCGTCCAGCGCCGTGTACGCCGAGCGCAGCCCGCCCGCGTACGGCCGCAGCGCCGGCACCGCGTGCACGGCCGCCTCCAGCCGCTCGGCCATACCGTCCACCAGCGAACGAAGCTGGGCGTGACCCAGCGTGACCGTGGGGAACGCGCGGGACAGCGCGGTGTGCACCTCGGCGGTGGCCCGCCCGAGCGCCCGCGCCTCGGCGGCGAAGTCCTCGCCCTTGGCCAGCTCCCGCAGCGCCAGCTCCCAGCCGTCCGTCGCGCCCTGCACGAACGGCTGGAGCACGCCCAGCACGTACGGTTCGCCCGCGGGCGGCGGTCCCGGTGTGCCGTCGGGGTCCGCGACCAGCCAGGCCGTCGGCGGCGGCACCCGGGGGCAGCCCTCGCGGGCCAGCGCCAGCGGCAGCTCCAGGTCGGGGTTGATCCCGGGCACGATCCGGCGCAGCAGCTTCAGAATGAACGTATCTCCGTAGACGACCGACGAATTCGACTGCTCGGCGGTCATCAGGCGCGGCACCAGGCCGGACCGGATCTCCTGGCGCGGGTCCCGTTCGAAGCGGAGCCCGCCGATCCGGGCCTGGGTGCGCAACGCCTCCAGGAGCAGTTCGGCGGGCCGGGTGTCGTGCAGGGCCTCGTAGACCGTATGTCCGGCCAGCGGGCCCCGTGTGACATGACCGATCAGCGCGGGCGCCAGCCGGGGCGGCAGCGCCTCGCGCACGCCTATGAGCAGCTGGTAGCAGTCGCCGGGCTGCTCGGGGCCGCCGTGCCCCGGCTGGAGCGGCTGATGGGCGCGTACGAGCAGGTGGTACAGGCCGAGCTTGGCGGCGGGCGGCAGCAGCTCGGTGGCCGCGACCAGGGCGAACCCGGTGACCGGGCGGCCCTTGCCCGCGAACCAGCGCTGCCGCGGCAGCCACTCCCTCAGCAGTGGATCCAGTGACGCAAGGAGCCCGGGCGGTGTCGTGACGGTGCGTGTGACGGCTTCCGACATGGCGTCGCGTCCTTCCCCTCTTTCGGCGCGCCACAGGGGGCGCCGCCGGTGGGCGGGGTGTTACTCATGCGTGCCCCGGGCGGAGCGGGGGAAACCGCCCCGCCCCGGGTTCTACGCGGCGTCCTTCCGGAGCCGGAACCAGTAGAAGCCGTGCCCTCCGAGGGTCAGCAGATACGGCAGGTCGCCGATGGCCGGGAAGCGCACCCCGCCGAACAGCTCGACCGGGTGCCGCCCCGCGAAGGCGCTCAGATCCAGCTCCGTGGGCTGTGCGAAACGGGAGAAGTTGTGCACGCACAGCACCAGGTCGTCCTCGTGCTCCCGCAGGAAGGCCAGCACCGCCGGGTTCGTGGACGGCAGCTCCGTGTAGGAGCCGAGGCCGAACGCCGGGTTCTGCTTGCGGATCTCGATCATCCGGCGGGTCCAGTGCAGCAGGGAGGACGGCGAGGCCATGGACGCCTCGACGTTCGTGACCTGGTAGCCGTAGACCGGGTCCATGATCGTGGGCAGGAAGAGCCGGCCGGGGTCGGAGGACGAGAAGCCCGCGTTGCGGTCCGGCGTCCA